>NZ_LPMU01000023.1:0-864799 GCF_001534535.1 Burkholderia sp. MSMB1459WGS
CAGTCGGGGAACAGCTCGGTGATCGCGCGCGGGTCCATCACCGCGCCCGACAGGATGTGCGCGCCGATCTCGGAACCTTTCTCGAGCACGCACACGCCGATCTCGGCGCCTTTCTCGGCGGCCAGCTGCTTGAGCCGGATCGCCGCCGACAGCCCGGCGGGGCCGCCGCCGACGATCACGACGTCGTATTCCATCGATTCGCGCGGGCCGTATTGTTCGATAAGCGAGGCGTGAGACATGAGCGGATAAACGGGCAAGGATCAGCGTTCGACTGACTCGATCGCGACCGAGATCAGACGGGAGTCAAGTGTGTCGGATTGCAGATCGAGTTCTTCTACACGGTCGTCGAGCCATAGACCGTGCATCGGCAGCAGCGTCTGGGTGCTGAGCGACGCACTGCCGAAGCGCCATCGGCCGGCCGCGCAAATCAGCAGATGCGTTGACGCAGGCGTTACGCGGCACGAATGCGTCATCACGCTAACGGCGGCCTGGCACGAAGCTCTGCGCGTCATCACGTTGAGCACGTGCATGGGCCGCGCGATATCGGTCGTCCACACCGGCAAGTCGCCGGGAAAGCGTGCCGGCACGATCGGGTGGGCGACGAGATGCCCGTCCTGTGCGCGAAGCTCGACGCTCGTGTTGTCGATCGGCACGAGGATCCGGTCGACGCCCGGAAATTGCGAGAAGCGGGCCGATCCCTCGAGCGTGGCGAGACTGATACGCCAGTCGACGCTGCCGTTCGGGCCGATGCGGTTTGCGATCGTACGCGTGACGCCCGCGCCGTTTGCCCACGCCTCTGGCTCGATTTGCGTGCAATCGATGAACCGGATAGACGGGAAGCGTGACGTCCACGGTGCTCGCCCGGTCGAGGAAAGCGAAGCAGTCGCACGCGGGGCGCGCTCCTGCCCGGAATCCGCGTTCGTCATGCGCCACCTCCGGCCTCGACGTGACGTTCAAGTGCGGCCATCACGTCGAACAGGTCCCCGACGAAGCTCACGTCCGCAAACGAGAAGATTGGCGCATCCGGATCCTTGTTGACGGCGACGATCAACTTCGAATCCTTCATGCCGGCCAGGTGCTGAACGGCGCCCGAGATCCCGAACGCCAGATAGGCGTCGGGGGCGACGATCTTGCCGGTTTGCCCGACCTGGATCGAGTTCGGTGCGTAGCCGGCGTCGACCGCGGCGCGCGATGCGCCGAGGGCTGCACCGACACGCGACGCGAGCGCGCCGAGCCGTGCCATGTTCTCGCTGGACGCGAGCCCGCGTCCACCGGACACGACGATCGGTGCATTCGCGAGATCGATGCCGGCCGTCTGGGCGCCGTTGCGTTCGACCAGTGTGGTCGCGGCGAAGGCGGGCGGGGCAGCTACGGAATCGATCGGTGCCGGTTCGGCTCGCGCACCGGCTGCCGCGAACGACGATGCGCGCACGGTCGCAAAGGTGTTCTCGCGCACGCTTTCGACGGTCGCGACGATGCTTCCCGCATACCAGCCGCGCACGAAGCGCCCGTCGTTTGTGATGCCGGTGACGTCCGCGACGAACGCCGCAGCGGTGAGCGCCGCGGCCCGCGGCAACGCATTCCGGCCCAGCGTGCGATGGGCAGCCGCGATCAGTGTGTAGCACGGTGCCAGCTCGGCCAGCAACGCGGCGAGACTTTCCGGCGCGACGAGGCCGGAAGCGTCCGGCAGATCGGGCCGGAGCACTTGGTCGACGCCGTCGATCAGCGCGGCTTCCGCAGCGGTCGCGGGATCGAGTACCAGCAAGTCGACGGGATGTCGGCGTGTCGTTGCCGCGGTCACGACGCGCCGGACCACGTCCGGCAGCGTATGGTCGGCCGAGGCTTCGGCAACAACCAGCGTTCTCATGCGCAGACTCCTGTATGGGCAAAGACGTTGTGTGCGGCGAGCGCGGCAATCAGCGCATCGATGTCGGCCACGCGGTGACCCGAGCGCTGTACGGTGGGCTCGTCGAGTCGCACCGCGCGTGACGACGGCGCGAGGTCGACCGTGAATCGAGCGGCGGGAATGATCGCGAGCGGCTTCTGTTTGGCCTTGACGATGCTCGGCAGCGTCACGCGGCGCGGTTCGGCCAGACGCAAGTCGGCGCTCACGACGGCGCTTCCCGCCAGCCGCCAGATCGCGGTGCCGCTGTCGTCGCCGCACGTGACGCGCCAGCCGTCGCCGTCGGGTACCAGAGCGGTTGCATCGAGACCTTGCGGCCAACCGAGCAGGCCGGCCAGCATCGGCGCGACGCCGCCGGTGTCGTCGTCGATCGCCTGCTTGCCACAGAGCACGAGGTCGTACGGCGACGTGCCGAGGTACGCGTGCAGCAGCCGTGCTACGCCCAGCGAGTCGAGCGACGCGGTAGCGTCACCGGTGTCGACCAGGATCGCGTCGTCGGCACCCATCGCGAGGCCGGTGCGCAGCACGTCCTGGCAGGCGGACGGGCCGCACGTGATGACGCTCACCTGTGCGGCATGACCGGCTTCGCGCAGGCGCAGCGCCATTTCGAGCGCGCATTCGTCGAACGGGTTGACGGACGTCTTGAGGCCGGTCGTCTCGATCGAGCCGGCGGAGCCGACCCGCACGCGCACGTTCGGATCGACGACGCGCTTGATGGGCACCAGTATCTTCAGGGGCATGGGAATATCTCGTCGGAAGGATGACAATCAGGACACGGCGCCCAGGCCGTACTTGCCGGTGAGCAACGCGCCGGTCGTAAAGCGTTCGAGCGAGTAAGGGGCGAGCGACACGTCGGTTGGCTGTCCGAGCGCATGCTGCGCGAGCAGCCGGCCGATGCCGGGGGACAACTTGAAGCCGTGGCCCGAGAAGCCGAAACCGACGACGAGCCCTTCAAGGTCGCCGACGTTGCCGAGCACCGGGTTCCAGTCGGGGGTCACGTCGTAGACGCCGGTCCACGACGACGCGAGTCCGGCCGTCTCGTAGGCGGGAAAACGTTCGGCGACCTGCGCGCCGACTTCGGCGACGTAATCCAGCGAGATGTCGCCCTGTTCGGTTTCGGGCGCGTTCAGCGTTTCGCCGACGATGCCCTCGGAGACCAGCATCTGGCTGCCGCCGTAGCTGCGGTAATAGAGCATGCCGGGCGAGCCGAGGTCCTTGAACGCCGGCATCTGGAACGAATAACGTGCGTCGCATTCGAGCGCCAGCACGGTGTGCCGTTCCGGCTTGACGGGGAGCGGCACGTCGATCCAGCCGGACAGTTCCGGCGTCCAGATGTTCTGCGTACTGATCAGCGTGCCGCATATGAAGCGGCCGGCGCTCGTGTCGACGCCGACGATGCGGCGGCCGTCGCGCACGACGCCCGTGACGGTCGTGCCTTCGAGAATCTTCACGCCGCGCCGGCGGGCCGATTTGGCGAAGCTCATCGCGACCAGGTATGCGTCCGCGAAGCCCGCTTCCGGCTCGAAGCCGATCAGCGCGGCGTCGTCGAACTGCGCGATCGGCAGGCGGGCGTGTGCGTCGTCACGATCGAGCAACTGCACTTCGATGTCCATCGCGCGCTGCGCGTCGAGCGACGCGCGCAGCGGCTCGAGCTTCGCCCCCTCCGGCGCGCAGATCATGTAGCCGCACTTGACGAGCCCGCACGACGCCTCGTCGTCGCCGACGTATTCGGCGAAGTGGTTGAAGGCCGACCACGACGAGCGCGCCAGCTCGACGTTCTGGCGCACCGAGTAATGCGTGCGCAGCAGGCCGGACGATTGCGACGTGGTGCCGGCGCCGATCATGCCGCGTTCGATGACGAGCACGTTGCGTGCGCCGAGCGACGCAAGATGATGCGCGACCGACGTGCCGATCACGCCGGCGCCGATCACGATGAAATCGAAGTGGCTCATGGTTTCCCTCTGGGTAAGCGACGAGCCGATTCTAGGGAGCCGCGGCAGCGCCGAATTTTGTATTAGGCAAACTTATGCAACGTGCCCGGTAGCACTCATCCAGCGCCCGGGCAGGCCGAACCGGCGCACCATTCATCCCGTATTGCCGAACGGCCGACCCCGCCGCCACTGGAGCCGCTATGCGACGTACCCCACCGCCCATCGACCTGCGTGCGCTGCAGGCCTTCGTCGCCGTGTGCGAGACCGGTTCGATGACCGGCGCGGCCAGGCGCATCGGCGTCAGCCAGAGCGCGATCAGCCAGGCGGTTTCCGCACTCGAGCGCGAGCAGGGGACGGTGCTGTTCGATCGCGACAGCCGCCCGCCGCGCCCCAACATCGCCGGACGGGCCTTGCTGGAGCTGGCCGGTCCGCTGCTCGAGCATGCGCAGATGGTCAGCACGCGCGTCGGCGACGCGTCGGACACGGGGCGGCTGCCCGTGCGGCTCGGCTGCGTCGATTCGTTCGCGGCGACGGTCGGGCCGGAGTTGATCCGGGCGGTGTCGGGCACGTCGCGGCAGATTTCGATGTGGTCGGGGATCACGCCGGGATTGAGCAAGCAGTTGCATGACCGGGAGATCGACGTCGCCGTATGTACCCAGACCACGCTCAGCGATGCGCGCATCGTCGAAGTGCCGTTGTTCTCGGAAGCCTTCGTCGCGGTCGTCGCGCGCGCGCATCTGGCCGGGCGCCCGAAGGTCGACTGGCGAACGCTGGCCGCCGAACTGCCGTTGATCCGCTACACCGCGCGCTCCGTGATCGGCCAGCAGGTCGAACGGTTCGCGCGCCATCTCGGCATCGACTGCCCGAGGCGCTTCGAATTCGACGCGACCGATCCGCTGCTGAGCCTGGTTGCCGCCCGACTCGGTTTCGCGATCTCGACGCCGCTGTGCCTGTGGCAGGCGCGCCATTACCTCGGCGATGTCGCGGTCGTGCCGCTGCCGTCCGGCCGGCTCGGCCGGCGCGATTTCTTTCTCCTGCATCGGCAGGGTGAGTGGGAGGACTTCGTCACGGAGATCGTCGAGCTGACGCGCGCCGTGCTCGACCATTCGATCCGGCCCGCGCTCGCGCGCGCGGTGCCGCAGTTGCCCGAAGATGCATTGCTTTAATTCGTCCGGAGCCCTGATGAACGACCTTTACACGCTGCAACGCGGCGATGCGCCGCTGCTGATTTCGATTCCGCACCTGGGAACCGCCATACCCGCGCCGTTGCGCGATGCGTACACCGACCGCGCGCTGACGCTTGCCGATACCGACTGGCATCTCGATCGGCTGTACGCGTTCGCGACCACGCTCGGCGCGACGATGCTCGGTGCCACGGTCTCGCGTTACGTGATCGACCTCAATCGTCCGCCGGACGGCGAGAGCCTGTACCCGGGCCAGACGACGACGGGCCTGTGTCCGACCGAAACGTTTCGAGGCGAGCCCGTCTATCGCGAAGGATGCGCACCGGATCCGGCGGAGAAAGGCCGCCGGGTCGAAGCATACTGGCAGCCGTACCACACGGCGCTGGCGGCCGAGCTGGCACGGCTGCGCGAGCGCCACGGGCACGTGCTGCTGTGGGAGGCACACTCCATTGCCAGCACGCTGCCGCGGCTGTTCGACGGCAAGCTGCCGGACCTGAACATCGGCACGCAGGACAGCAGGACCGTCGCGCCGTCCGTGCAGGCCGCGGTCGAGCGCGAGGCCGCCGCAAGCCCGTTCACGTCGGTCGCGAACGGCCGCTTCAAGGGCGGCTTCATCACCCGCTCGTTCGGCCGGCCGTCGCGCGGTGTGCACGCGATCCAGCTAGAGATGTGCCAGTCGACCTACATGGACGAAGCCGTCCCGTTCGCCTACGACACCGCGCGCGCGGCGCTCGTGCAGCCGACGGTGCGCCGCATGATCTGCGCGGCGCTGGATGTGCTGGCGGCACTGCCGCCGATCGCAGCATAAGGGTCACTGATACATCTTCGTAACCGTGGTTCCCGTATCAGTGCGGCGTTGCACCGAAGTTGGCGTGGAGCCGCACCCGTAGTACGCAGGGAGTGGGTCGTCACCCGGTGACGCACGGGCGCCGTTCTGCTCGAAGTGTTTATCCACGGGAATCTTTGATTCCTGCAGATAAACCTGGCACGACGCTTGCGTTATCTCTTGCAACGCGGAGGTCATTCGTCGGCAGGCGGGCCGTAGACGAAGATCGACAGGAACTGGATCGGCGTCTTGATCAGGCGCTCCGGGCCGTGCGGTACGTCGGCGCGGAACGTCAGGGTGTCGCCCGGATGCAGGATGTAGGTCTGCTGACCGTGCCGGTATTCGATCACGCCCTTGAGCATGTGGATGAACTCGGTGCCAGGATGCTCGAATACGGGAAAGCGTTCCGCCTGGTCCTCCATCGTGATCAGGAACGGCTCGAAGATTTTGCGTGGACCCTGGTCGTAGGCGAGCAGATGGTAGGTGTGGCCGCTTTTCGTGCCTTTGCGGACGACTTCCATGCCGGCGCCTTTCTTCACGAGCTGGGCACCGCCCTGCGGGACGTCGAAGTTGCGGAACAGCACGGCCATGGAGACGCCGAGCGCCTGCGCAATGCGGTGAAGTACGTCGAGGCCGGTCGAGGTCTGTGCGTTTTCGATCTTCGACAGCATGCCGCGGCTGATGCCGGCCTGTTCGGCAACCTGGGCGATGGTCAGGCCGTGGCGCTGGCGAAGCTCGCGGATGGTCGACCCGAGATAGCGTTCGAGCGGGGTCTTGGTGTCGTCAGCGGTGTGCATCGTCGACCTCGAAAAGGGGCAAGGGTAGCAGATTGCGGCGTGCGCGCTGGCATGGTCGCGAGCGCTGGCCTGCGCGCCGAAAGTTTCATACAAGGAATTATTGTTTCATATCAATAAATCCCGTCGTAGGCAGAAGGTGTGGCCGCAACGTACCGGACACGGTGCTTGCCCATGTCGCGCAATGGGCCGCTCGCCAGTCGGGCGGAATCCGCAAACCAGTGAACGAAGCAGTTGCAAGGAGAGACGATGAACCTGAACGATGCGAGCCCGTTGCCAGCCAACGCGCTTGGAAGCGTACCGCGCTTCGACTCGGTGGACGAAGCGCAGACATATCTCGCGCAACACGGCGTGAAGTACGTGCTCGCGCAATTCGTCGACATTCACGGCGTGGCCAAGGCGAAGTCGGTGCCGGTCGCGCATCTGGGCAGCGTGCTTACCGCGGGCGCGGGTTTCGCGGGCTTTGCGATCTGGGGTGTCGGCATCGAGCCGAACGGGCCGGACTACATGGCGGTCGGCGATCTCGCGACGCTGACGCCGGTGCCGTGGCAGTCCGGGCTGGCACGCATCGCGTGCGACGGTCACGTCGACGGCGCACCGTGGGCGTTCGATTCGCGCGTGACGCTGAAGAAGCAGGTTGCCCGCCTGACCGAGCGCGGCTGGACGCTTTTTATCGGCCTCGAGCCCGAATTTTCGCTGCTGAAGCGCTCGGCGTCGGGCACGCTCGAGCCGTGCGATCCGAGCGATACGCTGGCGAAGCCCTGCTACGACTACAAGGGGCTGTCCCGCACGCGTGTGTTCCTGGAAAAGCTCACCGAATCGCTGCGCGCGGTCGGCATCGACGTTTACCAGATCGATCATGAGGATGCGAACGGACAGTTCGAAATCAACTACACGTACACCGATTGCCTGACGTCGTGCGATCACTACGTGTTCTTCAAGATGGCGGCGTCGGAAATCGCGAACGAGCTCGGAATGATCTGCTCGTTCATGCCGAAGCCGTTCGCGAACCGCCCGGGCAACGGCATGCACATGCACATGTCGATCAGCGACGGCAAGCGCAACCTGTTCGCCGACGACGGCGACGCGCTGGGCATGGGCCTGTCGAAGCTCGGCTACCGGTTCACGGCGGGCCTGCTCGCGCACGCACCCGCGCTGACGGCGCTCTGCAACCCCACGGTGAACTCGTACAAGCGCCTCGTTGTCGGCCGCTCGCTGACCGGCGCGACCTGGGCGCCTGCGTACGTCAGCTACGGCGACAACAACCGTTCGACGATGGTGCGGATGCCGGGCGGCCGAATCGAACTGCGTTTGCCGGACAGTGCGTGCAACCCGTATCTCGCGACGGCCGCCGTGATCGTCGCCGGGCTCGACGGCATCGACCGCGACCTGTCGCCGGGCGCGCCCGCGAACGAGAACCTGTACGAGTGGCCCGCACAGAAACTCCGCGACCACGGCATCGGCGTACTGCCGCAAAACCTCGGCGAGGCGCTCGACGCGCTCGAAGCCGACCGGACGATCTGCGATGCGCTCGGGCCGGTGGTCAACGAGTTCATCAAGCTCAAGCGAATGGAGTGGCTGGAATACATGCGCCACGTATCGGACTGGGAAATCAAGCAGTACGTCGAATTTTTCTGAGGAGCAGGCAACATGTGTGGAATCGTAGGATTGCTGGTCAAGACACCGGCGTTGCGCGACCGGCTGGGCGAGTTGATGGTGCCGATGCTGATCGGCATGACCGAACGCGGCCCGGACTCGGCCGGCCTCGCTGTGTTCGGTGACGCGGTCGAGCCGGCCCAGCGCAAGCTGAGCCTGTACTCGGGCTTTACCGAGGAAGGCGAGCACTTTCCGTGGGACGTGCTGCTCGACCGGTTGAAGGCGTGCGTCGACGCGGCGGCGCGTGTCGATGCGAAGGGCAACCACGCGGTGCTGACCGTTCACGCGCAGGCCGACACGGTCAGGCACTGGCTGAACGAGCACTATCCGCGCGTGTACTTGCTGTCGGTCGGTCGCTCGATCGACCTGTACAAGGACATCGGCCTGCCCGCCGACATCGCCGCGCGTTACGCGTTCGGTGGCCTCAAGGGCTCTCATCTGGTCGGCCATACGCGGATGGCGACCGAGTCGGCGGTGACGCCGGATCGCGCGCATCCGTTTACGGCCGGCGAGGATTTCTGCCTGGTCCACAACGGCTCGCTTTCGAACCCTTACGGCGTGCGCCGGAAGCTGGAGCCGAAGGGCATTCACTTCGATACCGACAACGACACCGAGGCGGCGTGCCGCTTCCTCGAATGGCGACTGCGCGAAGGCGACACGCTGCCCGTGGCACTGCAGAAGGGCTTCGAGGAGCTCGACGGCTTCTACACGTTCCTGATGGGGACACCCACCGAGCTGGCGCTGATTCGCGACCCGTTCGCGTGCAAGCCGGCCGTCGTCGCCGAGAACGACGATTACGTCGCGATCGCGTCGGAGTTCCGTTCGCTCGCGCATCTGCCGGACATCAGGAACGCCAAGGTATTCGAACCCGCACCCGAGGAGATGTACGTATGGAACGCATGACATTCGACCTTGAACGCGCCACCGTCCGGGACGTCAACCAGTACCTGCACGGCAGCGCGGACGTACTCGACGGGCAGGCGATCGTCGTGGCCTCGCCGAACGGCGCGCACAACATCGCGGTCGGCGTGGACGCCGACGTGACCGTGACGATCGACGGCCACGCGGGCTATTACGCCGGGGGCATGAACAAGCGCGCGACGATCGTCATCGAGGGCAGCGCCGGGACCGGCGTCGCGGAAAACATGATGAGCGGCAAGGTACACGTGAAGGGTTTCGCGTCGAACGGCGCCGGTGCTTCCGCGCACGGTGGGCTGCTCGTGATCGATGGCGATGCCGGATTGCGTTGCGGCATCTCGCTGAAAGGCGGCGACATCGTCGTCGGCGGGTCGGTCGGCAGCTTCTCCGCATTCATGGCCCAGGCAGGCCGGATGGTGATTTGCGGCGACGCGGGCGACGCACTCGGTGATTCGTTATACGAAGCGGTGCTCTACGTGAAGGGCGAAGTGAAGTCGCTCGGCGCGGACGCGCAGTTCGAGCCGATGGCCGACGCCGACTTCAGTGCAGTCGCGGCGCTGCTCGATGCGGCCGGGCTCGACCACGATCCGCGCGCGTTCAGGCGCATCGCTTCGGCCCGCACGCTCTACCACTGGAACGCCGACGCGAACCAGGAATATTGAATCCACGCTCCATCGAGACAACGCCATGGAAGTCAAACCCATTCATTTCGCCCGCTTGCAGCAGGAAGAGTCGTACGGCTACGACCGTAAGACGATCGACTACATCCACACGGCCGCCCAGCGCGGCTTGTACGAGATTCGCGGCCTCGGGGCGAAGCGTCATGTCCCGCACTTCGACGATCTGCTGTTTCTCGGTGCGTCGCTGTCGCGTTACCCGCTCGAAGGCTATCGCGAGAAATGCACGACACAGACCGTGCTCGGCACGCGCTTCGCGAAGAAGCCCGTCGTGCTCGACATCCCGATCACCGTGGCCGGGATGAGCTTCGGCGCGCTGTCGGCGAATGTCAAGGAAGCGCTCGGTCGCGCGGCGACGGCGGCCGGCACGTCGACGACGACCGGCGACGGCGGGATGACGCAGGAGGAGCGCCGTTCGTCGAAGACGCTCGTCTACCAGTGCCTGCCGTCGCGCTACGGCTTCAATCCCGACGACGTGCGCCGTGCCGATGCGATCGAGGTCGTGATCGGGCAGGGCGCGAAGCCGGGCGGTGGCGGCATGCTGCTCGGGCAGAAGGTCAATCCGCGCGTGGCGTCGATGCGCACGCTTCCGGCGGGCGTCGACCAGCGCTCGGCGAGTCGCCATCCGGACTGGACCGGCCCGGACGATCTCGCGATCAAGATCCAGGAACTGCGTGAGATTACGGACTGGGAGAAGCCGATCTACGTGAAGGTCGGCGCAACGCGCACGTTCAACGACGTGAAGCTCGCGGTGCATGCGGGCGCGGATGTCGTCGTGGTCGACGGGATGCAGGGCGGCACGGCGGCCACCCAGACCTGCTTCATCGAGAACGTGGGCATTCCGACGCTGGCGGCGGTCCGTCAGGCCGTCGCCGCGCTCGAGGACCTGAACATGAAGGGGCAGGTTCAACTGATCGTGTCGGGCGGCATTCGCACCGGTGCAGACGTCGCCAAGGCGCTCGCGCTCGGCGCGGACGCGGTCGCGATCGGCCAGGGTGTGCTGATGGCGCTCGGCTGCAACAGCGAATCGTACTTCCAGGACGGCATGCTGCATTCGGCTGCGGCGGATTACGCGGCGCTGCATACGTCGCCGGGTTTCTGCCATCACTGTCATACCGGCAAGTGTCCGGTGGGCGTGACGACGCAAGACGCGGTCCTCGAAAAGCGTCTCGAGCCGGAAGAGGGCGCGCGCCGTGTGCGGAACTACCTGAAGACGCTGAACATGGAGCTGACCACCATCGCGCGCGCATGCGGCAAGCAGAACGTTCACCACCTGGAACCGGAAGATCTCGTCGCGCTGACGGTGGAGGCGGCCGCGATGGCGCGCGTGCCGCTGGCCGGCACGTCGTGGATTCCGGGCGAGCGGTCATGACCGCGGTGTGACGGTTCGCATGACACGACGCCGTCTTGCGGCATGCGGCGCCGTGTCGTCGGCCGATTCAGACGGCGCGACTCGCTCCGTGCATCCGTGCGGTGTCGCGGCCATTCCTTGTGTTGCTGGTGGGTCATCGGTTCGCACGTGCATCGCGGTGCGGCGCAGGCCTTGATTCTGGGAAACGACATGAAAAAGACGATTGGCTGGATTCTGTGGGCCTGGCTCGCGATGCAGGCGTTGCCCGCGTTCGCGAACGACAAGGCGGTGGCGGTGCCGAACAAGGGCGACACCGCGTGGATGATCGTCGCGACGCTGCTCGTCGTGATGATGGCGGCGCCCGGGCTTGGCCTTTTCTACGGCGGAATGGTGCGCGCCAAGAACATGCTGTCGATCCTGATGCAGACACTGGTCGTGTTCTGCCTGCTCGGCGTGCTATGGGCGGTGTACGGTTACAGCGTCGCGTTCACCGAGGGCAACGCGTTCTTCGGCGGCCTTTCGAAGGCGTTCCTGGTCGGCATCACGCCGGACTCCACCGCCGCGACGTTCAGCAAGGGTGTCGTCATTCCGGAGTTCATCTACGTGTCATTCCAGTTGACGTTCGCCGCGATTACGCCCGCGCTGATCGTGGGCGGCATCGCCGAACGCGCGAAATTCTCCGCGGTGCTGGCGTTCATGGTGCTGTGGTTCACGTTTTCGTACCTGCCGATCGCGCACATGGTCTGGTATTGGCCGGGCCCCGACGCTTACACGAGCGGCGCGGCGGCCGACAAGGCCAACGTGACTGCCGGCTTCCTGTTCCAGAAGGGGGCGATCGATTTCGCCGGCGGCACCGTGGTGCATATCAATGCGGGCATCTCGGCTCTGGTCGGTGCGATCATGATCGGCAAGCGGGCGGGGTTCGGCCGGGAAACAATGGCGCCGCACAACCTGACGATGACGATGATCGGCGGTTCGCTGCTGTGGGTCGGCTGGTTCGGATTCAATGTGGGTTCCGCGCTCGAGGCAAGCGGCGCGGCCACGCTCGCATTCGTCACGACGCTTTTGGCAACATGTGCGGCGACGGTGTCGTGGACTTTCGTCGAGTGGTCGCTGAAGAAGAAGCCGTCGATGCTCGGCGCGGTGTCCGGTGCGATCGCCGGCCTGGTCGTGATCACTCCGGCATGTGGATTCGTTGGGCCGATGGGTGCGATCGTGATGGGGGGAATCGCGGGCATCGTCTGCTATTGGGGCGTCAATGGACTCAAGCGCCTTCTCGGTGTCGACGATTCACTCGACGTATTCGGCGTGCACTGCATCGGCGGGATCGCGGGTGCGCTGCTCACCGGGGTATTCGCGTCGCCGTCGCTGGGCGGAACCGGGATCTACGACTACGTCGCGAACAAGGTGGCCGATTACCACATCGGCGAGCAACTGATTGCACAGTGCTGGGGCGTCGGGACCTCGCTCGTGTGGTCGGCGGTCGTGTCGGTCGTCGCATTCAAGCTCGTCGATATGACGATCGGCCTGCGTGTCGACGGCGACGGCGAACGTGAAGGGCTCGACGTCAGCTCGCACGGGGAGACGGCCTATCATTCGTGAGGCGTGGCGCAGTCGCGCCACTCTCTTTGCCGACGAGGTCCGGGGCCGCGCCAGTCTTCGGGCCTACGTCTATCTTCTCGTCGGAAACCACATGCCGGCCCCGCGGCGGCTTGTGGGGCGACTCGAACACAATCGGGACCGTGCGAGCGACTTTTTGGGCATTTTGGCGGGAAACTTATCGGCATCCCTTTGCCGGTAAGGTATTCGGGCCGATATTGGATTGCTGCTGGGCCCGATATGGGAAGATTTGTGGATAGCTGGCTATCTTCGACTGCGGGAGCCTTACCTGGCGGGTCTCCGCGACCGATGGTTGTAGTCGGCTGCCTTCCGCCACATGGCTTATAGCGGATCTCGCGCTATCAAACGTAGCGCGATTGATTTCGGCAAATTTATACTTTTTTCCCAAAGCCATCATTTGGTCAGCTTCACTGTGTCCGCGCGGTAGTTGCGCACGTAGTGCCCCGTCATGGTGGCGGATGTATACCCGAGTTGCATTTGAGCCTGCCGACCGTCGCCTGTGCTGCCAGTCTCATTGGTACCGACTTTGGCGCGCAAATCTCGCAACTGAAAGTCTTCATCCTCGACGCCAGCCGCCCACCGAGCCCTCTCGAAAGCGCCGCTGCAGCGTATCGAGCGTCATGCGCCGCCCCATCCCGTTGACGATGGGGACCGTACTGACGATTCGGTAACCGACTTGCGTGCGCGAATCCTAGCGATCACGGCGCTTCAGTGTTCCCGAAACCGCCATTCGCAATTTTTCCCCAGTCTTCCCCGGATCGATATGCAGACACATTCTTAAGCCTGACGGGGAGCGTTCCCCGTACGGGCGTTCCTCGCTTTTTTCTTTTCGAGGAACGCAATGAAACTGAAGTCCAAGTCGGCTGCCCTGGTTCGAAGCCTGACGATCTCGATCCGACCGAAGCCCATTCGCACGGGTACGGGACGACGAACCGAGTGATGCCGCTGATCGCGATGCACGGCGGTGCTCCCAACCGCCGGCGCTTGGATACCGCTATGCGGTGATCACGCAGCTCGCTCTCGATAAGCGGCCCCCATGAAAACCAACGTGCTCTGGAATATGAGCGACCCTAGTATGCGGATGAAATCGGTGCCTCGGGCGGGCCTGCCGATAGAACATCCAGCGATCGATGCCCGATGGTCGGTCGATCCTGTTTGACATGAGCCAATATGCCGGTTGGATGTTAAGGCAAATGGCCGACCAGTTGGCGGTCGCTCAAGGCAATTAACAAATGTTCGGGAACGGATGTTTCTACGTCATGCAGTCTATTTGTAACAGAATGTAACTTTTGGGTCAGATCGCTAAACGAATTTCCAACGTTTCAGATAACTCCCGCATGAAAGCCGTATCCGGCCCATCTGGCCAGGCGGCAACCACACCGAATACGGGAGAGCAAGCGCATGGTAGCGATCGTTACGGGCCAAGGGCTGGGTCTGCAATCATCTTCGTCCACGGCGTTGGGCAACAGAGGCGTGCTGGGTAACGCCGTGTTCGGCCAGACGGGCGAACAGGTCTACGTCAACGCGGCGAACGGCAACCTGATGCTGCGCGATCGCGACCAACTGCTGTTGGGTCAGGGCATCAACGGCGCTGTGTACCGCGCGTACAACAGCCTTGGGCAGCTCAACTGGCGTGAAGGCGCCTCCCGTGCCGTGGACGGATTGACCGGCACACTGAACGAGGTCGGCAGCACGATCACGCTGACCGACTGGGACGGCTCGCAAACGAAGTTTGCGTTCGATGCCGCGCGCAATCTCTATGTGTCGACGGCAGGTGTCGGTGCGAACGTCGGCGACGCGAATCAGCCCGGACCGACGGCCGTGACGACGACGGGGCCGCGTGCGACCCTGCAGTTCGATGCTGCCACGAACAGCTGGACGTGGGCCGATGGTACCCAGCACGTGATGGAAACGTACGACGCGGCCCAGGGCGGGCGGCTGGTGTCGAGCCGGGACGTCGACGGCAATACCGTGAAGTACGGCTATACCGCCTCGGGTCAGCTCGCACAGATCACGACGGCGGGCGGGGATGTCACCTATCTTGACTACGACGCGGCCGGGCGGCTTTCGGCGCTGCGTTCGGTCTATCAGCAAGCGAACGGGCAGTTGGCGACCGAGACCACGGTGCGCTATGCCTACGACGCGCAGGGGCGATTGTCGCAGGTCGTGACCGACCTCTCGCCGGAAGACAACAGCATTGCCGACGGCAACGTGTTTACGACGGCGTACGCGTATGACGGTACGAGCGACCGGATTGCGTCTATCGGACAAACCGATGGTTCCCGAGTGGAATTCACGTACCAGTTGATTGACGGTGAGTATCGTGTCGCGACGATTGCTCAGGCGGCGGATAACGGCGCAATGAGGATCACGCGATTGCAGTATGACCTTGCAAGTCGGCAAACGACCGTGACCGATCCTCTTGGTCTCGTGCAAGTTTTGTATTGGGACGATGCGGGGCGGCTGAAGAGTGTTGAGAAGCGGCCGACTACCGGTCAGCAGGACGGTCAATGGATTGCCTTTGACTACGATGCTGAGGGTAATCTTTATTCGCAGACAGACAACGTGTTGGGGGGGGCGTGGCTTGTCTACGATAAGGCCGGCAATCTCGTGACGTCGAGCGGAGGTATCGGAACAGAAGTCAGGCGCACGTTTGGCTCGAAGAACGAGCTGCTGACCGAAACGGTTATCAGTACGCTCGGTAGACCAGAATTTTCTTCTCAGACGACACGTTACGCTTACGACGATAAAGGTCATATCCGGTATGTCGTCAGCGCCGAGGGTCGAGTCACGGAGTATCGATATAACGCGGTTGGACAACGCGTGTCGGAAATCCGTTACGAGAATGCGGTATTCGACAATACGGGACTCGGCGAGACAGATGCACTGTCGGTCGGTTCTCTCGACGCATGGGCGGGAGCGTCGAGTGATCGGCAGCATGCGTTGCGTATTGACTCTACCTACGACTGGCGGGGGAATCTGGCAGTCGAGACACGGTACGAACGTCTCCTCGCAGACGGAACGGGTGATCCGACTGGCATCGTTTCGCAAACGCGTTACGTCTACGACCCGCACGGGCGTTTACTGCAGCGCTACGTGGGCGAATCGGGCAACGAGAAGGTTGAGCAGATCACCTATGACGGATTGGGGCGGATTTTGACCTCCGTGAGTTTCGATGGAGCGCTCACGGTGTATCAGTATGACGACAAGAATCATACGGTCGCGGTCACTTTCGCAAATGGCCTGACCCGTACGTCGAGCTGGAATGCGGCGGGCGAGCTCGTTGCGGTTGCCGATACCACTTCAGGTGTACTCGTTTCGCAGACGAAGAACTGGTACGACGCGGATGGTCGGCCGCGCATGTCAACCGACGCGAACGGACAGAGCACACATTACCTGTATAACGCACGAAATCAGAAAATTGCCCAAATCGGGCCGGACGGTGTCCTGACGGAATACGTCTACGACAAGGGGTTGGGATACCAGACGAAAACGGTCACTTATGCGACACGATTGACGTCTGCCCAACTCGCGACGCTCACGGATTCCTCCGGGCGTCCGGTCGAACTACTGGAAGCAGGCGGTCCATTGACGCTCGAGGCGCTTGGGCTCAGGCCGAGTGCGACGCCCGCAGATAGATCGGAATGGCTACTCCGGCTGAACAACTCTTGGGTTGACAGAACGATTGAATCCGACGGCACCGTTACGAAGTGGAGTTATGACGGTTTTGGGCGTGTAACTTCGAAGACGGTGTTTTCAAATCGCCTCGATATGACCGCTGCGCCGGATGGTTCGCTTCCGCCGGCCGATGTGGACCACGATCGGACAACGCGATATTTCTACGATCGGGATGGGTCGTTACGTGGTGAGTTGGACCCTCAGGGCTATCTCACGGAATACCGCTATAACGCTGCAGGCGAACGCACGGAAGTTATTCGGTATGCGACGGCTGTAAGCGAAGAACAGCGTACGGCATTTTCAATATGGTCTGGACCGAAGCTCGCAGAACTCATCCCGGCTGGCAGTGCACAAGATGTGTCAACACGCTTCGTGTATGACGCACGTGGGTTGCTTGCAGCGGAAATCGATGGCGAAGGCTACGTCACGCGTTATCGCTACGATGCGCAAGGCAACGTTGTCGAGCGTACGCGGGGGCAGCGCATTGAATTGGGCGCATTGAGTCAACCTCAACAGGTGGCGGTCAATATCGAGGCGTCCGGCAAGGTTGGTGCGGAGCTGGAGATTTGGCTTGATGGTGTACAGGTCGGGACGGTGACGCTCAGCTCAGAGAACTACACGCGTTACACCTTGACGGTCCCCAATACAGTGCCGCTTGCCAGCCACACAGTCGAATTCCGTAGTTCGAGGAACGCGCCGATTGTGGTGCGCGATGCTACGTTCGGCGATCATGAGTTCGTCCGTGTTGTCGCAGCACCATCCAGGCTAGTGACCTCTAGTGATCAACAGAGTGTTCGCTACACACTCAACGCCGCCGACTTGCTCGCATCGGCATCGACACCAAGCAGTCTCGAGCGTACGACCTACGCGTACGACGCGATGGGCCGTCTGCTGGAGCAGGTCACCTACGGCGTAATGGGCTCCAAGACGTCGAGCTTCACGTACGACAAAATGGGGCGCGTGCTGACCGAAACGCAAGGTAAGCCGCCGTTCAATCGCACGACGACGTATCGCTACGACGAAGAAGGCCGGGTGATCCGCAAGTATTCCGGAGAAGGTAGCCGGATCCTCGAACTGATCGACGTGTACGAAAAGAGCGGCGATACAGCCATGCTCGCGCAGCTCCGGCGTGACGAGTTCTACGAAGCCTACACGTACGATGCCGCTGGTCTTCGGACATCCGCGACCGACGCAGATGGCCGCAAGACGCTCTACTACTACGATGCAAACGGCAATCTCGCAGCGACGATCAACGCGGCCGGTGAAGTCGTCGAGCATAACCGCGATGCTTTCGGGGATATAGCTCAGACCACTGTTTACGCGGTTCGACTGTCGGCCGATGTGCTCAAGACGCTGCAGGGCGGCCGTCTCACGGATGATGTGTCGACCGCCATTGCGTCCCTCGACAACGCCGACGCGTCGCGCACGTCTTTCAACTACAGCACGGCGGGCCGCTTGACGAGGCGCACCGATGCGATGGGTGCGACCACCGAGTATGCATACAACGCATTCGGAGAGGTGACGTCGCAATCGCAGCAGGTAGGGGGCGATACACACCGGATCACGACATACGACTACGATCGCGTCGGCCATCAGATTCAGCAAGCGACAGATCCCGGCTACCTGAATCTGATCACCAAAGCCGTCTATGATGCCTTCGGCCGAGTAGTTCAATCCGTCGATGCGAACGGCGTGTCACGCATTACGGAGTACGATAGAAACGGGCGCATCGTCGGCATGCGTGATGCGGCGGGCCGGACCAGTACGACGTACGACGCGTTCAACAACGTGCTGACGCAAACGGATCGCCTGGGCAACACGACCGCGTACAGCTACAGCTCGAAGATGCAGTGGATGATCGTCAGAACGCCCGAGGGGGTTGTGACGACCACGAAGTACAACGAGTTCGGCCAGATTGACAGTGTGATCGATGGCCAGGACAACGTTGTCAAGTATCAGTACGATCGCGACGGCCTGCTGAAGAATGTGAGTAGTCAAAGCCGGGCGCTGCACGGCTACGACATTGACCAGTCCCACGGATACGACCGCGATCATGCCGGGAACGTATTGACCGAGTACGAGGGAGATCGAAAGTCCGTCGAGTACAGCTATGACGCGGTCGGTCGCATTCTGACGCGGAAGGAACGAACCAATCAGAGTTCGCCGGCAAGCGGCCCGGACGGCTGGGTTCCGGTCGAGCTGGTCACCAAGTACGAATACGACGCAAAAGGGCAGCAGATCCGCACGACCGACCCGTCCGGAACGATTACCGACACGCACTATGACCTGAACGGCCGCAAGATGACGGTGATCGTCGATCCGGACGGCCTGAAGCTCACGACGGCCTTCACCTATGACGGCACGGGCCAGATCCTGACGGTGACTGAAGGTGTGGGCAGCGCGACCGCAAAGGTCACGCAGAACACCTACGATGGCGCAGGTCGGTTGATCGAGCAGATCGTGGATCCAGCTGGTCTGAAGCTGACGACGCGTTATGCGTACGATCCGGCGGGGAACCTTGTGTCCGAGACCAATGCGGCGGGGGGCGTCACGCGCCATGTCTACGATGCCGCGGGCAGGGCGATTGGGTCAGTCGGTCCGACGGGTACCGTAACCGCCATCGATCGCGATGCCGAAGGGCGGATCGTCAAACGCACCGTTTATGCAACGTCGGTAGCACTGACCGGCTTGCCGGACCAACTGACGTCGGAACAATTGCACGGCCTGGTGCCGGCATCGCAACAGGACGAGATCGCGCGGAACGTTTACGATGCGGACGGCCGACTGCGCTTCACCGTCGATGCAGCAGGCGCCGTCACGGAATTGACGTACGACGCCAGTAACAACGTGGTTCGCAAGACGGCGTACGCGGGGTTCATCAATCCGGCTGAAGGCGAGTCGCAAGACGCTATCCGGACGGCATTGTCGCGGATCGACGCCCAGGTTCAGGCCGGTGACCGCGTGACGCGCATGGTGTACGACAGCAAGCATCGTCTGGTCGCGACCATCGACGCGGCTGGTTATGTCACGAGAAATACGTACAACGCGTACGGGCAACTGGTCGGCACGAAGTACTACGCGACGCCATATGCGGGCACCGACAATCCGAACTACGCCACGTTCACGGACCTGCTGAACACATGGGACGCGCAGGGCGTACAGAATACGGCGCGCGAAACGCGGTGGTTCTACGACGACGCGAGTCGTCCACTGTATACGGTCGACGCCGAAGGCTACGTTACCGAAAACCAATACGACAACGCAGGTCGGCTCGCGAAGACGATTCGTTACGCACGTGCTCACCCCGAAGCGGCAAGCTACAAGAAGACCTATGACATGTGGCTGGCGTTCCGGTCAGAGTCGCTTGACCAGGCCGCGGTCACGGCCTATCGCTACGACGGCGCCGGCCGGCTGATCGAGACGACCAACGCGCTGGGCGTCAAAACGAGCTACACGCTTGACGCCCTCGGCCGAGCCGTCGATACGACTGTGGCCGCTGGTACGAGCGATGCGT
This sequence comes from Burkholderia sp. MSMB1459WGS, assembly GCF_001534535.1. Taxonomy (NCBI): domain Bacteria; kingdom Pseudomonadati; phylum Pseudomonadota; class Betaproteobacteria; order Burkholderiales; family Burkholderiaceae; genus Burkholderia; species Burkholderia sp. MSMB1459WGS. The sequence continues at coordinate 20,053 of NZ_LPMU01000023.1, forward strand.
CGACGACCCATGCCGTCTACGATCTGACGGGTAACCTGATCGCGAAGACGCAGGCGTACGGTACGGCCGTCGCTATCACGACGCGCTATGCGTATGACGCACTCGGCCGGCAAGTTGCAATGACCGACCCGCGCGGTGTCGAACTCGCCGAACAGGACACCGCCTGGGCACTGGCGGAGCGCGGTGCGCGAGGCTTGGTGGACGGCGCCGGCAACGCGCTGGCGGCGGCCGTGCTGACCGATGACCAGAAGCGTGCGCTGTTGCAGGCTTACACCAGCACCCAGAGCTACGACGCCGCCGGTCGCGTGACCGAGAAGGCAGACGCGCTGCACAACGTGACACGTTACCAGTACGACGCGTTCGGCAACCAGGTAACGATGACTGACCCGTTGTCGGCCACAACTGTGTCTTTCTACGACAAGCTTAATCGGGTCGTCGCTCAAGTCAGCCCGGAAAACTGGGTCGTCGGCACACAATACGATGCGTTCGGTAACGTGTCGCAAGTGACCGATTACCGGCTCGCACGGTCGGGCGCGGTCGATGACGCGTGGAAACGCGACGGCTGGAAGTCGGATCTGTCGCAGGTATTGCCTGCCGGCGATCCGGCCGATGCCGTCACGCGAATGGAGTACGACAAGCTCGGTCGCTTGATCAAGTCGACGGATGCGGAAGGGTATTTCGAAACCTACGGCTATGACGGTCTCGGCAATCGCACCAGCTATACGAACAAGCTGGGCGGCACGTTCACCTATACGTACGACCATCTCGGCCGGATGACGTCCGAGACGTTGCCGGTGCGGTCGAAGGACAAGGCCGTCGTCAACCGCTTCGAGTACGATTCGCGCGGCAACCGGATCAAGATGACGGAGGCGCAGGGGCTCGACGAAGAGCGCATTACAGAGTACGGGTATGACCTGCTGGATCGGCAGGTCAGAACCTATCAGTCCGTTTATTTGGGTAACTATACAGTGGCTGACGCGATCGAGACATCGATCTTCGATGCGCGTGGCAACCTCGTATCGAAAATCGGCGTCAACGGTGCGGTCACGACGTGGTACTACGATGCCGCTGGTCGCAAAACCGGGCAAGTCAGCCCGAGCGGCACGCTGACGTTGTGGGAGTACGACCCGGCCGGTAACGCGACGCGTACGCGAATCTTCGGGGATCCGGTGAAGGCTACACAAGGTTCACAGCCCCCGGCCCCGGTCGATGCGGCCAGCGTGCGCGAAACCCGTATGGTCTATGACGCAGACGGACGCCTCGTCCAGTCGCGCGTGATGAACGTCGCGACCGGATATTTCGATCCGAGTGCGGGCGAAGATCAGCGTGGTGAATACTTCATCACATCCGGGAGCGAGCTGGTCACGCAATGGGAATATGACGGACGCGGCGCGGTCATCTCCAAAACGGACCCGGGTGGCGGTCGCACACTGTACTTCTACAACGGTAGCGGCAAGAAGACGCTGGAGATCGACGCAAAGGGATACGGCATCGCCTATACGCTGAACGAGCGAGGCGACGTGACGCGGGAGATACGGTTCGCTAAACCGTATCCGGATCCGGTGACGGCAAACCCGTCGCTCGGCGCCACGCTGATTAACGCATGGCCGCGCAGCGAGGACGACCGAATTACGGACTACACGTGGGATCGCAACGGGCGAAAGACGAGCGAAACTCGCGAAAACGTGCAGTTTGCCTCGGTTGACGGCAATGGCAAGCTGACGCAGCAGGTCGGTGCGGCGACGACGCGTTATGCATATGACGGCAACGGTAATCTGTTGAAGCAGATCGATGCCAACGGCAGCCAGTACGACTACGGGTACGATGTGCTAAGCCATCGTACGTTGGAAGTACTGCCGGAGTTCACAGATTACCAGGGGAAGCAAGCTCGCGCCCGCACAGTGTATCAGTATGATGGTCTAGGCAATATCACGGGGGAAAATCACCAGGACAGCAGCGGGGATAAGGGTATGGCATATACCTACGCTCGCGGCAGAGTCAATGGCAAGTGGTATGCGGACGGTACGCTGACCATTTACTCGTACGACGTGGCCGGCAACGTGACGGGTATGCAGTTTGGTAACATCGAAGCTGACGGTCCGGGAAAATTCTATTCTTTCGAGACCCGCTACGATGTTGAGAATCGCGAAATCAGGCGCTACAGCGGGACGTGGCGGGAGAGTGGTTCCGAGCAAGGTATTGAGACCGAGTTGCGTTACAACGCGTACGGCGAACTGATTGGGCGGCGCACGAACGGCAACGGGATACTTTCCGCGCAAGGCGGTGAATGGCAGGAATACACGGACTACGACAATGCTGGCCGCGTCGTTCGCACGAACTTCAACGACGGTATTTCGCATCTGTACATGTACGATCGCAACGGGAATGCAACGCTGAAGGTCGAGTCGATGCAGACTGACCTGCGTGGATTTGCGATAAAGACAGGCGACGATCTCGAGAAGTTGCTCCAGAAGGCCGACATGATGCAGACCTTTACGCGCTACGACGCGCGTAATCAGGTCATTCAAATTCGTCAGCCGAAGACGTCGGGCAGTGTGCCGCGCATCAGCTTCCATCCGGTTGATATTCCGATCGACGGCGGGATCTTTGCGAATACCCAACTGAGTATCGGCGGGTGGATCGAGAAGCAGAATCGGCCAGTACCTGGGCCGGTATTGCCTCTGGAGGGGGGCGACGTCGGCATGTCCAATTCGGGCGGCGTGGCGCATGCAACTTCCAAGTGGGCCGTCAACTATCCTGACTTTGGAGATCGCGGCAGCGGCTCGGGAGGCAACGTCACGATCCAATCGCTGGATTTCACGTTGCCGGATTTCTCTGGGTTGTATGGCGCATACAATGTCGAGGTACGCGTCAGCTATACAGTCAATGGGTTTATCTGGGCTCCGACTGGCGGCGAACAGTCGATGGAGACGAATGGATTCGGCAAATCGGCCACCGTGACGTCTGGGCCGATGCCGGTCAATGCCACCCAAGTTAGCGTACCAATCAACTACACAACACCGGAGTCGCTCTGGGTAAATGGGTTCGCGGGAAAGAACCAAGTGAATTTCTCCGCGTCGGTGGAAGTGTTCGTGACACCCCAGAGCGGCTCTTCAGGACCTATATCGGTCGGCACATTTTCGCAGTCCGCCACGCTGTTTTCGAGTGTAGAGGATGGTGGCGGCGATGCCTATCATGAGACGGTGACGGTCGCAGCGCCTAATGCACTTGATGTCGATACACCGCTGGAGGGGGCGGCTAGTCTCCTGAGCGTCGCACGGAACTCGTTACCCGCCGGCGCTCAGGGGAAACTGTACTATCGGCCGGCAGGTACCAATGAGTTATTTCGGACGCTGGACAAGAGTTCGTTCAGCCAGCCGGGCTCGTACACGGTCGACATCGGGAACTTACCCGATGGCGATTACGAAATGATCTTCATGGCCATTTCGGACGGCAGTGACGGGCGCGAACCCGGCACGTTGCTGCGTCGGGACGGTTATAACGCCCATATCGCAAGAGGCGGCAACTCAACCATAACTTCGTCGCCGATCCCCACTTACGAGGAAAGCAGCCGCGCCGGTTTCCTGGCCGATGCATCCGGCAGTTACATCTGGACGTCGCCGCAAACCCTGAACCTTTACTCGGCGCGTGATTCCGCGCTGCATCTGGCCGACCACGTCATCGTGAAGATGCGGCAGCAGGGCGGCACCACGTGGAACGAAGAACGAACGGTCTGGCGTGATCCGGCCACGGGCGCATTCTCGGTTGACCTATCGGGATACGCACCGGGCAACCTCGACGTCGAGTTCGACCTGTACAACGCAGCGGGCCAGAAGCTCGATGCCGTGCTGAGTTCGGTGGGATTGCCGGGTGGAAACGGCTCGCCGTCGTTCAGCACGAACTACCTCGCCGACCTGAAATCGACGATCGTGTTCCATTCGCAACCTGCCGACACCGATTACATCATGGTGTCGTGGGTGCAGGACGGTACGACACGCTATTCGCGCGTCACCCGCATGGGTAATGGCGAGTTCACGTGGGACGTCCAGGCCGGCGGGTTGATTCCGCAACCCGGCCAGTCATATGCCTACGCTATCAAATACACCGCCTACGACGCCGCGGGCATTCCGCTGGCGATGGGCGCCGGCGACATCACCGTCGGTACGGTGGGCAATTCGCAGGTGACGCTGACGGGTAGCGAGCGCCCGAGCATTTTCGAATTCAAGCCTGTCGGCGCGGACGGCCTGCCGCTGACGAACGTCAACACGATCACGTTGTACTACCGTCAATCCACGGTGAAGGATCAGGCGTTCGATCGTCCGTTTACCGAGGTGACGCTGACGCGTGACGCACTTGGGCGCTTCCTGTTCGACGCATCGGCGCTGCCCACGCGGGCCGAGTTCGAATATCGCTACCTGGCCAAAGATGCAAACGGCACGGTGTTGACCGAGCGCCAGAGCTATTTTCTGACGGGTACGCGTAATAACCCGGTGACGAACGTTGATATCGTCGGCGTGATCGACGAGACAGCGAAGGACATGACGATCGACCGGCTGCAGCAGCACAACGCATTCGGCGAGGTCTCGGCAGAGCGCGACGGCCGCGGCAACTGGACGACTTCGTCATACAACACGATGGGGTATCTGACACTCAAGCACGAGCCGAAGGTCAGCGTGACGCTCGCGAATGGCGCACAGGTCGAGGTCGAGCCGGACACGCGCTTCTACTACGATCTCACCGGCAACCTGGTCGGCTTGAAGGATGCAAACGGCAACCTGACCACCCAGCAGTGGAACTACGGGTCGGCCAAGGCCACGGTCGCCCGGACATGGGATGCGCTGGGGTTCAGCAAGGCGATGCAGTACGACGTGTTTGGCAATCTGCGAACGACGATCGACGAGCTGGGGCGACGCACCGACTATGGCTACGACAAGATGAACCGCTTGATCGAAGTCGATCGGCCGGCGCTGGCGGACGGCCAACGGAGCATCGACCGCTACGAATACGACGCGCTGGATCGGCGTATTGCACATACCGATGCGCTGGGCAACCGCGAGCGTACGTTCTACGACGTCGATGGCCGAGTGGTAAAGACGATCAGCGCAGCGGGTCGCGAAGTCAAGTATGACTATAAGTGGGTCACGAGCATGGGCTCGGCCGGAGCGGCGACCTCGGGCGGTTGGATTCGCACGACGACCAATGCCAACGGCATGACGACGGTCGACGAGAACGACCAGTTCGGTCGCTTGATGAAGCACACGGACCTCGGTGGGCACGTGTTCCAGTACCAGTACAACTGGGCGGGGCTGCTGACGAAACAGTCGGGAACGAGTGGTCAGGATGTCGACTACACATACTACTCGAACGGTTTGGTGCGCTCGATCCAGGATAACGCGACGAAGACGCAATCGCTGTACGAATACGATGGCGACGGCAATCGCACAGCCGAGTACTTCTCGAATTTCGGCGATGTCTTTGTGTTCGCGCAATCCCGAGTGAAATACGACGCGTTGAATCGCGTGACTGCGATCGAGGACGATGCGTATAAGGTGTATTACGAGTACGACGCGGTGGGCAATCGCCGCAGGATGCTCGCGAAGTACACCGACATGGTCGGCTATCACGACCGGGAGCAGGAGTACTGGTACGAATACGATGCGCTGAACCGATTCACGGTGTCGATGGGCAGCCTGTCGGGTGCGCGTGCAACGGACCCGAACGACACAAGCGTTTCGATCGTGAAGGGAGCGCTGGGCGGAGACGGCATACAACTTGGCTACAACGCGGCAGGTGAACGCGTGTTGGCCGTGTACGCGAAAGACGGCCGGACGGAGCGCTACACATACGACGCCAACGGCTATCTTGCAACACAGAGCGTCAACGATATTGTCGTGCAGGAGCGCAAGAACGACCTGCTGGGTCGCGTGATCGGCTTCGTCGAACGCGACGCGAACAGCGGCCAGCAGGTAACCGGGATCGACCGTACTTGGGATGCAGACGGGATGATCTCGCAGGAGCGCGACAATCTGCATCGCGCAACCTCGGTTTATACGCGCATGGCGGACGGTACGCTGACGAAGGTGGAAACAGCGCCGGACGACGCGAGCGAGACGCGCACGACTTCCACATATGCATACGAGTGGTGGGACAGCGCGAAGCAATCGCGCGTGACAGTGCAGGCGTCGAATCCGAACGCGCCGGGCTGGCGGCCGGCAACGTCGTACTTCAACTACGATGCCAACGGCAACCTGAAGAGCACATATGACGATGGTGGGAACGATCCAGGTAAGGCGCGAGCGTTCCAGTACTGGACCGATCTGCGTGGCCAAGTGCAGCGGCGCGACGAGCTGACTGGCGTGACGGTAGGGACGGATGGCCGGATCTCTGGGGCGGCCGGCGATCGCAAGCACAACTACTACTACCTGAACGGCAACCGGGTCGGGAACCAGGGTAACGACGGGATCGACCAGATCGACTACATGCAGGAACTTGCTGGCAAGCTCGGCAAGGGTAACGAGAATCAGTATCGGGTCTTCACGCCGATCAGTGCCGCCGACTTCGACGAGAACTACATGGCGATCAACGGCACGTATCCGGCGGCGAGCGCGGGCCAGTGGACGGTACGTGCGGGCGATACGCTGAAATCGGTTGCGTCGGCGCTGTGGGGCGATTCGAGTTTGTGGTACATCCTGGCAGATGCGAATGGTCTGAAGAGTACGGATGAGCTGCGGCCCGGACAGTTGTTGACCGTACCGAACAAGGTGACGAACGTCCACAATACGGCGACGACGTTCAAACCTTACGATCCGGGGCTCGCGATCGGTAATACGCAGCCGACGCTGCCGGCGCCGCCACCTCCGCCGGGACCGGGCGGCTGTGGTGGATTCATGCCGATCATTGCGATCATCGTGGCAGTCGTGGCTACGGTCTACACAGCGGGGGCAGCGTCCGGATTGCTTGGTGTGACGGCAACTGGGGCCGGTGCAACGGCAGGTGGTGGATTGGGTAGCTTGGGCGTGGCGACATTGTCGGGCAGTGTAACCGGTGGTACGTTGGGTGCTGCGTCCGGGGCAGTAGCTGCGGGTATTGGCGGTGCAGCGGGTGCGCTTGCAAGCCAGGGCGTGATGATCGCCGGCGGCGAGCAGCACGGCTTGAATTTTGCAGGCATCACGTTGGGTGCTATATCGGCAGGTATCACTGCGGGCATTGGCGTCGCGGCAGGTACGCCGGGTAGTGCGTGGAGTGCAGCGGCTCAAGGTGCCGTAAGGTCCGTTGCGACACAGGGTCTCGGGGTAGTAACGGGCCTGCAGGATCAATTTGACTGGAAAGGTGTGGCGGCCAGTGCGATTGCGTCGGGTGTAGGATACGGCGTGGGCGAGCAGGCCGGGAAAGTAGCAATAGGGGCAGGTGCCAGTACGGCCATCGGGCGGTTTGCCAGCGGCGTAACCGGTGGATTCAGCGCCGGAGTTGCGAGTACGCTGGTCCGTGGTGGAAATTTGGGGCGTAATATCGGGGCAATCGCCGCGGACGCGGTCGCTGGCACGGTTGGCAATATGGTTGCCGACAACTTAGCGAGTCGTTCTGCATCGAGCGCAAGCACGCTCTACGGCGTCGGCGGCGACGTGAATGCGATGGTGCAGGGCACGTATCCGGTCGATCCTGCCAAGCAGTTCGCTTGGTCAGCCAATGCTCGATTGCAACCGGCAAGCAGTTCGTTTGATTCGACTGCGGCGAGCCTTGGGCTGTCGACAGAGCAGGCGCTGCGCTTGATGGCGTCATCGAGCAGCGTATCGATCATTGACTCGAACGGGCCGACGAGCGCAGTGGCGTATCCGGTCCCGACGCCGTATGTGCCGGCTGTCGAGATTCCGGGCGGACCGGCTCTCAGGCCTTTCCCGGTGGAGTACGGCGAAGTCAGAGCACTTCCGCCGAGCTTGCGTGACCGTCTGTCGGATCCGTCAGTTGGTAGTACGCCGGGCGGAGCGATCCTGGGAGCGGCCTATAGCGCTGTTGAGAATTTGGTCGGCAATACAGCTGCGTTGTTCTCCCCCTATGGGCTGAATCCGGTTTCGGGCGAGATGCTCAGTCCGGGGCAGTTGCAGCGAACGAAGGAAGATTTGATTATCAATGCCGGATCGCTCGGCATTGGTGGTGTTGAAGGAGAGGCGGCAGCGCTGGTAAGACAGCAAGGCCAAGCAATGCTGCGATCGGCTGGCGAAGCGTTTGGTCCACAGGTCGACGGTATTTTGGGCCGAGCAGTGCCCGGTATCCGGACTTATGTTTTACCGGAAGGTCAATCTATAAGTGCGCTGGGCGCCGGCGGTTTCAATCCGGCATCACCGACTGGACTGACTTATGCGTCTGAGTCGCTTGGCGCAAATATTCTTGAATTGACGTCGCGGCAAAAGTTCGATGCCTCTGGTAATGTCGTGCAAGCTATGGGTATTCGTTCAGAAATCGTATCGACGTTTAAGCCGGAAACAGGAGATTTGTTTATTAATTTCTACCGTACCACCGAAGTTGGGCGCGGTGTTGGTGCTGAGATGATTTCGAATTCCATTCAGAATTTTGGCGTATCGAATGTTAAGTCTATATCAGCTGAGCTTGGCTTGGCCAATAAGGCAATATATGAGTTCAATATTGCTACGGAGGGAATGTCTCCGGTACAGGCTGCTAGAAATACTCCGCTTGGTAAGTCACTGATAAATCTAGGGTACAAGCAGATTGACGTGAATGGACTCTATATTAGAGCTAGATTGGGGAACTGAATTGAGTGCTGCTGACAAGGAAGCCGTTCTGGAATTACTGGAAGCGGGTAAGGCGTCGGATTTGGTGGACCTGATTCTTGGTGATTCACCATGCCGCGTTACTGGTGAAGTGATCTTTGCTAATGACGATGAACGCAACGCCTATGTAATGACGATAGAGCACTTGCGATTCGTCGCCAAGTATGGGACGCAAGCTGGACCGGTCAAGGAAGGCGGACGAGTATATCTACCGTATCCCGACTACTTTGAAAAATGGTTCCAACTTGGAACTCCGGGATTGACTCAGGCGGATTTGGCCAACTATCTAGGCAAAACTGTGTGATCAACCTTGCTGAGTTAGTGCACTCGTCGAAGGGGAAGTGCTTTCTCCTCCAACGAGTGCCCATAGTGTCGCGTGATGAATCAGATTCGGCGCAAAACTCGCGTCTGGGCAAAAATTACCCTGTGTCGTATTGATGGGCCGGAGAGCCTTGTGCTATAAGGGTTTGCGCTCTTTAAGAAGGCAGTTTGCGGTAAAGACACCTGTTTGGCAATATGGTTGCGGACCGCATGCAAAGTGCGTCGATCGGGAAATCCGGGACCAACACGAGTGCGCTTTACGGTGTGGGTGGTGACGTCAATGCGATGGTGCAGGGAGCGTATCCGGTCGATCCTGCGACTCAGTTCGCATGGTCCGCCAATGCACAGTTGCGACCGACAACCAGTTCGTTCGATTCGACGGCGGCAAGCCTTGGGTTATCGACGGAGCAGGCGCTGCGCTTGATGGCGTCATCGAGCAGCGCATCGATCATTGATTCGAATGGGCCGACGAGCGCAGTGGCGTATCCGGTCCCGACGCCGTATGTGCCGGCTGTCGAGATTCCGGGCGGACCGGCTCTCAGACCTTTCCCGGTGGAGTACGGCGAAGTTAGAGCACTTCCGCCGAGCTTGCGTGACCGTCTGTCGGATCCGTCAGTTGGTAGTACGCCGGGCGGAGCGATCCTGGGAGCGGCCTATAGCGCTGTTGAGAATTTGGTCGGCAATACAGCTGCGTTGTTCTCCCCCTATGGGCTGAATCCGGTTTCGGGCGAGATGCTCAGTCCGGAGCAGTTGCAGCGAACGAAGGAAGATTTGATTATCAATGCCGGATCGCTCGGCATTGGTGGTGTTGAAGGAGAGGCGGCAGCGCTGGTGCGGCAGCAAGGTCAGGCGATGTTGCGATCGGCCGGAGAAGCCTTTGTACCACAATTCGAAAGGCTCGTTGAAAGTACGACTCCAGCTTTGCGGACGTATGTTGTGCCAGAGGGAACGACTGTTCCGCTCGGGCCACCTACACCGCGCATCAACGTTTCCGATGAGTTTGTCGTTCGGACTAGCAAAAACGGTAGCGTCTCATTGCAGTTTGGCGATCCAGAAGGGATTCATGGTCTAGTGGTCAATGTCGACAAACAGGGTGTCCTTGGCTTCAACATTCGTTCAGCACCGGGCGGCAGTTCATTCTCGACAGCATCCGGAACGGACATGTTCGCGAGTGCGATGCAACGTTTGGAGCAAGATGGCGTTCAGGTTAACGCAATTCGTGGCACCTGGATTAGTGGTACCGATAGCGTGAATGCGGCTCAGTATGCGTCGAACCTAAGTAAGGGAATGACACCTCAACAAGCGGCCGCAAATACTTGGACCGGACGCATTGCGGCGAGATACGGCTTTACCAATGTTGGGGTCCCTAACACTGGCTATTCTGCTACAACAGTAATTTTTGGACGATGAAAATTATGCTCGAAGATATTCTCAGAGGACGCGCTCCGAGCGAAGTGTTTCGAACTATCATTGCGAATGATCCAACTGTCGGGAATATCGGCCTTGCAGATCTACTAGGTGACGAATTTGTCGATTTATCTAGTGAGGCTCAACAATTAGTATGGCACTGGAAGGGGCCGGGCAAGGATCAAGGTTTATCGGATGAGGAATTAGATGCATTGCTAACAAAATTCCTAAGGCAAGCCGGATACTTGTAGCCTGAGTCTTGCGCGAAGAGTAAATCAACCTCGGGGCAATCGCCGCGGACGCGGTGGCCAGCACCGTCAGGAACATGGTGGCGAGCAACGTGCAGGCTGCTTCCGTCGACTCGACAACGCGGCGCGCTCAGGACGCGATCGCTGGCCTCAACGGGCAAATCCTGCCCGGTGGCTTGGGCGGTGTTGGCAGCGGATTCGTAGCACCGGAGTCGACGTATAGCAATGCCGCGTTGCTGTATGGCGCATACGGTGGGCTGGTCGACACGACACCGACAACCTATAGCAGCGCGTCGACGTTGTATGGTCCGAGCATGGGTGTACCGGCAGCGCCTACGCAGTTGGCCGGACAAGCGTTTAGCGCACAGTTCCCTGATGCGTTGCCGGGTGCTCTGGTGGCTGGTCCGGGCGCTGGTGAAATACCTCTCGATGCCGCAATTCGTGGTTACCGAGGCGGATATGCTGGTGTGCTGGATCCGAGTCCTGGCGCGGCCTATGCCGGCAAGTTGGTTGGCGATGCGGCGCAAAGTTTCAAGGATTTCGGCTACCAGCTTGCTGGGGCTGCGAGCGCCGATGCTGCACGTGCTGCATGGAGCAACGGCAACTACGGAACAGCGGCCGCGAAGCAACTTCAAGCGTTTGGTGAAGCAGCTTCGACATTGATAGGTGCTGGTGCTGTTGGAAGAGCGGCCGGGGCTGCGGCAGTTGAGACCTTTGGGCCGACAGTAGATAGACTGATGAGTAACTACATGTCGCGCAGCGGCATGCAGTTGAATGCGGTTGATGTAGCTGGAGTTGGCGGAACCACCGCGCGAGTAGGTGGCAAGCCAGATTGGCTGTTGCGTGTCGAGCAAGGTAACGCATTTCAATGCTGAACGCTCGTCCGCTTATCCGTACAAAGAGGTCTACGTAAACAAGTCTACGGGTCAGGGGTACTATCGATTGGATTCCTACAACCCCGGTCTTGGGGAAATTGTTTCTCGCAAGTTTACGCAGCTATCTGATATTAAGACGCAGACAGCGGTCAGCTATATCAATGAAATTCCAGGAAAATATTCGGTGAATGCTGGTATTGCAAACGTACCATCGAGTGGCGGGCTGGGTGGACAGATGTTGCGTGGTCAGTACTATCTCGAAGTGCCGGTTCAGATCAGACCAGTTCCGCAGTCGGTTCTTGATGCTGCGAACAAGGCTGGGGTGTTGATTCGAGATGTTAACGGTAGGATTTATTGATGAAGCGGCCTATCTATTTTTGTAAGTCATGGTTCCGTGCCAAGAAGCGGCCGACGGAGATTTGGTCTGAGGAGCAAGCCAGGTCGGCTCACGTCAATGGCCAACTTTACACGGTTCTTGTGGACTCCGTTGAGCGGCCATATTGTTTTCTTGAAGTAACAGCCAAGGCGATCGGACTTGGTTTTCTTGACAATTTGTTGAGGGAATCACTTTCATACGACTTCCAGGAAGTTGAGCCCGGTAAGCTATTTCTATCGATGGCCACTTATCGAGAATTTGACGGCGATACGGATAGGGTGATAATTGGGACATCATATATCTTTGCTCGTGATGGTGGCGTCACGATACGTCGAGAATTCTTCGATCCGCACCGGATTGAGACTGCTACTTCGTCGGCCGACGTGAAGCCTAATTATTCCGCTGTACCTGAGTTCGGCGAGTACGATGACTTAGTTCGTGTGGAACGCGGATAAAAGGGGATGACGTAACACATTTGGACGACAACGCCCGCTTCTGCGGGCGTTGTCGCATCTGCGCTCGAGTCTCAGAAGAGCTGTTTGGCGACGCGCCGTCGCTCGTCGTCATCGAGGTGCATTACGGGGATTCCGTCTATCGCGTGACGCAGCCAGCGGTTGGCAATAACGCGATGATCGGCGTTCGCTCTGGCTGCCGTTGACGCCGACAATTGCCGACTTCCGTCGCTGGCCGTCGCGCTGTCGTCGGTCCCGTTTGCAGCGTAAATATCGTGTTGGTCCAAAACGCACCACCCCCTTGAAATCGCACAGACATGACGCACGCGCCAAAACGCGTGCAAACCGGTCGCTCAGCCCAAGCGTGGCGCGGGTTTGAGGCGCACCACATTGCTGAGCGGTGAAACGTCGTTGCAGTGGTCGCGGATCGCGCAAAGCCAGTATGGACGTGGCTTTGCGGCATGGTGCAGATTGCACCGCGTCGAGCGCGCGACGACGACAGTGTCGCCTTGGTGTAGTCCTCGCGTATCGATCGTGTCTCTGACCTGTATCCCGAGTGTCGCCCAGCTGAAAGCGATAGGCACGACGGATATGTTTGCGGAAATGCCGACGCATTGCCGAACCATATCGTGCCCAAAGGGCGTAGCCCTTTGGAAACCGGGATGGTGGTGCCGTGATGTTCCCTCGGTGTTCCATCGACGTGTGCCCATGTGCCTGTCGTGTTCTGGTGGCGTTCGTGCGAGGAGCAAAGGGAACTATTGCAGGATAGGCACATGGTGCCAGAACGTATGACAGGGGCCGATGTTGGAAGGCCTTCGTTGGCCGCACCTATGCCTTCGCGCCTGATATTCGGGAAATTGTATATACGACCAACGCGATAGAGTTGCTGCACATGCAGCTTCGGAAGATCATCAAGGCACGCGGCCACTTCTCGTCGGGCGTGGCCGCACTCAAATTGATCTGGCTGGCGCTGCGCAACGTCGTGGCCAAATGGACCGGTTCCCGGCACGATTGGAAGAGCGTCATGACTCAGTTCGCGCTGCTTTACCCGGAACGATTCAACATTGGAATCTGAATCTCAACCCGCCGCACACGCGAAATTCCGGATACCTCCAAGCGTTCGGATCCAAATTTTGACAGTTTTTAACCGCTCGGAAAATGCGAGGACGCTATGATTTGCATCTATTTGACGAGCACACCGGATACCCAATGAGTTCCGCACGATCACTTAGCATCGGCATCACAATCGGCCTTCACCACGCGACCGAGAGTCTTTGGGTCAACGGCATCAAGCAGAACGCCTTGTATCTGATGAAGCTCTTTCAACACTCGTCGCTCGGTCATCAAGTCAAGCTCGTCAACACAACGAGCGTCGAGATCACGTCCGCTCTTCCCTGGGATATCAAGCAGTTTCCGGTGTGCTCCTTCGACGACGCGAAAGATTCGCTGGATGTCCTGATCGAGCTCGGGGGGCAAATCGATCAGCAGCAAACCTCGTATCTGCAGGCACGTGGCGCAAAAGTCGTAAGCTATTGTTGTGGTCCGGAATACGTGCACATGATGCAGGCGATGATTTTTGGCAGACGGCATGCCGAAACGGTATTTATCAACCAACGTTACGACCAAGTGTGGATCATCCCGCAAGTCGTCGATACCAGCGCCGGCTTCTTCAGCGTTTTGCGACGCCAGCCTGTTCGCGAGGTGCCGTTTGTTTGGGACCCGATCTGCGTGGAAGAACGATCGGCCGCACTCCCGCATCGCGGGGAATATCGCCCGACCGGACAACCGAAGCGGTTGTCCGTGATGGAGCCGAACATCGACGTCACCAAGTTCTGCCTCTACCCGATCTTGATTGCGGAATTGGGTTATCGGAAGCTAGGCGAGAAAATATCGTATGTGCACGCGACGAACACGGAACACCTCGCGAAAGGCAGCCCCGAATTCATCGGCATCGCAACTCATCTGGATCTTGTGCGGGATTCGAAAATAAGCTTTGTCGGTTATTACAACACGCCCCAATTTCTTTCGGAATACACCGACATCGTCATTTCTCATCAATCCGGTCTTGCATTGAATTATTTCTATTTCGATGTTTGCTGGAACGGTTACGCAATGGTTCACAACGCCGACCTATGCCGCGAACTGGGTTACTTTTACAATAAAAACGACGTGGACGAAGGGTGCCGTCAACTCGAGCGAGCCGTCGAATTTCACGATGAGGATTGGCAAGGTTACCGAATTCAGCAACGAGAGCGGATCGGGCGATTTTTGTCCACCAACCCGAAACAGGTGGAAGCGTATGACAGGTTGCTTGTCGGGCTTTTTGAGTGAGACCGATCGTCCCGCTTCAGTGACGGTTATATCAAGCTGAAGGGGCTGGATGTCGCCGGGCGCTGGACATGTCGCCCAACTATTTTGCGGGACGGGCGCGTGATCTGGCACCGGAAGATCTCCGGCCCGTGACACGCTGATATCGGAGCGCGCCGGCTTGCGCCGAATGGACTGACGGACAGCAAATCGTCGTAGAAGCGGGGCATCACCGCACCCCCGCCCGTGCAGCAATCACCCCTATTGCATCATCGCCAGCCAACGCATCCGCCATCTCTATTATCGGTCTGCTCCAGTCGCCCAATCTTGCTTGCCGTTATAGCTGCATGGACCTGTACCACGGCGTATCGCGATGGCTGTTGTACCAGCGCTTGGCGCGGGGTGGTCGCTTGTCACTTTACCCCCGGTGAAGTGCGCTGGCTCAGTTTGACGAGTATTACTTGCGAAGGGCAAACGCGGCCATCAGATCGTCCTTGAGGCTGTCATCTTCCAGGATGGCTTGCGCGACCCGGTTCGCAATCGACTGAAACGTTGGATCGTTGACCTGCTCGTCGCCGAATTGCCGGTGCAGCACATGCTCGACCGCGGCGCGCGTCAACTGGAACTCGTCCGTCACGCCCGCTGCGAGCAACTGGTCGATATGCGCTCGGAGCGTTTCACCCAACGGGCGTGGCCCGCTTTTCGATGTTGTACTGGCGGCCGACGTCGCACCAGCGGCGCCCGGCCGCGCGCGGGCCTTCTTGTCGAGTTCGCTGCACAGTATCTCGGTGAGCTGGTCGAGCGTGGTGCGGGAAATCATGGCGATGGAAAAGCCTATCAGCGGGGCGTGGAACACGCCGGATCGATTTCCGGAAGGATACCCGTCTTTTCCGATGACGCGTGATTGCCCGGCGAAGTATCAACGATCGACTCGACGTGCCGGAGCACGTCCGCAATATAGCGATTGATCAGCGGGTATTTCGTATTCGATGCCATCCCCGCACGTAACTGCTCGCCGGCCAGTGCAAAGCGGTCGTCAGCGAGGTTCAGCAAGCCGGTTTTCAGCATGCGCAGCGTATCGTCGGCCGGCAGCGTATCGAGTTGCTGCCACGCATCGACGGCCCGATCGACATGACCATGAGTCAAGTGGAGAAAGCCGAGCATGAAGCCTGCGACAGGGAAATCGGGCGTCAGTTGCCGCGATGCGTCGAAATCGCTTCTGGCAGCCTCATAGTGCTGCGCCCCGGCATGAACTGCGCCGCGCAGGAACCACAACCGGTAGTCGTCGGGCCAGCGCTCGAGTGCGTTGTTCAACGCGTGGAGCGCCGCTTCGTCGCTGGATCGCATGGATTCCACCAGCACGGCCATCCGGTCGTCCGGGCACAAAATCGATGACAGGTTGTTTTCCATGGCGAGTCACGCAAGAAGATAGAAGTCGTCGGTGCCGATCTGCCGACGAAGCTCGTCGAGTGCCGCGCGATGCAACTGCGAAATGCGGCCTTTGGACAGGTTGAGAATGTCGGCGATGTGCTCGAAGCTCAAGCGATGAAAGTAGTGGTAGCGAATGATCTTCTGCTCGCGTGCGGGCAGGCGGTCGACCGCCTCGTACAGGCGGGAGCGCGTCTGCTGCTGCGCCAGCGTCCGGTACGGATGGTCCTGGAAGGACTGCGCCGCCCCTGGGTCGGCACCGATCATGCCCGTATCGTCGAGCATGAAACTGATAGCGAGGCCGACGGTCACGCCCGCGAGCACGCGAAAGACGTCGCGTGGCTGGCCACCGGGGGCATCCTTCAGCGACTCAAGCCGCTCGCGGCGGATGCTGGCACGCAGCGCGGTCTGTTCCTGCCCGTCGGTCAGCCGGGTGACGCCGTCGAGGACGCTACCTTTGATCCGCTGTGTGGCGAACGTCGTGAATGCAACGCCGCGGGTCCGGTCGAACCGGTCGATGGATTCGAGCAGGCCGACACAGGAGAACTGCATGTAGTCCTGGTACTCGACATCGTCCCGATGCCGCCCGCGATACAGCTTGCCGGCGAGCGCGGCCGCATACGACAGGTAAAAATCGAACAGCGCCTCCCTGGTGTCGGGGTCGCGCCTGCGCTCGAAGGCGACCCACAGATCGTGCTCCGGTCCTTCTGTCGACAGAGCGCGCATCGCGCCCGGCAGATCCGGCAGCGTCATTTGAAACTACCCAGCACGCCGCGCAAAATGAGACCCCAGCCGTCGACCAGCACGAACATCAGCACCTTGAGCGGCAGCGAGATCGTCGCGGGCGGCACCATCAGCATGCCGAGCGACAGCAGTACGCTGGAGACGACGAGATCGATCAGCAGGAACGGCAGCAAGATGACGAAACCGATCTGGAACGACACTCGCAGCTCGTTCAGGATGAATGCGGGCGTCAATTGCAGCAGGCTGACGTCGGCGGGCGTTGCCGGAAGCGGCTGATGCGACATCTCGTACATCCACTTCAGTTCGTCCTCGCGCACCTGGCGCAGCATGAAGTCGCGCAACGGCCCGCTGCTGCGCTCGAGCGCCTGCGACAATTCCAAGTGACCGCCGATGAACGGCTGAAGCGCATCGTGGTTGATCGTCTGCAGCGTCGGCAGCATCGCGAACACGGTCAGGAACAGCGCGAGGCTGATCAGTACCGGCGTCGGCGGCGTTTCGGGCATGCCGAATGCATGGCGGATCATCGACAGCACGATCGCGATCCGGATGAAAGCCGTCATGGAGACCACGAATGCCGGGAGCAGGCTGAGTACCGTCAGCAGCACGGCGATTCGGACGGCTTCGGACATGCCGGCCCCGGAGCGCTCGAAGTCGGCGACGCCGAGCGCCGACAGCGGGGCTGCAGCCTGCACTGCAGGTGACGCATGGGCCCAATTGGCGGCACCGCCCAGGAACGCAAACAGCATGACGGCCAGAACGCGGAGCAACGTCGAGCGCATTTCAGGACTCCTGCGGCAACTGGTCGCGAGCGTCGACGACACGGCTGCCGTTCGCATCGGACATGAGGAGAACAACGCGCCGGTCATATTCGATCAGATGCAAGGTGGCCCGAGCGGAAAGTCGGGCATGTTCGATCACGCGAATGCGCGGCACATTCCCGGGATCGCGTGGCGTGCCGCGGACGGAGCGTGCCCGGATGACGAGTGCGGCGACCACGCCGATCGCGAGGCACAACAGCAACGCCAGCACGACGCGAACCCAGTCGACGCCGAGGTGCGAAAAGAGGCTGACGGCCGGCGCGGCATCCGGTGCGCGTTCGAGCCACGATGCGGGTACCGGTGTGGTCATCGATCGGCTGTTCCAACGCTGACGATGCGCACGCCGAAACGGCCGTCGACGGCGACGATTTCGCCGGTCGCGATCGCCTTGCCGTTCAACGCGATCTCGACCGGATCGCCGACCGATCGATCCAGCTCGAGCACGCCGCCCGATTGCAACGTCATCATGTCCTTGACGTTCATCGTGGTGCGACCGAGCAGCACGTCGACCGTGACCTTGACGCCGTCGAGCAGCTCGAGCATCGGGCGCGGCGATGCTTCCGCGCTCGCGTCGGCGTGCTGTTCGGGCAGATCGACGCGGGCCGCTACGGCCTGTTTGGGAAACGTATGGGTAGTCATGGCGAATCGGGCGTCGCGAGCGACGTCAGTTTGAAGGAAAGCGATGTGCCGGTATGGCCCGGCGTACCGAACGCGACGGTGGACGAGGTTTCGTCGACGACCAGCGTGGCAGGCGCGTCGATCGTGCGATCGAGGACGATGACGTCGCCCGGCGATAACGTCGTCAACTGGGCAGCGGACAATTCACATCGACCGAGCCGCACGGACAGTGCGACCTGACACGTATCCAGCGCGATGCGGCGCGGTGTCAGCTCGGTGCCGATCCGCGAACGCGGGACGGCGCGCGCGTCGGATGCGCCGTTGTTCCAGACATGCCGGACGTCGCAGAACAGCAACGCAAGCGCGTCGCCATTCGGCGCGACAATCGGCAGCCGAAAAAGACCGTAGCCGCTGAACGATGTCGCGGCGGTGGAGACGTCATTGCCGGCGGGTGCTGAAGCTGTCCGACCGGAAGCAGACGATACGCACAGCGACGCAATCAGGTCGTCGCGGATTTCGGCGGCGATCGATGCGAGGAAGCCATGGCATGCGGGGTTGTCGAATGCGTGTCCACCCGCAGCGAACGCGGCGTCGATCAGACGCCGATCGCTGCGCTCGGACATGTCGATGCGCACACCCGGAGCACAACAGTGACTGGTTTGTGCCCGCGCGTCGGGTTCGGGCGGCTTGCCGGGCAGGCTCGCGACGTCGCCGAGCGAAAAGCACGTCCGACCGAACCACCGCGACTGCCAGTCGGCGAGTGCCGTCTCGAACAGCGCCCGCGCGAGATCAGGATCGCGATTGCTGGCCGGGCGCCAGGTGACGGGGCCGATGCTCATCCCTGACTCCGCATCTGAAGCAGCTGTTGCATCATCTCGTTTGCCGCGCTCACGACTTGGGACGAAGCCTGAAAGCCGCGCTGGATCAGGATGAGCTGGCCGAACTCGGACGACAAGTCGACGTTCGACGCCTCGGTCGCACCGGAAAGCAGCTTGCCGACGCCGGCGCCATTGCTGGAGCGATACGCAGGCGGGGCGGCGTGGCTCGCATCGAACAGTCCCTTGCCCATCTGAATCAGTTCCTGGGGATTGGAAAAACTGGCGAGGGCGACCGCGCCGAGCTTGTCGTTTTGTCCGTTGGAATAGCCGATCACGAGCTGACCGTCCTGATCGATGCTCAGCGACGACAGCGTGCCGGTCGCGTAACCATCCTTGGACAACACGCGCAGGGTCGATGTCGTGCCCGCGGAATAGCTCGTCACGCCATTGGAGAAATCGAGCGAAACCGTGAGCAGCGGCGCGTTGGCAGGGCGCAACGTGACGCCGATCTTGTTCTGCCCGGGATCGGGAATGCCGCCGGTGAATTGCAGCGTGCTTTCCTGGACGGGCACGCCGTTTTCGTCGCTGACGGACACCTTCCAGCGTCCGGGAAGCGGGCCGGAATCGGGTTTGAAATCGAGCTTGAGCGTGTGTTTCCCGCCAGTGGCGTCATATACGTCTATGTTGGGAATCGAGAAGCTGGTGGACCCCGTCGACAGGTTGTCGGTGAACTTGACGACGGTCGTTGCCATCGGCGGATTCACCTGCTTGCCCGCAACCGACAGGCCCGAGAGACCACCCGAGCCGGTGAGCGCCGCCAGCTGCAGCCCGGTGCTCTTGTCGCGAATCGACCCGTCGTCGTCGACGATGAACTGGCCCGTTCGCGTGTAGCGGGCGTCCTTTCCGTCGAGCAGCGTCAGGAATCCGTTGCCCTGGATCGCGAGATCGAGCTGACCATCGCTCGGCCGCGTGTCGCCTTGCTTGAAATTCAGCGAAGCGTAGCCGTATTCGACACCGCTGCCGGAATAGGCGACGTTCGGATTGCCGCTGGAGCCGCGTGCGAATTGCTGGCCGTAGTAGAGGTCGGCAAACTGCGGCGTCGACGTCTTGAAGCCGGCGGTATTGAGGTTGGCCACGTTGTTGCTGATGGTCTGCAAGCCGCGCGAATAGGCTGTCAAGCCGCTCATGCCGATGTAGATGCTTTCAAGCATGGATCTCTCCCGGTCGCGCCGATTATCGAACAGCGACGATCTGCGCGACCGTCGCGTTGGTCAGGAATTGGCCGTCTGCCGTTTCGATCGTCAATTGCGGCTGGCCGTCCTTGAACGACACGCTCTTCACGACACCGCTCAGTTGCGCCGTATCGGTCTGTACATCCACGTTGCGGCCGAGCAGCCCGACCGTCCTGGTGGCCGACTGGACCGTCAGCAGGCTGTCGATCTTGTCCGTCATCTGCCGGCTCTGCTCGAGCGACGTGAACTGTGCGAGTTGCGATACGAACTCGAAGTTGTCGACGGGCTTCAGCGGATCCTGGTAGGTAAGCTGCGTCAGGATGATCTGCAGCAGCGACTGCATGTTCAGGCCGAGCGAATCTGCCCGGGCGCCGAGATTGGCGGACGAGGCAATGGGATCAATCGCCATGAGTGGTTTCTCCGGGAGCGTTGCGGTCGATGCCGTTGATCACGAGCTTCGACGTGGGGTAGCCGCTCTGCTGCAGAGCGGTGCGAACATGGGAATCGAGCAAGTCGAGGTCGTCGGGATCGGCCTGTGCGATGCGAAGCGACACAAGTGGCGCGCCATTCCCCGGCAGGACCGTCACGCGAAACGGCGAGGCGGCCGGTGGTGACGATACGTTGGCGACCGGGAGGTCGCGGCCGGAGGCCACGCCAGCGATGTGTTCGGTCGAACCGGGTGCTTTTGCGTCCGGTTGCCCGAAACGCTCGGGTAGCGGTCGAGGACCAGGCGCCTGGTATGCGCTCGCAGGTCGAGCCGCATCCTCGCGCTGTGGCAGCGTTGTCGGGGCGCTCGTTTGCGTAAGCGAGACCGCGGGGCCGACGTCGGGCACAACCGTCGTCACGGCTTGCGACGAGAGAGGCGACGCGATCGAGGCGGTGTACTGTTCGGTGATGGCGGGAGCGCTCACCGGCGACTCGACGGTTGCCGGGTTGCAGGGCGTCGATCGGGCGGGACTGTCGGCAGGAAGCGCTGACACGGCGTTGCGCCACATGTCCTGCTCCATCGAGCGAAGCAACTGGCCAAACGCGTTGCCGGTGCCGCTGGCCGATATGCGCGGCCGATCGGCTGACGCGTCGGCCGCACGAAGCAACTGAACATCCGTTGTCATCAATTCTCCCCAGAAAGGGCTACGCGGATCTCTAGTTCGGTCATCCGTCGCTCGTCGAGCGCCGCGCGATGTCGTTTCTCCATGTGCAGGGCGTGCTGATCGGCGGCGTCGGCGAGGCGGTCGCGTTGCTGCAGAGCCGCGCGAACGACCTCCAACTCGGTGGTCCGCATGTCGACGCGCCGCGCCGCGGTGTTGCGTTGGATGGAAACGGATTCGAGTGCGGCCGAGCAATTAGCGAGCAGCGCGGGCGATAGCCGGTCGGCCAGGGCCGCGCCGCGCCACGCCGCGAGATGCGAGTCGTGCTCGGCTTCGACTTGCTGCTGCCGGTCGCGCTCGACATCGAGCGCAGCGCGTGCCTGCGCGGCACGCGAGATTGCCTGTTGCAGTTGCAGTTGACGGACGAGCGCGATGTCGAGCGCAGCGTTCCGTTGCGAGCGGCGTGTCATGACGTCGCCTCCAGTATGGTTTTCAGCGATACGATCGCGTGATCGCGATCGGTGGCCTGCCCGACGTCCTGCCGGAGAAAATCAATGAGGCTGGAACGGATGCGCAGCGCATCGTCGAGCACGGGATTGCTGCCGGCGACATAGAGACCGGCTTCGATGAGCGTGCGCGACTGCTCGTAGAGCGACAGCCCGGCGAGGGCACGCGCAGCCAGATGGCGCGCATCATCGCTGGCGACGTGTTGCATGACCCGACTGACGCTTCGCGTCACATCGATCGCCGGGAAATGCCCCTGCTCGGCGAGCGTTCGCGTCAGCACGAGGTGTCCGTCCAGCAGCGCGCGCATGGTTTCGGCCATCGGATCGTCGATTTCGTCGGTTTCGGCCAGCACCGTCATCAGCGCTGTGATAGCGCCGCCGTCGCGCACCGCGCCGCAGCGTTCGACGACCTTCGGCAATGCGGCGAAGACGCTCGGTGTATAGGCTCGAAGGGTGGGAGGCTCTCCCGCCGCGAGGCCGATCTCGCGCAGCGCGAGCGCATAGCGCGTGATCGAGTCGAGCAGCAGCAGCACATGCTTGCCCTGCGAACGGAAATACTCGGCGTGGGCCAGTGCCGCCGATACGCTGCGTGCACGCAGGATGGCAGGCTGATCGGACGTGGCGATCACCATTACCGACCGCGCGCGTGACACATCCTGAAGCGCCCGGTGCCAGAAATCCTCGGCTTCGCGTCCGCGTTCACCGACGAGACACAGAACGCACACGTCTGCATCGACGTGGCGAGCCAGTCCGGACAGCAGCGTCGTTTTGCCGACGCCGCTCCCCGCGAAGATGCCGATGCGCTGGCCGACGCCGAGCGTCAGCAGCGTATCGATTGCTCGGATCCCCGTATCGAGCGCACGATCGGGGGTGGTGCGATCGAGCGGCGACGTGGGCACGCCCGAAAGCGGCCACGGATGTCGCGGTGCAATCGCAGCGCCGCCATCGAGCGGCCGGCCGAGTGGATCGACGATCCGCCCCAGGTACGCGTCGCCCACGGGCAGTGTTGCGTCCGAGCCGACCGCGCGTACCGTATCTCCGATACAGAGCGATAGGGTGGCCTGATAAGGGGCAAGCGTAATTCTGCCAACTTCCGCACGGGTGACCTCGGCATATAGCGGGGGCGTCTGTTCTCCCAGGACGCAAAGCGAGCCGACCGCTACGCCGGGGCCGTTTGCATCGATGAAGGTCGGCATGATGCGGGTCACGGTGCCCAGTCGCGCGACGGGGTCGAGGCGGCGCAGCGCGTCGATATAAGGATGCACGGGGCGCCGTTCATGCATGACTGTCCGTCTCCCGGATCGTCGCAGCGATGCTGGCCAACTGGCGTGGGATACCGACGTCGAGCTTGCCGAGCGTCAGGTCGATTACGCAGGCGCCAGCAGGAAGCTGCGGATCGGCGACGAGCGACACCGACGGTGCCGTGTCGAGCGTGTGTCGAACGGTGTCGAGCCGTGCCGGATCGGGGAAATCGTCCGCGGACACGCGGATTCCGACGAGCGACTCCTGCGCGATCGACATCAGGCGATGGCGTACGGTATCAATGACGAGTTCGGCATGACGGGTCGGATCGCCCAGCACGCGCTCCAGCCCGACGAGTGCGACCTCTGCCGCGAGCTTCTCCAGCGATGCCAGCCGAGCAATGAACGTGTCGCGCGCGGCATCGATGCCGCTTTTCAGCAACGCGAGTCGTTCGGCCTCGGCATGCGCCGCCTGCCGAATGCCATCTTCGATGCCGCGCTCGAATGCCGTTCGAGCGGATTGCGCGAGTTCGGCCTCGTGGCCGGATGCTGTCGCTTCGAGTGCGGCAATCCGTGCAAGCAAGCGATCGCGCTCCGGCGCAAATGCATCGCCGGTGTTGCCATCGTCGTGCGCATGCGCCACCGGGGAATGTGCCATCGGCGACGAACAAGGCTCCGTCACGGCCGACTGCGCGCCGAGAGACACGCGCTCGACGCTCAGCACGATCTGTTCTGCCTTGATGATCGGGCTCACGTGCGCCTCCTGCGGAGGCCGTCGAGCAAGCGCCGTCTCCACGAGCTCGGCGGACGCTGCGAAGTTGTGTCGACCTCGACGGCCGGCGGAAGCGCTCGAATCGCTTCGTCAGCGGCGCGCAGCAGCGCATCGCGTGCACGCGGCGCGAGTGGCGCGACGGTATGACGCCGCCATGCCGGATGATCCGCGAACAGGCGCGTGCGCTGCGCGTCGTCGACACTGCCGGCCAGTTGTGCGAGCAGCGCATCGGGCCAGTGGCCGGCGAGACGCTCGATGGCAGGAGCATGATTGGGCGATCCTTCGCCGTCGTCTTGCAACGGTGCGTCGGACAGGACCGTCGCCAATCCGCCAGGTTCTCCCTGGCCGAGCGACGCCGCGTCTTTGAGCAGCGGGCGCAACTGCTTGCGCTCGGCGTCCGATAACGCATGCCAGACTGCCTCGATGTCGTCGGCGGGCCGATGGGCGAGATCGGCAACAAGGCCGCGCAGGCGTCGGTCGATACGCGCGTTAGCCTTCATGATGCTGACGACTCTCGGAAAGAAGGACACGGAGGCGCGTGACGTACTCGGCGCGTTCCGTCGAAGTCATTGCGTGCTGCCCGGCGGGTCGTCTGCCGCCGGCAAGCGCGCGCCACAGCAGGGCGCTTCCAATCAGCAGCACGAGGACCGTTGCGGACGCGGCAACTGGACCCGGCAATCCGAGCCTTGCCCAGACCTGCCGAATACCGCCCGGTCGTACGGCCGTGTGGTCGGCGAGCAAGTCGCCGACGGGATTCGGCGCCGGCATCGTGGGGGCGCCGCCATCGACTGCCGGCGGCGATGCAATTCCGGTTGCCGACCCGTCGGCTGCTTGAGAGCGTGCGAAGATGACGACCGTGTCGCCACGCGACCCGTCCGCACCGACTGCCGCGGCCGTGACCGATTTCAGTTGCGTCAGCGTCTCTTCCGGTAGCGTGCCGTCGATCACGACGCCGACGCTCAGATGTTTCAGCGAGCCCGGCGCAGACACGATCTGCTCCAGCTTGCGTTCCGTTCGCGTGCCATCGGACGACGATGTGGACGGCAACGGCGGAAGGGCGGACACTCCGATGCCCTTGGCATTCACCGACGATGGCGGCAACGGAATGCCGGTCGACCCCGCGCTCGCGATCGGCCGATTCAGATCGGATTCGTTGGTGACGCGCACTTGATCGAAATTCAGCGTTGCGTCGACACTGACGGTTGCATGGCGCGCGCCGAGCAACGGGGCAATCTGCACGCCGATCTTGCGCTCGTACTCGCGTTCGAGTGCGTGCTTGAGCGCGTAGTGCGGATCGTCGACGGGAACATCGCGTCCGGAAGCCGATTCCCCGCGCTGGTCAAGCACCGTCACGTCGGCCGCAGACAGCTGCGGGACCGCGGCGGCCACGAGGCGTTGAATGCCGCGCACCGTGTCGGAGCCGAGCGTATGGCCGCTACGCATGAACAGTGCGACGGACGCCTTTGGCCGATCGTCCGCGCGCCGAAAGATCGACGAATCGGGAAACGCGAGATGGACACGCGCGAGTTCGATCTCGTCGAGCGACATGATGGTTCGCGCGAGTTCGCCCTGCAGCGCACGCTGGTAGTTGACCTTCTGCGCGAAGTCGGTAATGCCGAGATCCGAGTTGTTGAATAGTTCGAAGCCGACGGCCCCCTGTAGCCGCATGTCGCTGCTCATCAGCCTGAGCCGCATGACTTGCGCGTCCGCGGCGGGAACCAGCACGGCAGAAGATGATTCGTCGACCCGGAAGGGGACTTTCTGCCGTTCGAGTTCGGCGACGATGGTGGCCGCGTCTTGCGGCTTCAGGTCCCGGAACAGCACTTGATAGCGCGGACGCAGTGCGAAATAGCCGGCGGTGATCAACGATGCGACGAGTGCAACCAGAACGGCAACGCTGATCAATTGGCGGCGCGGCGATGCGTCGGCAAACGACGCGCGAATACGTGTGAGCAGAGATTCCATGGCTTACAGCTGCATCCGCATCAGTTCCTGGTATCCCTCGACGATGCGAGAGCGCACTTGCAACGCGAGCTGCAGCGACATGCGCGCTTCCTCCAGCGCGATCATGACCTGATGCGGCGGCACTGCGCCGTCGAGCGCGAAGCGGGCGACGGCGTCGTCGGCAAGCCTGGTGGTCTGGTCGACACGGGTCGCGCCCGCGACGAGCCAGTCCGCGAAACTCGACTGCTGCGCAAACGGCGACATGGCGGCCGTTTCCGACAGCGGGGCGCCCTGCACCATGGAGATCGATTCGACCGGATTGGCGCTCATGAGCGGGCCCCGAGTTCGAGCGCTCGCATATACATCGAACGTGCGGCATTGAAGATCACGGTGTCGGCTTCGTAACTGCGCAGCGTCTGCACCATCAACGCCATTTCACCGGCATGGTCGATTCCCGGATAGGCGACCATGCCGTTGGCGTCCGCATGCGGATGCGCCGGGTCGTGGACGAGCCGTGGCGGTGCATCGATGCGCTCGACACCGTAGCTCTGGACACCCGTCATGCCGAAGGTCGGCGACGTATCGCCATTGCGCAGGTGATCGTCGAAGGTTGCGCCGATTCTCGGGCCGGAGACGAGGCGTAACGGGTGGTACGCCTGCCCGTCCGACGTGCGGGTCGTGCCGGCATTGGCGAGATTCTGTGCGATGACTTCCATACGCTGACGTTCGACGTCGAGCCCCGAGCGCGCGATCGCGAAAAGGCTGTTTTCCATCGCTTACATTCCTTTGATGGCGAGTTGGCGGATCTGCAGCGTCCGGTCGAGCATGCCAATCAGCATCGCGTAGCGTGCGGAGGTTTCGGACGCGGACGCGATTTCATCGTCGAGACGGACCGTGTTGACGTCGATCGGCAGCGGCGCGCCGAACGAGGGTTCGACCGACCGGATGCGCGCGAGACGCGTATCGACGGTGTCGCCAGCATGGGTTTCGGCGGCATCGCGCAGTGCCTCTTCGAATGTCACGCGGACCGGCACGTAGCCGACCGAATTGGCGTTCGCGATGTTCTGCGCAGTGGCGGCCTGTCGCGCGAACAGCCCGTCGAGCGCCTTGGTTGCGATCGACGCGACGAGATCGATGGACATGAATCCCTCTCCTTATTGAACGATGATGTCGGCGTGCAGCGCGCCGGCGGCCTTGATCGCTTCGAGGATCGCGATCACATCCCGCGTGCTGATCCGGCTGGCCTTGAGCGCCTGGACGAGATCACCGACGCTGCCTTGCGGAAACGATGCGGCGACCGTCTGGCCCGGTTCGTCGACGTAGAGCTCGCTGTTGCCGACGACGAGGCTGCGTACGTTTGGGCCCGTGATTCCGATGAGGCCCGGTTGCGACGCGTTGTACTGCGTGGCGACGGTCACCTTGATGTCGCCGTGCGAGATCGTGATCGGCGCGATGTGCGTATCGCCACCCGCGACGACCGTGCCGGAGCGCTCGTTGATCACGACGCGCGAGCGTTGGTCGGGGGCCACGGCGAGGGACTCGATGCGCGCGACGTAGCCGTTCAGTCCGCCGCCGTCCAGCGGCGCGCGGATGCGCACGGTGCGCGCATCGGTCGAGCGGGCGGTCCCGCTGCCGAACGAGCGGTTGATCTGCGATGCAATGCGTTCTGCCGTGATCGCGTCGGCGTCCTTCAGGATGAAGCTGAGGTAGCCGTCGCGGTTGACCAGTTCGGCCGTGACCGGTACTTCGACGGTCGCGCCTTCGGGAATGGTGCCTGCGGTAGGGTGATTCTTCATGCGCAGGTTGCCGTTGGCATCGTAGCGATAACCGCCCACGGATACCGCTCCCTGCGCGAGCGCATAGACCTTGCGGTCGGGCCCGCGTAGCGGCGTCATGATCAGCGTGCCGCCGGACAGGCTGCGTGCATCGCCCATCGACGTCACGTTGACGTCGAGCTTGTCGCCGACGTCCGAGGTTGGCGGCAGCGACGCCGTGATCATGACCATTGCGACGTTGCGGCTCTGCAGTTGATCTTGTGTCAGATTCAGATCGAACTGCGACAGCATGTTCGTCATCGCCTGGCGGGTCGCCTGATTGCGTGGGGTGTCGCCCGAGCCCGACAGGCCGGTGACGATCCCGTATCCGACCAGCATGTTGTCGCGCCAGCCGAGGAAGCGGCCGAGATCCTTGAGGCGAACGTCGGCCGTGGCCGCGCTAGCGGCGGTCGAGACCGCGCAGACCAGCCACGCGGCATGGATGAAGAAGCGCTTTACCATAGGCCGAGCCATGCGAAGAAGCGTGGAATGAGGCCGGGCCGCGAGCGATCGGTGATGAAGCCTTCGCCGGTGTAGTCGATCTTCGCGTCTGCGAGTCGCGTCGACAGCACCGTATTGTTCGCGGCGATGTCGATCGGCCGGATGCGGCCTTCGAGGCGAATGCGGGTTTTTTCACCGTTGACGTCGATGTCCTGCGTGCCTGCAACGATGAGGTCGCCGCTCGGCGTCACGCCCGTGACGCTGGCGCTCAGCTGTGCGAGCAGCCGGCCCGTGCGCTGAATCTGGCCTTTGCCGCCGTAGTTGTCGCCAAGACCGACCTGTGCAGAATTCTTGCCCGCGTACAGCGTCGACACGTTGCCCTGCACACCGAAGCCGGTCTTCGTCGACGTGTCTGCGGTGTTGCTCGCGCTCGAATTCTCGTAGATGAGGATCGTGACGATGTCGCCCGGCCGCGACGCGCGTCGGTCTGCCGTTAGCGATTCGTAGGTCGAGCCTTGATAGAGATCGGCCGCCGGTGCGGCGGTCGTCCCGAGCAGCGACGCTGCAAGTGCGCCCGCGTGGATGAAGGAAAGGACGCGGCGCATGTCAGTGCCCCCGTCCGTCCGACGGCGCCCGCCAGATCTGGATGTCCGCATTGCCGGTCAGTACCGGTGCCGCATGCCGTGGCCCGGCGTCGGCCAGTGCCGTGCCAGAGCGCGTCACCGTCACGGCACCCACCTGGATGGTGTCGAACACGCGTCCGCCACGATGAACGGTGGCCAGACGGGACGTGGCGGGCGCCGGCACGATCTCGCCGGCGGTTATGGCGCGGGCCGCCCGCACTACATGTGATTCCGCGTCGTAGCGCCAGGCCCGTACGGCGCCGTTGCCCGGGCAGCCTGCCGGTTGAATCTCGCCGGCTGACGGGCTGGCGTCGACCGGGAGATCAGCGAGCACGCTCACGCACGAGGGCGAAGCCGTGCTGGCAGCGGCGTTGGTCCGGAGAAGTGTGATTTCGACGTCGGCGACCGGCACGTTCGCGAGCCAGGGGCCGAGCATTGGCATCGCGCGGCGTGCGGATGCGGCGAGCCGGCGCGCGTCCACGCGAACGGCGGTTGCCGATCGCGCGAGCGACATCACCGGAACGGTCGCCGCGCGCGGTGCGATGGACTCAGGCAGGGCGGTCAGGTCGGCGACATCCGCCAGCGTGACTGTCGGGCGATCGACGGTGACGGTGGCGCGAAAACGGATCGCTGCGTCGGGCGACGGCGGCGCGCCGAGCACGGCCACAGGAACGAGCGCACCGAGGCAAAGTAGCCGAGCGCGCGCCGCCAACGGTGCGCGCGACTTGCTCGGACTGGAAAAACCGCGCGTCATCGCTTGAGCCCGTTGGCGATGGACATCAACTCGTCGCCGACTTGAACGAGCCGCGCGTTGGCCGCATAGGTTCGCTGGTAGAGCATCAGGCCGACGAGTTCGTCGGACATCGATACGTTCGATGCCTCGCTGAATCCCTGGACCAGCACGCCGGCGTTGTCCTCGCCCGGGCGAACGCGCGTCAACGACGACGCATCGTCCCGTGCGCGATAGACGCCGCCGCCCACCGATTCGAGCGAGCGCACGTCGGACGGCACCAGCACTTCGAGTTCGCCGATGTCGAGCGGATCGGCCTGGCCGGACACGGTCGCCTGAACCTGACCGGTCTGCGAGATCGTGATCGCCGATGCATCGCGCGGTACCGAAATCATAGCCTTCAGGCGCTGGCCGTCCGCGGTCGCGAGATAGCCGTCGGAACCGACCCGCAGCGTGCCGCCGCGCCAGAGCAGCGTCTGGCCGGAATCGGACGCGAGCTCGATGAAGCCGTTGCCGCGAATCGCCAGATCGAGCGTATTGTTGGTCGGCCGCAATTCGCCCTGCGTATAGACGTGCAGCGATGGATCCGCGCTGACGCCGGCCGCGATGCTCGACGTTTCGTTCGCGTAATCGCGCACGAGCGGCGCCGGCACCGTGGTGAGCAGTTCGGAGAACGCGACGGTGCCGCGCTTGAACGCGGGCGTGGTCATGTTGGCGATGTTGTTCGCCGTGACGTCGATGGCGGTCTGTTGCGCGTTGAGGCCGGTTGCGCCGATGTAGAACACATTGTTCACGATTACATGTCTCCGAGACGTTGCAGGACGTTGCCCATCATGTCGTCGTACGCATGAACGAGCTTCTGCCCGGACTCGACGCGTCGCATCGCGGCCATCATCCGGATCATTTCGTCGGCGTTCGATACGTTCGACGTTTCCAGATAGCCCTGCATCACGCGGGGATCGGCCAGATCGACCGGTCGCGCACCGTTTGCGCGATACAACCCGTCGTTGGTGCGGGCCAGTTGATTCGGATTGGCGAACGACGCCGTGCCGATCACGGCGACCGGCTGGCCATCGTCAAGCACGGTCCCGTCGGCGAGGACGCGCCAGTTCTGCGAACGAACGACGATGTCGCCGCCGCCACTGCCTTGCAGCGCCCAGCCTTGTCGCGTGACGAGCCGGCCATCGGCGTCCAGCCGGAAGGAGCCACCGCGCAGATAGGCGGTGCCATCGGGAGCGGAAACCGCGAAGAAGCCGCCGCTCGACAGCGCGAGATCCAGCGGATTGCCGGTGTGGATCATGCGGCCGGGCGTGAAGTCGGTTGCAACGTCGCGCGTGGATGCACGTGGCGCCGCCGTTTGCGCGGACGACTCGGCCTGCGAAACCGCATCGGCGAAGGTGATCAGCCGCTTGTAGCCCGGTGTCGCGAGATTCGCGACGTTCTGCGCGGCGGTTTCGACCTGGCGCATCTCGGACGAGATCAGGCCGACGGCGGTTGTCATCAGGTTATCCATGGGCGGGGCGGGTATCGTTCATGAAAGCGGGGCGGTCATGCCGCGGAAGCGTGACGGTCGAGACCGACCATCCCGAACGAACGCAGATTGATCGCGTGCGGGATCTCGTTCATCGACAGAACGGCGAGCCGAGGGGCGATACGGCGAGAAAAGATCTTCAGGTGCCGGCGCAGCTCGGGCCGGCACAGCAACGCGGGGGCGAGATTCTGTCGAAGCATCGCGTCGACTTGTTCAGCGAGCCGCGTGAGGAACGATTCGGCCAGCCCCGGATCGAGCACGAATGCACCGCTACCGTCAGCGCCCTGCAAATTGTGTGCAATCGTGTTTTCGAGCATCGGATCGAGCGTCAGCACCGCGAGTGCTTCCTTCTCGCCGATCAGACGCTGGCAGATACTATGTCCGAGCTTCTGACGTACGCGTTCCCCGAGCAATGCCGGATCTTTCTCATGCCGACCGGCATCGGCCAGCACCTCGACGATCTGGTCGATGTTCCGGATCGGGACATGCTCGGACAGCAATCCCTGCAACACGGCCTGCACGTCGCCGACTGATAGGATGTTGGGTACAAGTTCCTCGACGAGCCCCGGCGACCGTGTGCGGACGCCTTCGAGCAGCGCGACGACATCGCTGCGGGACAGGAGCGTCGAGATGTTTGCACGGACAACCTCGGTGACGTGCGTGACGAGTACCGTCATCGGGTCGACGGCCGTATAGCCGAGCGACGATGCGCGGGAGACCTGCGCTTCGTCGATCCACAGCGCGGGCAGGCCGAATGCCGGGTCGCGCGTCGCGATGCCCATCAGGTCGCCCGACTTGCCGTTCGGGTGGATCGCGAGGGTTTTGTCTGCATGCAGCGCGGCTTGGCCGAAGCGATTGCCGTACAGCAAGATCCGGTAGTCGTTCGAGCCCAGCTGCGCTGCATCGCGGAATGTCACGGCCGGGATCGTGACACCCATCTCGTCGGCGTACTGCTTACGAAACGCGGCAACCCGTTCGGCCAGCACGCCCTGTAGTGGAATCCATGCACGCGCGAGTTCCGGGCCGAAGCCGACTTCAACAGGTGCAACGGGCAAGGCCTGCCCGTCGCTCCCGGCAGCGGGCGTGGCCGGAGCGTCGGCGCCGGCCATTGCCGTAGCTGCTTCGGCCGACGTGCCGCGTGCGAACCACCACGCGAAGAAGACCACCGGCGCGAGAATCAGGATCGGCCATTTCGGCATGCCCGGCAGGATCAGCAGGCCGATCAGCGCCCCGGTCACGAGAAAGCGGATCTTCGGGAACTGAGCGAGTTGGCGGAACACTTCGTTGCTCAGTTCGCCGTCGGACGCCGAACGTGTGACGATGATCCCGGTTGCCACCGAGATCACGAGCGCGGGTACCTGCGTGACGATGCCATCGCCGATCGTCAGCAAGGTGAACTTCTGTAGTGCGTGACCGAGCGGCATGCCCATCTGGGCGACACCAACTGCCCAGCCGCCAAGAATATCGATGAGCATGATGATGATGCCGGCGATCGCGTCGCCCTTGACGAACTTGCTCGCGCCGTCCATCGAGCCGTAGAACGCGGCCTCCTTTTCCAGCGCTTTTCTGCGGGCCCGCGCTTCGTCCTGGTCGATCAGACCCATGTTGAGGTCCGCATCGATACTCATCTGCTGGCCGGGCATCGCGTCGAGCACGAAGCGGGCGGCCACCTCGGACACGCGCTGTGCACCGTTCGTCACGACCACGTACTGGACGACGATCAGGATGAAAAAGATGATCAGGCCGATGACGAAATTGCCCTGCACGACGAATTCGCCGATTGCGCTGATCACCTGGCCGGCTTCGCCGCCGGACAGGATGAGTCTCGTCGCCGCGATGTTCAACGACAACCGGAACAGCGTCGCGATCAGCAGCAGCGACGGGAAGGTCGAAAAATCGACGGGCCGGACAACGTAGATCGTCAGCAGCAGGATCGTGAACGCGAACGCGAAGTTCGTGATGATCAGCAGGTCCAGAGCGGCGGCCGGGATCGGCGCAAAGAGGATCAGCAGGATCGCCATGACGGCGAGCACGAGCGCGAGATCTTGCTGCCGGCCGAAGCGGGACATGAGCGCGTTCATGCGGCGACCTCGCCAACGCGGCGGCGAATGCGCAGGTAGACCGTGGCGGCGTCGCGATACGAGCCGGCGGAAATTTCCTGATCGACGCATGTTTCACGAAAAATACGTCGGGCCAGCGCTGGCGATTCGACGACAGGAATGCCGTAAACGAACGCAACCTTCTTGAGCCGTTGCGCAAAATCGCCGGCGCCTCGTGCGATCACCTTGGGTGCTGCCATATGCGCCGGCACGTACTTCAGTCCGATCGCATAGTGCGTCGGATTCGTGATCAGGACATCCGCGTCGCGGACATTGCGAAGGCTGCGCGCATTCTGGGTCAGCTCGCGACGAATCTTGCGTCGCTGATTCTTGATCCGCGGATCGCCTTCGCGTTGTTTGTATTCCTGTTTGATTTCGTGACGGCTCATGCGCATCTTCTTTGCGAAGACGCGATGGACGATCACGAAGTCGAGTGCGGCGAACACTGCGGCGGCGATCAGCAGCTTCGCGAGGAAGCTCAGTCCGACCGTCTGCATCAGCTCGCCCAAGCGACGCGGATTGAGCGGCGTATGTGCGACGCTCTCGATTATGGACGCGATGCAGAACCATGCGATCAGGCTGTAAACAGCCATTTTGGTCAGAGTGCGAGCCGAATCCAGGAGCGTCTGTAACGAAAAGATGCGTTTGAATCCCTGGACGGGATTGAGCCTGGACATGTCGGCCTTGACGGCAGCCGGCGCAAAAAGGAAGCGGGTTTGCAGCACGGTGACCAGCAGCCCAGCACCCATCGACAACAGCGCCATCGGCGCAATCAAGCGAAAGGCGTCCAACACTGCTGTCATCAACCACGTAGTCATCGCGCCGGGCGTATGTGCGACGGCAGGAATCTCTGCCAACAGGCGAACGCTGCGGGTAGCGATGGCTGACGCGAGGTGTGTGCCATCGGTCCACAAGTAGGCCGCACAGGCGCTGAGGCTGGCCAGCATGCCGAGCTCCTGACTCTTGGGCGTCATGCCCTTCTTGCGCGCCTGCTCGAGACGGTAGGCAGTGGCGGCTTCGGACCGGTTCTCGTCTTGTTCAGCCATAGTGTCGGAACGTGGTCGGAACGAAGTCGAGCGCGAGCCGCACGAGCCGCAACGCGACCGGTGCGAGCGTGCCAACTGCCAACGCCATTGCGGCAAGCGTGACGAACGCCTTGACCTGGAAGCCCAGCATCAATGCATTCATCTGCGGGAGCGCACGGGCCAGGAACGCAATCACAAGATCCGTCAGGAACAGCGTCAGCATGACGGCGGCGGTCGCGCCCAGCGCGATGGCAGTCAGCGAGCCGAAGTACGACGTGAACGATGCGGGGTCGCCGATGATGTGGACAGACGCAGGCGGAAACGATTGCGTGAGCGCGAAAAGCAGGGCGAGGAGATCGCGATGCCCGTTGGACGCGAAGAAAATGACGCCCGCCGTCATGGTAAGGATGGAACCGAGCAACGGCGCCTGGCTACGCGAGCCCGGATCGATGACCATCGCCAGGCCATAGCCGGCCTGAACATCCAGAACGCGTCCGACGAACGACAGAGCCGCGAAACTGGCCTGGAATGCAAAGGCGATCGCAAGCCCGAGCAGGCCCTCCCATGCGGCAACGGGAATCATGCCGGCGTCGACTGGCCCCTGATACGGGACGGTCGATGCGAGGCAGGCGGACAACGTCAGTGTCGCGGCAACTTTAACCCGCATCGGCGTCACCATCTGCGAGAAGGGTGGGGCAAGCGTCAACACCGGGCCCACGCGCAACGAAAGCAACAGCGTCGCCGCAGCCCATCCGATACTCGGACTGGCGATCATGGTTAGCCCAGTGTCGGAATGAGATTAAAGAGAGATTGGGTAAAGCCGGTCAGTCGGGCCAACATCCAGGAACCGAGCAGGACAATGACGAAACCGACGACAACCAGTTTCGGCACATAGGAAAGACTCATTTCCTGAAGTTGTGTGACGACTTGAAACAGGCTGATGACGAGACCCGTTATCAGAGCGGCGAGGAGAATGGGACCCGCGACAAGTAAACTTGTCCACATTAGCTGAGCCATAAGGCCCAGGGCATTGTCGCTAGACATTCTCTCGTTTCCCCGGGGGATGTTACTGTTTATTACGATTATTTTGCTATGTTGAATTGCAATCGTAATGATGTCAACGATATTGAAAGGAGTTAATCGATGATGAAAATCAACTGAAAGTTGTCAATCTCTGGCATTGGGAGGGTGGTTTTTAGTTAATAAATATTGCTAAATCATGGCGCTGGCGACGTATTATTTCTGGCGGGGGTTCAATGCGGTGTGCGGGAAGTTATATTGCGGGCGGCGCGATCGAATGACTGTCTGCTGATGAAACTACGTGGATTGCAATCGTCACGATCGAGCCATGGCTCCCCGTCACGCAACTCTGCAGTGGCGATCGGGGGAGAAGTCGTGGTGGGGTACGTGGGTTATGATCGATTGTGCGTGCGCTTAAGGCCGAATGCTGTCAGCGACTGCGCCAGCGTCCGGCCGGTCGATCCAAGGGGACGATTCAGCACCGCTTCCTTGAGGGTATTCGCAGATTCGGCATGGTTCGTCGCCTCAAGTTCCAAGGTCTTCGCCAGCGTGCCGGACAGCGATTGCGGATCGAGGCGCAGCGCAATATCGGCGTGACGGCGCGAATCGTCCCGGCGCTCTTGAAGCTGCAGGGCCACCGCGAGCGAACCATGGGCTTCGGCAAATCCTCGATCAAGCACTGCCGCTTGTTGAAAGCGTTCGGCTGCCGTCGCCAGATTGCCGGCGAAGAGCCAGGCCCAGCCGGCCGCAAGCCAGGAGCCGGCATGGCTCCCGAGTCGTTCCGCGGCGTGATCGAGCATCGCCGCCGCGTTCGGGAATCGCTCTTGCGCGAGCAGGCACAGACCGCGCCCGAGCGTGGCGCGTGCTTCCAGCGGGTTGCTTTCGGTCGCTCGTTCGAGCAGTTCGGTTGCACGTTCGATATTGCCCGCCTCGAGTTCCGCCAATCCGAGGATCACTAGACTGTCGGGAGAATCCGGCGCACGCGCTGCATGGCGTTGTGCATTTTCCAGATCACCCAGATCGAACAAAAGCGACGCGTAAGCGCCTACAAAGCCCGGGGGCGGGACGGCCTGATCCATCAACGACCCCATCCGAGTGGCTTCGTCGAAGCGGCCCAGGTAATGAAGGCCCCGCAACTTCAGGGCAGCCGCCTCCGGGACCGCGTCGAGGCAGGCGGGCGCAAGGTCCGCTGCAGGCGCGAAGGAACCGGACATGGCGCTCGCATACGCAAAATTGTAGTAAAGGACCGGATTCGCGTCGTGTTCAACGAGAGTGCGGAAATCGGCCAATGCGGCTTCAAACCGACCTTCGGACATGGCTGACAAGCCCCTCATATTGACGAGCGATGGCGGGAGAGGCTGAATTGCTTCGTAACGCGTCAGCAATTCATTGCAAAGCTGAAACTGGTGGGCGTCGGCTGCGGCAGTCGCTGTATCGGCAAGCAGAGAAAGGTTTTCTGAATCCTCGTCCAGGAAAGTCAGGAGGCGATCGAGACGGGCTTGTAGGGATTGAAACGCCTGCAGATCGACGGCCATAAATCTGAAATCCTTCTAGAATGGACGAATGATGTGACAATTGCTCTTGAGTATCGATCGTTGAGAGTTAATTGCTTGGAATCGATCGCTTTCGAAATTTTTGAGGAGCAGTGTATTTTACAGTAGTGTAGCAAATTGGACAGTCAGTGCGGAATGAAACCGAAATCGATGGTGCAATGGCACGCCGGAAAGCCGGAGCCCTTGAATTTCATGTTGAGGCGGTGCGCCGAAAAAGAGTCGCGAAGGCCAAGAAATTGCAAGCACCATTGAAATCGGTTTAGTGGGGTAGGGACCACCACACGTCACGGGAGCGTTGGCGATCCTGCGGTGGCTCGCTGTAGCCCTGATGTGGGCGTACGACCGACGGAGGATCGACCCGCAGAACCGGTTGCGGGTCGTGCTCGAACGTTCGATGGCCGGCGGCGGCAGTGGAGGAGTCGTGATCGTACTCGGCAACAGGTTCGGTGAAAGCGGCAGTCGCGCGACGGCCATGGCGGCCCATCACGAGAATGCGGTGAAGCCCATCTGGAACGCAGACGGATTACATTTTCTCCATTCGCCGAGACGCGACGCATCTGACGGCTTGTGCTCAGGGCAACATGGAACTGGTCGCCTGGTTTGCCTTGCTGCTCGAATTGCTGAGATAGGCATAGCGCTCTTCAACGGCCTGCCGATGAGACGGGAACTGGCGAAATGCGACGTATGGGTACGATCGTGGGTAGGAGGCGGTCCGTAACGATGGGAGTCAAACCTGGCACGGCTTCCTGGACGGAACCTGCAGTCTGCCGCCTTCCGCCATTCCGTTACCCCCGATTCGGCCTGCGCACGCTCGCGTCGCGCACGACCCCGCGCAACGGTCGCGACCGCGCAAACTTGATGGGGAAAAGCACTAGAAGTATGAGAATTATTTCCCGGCTATAGTGGAATGACTGAAGGTAGACGCGACGCTTTCTTGCCGATACCGATCAGGCCATGACTGTATAGACGAGTTGCCGTATGAAAAATAAGACCGACAAGACCGCCGGACCGATCTGGGGCGTGGCAGCAGGATTGCTTCTTGCTGGCACGGGATTGAGTCTCGGTATTTTCCCGGCGGCGCTGCACGGTGCGGGAAGCGCAAACGACTTTCTGGCGTCCGGCGTCACGATGCTGGGTATCTTCCTCGTCGTCTATTCCACGCACGAACTGCGAAGAAAGCGCTCGTACTGAACCTTCGCTCACCTCCGATCACGACAATCGACTCGAGCCGGCCGACTGCTCGGGATGCGTTACGTCGTGCGGATTTCGTGGTTGTAGACGAGTTCGACGATTCGCTTCGTCGGAATACTCGCGCGCAGACGGTCGACACCGTCGATCGGAAACCACTTGCATTTCTCGATCTCGTTGTTCGCTTGCGGCGTCTGGTCCGGCGCGACTTCCGCGAAGAACACGTGATGGATCTTCGCGAGCCCGGTGAACTGCATCGAGTACGTCAGATCCTGTCCGGTCATGCCGGTTTCTTCGCATAACTCACGATGCGCGGCTTCGAGCGGCGTCTCCCCGCGCTTGATCGTGCCGCCCGGAAGCGCCCAGCGCGATGCCGCGCGCGTGACGAGCAACACGCGCTCGTCGCGATAGCAGACGACGGTCGCGCGTTCCTTGATCGGGGCGGCAGTCGTTTCGGGGGCGTTGTCGGGCGCGAGGATCTGGGGCATGTCGTGATTCTAACCAGCGCGACTCGATCGGCCAAGGCAGCCTGACCGGGTTTGACGATTGACGGTCGCCGATGCGTGGCCGGCCGTCGCGTGACACGCCGAAAGCGCAAGGCCGGCGGCAGGGCGTGCGCCGGCCCCCTGACGCCGTTCGGCCTTGGCACGACGACCGGCGCGGCCCATCACGCCCCATCGCGCCCCATCGCGCCCGGCACGTCGTCATGCGGTTCGCACCGCGATTGCCTTTATTTCTTTGCCGGCAGGAACCAGTTCATCACGAGCGCGCAGATGCCGCCCGTCGCGACGCCCGATTCCAGCACGTTCTTCAGTGCATGCGGCAGGCTGTTCAGGATGTCCGGCACCTGCGACACGCCGAGGCCGAGCGCGAGCGACACCGCGATGATCAGCAGCGCGCGACGATCGAGGTGGACGCCCGCGAGGATGTTGATGCCCGACGCGGCCACCGCACCGAACATCACCATCGCCGCACCGCCGAGCACGGGCTCGGGCACGGCCTGCAGCACGCCGGCGACGACCGGGAACAGGCCGAGCACCACCAGCATGCCCGCGATCCAGATACCGACGTGACGGCTCGCGACGCCGGTGATCTGGATCACGCCGTTGTTCTGCGCGAATACCGAGCTCGGGAACGTATTGAACACGCCGGCCAGCAGCGAGTTCGCACCGTTGACGAGCACGCCGCCCTTGATGCGCTGCATCCACACCGGCCCTTCGACCGGCTCGTTCGAGATCTTGCTGGTGGCCGTCACGTCGCCGATCGCTTCGAGCGACGTGACGAGGTAGATGATCAGCATCGGTACGAACAGCGCCCACGAGAAGCCGATGCCGAAGTGCAGCGGCGTCGGCACCTGGAACAGCGCGGCCTGGTGCATGCCGGTGAAGTCGAGGCGGCCGAGGAACGCAGCCGCGAAATAGCCGATCGCGAGCGCGATGACGAGCGCGGTGCTGCGCACCCAGACGATCGGCACGCGGTTCAGCAGGATGATCGTGCCGAGCACGAGGCCCGACAGCGTGAGGTTCTCCGCGCTCGCGAACGTGCCCTTGGCCATCGCGCCGTAGCCGCCGCCCATGCTGATGAGGCCGACCTTGATCAGCGTGAGGCCGATCAGCAGCACGACGATGCCGGTGACGAGCGGGGTGATCAGGCGCTTCACGAACGGCAGGATGCGCGACACGCCCATCTCGACGAACGACCCGGCGATCACGACGCCGAAGATCGCGGCCATCACGGTCTCGACCGGCGTGCCCTGCTTGACCATCAGGCTGCCGCCGGCGATCAGCGGGCCGACGAAGTTGAAGCTGGTGCCCTGGACGATCAGCAGGCCGGCGCCGAGCGGGCCGAAGCGCTTGCACTGGACGAAGGTGGCAATGCCGGAAATCACCAGCGACATCGACACGATCAGGGTCGTATCGCGGCTGGACACGCCGAGCGCCTGGCAGATCAGCAGGCCCGGCGTGACGATCGGCACGATGATCGCCAGCAGGTGCTGCAGCGCGGCAACGAAGGCGACCATCGGCGCCGGCCGGTCGTTCGGGCCGTAGACGAGGTCGCGGGCCGCTTCTGCGGCGTCGGCGCCATGGGAGGCGGATTGGGCGGAGGAGGCGGGTTGCATGGCGAGCGGGCCGGACAAGGTGGAAAGTGCGGCATTTTAGCCGAAGGGC
Organism: Burkholderia sp. MSMB1459WGS; assembly: GCF_001534535.1. Classification (NCBI taxonomy): domain Bacteria; kingdom Pseudomonadati; phylum Pseudomonadota; class Betaproteobacteria; order Burkholderiales; family Burkholderiaceae; genus Burkholderia; species Burkholderia sp. MSMB1459WGS. Next base: position 60,226 of record NZ_LPMU01000023.1, read on the forward strand.
CCGCCGGCGCCGCCCGGCCGTGCCGCAATAGTGGGGATTCGGCGGAACGTGGAAAAGGGCCGGTTCGGCACCCGGCGATCGGCGCATCGCTGCCAGGCGATCGCGGTCCTGTCGAGCAACCGCTTCGCGAATGGCGCAATCCTGCACCTCGACGGCGGCGGCGGCCGGCCCGGGCCGCGGAACGTCAGCCTGCGGCGCGTGCTTCGTTGCCGCGCGCCGCCGTACGTGGCGGGCGGGAATTGGGATACGCGCGCTGGCAGACGGCGATGACCGTGTCGCGCAGGCGGCGATGTACGGGGTCGCCGTGCATGCGCGGATGCCACAGCGCGGACACGAGGATCGCCGGCAGCCGGACCGGGATCTCGAAACTGCGCAGCCCGAGGGCTTCGATGAGTCCCGGCGAGCACGCGTTGCCGAGGCTCGAGTGCGGCACCAGCGCGATCAGGTCGGTGCCGGCTGCGACACGCATCGCGTCCGGATAACTCGGCACGACGACGTGCACGGCGGGGCCAGGGGCGATCGCGCCGGTCGAGTCGTCGGTCGGTCCGCCGAAATCGCCGAACTGGGCCGAAACGACGTGACGGCAGGCTGCATAGCGCGCGGGCGTGATCCGGGCCGACGCGAACAGCGGATGGCCGGCGCGCGCCACCGCGACGTGCCAGTCGTGAAAGAGCATGCGCGTGTGCAGTTCGGGTGCGTCGTCGCCGCGCTTGCCGATTTCGAGGTCGACGGTGCCGTCGCGCAACGCTTGCGGATCGCGGTCGAGTTTCGGGACGAAGCGAATACGCACGTGCGGCGCGACGTCGGCCAGGGCGGCGACGACCGGGCCGGCCAGCATTTCCATGAACGATGCGGCTGCCCGGATGGTGAAGGTGGCCGTGAGCGTGGCGAAGTCGACGTCGGCGGTCGCCGGACGCAGCACCGCGCGCGCGTCGCTCGCGACGGCATGCACGCGGTCGCGCAACGCGGCGGCGTGTGGCGTCGGCACGAGCTTGCGCCCCGCGCGCACGAGCAGTTGGTCGGCGGTCGCGATGCGCAGCCGCGTGAGCGTGCGGCTCATCGCCGACGTGCTCAGGCCCAGCCGGCGCGCGGCGCCGGTCACGCTGCTCTCCGACAGCAGCGCGTCGAGTGCGGTGACGAGGTTCAGGTCGATGTCTTCCATGCGAACAGGATACGCCACTGCGGGGTTTGGCATGGCGTTCGATGCAACGATGGATTGCATTCGATGCGTCTGGCGCCTGTCGCAGTGTGCGCCTATAGTGGGTGCGTCACGAAACAGGGCAAAGGCGAAACACCATGCAATCGACCGAATCGAATCGACGAAACGCTCCCGCGATCCTGCTCGTTGCAGCGTCGCGCGGCCTCGGGCTGGCGATGGCGGAGGCATTCCTGAACAAGGGCTGGCACGTGACGGGCACCGTGCGCGAAGGATCGGGGCGCACGAAGCTGCACGACCTGGCCGACCGGTTCGACGGCCGGGTCGAGATCAGCACGCTCGACATCTGCGAGCCCGCGCAATTGGCCGCACTGCGCGAGCGCCTGTCGGGCCGGCGCTTCGACATGCTGTTCGTGAATGCCGGCACGACCAACGATCCGAATGAAACGATCGGCGAAGTGACGACCGACGAATTCGTGCGCGTGATGATCACGAATGCGCTGGCGCCGATGCGGGTGATCGAGACGCTGCAGGATCTCGTGACCGACGACGGGCTGATCGGCGCGATGTCGTCGGGACAGGGCAGCGTCGCGAACAACGTTACCGGCATGCGCGAGGTGTACCGCGGCAGCAAGGCCGCGCTGAACCAGTTCATGCGCAGCTTCGCGGTGCGTCAGGCCGATACGCGCCGCGCGCTGGCGCTGATGGCGCCCGGCTGGGTCCGCACCGAACTCGGCGGCCCCGACGCGCGCCTGACCATCGACGAGAGCGTGCCGAGCCTCGTCGACGTGCTGCTGGCGAAGCGGGCGCGGCCCGGGCTCGAGTACCTCGACTATCTGGGGCGGACGGTGCCGTGGTGAGCAGGATGGTGGCCCAAAGCTCGCGGCGGCCGGCCGGGCTCTGGCTTGCCGTGAGCGTGCCGTGCGGGATCGGGCCCGATGTTCGCGGCCCGGCCGCGGCGCTGCGAAGGCCGTGCCGATTCAATACAATGCGACGACGCGTCAGCGATACGGTGCCGCCTCATCGCGTTTGAATCCGTCCGGTTCATGGCGGATGGTGTGCGCTCCCGTCGTGACGGCCTTGTGTCGAACCTGGAGCGCAGCATGAACGAACCCTATCTGCAGGTGATCGCGCATTACTTCGCGAAGCCCGGCAACGGCGACCGCGTGGTCGAACTGCTCGCGGAGCTCGCGCCGGCCACGCGGGCCGAGCCGAAGAATCTCGACTACGCGTACTTCCGGTCGCCGGAGAACCCCGACCACATCGTGATCCTCGAGCGCTACCGCGATGCGGACGGCCTCGATGCGCATCGGGAAACGCCGCATTTCCAGCGGATCGGCGTCGGCGCGATCATTCCGTTGCTCGATCGTCGCGACGTGATCCGCTACATGGTGCAGCCGGACACCGGCACGGCGACGCCACCGGGAGGCACCCGATGAACCCGTTTCAATTCCGTACCGTTCCGACGCAGATCGTCGAATTCGGCGCCGCGCGCCGGCTCGGCGCGCTGTTGCGCGAACGCTTTCCGGCGCTCGCGCGGTTGTGCGTGGTCACCGACGCGTTCCTGCATCGCAGCGGCGTGCTCGCGCCCGCGCTGGAGAGCCTCGCCGCGCACGGCTGGCAGGTCACCGTGATCGACGACGTGATCGCCGATCCGCCCGAGCACGTGGTGCTCGAAGCGACCGAGCGGGCCGTCGCGGCCGATGCCGAGATCGTGCTCGGCCTGGGCGGCGGCTCGTCGATGGACGTCGCGAAGCTGATCGCGGTGCTCGCGCCGGGGCAGCAGGCGCTGGCCGACATGTACGGCGTCGACAAGGTCGCCGGCGCGCGGCTGCCGCTCGTGCAGATGCCGACCACGGCCGGCACAGGCTCCGAGGTCACGGCCGTGTCGATCGTCACGGTCGGCGAGGCGCGCAAGATGGGCGTCGTATCGCCGCATCTGTTCGCGGACGTCGCGATCCTCGACGCGGAACTCACGCTCGGCCTGCCGCGTGCGGCGACGGCCGCCACCGGCATCGACGCGATGGTGCATGCGATCGAGGCGTACACGTCCGCGCGGCTGAAGAATCCGGTATCCGACATGCTGGCCACGCACGCGCTGACGCTGCTGTCGCGCAACCTGCTTGCCGCATGCGACGACGGGCAGAACCGGCACGCGCGCGAAGCGATGCTGGTCGGCGCGATGTTCGCGGGGCAGGCGTTCGCGAATGCGCCGGTCGCGGCCGTGCATGCGCTGGCCTATCCGGTCGGCGGCATCTTTCATGTGCCGCACGGGCTGTCGAATGCGCTCGTGCTGCCGCACGTGCTGCGCTTCAACGCGCCGGCCGCCGCGCCGCTATATGCGGAACTGGCGGCCATCGTCGCGCCGTCGGCCACGGGTAGCGATGAAGCGAAAACGCATGCGCTGATCGCCGAGATCGACGGGCTGATCGTCGCGACGGGCATTCCGCGCACGCTGCGCGAGGTCGGCATCGGCGAGGCCGATCTGCCGAGGATGGCGTCGGACGCGATGCTGCAGACACGCCTGCTCGTGAACAATCCGCGCGAGGTGACCGAGGCCGACGCGCTGCAGATTTACCGGCAGGCGTGGTGAGGGGCGGCGCGCGCACGGCGTTGGCCGTCACGGGTCACGATGCGCACGCGGCCTGCCGTGCGGGCCGTGCTGTAACGCATGCGCATGCCGACGCGCCCGCAGCCGCCCACCGTCCTTACAGGCGCGCCGCGTCCGCGCCGGCCGCGACCACGTACGCCGAGGCCTGCCGGGTGCCGTCCGGCTTCGTCTGCAGGTACACGCCCTGGATTTCCGGCTCGAAGCCCGGCAGCGCGTTGATCCCGGCTTCGAGCGCGCGGAAGTAGTCGAGCGCCGGGCCGCCCCACACTTCACCCGGCACCACGCAGAAGATACCGGGCGGATAGGGCAGCGCGCCTTCGGTCGCGATCCGGCCCGCGATGCGGTCGAGCGTGACGAGTTCGACGTTGTTGCGGATCAGCTCGGCATTCGCGGCCTGCGGCAGCATCGCCTGCTTCGGGAACTGCGCGCGCCGGAACATCTGCTTCTGCAGATGCTTCATGTCGTGGCTGCGGTAGAAATCGTGCATGCGCTGGCACAGCTGCCGCAGGCGCATGGTGCCGTACAGCTCCGGATATGCTTCGCACAGCGATGGAATCGCTTCGCGCAGCGGCGTGTCCTGATCGAGATGGCGCTCGAACTGCGCGAGGTGCGCGACCAGATGCTGCAGCTTGCCGAAACTCTCCGACGGCGTGAGCAGGAACAGGATCGTGTACAGGTCGGCTTTCTCGGGCACGACGCCGTGCTCGCGCAGATAGCGCGCGAGAATCGGCGCCGGTGCGCCGAACGGCGCGTATTCATGCGTATCGCGATCGATGCCGGGCATGGTCAGCAGCAGCTTGCACGGATCGACGAAATACTGGTCGTCCGCATAGCCTTCGAAGCCGTGCCACGTGTCGGCCGGATGGAAGCGGAAGAAGCGCAGGTCGTCGACGATCTGCTCGGTCGGGTAATCGGCCCACGGGCGGCCGTCGATCTGCTGCGGGACGAACGGGCGGATCTGGCGGCAGGTTTTCAGCAGCAGCTTGCGCGCATCGACGCCATGTGCGACGCAGTCGCGCCACAGGCGCTTGCCGGCCGGGCCCGCGTGCATCTGCGCGTTGACGTCGAGCGCCGCGAACATCGGGTAGAACGGGCTCGTCGACGCGTGGATCATGTACGCGTTGTTGAAGCGCCGATGATCGCAGAAGCGCTTCTGGCCTTCGATGTGGCTGTCCTTCTTGTGGATCTGCGACGTCTGCGAGAAGCCGGCCTGCTGCTTGTGCACCGACTGCGTGACGAAGATGCCGGGATCGTCGGGGCCGAGCGTCAGCATCAGCGGCGAGCAATTCTGCATCATCGGGATGAACTGCTCGTAGCCGACCCACGCCGAATCGAACAGGATGTAGTCGCACAGATGGCCGATCCGGTCGACGATTTCGCGTGCGTTGTAGATCGTGCCGTCGTAGGTGCCGAGCTGGATCACCGCGAGCCGGAACGGGCGCGGCAGGTCGGCGCGCTCGGGCGCGACGTCGCGGATCGCGTCGCGAATGCGCGCCTCGCCGAGCGCCGCGCTGTCGACGCCGCCGATGAGGCCCCACGCGTTGCGCGCGGTCTCCAGATAGACCGGACGCGCGCCGGACAGCACGAGCGCGCCGAGGTGCACCGACTTGTGGTTGTTGCGGTCGAACAGCACGAGATCGTCGGGCGCGAGCAGCGCGCTCGTGACGACCTTGTTCGACGTCGACGTGCCGTTCAGCACGAAGTAGGTCTTGTCCGCGTTGTAGATGCGTGCGGCGTTGCGCTGCGCTTCCAGCGCGGGCCCTTCGTGGATCAACAGGTCGCCGAGCCGGACGTCCGCGTTGCAGAGGTCCGCGCGAAACAGCGTTTCGCCGAAGAAATCGAAGAACATCCGGCCGAGCGGATGATTCGAAAAGAACTGGCCGCCCTGGTGGCCCGGGCAGTCGAATTCGACGTAGCCGCGCTGCACGTATTCGCGCATGACCTTGAAGAACGGGGGCAGCAGGTTCTCGCTGTAGATGTCGGCGGCGGCGGAAATCTGCCGGCCGTAGTAATGGCGGCCGCCGTGCCGAAGCTGGATCACGCCGCTCGCGCGCGGCAGGACCGACGGCGGCACTTCCTGGTCGGGCTCGACCGCGACGAAGAACGGAATCGCGAAACCGGTTCTTTCGACGGTTTTCAGCACCTTTTCCGCGGAATCGATTCCAACGACGATTGCCGCGATATTCGTGAAATCGGTCTGAAATACGTCGACCTGTTCGTGCGTGGTGAGGAAGGCGCCGATCAGCGCCGGCTCGACTGCGATTTTCAACAGGCTCACGCGAACTCTCCGGTAAATGACCTGGAAACGGGAGCCGCATTCACATCGGCGCGCAATCCGGGCCCGACACGCGCTGCAGCCGATCGAAACGGTCCCGCGAATGCTGAATGCCGAATGCGCACTGCATCAGAAGCCTTGCGCGGCGCGGCACCGCCGCGATCGGGCCGTGTCCGGCGCAGCCGATCGTAGCAACAAAATCCCGCGAATTCAATCGAACCGAATCGGCAATGTCATTGCGGCATGAGCATGATCAAACAATCCGGAATTGGCATGCTGCGGCGCACATAAAAATGATCCAATGATGAAATCCGATTTGAAAGGCGCCGATGGTTTTACCGAATCGTCAGCTTTTCAGAGAAAAGCATCTATGGCATAGTCGGCTCCGAATTGGATGGCGAATCAAGCCGGAATTGCGAGCGTCTCATGCCGCTGCCCGTGGCCTGCTGTCCGCGTGCTCGTGAGACGAACGATACCAATCGAAGCAACGCAACAGCGAGGGCAATACCATGAATACATCCGTCGGCGGCATTCGTCGTCTCGGCATGCGTGCGCTACTGGTCGACGACGAAATCGCGCAGGAAACCGCAACCGGGCGCGCGGTCCGCACGCTGAGCGCGGAGCTCGTGCAACGCGGTATCGACGTGTTGACGGCCACGTCCGCCGACGACGCCATCGTGCTGATCCGCTCCGATCCGTCGATCCAGTGCGTGCTGCTCGACTGGGATCTCGGCGTGGACGGCCACGGGCCGTCCGAGGCCGTGGTCGACGCGATCCGGCATCGCAACGGCAGCGTGCCGATCTTCCTGCTAGCCGACCGCAGCGTCGCGTCGTCGGTACCGGCCGCGGTGATGGGCAAGGTCGACGATTTCGTGTGGCTGCTCGAGGATACGGCCGACTTCATCGGCGGGCGCATTCACGCGTCGATCGAACGCTATCGCTCGACCGTCCTGCCGCCGATGTTCGGCGCGCTCGCGAAGTTCTCGCGCGTCTACGAATACTCGTGGCATACACCCGGCCACACCGGCGGCACCGGCTTCCTGAAATCGCCGGTCGGCCGCGCGTTCTTCGAATACTTCGGCGAATCGCTGTTCCGCTCGGACCTGTCGATCTCGGTGGGCGAACTCGGCTCACTGCTCGACCACTCGGGCCCGATCGGCGAAAGCGAGCGCTACGCGGCACGCGTGTTCGGTGCGCATCGCACGTATCACGTGACGAACGGCTCGTCGACGTCGAACCGCATCATCCTGATGGCGAGCGTGAGCCGCGACCAGATCGCGCTGTGCGATCGCAACTGCCACAAGTCGGCCGAGCACGCGATGACGATGTCGGGTGCGATCCCGACGTACCTCGTGCCGACGCGTAACCGCTACGGGATCATCGGGCCGATCGCCGCGGAGCGCCTCACGCAGGCGGCCATCCGCGAGGCGATCGCGTCGAACCCGCTCGCAGCGGGGCTGGCGGATCGCCAGCCGAAGCACGCGATCGTCACGAACTCGACGTACGACGGCCTCTGCTACAACGTGACGCGTGTCGAGGAGCTGCTCGGCGCGAGCGTCGACCGGCTGCACTTCGACGAGGCGTGGTACGGCTACGCGCGGTTCAATCCGATCTACCGCGACCGCCATGCGATGCACGGCGACCCGCGCGACCATCATGCGGACCGGCCCACGGTGTTCGCGACGCAGTCGACGCACAAGCTGCTGACCGCACTGTCGCAGGCGTCGTACATCCACGTGCGCGACGGCCGCAGCCCGATCCCGCATGGCCAGTTCAACGAAACGTTCATGATGCACGCGTCGACGTCGCCGAACTACGCGATCATCGCGTCGAACGACGTCGCGGCCGCGATGATGGACGGCCCCGGCGGCGCCGCGCTGACGCGCGAGTCGATCGAGGAGGCCGTCGCGTTCCGGCAGATGATCGCGCGAATGAACGGCGAATTCGGCGCGAAGGGCGACTGGTTCTTCGAATGCTGGCAGCCCGACACCGTGCTGGAGGCGCGCACGGGCCGCACACTGCCGTTCCACGACGCGCCGCCCGAACTGCTCGCGAGCGACCCGGCGTGCTGGGTGCTGCGCCCCGGCGCGCAATGGCATGGCTTCGGCAACATCGAGGACGGCTACTGCATGCTCGATCCGATCAAGGTGTCGATCGTCACGCCGGGCGTCGCGCCGGCCGGCGGCCTGATGCCGGTCGGCATTCCGGCGAGCGTCGTCACCGCGTATCTCGATGCGCGCGGCATCGTCGTCGAGAAGACGACCGATTTCACGATCCTGTTCCTGTTCTCGATCGGCATCACGAAGGGCAAGTGGGGTTCGCTCGTCAGCGCGCTGTGCGATTTCAAGCGCGACTACGACGCGAACCTGCCGCTCGACATGGCGATTCCGTCGCTCGCGAAGGCGCATGGATCGCGCTATGCGGGCATGGGGTTGAAGGACCTGGCCGACACGATGTTCGCGGCGATGGAGCAGCTCGGCACGACGCGCCTGATGTCGGAGGCGTTCTCGATCCTGCCGAAGCCGGAGATGAGCCCGGTGCGCGCGTACGAGCATCTCGTGCAGGGCCGCATCGAGCAGGTGACGCTCGACGAGCTGGCCGGGCGCACGGTGGCCACCGGCGTCGTGCCGTATCCGCCGGGTATCCCGCTCCTGATGCCGGGCGAGAACGCGGGGCCGGCCGGCGGCCCGGTGCTCGGCTACCTGAAGGCGCTCGAAGCGTACGACCGGCGGTTCCCGGGGTTCGCGCACGACACGCACGGCGTGGAGGTCGAGGACGGCACGTACCGCGTGTATTGCCTGACGGCCTGAAGCCCGGCCGGGCGTACGAGCGACCGGCCGCGCGGCGGCCTCACATCGAAGGATCGACATCATGGAAAACGCAGCGCGCATGTCCGACGCGGCACCGGCGGCCGCGCCGAAGAGCCGGATGAACGTCTGGCAGCTCACCATCCTCACGGCGGTCAACATGATGGGCTCCGGCATCATCCTGCTGCCGTCGAAGCTCGCGCAGGTCGGCACGATCTCGCTGCTGTCATGGATCGTCACGGCCGGCGGCTCGCTCGCGCTGGCCTATGCGTTCGCGCGCTGCGGGATGCTGAGCCGCAAGCCGGGCGGGATGGGCGGCTACGCGGAGTACGCGTTCGGCAAGGCCGGCAACTATATGGCGAACTACACGTACGGGCTGTCGCTCGTGATCGCCAACGTCGCGATCGGCGTCACGGCGGTCGGCTACGGCACCGTGCTGTTCGACGCGACGTTGTCGCCGCTGCAGACCGGCCTGTGGACGATCTTCCTGCTCGTGCTGACGACGGTCGCGAACTTCGGCGGCTCGCGCATCACCGGCCGGATCGGCGCGGTGACGGTGTGGGGCGTGATCATTCCGGTCGTCGTCGTGTCGCTGATCGGCTGGTTCTGGTTCAGCGGCGCGACCTGGGGCGCGGCGTGGAATCCGCACGGCATGCCGTTCGGGCCGGCAGTTGGCAGCTCGATCGCGGTGACGCTGTGGGCGTTCCTCGGGCTCGAATCGGCGTGCGCGAACTCGGACGCCGTGGAGAATCCGGAGCGCAACGTGCCGATCGCCGTGCTCGGCGGCACGATCGCGTCGGCGATCTTCTACATCGTGTCGACCAACGTGATCGCGGGCATCGTGCCCAATGCGATCCTCGCGAAGTCGAATGCGCCGTTCGGCATCGCGTTCGCGACGATGTTCACGCCGACCGTCGGCACGATCGTCACCGCGCTGATGGTGATCGCGTGCATCGGCTCGCTGCTCGGGTGGCAGTTCACGGTGGCGCAGGTGTTCAAGAGCTCGGCGGACGTCGGCTATTTCCTCCCGGTGTTCGCACGCGCGACGCGCACCGGCACGCCGATCGTCGGCATGGTGATCCTGCTGGTCGCGCAGGTCGCGCTGGCGCTGATGACGATCAGCCCGGAGCTGAGCAGCCAGTTCCAGAAGATCGTCGATCTCGCGGTCGTCACGAACCTCGTGCCTTACGTGATGTCGATGGCCGCGCTGATCACGATCCAGAAGGTCGCGAAGGTGCCGCCGGGCAAGGCGCTGGTGACGAACGTGATCGCGATGATCGCGACCGCGTACAGTTTCTATGCGCTGTTCAGCTCGGGCGAGCAGGCGCTGATGCTCGGCGGCCTGTGCGTGTTCCTCGGCTGGACGCTGTTCGGCTTCGTCAGCGCGCGCTTCTACCAGATGGAAGTCGATGCGCACGTGAAGGAGCCGGGGAAATCGCTGCAGGCGTGATGGCTACCGCTGACGGTGCGCCAGCAGCGGCGGGAGTGCCCTTTTCAGCAGATCGACGACGGCGCGCACGCGTGGCGGCAGCGGCCGCTGCGCGTGCACCAGCACGTTGAGCGCGAACTCGGGGATGTCGTAGTGCGGAAGCAGGCGGACGAGCCGGCCGTGCGCGAGCGCATCGGCGCAAGCCGGGGACTGAACCACGCCGATGCCGCCGCCCGCCGCGATCGTGTCGTACATCGGGCGCCAGTGGCTGGTGGTGATGACCGTCCGGATGCGCGCGTACTCGATTGCGCTGCCGTCACGCTGCAACGGCACCTGTTCGTTCGCGAACACGCCTTTCACGCGGATGAACGGATGGTTCGCGAGATCGGCCTTCGTGTCGAGCGGGCCGTGCCGGTCGAGATACGACGGCGCGGCGACGAGCACGCGGCCGACCGCGCCGAGCGCGTAGGCGACGAACCCGCCGTCGCCGAGTTGGCCGACCCGGATCGACACGTCGACGCCCTCCGTGACCGGATCGACGATATCGTCGTTCAGCACCAGGTCGATGTGCAGCTTCGGATACGCGGTGCGGATCTGCATCAGCACGCCCGGCATCACGACCTCGCCGAAACATTGCGGCGCCGCGAGCCGGATCGCGCCGTCGAGCGCATTCTCCGTCTTCGAGACCGATGCAACGGCCAGTTCGGCCGCTTCGAGCAGCGCCTTGCTGCGTTCGTAGAAGATGCGGCCTTCCTCCGTGCACGCGAGGGTGCGTGCACTGCGCATCAGCAGCCGCGTGCCGAGATGCCTTTCGAGTTTCTCGATGCGCTCGCTGACGGCCGGCTGGCCCATGTCGAGATCCCGCGCCGCGCCGGACATCGTGCCGCGCTCCACGACCCTGACGTAGATGCGCATCGTCGCCAACAAATCCATGAAGTCGCGCCTTTTGTCTTCCGGTCCGATTTTTACCGATCGACGGATGGTACCAAAGCGGCGCGGGGCCACGGTGTGTATCGAGCCGATACTGACTATCGGCCGGAACGCGACCCGCGCTGTCGAAGCCGCGTGCGTTCGCCCACGCCGTGAGCGAAAATCGATTTCCTTCCGCGCGACCGACAGGAGACCCGACATGACGCAACGGAATGAAGCCCGACGCACGCACTGCGTCGCATGGCAGATCGTGCAGACGTGGCAGGCGGCCGAATGGTGCCAGCTCGACGAGTCGCAAACGGGCATCGCGCTGTCGGGGGCGGTGACGGGCGCGATCGACGGCACGCCGTTTCGCATCGATTACACGATCGCATGCGGGGCCGACTGGCTCACGCGCTCGGCGTGCGTGACGCAGTGGACCGGCACGGCGCCGCCACGGCAATGGAGCATCGCCTGCGATGCCGGGCAGTGGACGATCGACGGCGTCGCTGCGCCGATGCTTGCGGGCGCAACCGATATCGATCTCGGCTTCAGTCCGTCGACCAATACGCTGCCGATCCGGCGGCTGGCGCTTGCCGTCGGCGAGTCGGCCGAGATTCGCACCGCGTGGCTGCGGTTTCCGGATTTCGACATCGTGCGCGGCGTGCAGCGCTATACGCGCACGGCGTCGCACGTGTATCGCTACGAGAGCGGTACCTATGCGGCCGATATCGCGATCGACGACGCGGGCCTCGTCACCGACTACGACGAATGGCGGCGTATCGGTGCGGCGCCTGCTTCGTGATGCGTCGCATCGCGAATCGCGCGCCTGCGCCGTGACGCATCAACGTGCGCTCGCCACCGACAACTTGCCCGGAATCAGCTTCAGCGCGCTGAACGCGTCGGCGATGTTCTGCTGGTACGCGACCGTCGCATCGGCGATCGGTTGCACGCCGTAGCCGGCGCGCTTGAGCGCGACTTCGAGCGTCGGCGCGTCGAGGCCCACGAGCGGCGACAGTTGCGCGGCCACCTCGGGCACGTGATCGCGCGCCCAGCGATCGACCGCGTCGACTTCGTCGAGCAGCGCGCGCAGCACCTGCGGGTGCGCGGCCGCGTACTTGCGCGCGGCAAGGTAGTACTGCGTGTTGCGCACGAGCCCGTCGCCGTTCGCGATCACGCGGGCGCCGAGCTGCCGTTCGGCAGCGGCCAGATACGGATCCCAGATCACCCACGCATCGACGCTGCGTTGCACGAAAGCGGCGCGCGCGTCGGCCGGCGTCAGGTAGATCGGCTGGATGTCGGCATACGCGAGGCCCGCGTGCTCGAGCGCCTTCACGAGCAGATAGTGGACGTTCGAGCCCTTGTTGAACGCGACCTTCTTGCCGCGCAGTTGCGCGACGGTGCGGATCGGCGAATCGGGCAGCACGACGATCGCCTCGCCCTGCGGCGCGGGCGGCTCGTTGCCGATGTAGACGAAATCGACGCCGGCGGCCTGCGCGAAGATCGGCGGGGTTTCGCCGACCGTGCCGACGTCGATCGCGCCGGCGTTCAGCCCCTCGAGCAGTTGCGGGCCCGCCGGGAATTCGAGCCATTGCACGGTGACGCCCTGGCTCGCGAGACGCTTCTCGAGCGTGCCGCGCGCCTTGAGCACGACGAAGTTGCCGTATTTCTGGAAGCCGATGCGCAATCGCGTACCGCTGGCGTCGGCGCGTGCGGGCGCGGCCGCGAGCGGCCCGAGCGCGAGCCCGGCCAGCCCGGCGGCCGCGCCGTGCAGCCACCGGCGGCGGCGCGGGTTCGCCGGGGTCGTTTCAAGGTCTGCATGCGGTGTGTCGTTCATCGAGGCGTCCTGCTGGCGGGTTCACGGGTCGCGCGGGCATGGCGCGATCGGCACGGGACGCGGCCGGTCGCGAGCGATGCGCGCGGCCGGCCCGCGCCGGACTCAAGACGATACGGCCAGGCGGGACGGCGGCCAACCAATGAATCCGCATATGCAAATCAGCAGCCGGACGATACGTGAACGGTGACGCGGCAGGGCACCGCGCTTAGGCGGTGACGAGCAGGCTTTCCTCGATCGAATCGACGCGGTCCGGATAGAACGCGAGGTGCTCGCGAATCGATTCGACTGCTGGATTCGGATGCTCGTACGTCCACACCGCATTGGTCGCGCGTTCGCCGCCGGCCGGAATCGAGTAGTACGCGCAATCGCCCTTGTACGGGCAGTAGGTCGCGTGGTCGGTGCGTTCGAGCAGCGACATGTCGGCATCCTCGCGCGGAATGTACAGCACCGCCGGATAGCTGGCCTCGCGCAGCACCAGTGCATGGCGCGTATCGGCGACGACCTTGCCGGCGACCTTCACGACCACGCGCGACGAGTGCGGTTCGATCAGGATCGGATGATCGGGGCCCGGCGACTTCACGGGACGAGACGGCGTATCGGGGTTGAGCGACATGCGTGATCCTCCAGGAACGGGCGGCGCATCGGCGGGTGCGCCGTGCCGGCATGCGTGCGCCGGCGGATTCCCGCGCACCGGTGCCGGCGTTGGCCAACCGATACGATGCGCCAATTCGGCGGAACCTGCAGGGGGCCGGAAGGATGCCCGCGACCGTGAGCGAACGGCGCTGCGTCATGACGCCGGGCCGGGCGTCGCGGCGGTGTTCCGCGAGCAAGTCCACGGCGCTCGCATGGACATTCCCATGCAGGGGCAGCGGGATGCATCCGCGACGATAAGCAACGCGGAATTAATTGGTAAGCGATCGGCGGGATGCGCGCGAAGATCGACGGTCGTCATTCGCATGGCACCTCTTGCTTGCCTCTCTCACCATGAAGAATCCTTTCGTTTCGTCAGCCGCGCGCCGTACGCGCGGCGTAACGCATGCCGGCGCCGCGCTGCGCTGCATGGCCGCGTCGCTGCTGCTGGCCGGCGCCGTGCCGCACGCACTCGCGGCACCCGCGGGCAAGACACTCGTGTACTGCTCCGAAGGCAGCCCGGCCGGCTTCGACCCCGGCCAGCACACGACGAGCACCGATTTCGATGCGAGCACGTACACGATCTACAACGGGCTCGTGCAATTCAAGCGCGGTACGCTCGATCTCGTACCGTCGCTGGCGACGAGCTGGGACGTGTCGTCCGATCAGCGCACGATCACGTTCCATCTGCGGCGCGGCGTGAAATTCCAGACGACCGCGTGGTTCAAGCCGACCCGGCCGTTCCAGGCCGACGACGTCGTGTTCACGTTCCGCCGGATGCTCGACCCGGACGATCCGTTTCGCCAGGCCTATCCGGTCAGCTTCCCGTATTTCAGCGATCTCGGCTTCGACCGCAACATCGAGCGCATCGAGAAGGTCGACGACTATACGGTGCGCTTCGTGCTGAAGTCGCCCGACGTCGTCTTCGTGCGCAATCTCGCGATGGCGTTCGCGTCGGTGCTGTCGGCCGAATATGCGTCGCAGCTCGCCGCACGCCATCGCGAGTCGGACATCAACCAGTTCCCGGTCGGCACGGGGCCGTTCCTGCTGCGCACGTACCAGAAGGACGCGCTGATCCGCTACGACGCGAATCCCGACTACTGGAAACCGGACGACGTGAAGCTCGCACGCCTCGTGTTCGCGATCACGCCCGATCCGGCTGCGCGGTTGCAGAAGCTCGTGGCCGGCGAGTGCCAGGTGTCGGTGTTTCCGCGGCCGGCCGATCTCGAGACGGTGCGGCGCGACCCGAAGCTGACGCTGTTCTCGGGGACGGGCTTCAACGTCGGCTTCGTCGCGTACAACACGCAGCATCCGCCGCTCGATCGCGTCGACGTGCGGCGCGCGCTCGACATCGCGATCGACAAGGCGGCGATCATCAAGACCGTGTTCAACGGCGACGCGACGATCGCGACGAACCCGATGCCGCCCGCGCAATGGTCGTACAACCCGCGCCTGAAGGACGCGCCGCGCGATCCGGCGGCCGCGAAGGCGCTGCTCGCGCAGGCCGGCTTTCCGAACGGTTTCGACCTGACGCTGTGGGCGATGCCCGTGCAGCGCCCGTACAACCCGAATGCCCAACTGATGGCGCAACTGATCCAGCAGGACTGGGCGAAGATCGGTGTGCGCGCGAAGATCGTCAGCTACGAATGGGGCGAATACAACCGCCGCGCGAAACACGACGGCCAGCACGACGCGATCCTGTACGGCTGGTCGGGCGACAATGGCGACCCCGACAACTGGCTCGGCACGCTGCTCGGCTGCGACGCGGTGCACGGCAGCAATCTCGCGAAGTGGTGCAACAAGGACTTCGAGCAACTCGTGACGGCGGCGCGTTCGAATGCGGATGTCGCGAAGCGCACGGCGCTGTACGAGCAGGCGCAGGTGGTGTTCAAGGACCAGGTGCCGTTCACGCCGATCGCGACGTCGATCGTGTCGCTGCCGATTTCCAGGCGCGTACACGGGCTGACGTTCTCGCCGCTCGGCGGACACCGGTTCGACGGCGTGTGGCTCGATTGACGGAGAAAAGCCGGCGCGCGCGAGCCGACGTTCGCAGCGTCGGCCGAGGGCGACGGCTGACGCCGTTTCGACCGGCGTGCCTTCGTGCGCGATCGAAGGCCGTCCGTCGGGGCCGACCGGCACGTCGCCGATGAGTATCGTGCGATAGAGCTGGCGGTCGGAGTCGAGATCGAAGATGTCGACGGGCGTGAGATGCGCGGTCGCACGGTCGTCCCGGAACGCGATGCAGCGCGGTTGAACTATGCTTGTCGCAGGGCGACGGGGGACGCAACCCTGTCGCGCATGGGACGCGTCCTCGTCGTCGTGCACACGGCAGCCAGGACGTCGTTCGACAGAACGGTCATACGGAGACGGCCATGCAAGTCCAGGACCTGACGGGCGCGACGCTCGATTACTGGGTGGCGATGGCGGAAGACCTCGTCGAGCCGCGCGTCGACACGTCGGCATGCACGGTGATTCGCGAGCCGGGCGGCGCGCCGACGCCGTTCGCGCCGTCGTCGTCGTGGGCGGACGGCGGCCCGCTCGTCGAGCGGCTGCCGTTCGCCGCGTTCGAGCGCGACGGCGGGCGGGGCGTCTGGCGCGCGGTGCTGCACCGGGCCGTGCCGGCCGCAGGCGAGCGCTGCACGTTCAACCAGTCGGGGCCGACGTTGCTGATCGCCGCGATGCGCACGCTCGTCGCGTCGACGTTCGGCGACGACGTGCCGGATCTCGATATGGCGCGGCCGCGCTGAACGCGTGCCCGCGCCCCGCGTGGCGCCACTCAGGCCGCCACGTTCCGGATGGCGATCGACGCGACGTCGACGCGGCGCGGCAGGATCGCGTCCGCCGCCGCGCGATCGGCGACGCGCTGCAGCACGTCGATGTCGGCGCCGCTGAGGCTGCGCTGCGCGAGCGCGGCCCGCCGTGCGATATCGGTGGCCGCGTCGGGCGGCAGGCGCGTGAGCGATGCATAGACGCTCGCATAGTCGGCGGGATGCGCGAGCGCCCATTGGCCCGCACGGGCGAGCCGCGCGAGCACGTCCGCGAGCGCCGCGCGCTTGCCGCGATCGTCGAGGGTTTCGATCGGCGACGTGAGGAACGCGAGCCCCGAATTGATGCCGCTGCCGTCGCGGACGATGCGCGCGCCGCGTCGCACCGCATGCCCGTAGTACGGATCGAACGTGGCCCAGATGCCGATCCGCTTCGCCTCGAACGCGGCGAACGCGTCGACCGGCAGCACGAAGCGCACGTCGACGTCGCGCGGCGCGAGCCCGTGTTCGCGCAGCGCGCCGTACAACTGGTATTGCGAGATGCTGCCGCGCGCGGACGACACGACGACGGTTTGCCCTTTCAGGTCGGCCACCGTGCGAACCGGCGAGTCGGGCTGCACGACGATGCCGAGCGACGCCGGCGAGCCGACGCGCGTCGCGACGATCCGCAACGACGGATCGCCGAGCGCGGCCGTCAGGACGGGGAGGTCGCCGGCTGGCGCGAGATCGATCGCGCCCGCGCGCTGCGCTTCGAACAGCGGCGCGGCGCCCTGGAAGTTGGCCCAGCGGAACCGGTACGGCGTGCCGTCGAGCACGCGCGCCGCTTCGGCCAGCGCCCGCAGGCCGCCGGCCTGGTCGCCGAGCACGAGCGTGACGCCCGACAGGTCGGCGCCGGCCGCGCTCGCGGGCAGCGCGAGGCCGCTCGCGAGCGGCGCGGCGGCGAGGGCGGCAAGGCGCTGCAGCGTGCGGCGGCGTGCCGTGGCGAAAGAGTGGGTCATCGGCGGTGTGTCCTCGGTGATCCGCGCGCGGGCGGCGCGGCTGCCGGGCAGATTACGGAATCGGTTTCCGGCCGACAAACATCGAATCGTGAAATGCATATTCGCGCGACACGCCGTTTCGATCCGTCAGCCTTTCAGCGCGTCGCGATCGACCTGCGCGTCGTGCAGGTCGCGCGTGGCGTTGCGCAGCTTCGCCTGCTTGTCTGCGAGCTTGCGTTGCGCATGGTTCAGCTTCCTTGCGTCGCCGAGCGCTTCGGCTTCGCGGACGCGCGCCTGTGCGTCGCGTACCTCGTCTTCCGCATTGCGCAGGTCGCGCGCCTTGTCGGTCAGCTTGCGTTCGGCGCGCGCGAGCTGGCCGGCGTCCGTGCAGTTGGCCGTGATCCGATCGAGCGCGGCCTGCTGGCGCATCGCCTGTTGCATGTTGCCGAACCGTTTCGCGTTGTCGATCTGCGTGTTCAGCGCACGGATGCGTGTCGAGCAGTCCTGAGTGCCGGCGAATGTGCCGGCGCTCGCGAATAGCGCGACCGGGACGGCCAGCGCGACGAGTGCGTTCTTCATGCGGATTTCCTCGATTCGATAAAGCGGCTACGGGCGTTCGCGAGGCGACGCCCGTCGGCACGTGTTCAATGCGTCATTCTGGCGAGTCGTCGCGGCGCGGGTAAATAGGACCGGTCTGACATGCGGCGTGGCGTCCGAGCGCACGCTTGCGGCCCGGGTGCGGCGTCGGTCAGTGCGACTTCGTCGCGATGCGATGGACGCGTGCCGCCTGCGCGACGCGTGCCGGATGCGACGCATGGCAATGCGTGGCCGGTCCGCGGCGCGTGCGCCGGACGGGCTCGGGCGGATCGGCGGTGGCTGGCGCGGTTGCCGGGATGTCCGCATCGGCCCCGGAAGCGGCGACCGCGGCGACTGCCGGCAGCGTCGCCTCGGCGTCGAGCCACGCGCGCGTCGCTTCGGCGATCAGTCCGCGCAGCCACCGACCGCCTTCCGCGCACGATCCCGCTTCGTTCCACGTCATCCGGTACACGATGTCCGGCGGCTCGGCCGGCAGCGCGACCGCAGCGAGCGGCAGCAGCTTCGCGTAGTGCCGCGCGAGCCGGTACGTGGTGGTGAGGATCAGGTCGGTGCGCACGAGCGCATGCGCGGCGAGCTCGAAGTGCGGCAGCGTGACCGCGATGCGCCGCTGCAGGCCCACGCGTTCGAGCTGCCGGTCGATCGCGCCGGACGCTTCGAGCCACGACGGCGTCGGGCACAGCTGCGGCGCCGCCGCGAACCCGGCGGCCGTCATCGCGCCGCGCCGCGCGAGCGGATGCGTCGCGCGCATCAGGCACACGACGCGATCGTCGAACAGGTCGTCCTGCCGAAAGCGCGACCGGCGTGCGGGCCGGTTGTCGATCACGACGTCGAGCTCGCCGTCGGCCAGTGCGCGTTCGTCGTCGAACCCGTCGCCGAGCGGATGAAACACCAGTTGCGCGTTCGGCG
The DNA here is from genome assembly GCF_001534535.1 of Burkholderia sp. MSMB1459WGS. Taxonomy (NCBI): domain Bacteria; kingdom Pseudomonadati; phylum Pseudomonadota; class Betaproteobacteria; order Burkholderiales; family Burkholderiaceae; genus Burkholderia; species Burkholderia sp. MSMB1459WGS. The sequence continues at coordinate 79,125 of NZ_LPMU01000023.1, forward strand.
CCCGCTCGCGAAACAGCGCGACGAGCTTCGGCACGAACAGCACGTTCAGGTAGTCGGGGCAGCCGATCCGGTAGGTGCGCACCGACGTGCGCGCGTCGAACCGCGGCTGCTGGATGCGGATGAAGTCGATCACGCGCAGCGCATTGCGCAGCGGCTCGATCAGGCGCGCGCCGAACTCGGTCGGCACCATCCCGTAGCGGCTGCGCACCAGCAGCGGGTCGCCGAGCAGCGTGCGCAGGCGCTTGAGCGCGGCGCTCGTCGCCGGCTGCGACATGTTCAGGCGCACGGCCGCACGCGACACGGTACGCTCGGTCAGCAGCGCGAGCAGGATGCGCATCAGCCGTGCATCGAGCACGTCGAGCGCGCCCGCGGCGTCGGACGCGCCGCGGGGCAGGGCCGTCCGGTCTAGCGGGTTGCGCATGCCGATACGCGTCCCGGCGAGACGGGGCGTGCGCGCCATATGGCAACCGGCCGGCGGCCCGTCATTTCGCGAAGGTTCCCGGCCAGCCGACGATCCGCTTCGCGCGCGGCGGCGCGTACGTGCGAACCTTCGACGTCTTCAGCTTCAGGCGCACCAGCGACTCGGCGAGCGCGACCGCCGCCGACACGCCGTCGACCACCGGCACGCCCGTGCATTCCTCGATCTGCCGATCGAGGCCGGCCATGCCGCCGCAGCCGAGGCAGATCACTTCCGCGCGATCGTCCTGCACCGCGCGCTGCGCCTCGCCGACGATCGATTCGATCGCGCGGGCCGGATCCGCTTCCAGCTCGAGTACCGCGAGGCCGCTCGCGCGCACCGACGCGCAGCGCGCATCGAGCCCGGCGAGCTTCAGGCGATCCTCGATCAGCGGCACCGTGCGGTCGAGCGTCGTGACGACCGAGTAGCGATGGCCGAGCAGCATCGCGACGCTGGCGGCCGCTTCGGTGATGTCGACGACGGGCACCGTCAGCAGTTCCTGCAGCCCTTCGCGGCCGTGTTCTCCGTAGCCGGCCTGGATCACCGCATCGTACGGTTCGTCGTAGTTCAACACGCGATCCATCACGGCGATCGCCGCGAGGTAGCTCTCGAAGTTGCCTTCGATCGACTCCGCGCCGAAGCGCGGCGTCAGCCCGACGATCTCCGTGCCGGGCGACGCGGCGGCCTGCGCCTGTGCGGCGATCGCGTCGGTGATCGACTCGGTCGTGTTGACGTTGACTACCAGGATCCTCATCGTGACTCCGTATGCGTGTGTGTCAGTGGTGCGCGCAGGCGACCGCGATGTGTTCGCCCGAGCGCGCTTCGTAGTGCCGCTTGCGATCGGCCAAGAGCCAGTACACGCCGCCCGCGATGGCGGCGCCGAGCAGCCACGAGAACGGCGTCATCGCGCTGAAGGCCGGCACGACGGCGAGCGCGATCGAGATCAGCGCGGACGGCACGAGCGCCGCGAGCGCCTTGCGGTTCACGCCGCGCGTGTAGAAGTAGGCGCCGGTCGGCGCTTCGGTATAGAGCTCGGGCACGTTCACGCGCTGCTTGCGCACGAGCCAGTAGTCGACCGTGATGATCCCGTACAGCGGGCCGAGCAGCGCGCCGAGGCCGGACAGGAAATAGACGATCACGATCGGGCTGTTGTACAGGTTCCACGGCAGGATCAGCACGGCGATCGTCGCGCTGATCAGGCCCGCGCGGCGGAACGACAGGCGGTGCGGCGCGAGGCTCGTCAGCACGAAGGCCGGCGCGACGAAGTTCGCCATGATGTTCACGGCCACCGTCACGATCAGGAAGGCCAGGCAGCCGAGCACGAGGAACAGCTTGTTCGGCACCGTCGCGATGATTTCGGTCGGGCTGTGGATGATGTGGCCGTTCAGCTCGAACTGCGCGCCGGCGAGCACGAAGCTGATCGTCGCGAATACGAGGATGTTGACCGGCAGGCCCCAGAAGTTGCCGACGCGCACGGTCTTCGCGCTCGGCGACGAACGCGCGAAATCGCAGAAGTTGAGCACCAGCGTGCCGTAGATCGCGAGCCACAGCGAGCCGCCCGCGAAGATTTCCGTCCACATCTTCAGGCCGGTCATCGGCTTGCCGATCGACATCGCGAGATGGCCGCCGGTGCGGCTGATCATCCACGCGGCGAGCGACAGCGTCGTGACGAGGATTACCGGGCCCGCGAGCCCTTCGTACTTGCGGACCGTTTCCATCCCGTACGTGAGGATGCCGATCTGCACCAGCCAGATCGCGACGAACGTGATCCAGCCGAGCGTCGAAAGCCCGAAGATCGCATTCTGGTCGAACGCGGCGAGGCCCGGCCAGATCGCGGTGAGCAGCACGCGCAGCACGACCGACGCGAGATAGGTCTGGATGCCGAACCATGCGATCGCGATCACCGCGCGAATCATCGCGGGCAGCAGCGCGCCGTAGATGCCGAAGCTCATCCGGCTGATCACCGGGAACGGCACGCCGGTTTTCTGGCCCATGTAGCCGGTGAGATTCATGAAGCAGTACACGAGCACCGCGCCGATCGCGAGCGACGCGAGCATCTGCCAGCCCGACAGGCCGAGCGCGAACAATCCGATCGCGAACGAGTAGTTCGCGATGTTGTGCACGTCGTTGGTCCATAGCGCGAAGATGCTGTAGCGGCCCCAGGTGCGGCCTTCGGCCTTGGTCGGCGCGAGATCGGGGTTGTGCAGCCGCGGGCTCAGCGCGGGATCGCGCGCGGCCGTGTCGGTTCGATGCGATGCGTCGTCCGCGCCGAGCGCGAGGCCCGTGCGGTGAATGGCTTCCAGTTGCACGCCGTTGTCTCCTTCCATGTGCGGGGCGCGAAACCGCGCCGCGGGTGTACGCAGCGCGGGCCGGGCCGCCGTGGACGTTATGTCTCGGATTTGTTCGCGAGTATGGGCGGCGGCCCCGGCGATGGGAAATTAAATATTCGGCTGGGCGTCATTCGAAAAATGAATGCGCCGCACGCGGCCGCGGCGGTGGGGCGGCACGCAAATTGCGGGTCAGAGGATTCCATCCACATCGACATCAGCGGAGGTGTCATGCAGCGATATTCATTTCGTCACGTATCGCGAGCCGTCTTCGCCGGCATCCTGATCGCGGGCCTGGCGGCAGGCGCGGGTTGCCAGAAGAAGGGCGACAACGGCGCAGCCAGTTCCGACTCGGGTGCAGCGAGCGGCATGTCGGCCGCGCCTTCGACCGCGCCATCGGGCATGCCCAGCAGCGGGGCGGCCGGCAGCAGCGGCGATACCGGTGCAAGCATGCCGGGCGCGGCTTCCGGGCCGGCCGGCGCGAGCGGCGGCTGACGCACGGTTGAAGGTCGGGCGGGCGGCGCGCGAGCGCGCAGTCCGCCTGCGGGTGCCGTGCCGGCGGCACGCGCGCCGGATGGCGTGCGTGGGTGGCCGTGTGCATGAAAGATTTGCAAGGACCGTTGTAGCGATTTCCGGCCCGGCGGCGCTGGCGTGACGCTGGCGTCCGTGGGGCCGGCCAAGGAGGTGCGATGCAGAACGCGGAATCGAACCCTACCCCGGAAAAGCAGCGGGAACAGATCGAGAAGAGCCCGGTGAAGACGCCGGCGGCCGGCGACATGCCCGACGCGGCGACCCAGGCCGCGCAGACGGCGCGGCGTCCGCTGACGCCGGAGGCGGTCGCCGGGAAAATGCCGACCGGCCTGCCGGCGATCGACGTCGACGCGCATGCGGTGGACAGCGGCGACCCCGTGCGCCGCGCCGCTGGACGGATCGTCACGCTCGACAACGCGAACATGGCGATGACCGACAACACGGTCGACGTCGACGGCAAGGGCATGGAAGCGCGCACCGGCGCGTCGGAACTGCAGGACAACGTGATCTATTCGAACGCGTCGCTCGACGAAGCGATCGATACGCCCGACGAAGGGCTCGGCGGGATCGAGAGCCGGCCGTCCGGCAACATGCCGCAGATCGCGACGCGGCCGGGCTGGCGCGTGCGCCATGTCGGCGACGTCGATATCGAGCACGGCGACGGGACGCGCGCCGAGCACGTGATCTGCCTCGAACGGTCCGACGACTGATCCGGGATTCGACATACGGCGGCCGATGCGTGTCGCACCGGCCGCCGCGACCGTTTTCGGCCCTTACTGCGGCCCCAGCTCCTGCGCGGACGTATCGGCGTCGTTGCCCTGCGCGACGAGTACGTGAATGTCGTTCGGCGTCACGTCGCCGACCCCACCCGACGGAATCGTCAGGAGCAGCCAGTCGGCGTTGTTGCCGATGCTGACCGGCGCGGTCTTCAGGATCGGCGACTTGCTGCCGGCCGTCGTGACGACCACCTGGTAGGTGCCGCCGTTCAGGTAGACCGAATCCTGCGTCGTTGCCGGCACGGCATTCTGGTAGGCTGCGCCCGCCATCGTCGGGCTGACGGTCGTGATGTCGGTGCCCGGCGCCACGACGTAGACGTCCACGTTCTGCGCATTCGGCGATGCGTTGAAGCTGCGCACGCGCGCCTTGTCCGACAGCAGGCCCTTGTCGTACGGATCGTCGATGACGGAGATCAGCGACGTCGTGCTCGGCAATGCGATCGTCGTGTAGTGGTGACCGTTCGCCGCGCTGAACGATTGAGATGCAACGGTCGTGGTCGTGCCGGACACGTCGTAGCTGGCGTTCTGCGTGCCCGAATCGATGTCGTGATAGCGCGTCACGCCCTTGTATGCGACGCCAGACTGGTCGATCTTCGCATTCAGGTAGTAGTCGAGGTTCGGGCCGGCCGGCACCGCGTTGATGAAGCGCGCCTGCGGCTTCGAGATGCCGAGTACGGTCCCGGCGTCGTCGCCGCCGCCGCATGCTGCGAGCACGGAAATGACCGAGCACAGGGCCACTATCGTTCGTATTGATTTCATGTCGTCCTCTCGTTCAGGAAACCTGCATTGCGATGCGGGACCGCCGCGCAAAAAGCCGCGCGGGTCGCAGCGCCGGTTGGAAGGAAGATGGCTGTCCGCCGGAGGGCGGGCGCGGGGATGGCGCAATCGACGTGCCTGCGCGGTGCGAAAATCGGCGAACGGCGGCGGCGTGGCGGCGGGAAGCGCGCACGCACCGGCGGGGCGGCGTGCGCGGGATGACGCGGGGGACGTAGGGGGCAGACCGCGCGATCGGCGCGGTTGTAAAAAGGCAGTGTTGCGCGTGCGGCGCGAAGCGTCAGCGGTTCACGAGCCGGGCCGGATAGGCGAGCGCGAGTGCGCAGCCGACCAGCATGCACGCGGCGAAACCGACCAGCCCCGCGCTTTGCGAGTGGAACGTGTCGCGCAGCCAGCCGATGAAATAGGTGCTGCCGAATCCGCCGAGGTTCGCGATCGAGCATGCGAACGCGATGCCGCCGGCGGCGGCCGAGCCCTTCAGGAAAGTCGACGGCAGCGCCCACACGACCGGCATCGCGGCGGCCGCGCCGGCGTTGATCAGCGAGAACAGCAGCACCGTGCCGAGCGTGCCGTGCGACGACGAAGCCGCGATCGCCAGTGCGACGGCCGATACCATGAACGGGACGACGATATGCCAGCGGCGTTCGCGCGCGCGATCGGAGCTGGCGCCGCAGTACAGCGTGGCGAGCACGGCGGCGGCGTTCGGGATCACCATCAGCCAGCCGATGTGATACGCGTCCTTCACGCCGGTGTCGCGCAGGATCGTCGGCAGCCAGAAGCTCACCGCATACAGACCGAGCAGCACGCACAGGTCGATCAGGCCGAGCGCCCATACCTTCGGATCGGAGAAGGCCTTGCCGAGCGCGTGGCTCTTGTTGCCGGCCGGATCGGCGTCGAGATTCGCGCGCAGCACCCGCTTCTCGTCGGCGTTCAGCCATTGCGCGGATTCGATGTCGTTGGGCAACCAGCGCAGTACCGCGAAGCCGAGCAGCACCGACGGCAGCGCTTCGAGCAGGAACAGCCACTGCCAGCCGCCGAGCCCGTGCACGCCGTCGAACGCACGCATGATCCAGCCGGAGATCGGGCTGCCGATCATGCTCGACAGCGGCAAGCCGACCATGAACAGCGCGACGATCCGTGCACGACGCGCATCGGGATACCACTGCGTCAGGTACAGCAGCACGCCCGGCAGGAAACCGGCTTCGGCGGCGCCGAGCAGGAAGCGCACGACGTAGAACTGCATCGGCGTGTGCACGAACATCGTCGCGCCGGACAACAGGCCCCACGTGATCATGATCCGCGCGATCCACAGCTTCGCGCCGACGCGTTGCAGCACCAGATTGCTTGGGACTTCGAACAGGATGTAGCCGGCGAAGAACAGGCCGGCGCCGAGGCCGTACACGGTGTCGCTGAACTTCAGTGCATCGAGCATCTGGAGCTTTGCGAGCCCGATGTTGATGCGGTCGAGATAGGCCGCGAAGTAACACAGGCAGAAGAGGGTGATGAGGCGCAGCGTGACCTTGCGATAGAGAGGGCCGTGCAGCGCGTCGTCGGCGGAAACGGCGGCGCTCGGGTGTGCGGTAGACATGGGACTGCCCCTGTTCGAATGTGACGGATGAATGGGTGGCTCGATCGACGCGAGCGGACGTTCCGCTGCGCACTGGAGTCTGTATATCACGTCAAATACATAGCGTACACACTAGAAAATACCGAATCGCACAGGCATGAATCCGGCCATCGGAATGTCAGCGTCAGACCGGGAAAATCTGTGTTTTAAAAGGGGTTATGGACGATATGAAGCGTGCGCTGAAAACGCTGCGGCACGCGTGCCGGCATGCACGAAATTCGTGCGTATGCACTCAAAATTGAAGTGTGTGCACGAAAGCCGGCAGCAGTGCGCGAAGGGTTCTGCGGCAGCCGCCGCGACGGTGCGCGGCCGGCCCGGCGCGCCGATGCGACGAGCGGGCGACCGCTGCGCTCGGGCGACCGTCACGCGCAATCTGCATGCGATGCCGCGAATCGCGATGCACCGCAATGACGCGATCGTTCTGCGCCGGTTGTGCGGATTTGAGGGTGTACACTGCTTGTCTTTCATTTGCATGCGGGCGCGGGCCCGCACTCTCATGGCGTCTTCCAAGGATTCGTACGATTTTCACGATCAGGTCGGGCATCTGCTGCGCCGCGCGTATCAGCGGCACGTTTCGATTTTCCAGGAAGCGATCCCCGATTCGGATCTCACGGCCGCGCAGTTCGTGACGCTGTGCGCGGTCAAGGAACGGCAGGCGTGCTCGCTGAACGACATCGTCAAGGCGACCGCGATCGATCAGGCGACGATTCGCGGCGTCGTCGAGCGCCTGAAGACACGCGCGCTGGTCGAGGTGTCGCCCGACCCGAACGACGGTCGCAAGCTGATCGTGCGCACGACCGCGGCCGGCCTCGCGCTGATCGATCGCACGGTGCCGTTCGCGCGGCAGGTGACGGAGCGCACGTATGGCGCGCTCAATCCCGGCGAACGGGTCGCGCTGCAGTTCCTGCTGCGCAAGATGATGGAAGAAGACGGCGACGCGTGATGCGCGGCGCAGGCTGCCCTACGTCGCGCCCGCCGTGGCCGATGCGCGGGCCGCGTCGGCGTTCATCAGCCGGCCGGCCTCGCGCAGCGCGGCGCGCACTGTTTCGGGCGTGAACGGCGGCGCGTAGAAGCGTACGCCGGTGGCATCGAACAGCGCGTTCGCGATCGCGGCCGGGCCCGGCACCGATGCCGATTCGCCGGCACCGAGCGGCGGTTCGCCTTGCCTCGGCATCAGCACGACATCGACGTCCGGCACTTCCGCGAACGTCAGGATCGGGTAGCTCGCCCATTCGCGCGACGCGACCTTGCCGTCGGCGAACCGCACGCGCTCCTTCAGCGTGCGGCTCAATACCTGGATCACGTTGCCATGGATCTGGTGGCGCACGCCGTCCGGGTTGATCATCGTGCCCGTGTCCTGACCGACCGTCACTCGTTCGATACGGATCTCGCCCGACACGCGATCGACGCTCAGGTCGACGACCCAGGCCGACCACGCCGCGCCGAAGCCGGGGAAGCGGCTGTGCACGTAGCGCGCATACGCGATCCCGCGGCCGCGCACGAGCCGCGATTCGTCGCGTTCGGTCGGCGCGCGCGGCGCGCGCGTGGTCCATCCCGCGCGATCGGCCACCGCCTGCAGCAGCTCGGTCGCGCGCGCGTCCTGCAGATGGCGCAGCCGGAACGCGAGCGGATCGACGCCGGTCAGCGCCGCGCATTCGTCGACGAATGCATCGTGCGCGAACGAGTTCGGCAACGCCGACACGCCGCGCAGCCACGCTGCGCGCACGAGCGGCGCGAGATCCTCGCAGACGAAGCGGCGATGCGGGCTCGCATACGGCGACACGGCCGTGCGGTCGCCCATCTCGAACACGCGCGGCTCGGGCGCGATCGCGCCGGTCAGCAGCGCCGCGAGCAGCGGCGCGTCGTTCGACGGGTAGCGCGTCGTGAAGTCGTAGCCGAGCAGGCGGCCGTCGCGCGTGACGGTGCCCGTCACCTGCATCGACTGGCCCGCGCCTTTCGGTTCCCACAGATGCTCGTCCGCGCGCGACAACTGCACGCGCACCGGGCGGCCGACCGCGCGCGACAGCAGCAGCGCGTCGCCGCACACGTCGTCCGCGCCGTTGCGGCCGTAGCAGCCGGCCGCTTCCATCCGGACCACGTCGACATCGGCTTCGTCGCGCGCGACGAGCGTCGCGAGGTCGTAGCGCAGCGATACGGGGTTCTGCGTGCCGGACCACACGGTGATTTGCCCGTCGCCAGGTGCGCGGTAGTCGGCGAGCGCGCACGACGGGCCGATCGAGCCGTGCATCTGGAACGGCCACGCGTAGGTGCGCGACAGCGTGAGCGTGTCCGGTTCCGTTCGCGCGGCGTCGACGTCGCCTTCGTCGAGCAGCACGCGGCGTCCGGCCGGCGCGGCGGCGATCGCGGCGGCCGGCTCGTCGAGCGGCGGCAGCGCGGGAAGCGGCCGCCACGTCACGCGCAACTGGCGCGCGGCGCGGATCGCCTGCTCCTCGCGCTCGGCCACCACGCCGACGAAATCGCCGATCGCGACGACGGCCACGAGCCCCGGCACATCGGCCACCGACGCGCGATCGACGTCCACGAGCGACGTGCCGACGAACGGGCCGCTGTCGTGGCCCGCGTACGGCGGCCGCACGACGCGGCCGTGCAGCATGCCCGGCACGCGCATGTCGTGTACGAACGTGAGTTGGCCGGTCGCTTTCGCGGGCAGGTCGACGCGCGGCGACGAGCGGCCGACGATCCGGTATCGAGCCGGGTCCTTCGTGCGGGTGTTCGGGTCGAGCGTCAGCGCGATCCGCTGCCCGGCGACGAGCGCGGCGAACGTCATCGCCTGCCCATCGGCTGAAATCGTTCCATCGTCGATGTCCAGCCGTGCCGCGTCGACACCGAACCGCTCGGCCGCGAGCGCCAGCAACGCGTGACGAGCCTGCGCGGCCGCGCAGCGCAGCGGCGTCGCGGAAATCTGGATCGTCGCGCTCGCGATGGTCGGACCCTGGTTCGGTGTCGCGGCCGTGTCGCCGAGCACCATCGTCACGCGCGCGGCCGGCACGTCGAGTTCCTCGGCGACGATCTGCGCGAGCGACGTGCGGATGCCGGTGCCGAGATCGACGTGCCCGTTGAACGCGAGGATGCGGCCGTCATCGAGAATCGCGACGAAGATTTCGGGCAGCGCCGGCACGTAGGACGACAGGCTGCCCGGCTGACCGGGCGCCGGCTTCACGGGCGGCGCGGGCGGCCGGATCACGGTCAGGCAGCCGGTGCGCGCGAGCAGTTCGGAGCGGTTCACGGGGAGAGGTCCTGTCGAGGGGTGGCGCGGCCGGCGGGCGATGGGGGTGCGAAGCGTTCGGGCGGCGGCGCGCGTCGAGTCAATCTAGGTCGCCAAAAGCGCAGCGTCAATCGCGGGCGGCACACGATGCACTCGCACGCGTGCCGCCCGCGATCCGTCGCGACTCAGCGCGCGCGGGCCTGGACGGCGTCGATCGCCGCGATCGCATCGTCGAGCGGCATCACGGCCGCATATTTCTGCTGCATGTCGAACAGGTTCGCGTCGTGCGGCGCGATCGCGCGATCGCCGACGCAATCGGCGAGCACGAGCGGGCGGAACCCGTGCGACATCGCATCGACGACGCTCGCGCGCACGCAGCCGCTCGTCACGGCCCCTGCGACGAGCAGCGTCTGCACCGCGCGCTGCGCGAGCCACGGCGCGAGCTGCGTGCCGAAGAACGCGGACGGCACGGTCTTGCGCACGACGAGTTCGCCTGGCGCGGGCGTGAGTTCGGGCACGATCGCGCTGTTCGGATGATGCTCGGTCAGCGTCGCCATGCCGGGCACTTTCAGCGAGAACACGTTGTCGTCGCTGCCGTCGTCCGCGTAGACGATGCGGCTGTGCGCGACCGGCCAGCCGCGTTCGCGCGCCAGCGCGAGCGCACGCGTCGTGCGCGCGATCGCCGGCGCGATGTTGCCGCCGCCGAACGTCGCCGGATCGGCGAAGCCGACCACGAAGTCGACGATCAGCAGGCCGAGGTTGCCGTGCGGCGGCAGCGGCGTGCCGAAGCCCTGCTGGCGATACACGTTCGCTTCGGCGTGACGGGAAAGATCGTTCATGGTGTCGGGCACTCGTCGGTCAGGCGGGTTGATCGGTCACGCGGCCGTCGCGCACGACGGTCTCGCCGTCGAGTTCGACCGTGCAGCGGCGCAGCGGGATGTCGATATGGCAGGTGGTCGTGCGGTTGCCGCCGCCTTCGTTGTTCGGGCCGAGCGAGAACAGGAAGTTGCCCTCGAACGCGCGCGCATCCATCCCGATCGTCGCCTCGCGGTCGTACAGCCCGAGCGTCGACCAGCGTGCGCGCGGCTGCAGCCCCCAGCCGATATGCGAGATCGCATAGCCTTCGGGGTCGGCGAACGTTTCCATGTAGTCGCGCAGCAGGTCGGCGTCGACGCCGCCTTCGATGCGCGTCGCGTAGCCGCCTTCGACGGTCAGCGCGATCGGCTCGCGCACGTAGTGCTTCTGCGGCAGCAGGATGTCGCCGCGATCGATCACGATCGTGCCGCGTGCGGTGCGATCGTTCGGGTAAGTCAGCGCGAAGCCGCTCGGCCAGTGGTCCCAGCGGCCCGGTGCGTCGACGAAGCCGTACTCGGCGGTCGGCGGAAACTCGCCGAGCGGGCATACGAGCGCGGTGCCGGCCGCCGAGCTCACGCGCATCTCGCGCGCGGCCGCGATCTTCTTCGATGCGGCGAGCACGCGCGTGCGGTCGGCCAGGGTCGGCACCATCCGCACGAGCACTTCGGGCGGCTCGACCGCGAGCAGGATCTTCGTGCCCGATTTCAGGATGTCGTGTTGCTCCGGCGAGAACAGCAGCGTCATCAGGTCGAGCACGAGATCGCTCTCGCGCAGCGCGGCGATCGCGGCCTTGTTGCCGGTCAGCGGCGTCGTGCCGAGGTAGGCGAGCGGATCCCGGCTGAACGCCTTGTCGCCGTTGACGGGCGGCAGGTCGAGCCGGTTGACGATCGCGCCCAGCGATTGCGTCGCGATCAGCGCGCACGACAGCGTCTGGGGATGGGTGGCCGCGCTCGTCAGGATCGTGACGGTCTGGCCCGGTTCGAGGCGCGACAGCGTGAGGACCTGCTTCCACGCGTCGATCAATTGGGTGTCGCTGACTGGCATCGTCGGCTCCGGTAAAGAAGGAAAGAGGCGGGCGCCGCGCGCTCAGGCCGCGAGCGGTGCGCCGAGGAAATCGCCGAACGCCGCGTAGAAGCCCGCCGCGTTGTCCCACGGGATCATGTGGCCGGCATCGGGCACGCGCACGTGCCGCATCGACGGCGTCGCGCGCTGCAGTTCGGCGACATCGTCGTCGCGCACCACATCGCCGCGCTCGGCCGTGATCAGCAGCGACGGCACGGCCAGTTGCGCGGCATCCGCGTGGAAATCGTCGGTGTGGAAGCCTTCGTACGACGTGCGCACCGCGCGCTCGTCGCAGGTATGCAGCCATTCGGCGCGCAACCGCAGTTCGGCGTCGGTCCAGGTCGGGCAGAACGCGCGCATGCCTTCGGCGTCCGTGCCGGCGCGCGCGAGCGCCATCGAGTCGATGTACCACGGCAGTTTGCCCGGATAGTCGCGGCGGTTCGGGCCCGACACGGGTGGGTCGACGAGCACGACCGACGCGAGCCCGCGGATGCCGCGCCGGGCTGCGCGCGCGGCGATCCGCGCGCCCATCGAATGGCCGACGAGGCTCGTGCGCGGCAAGTCGAGCGCGGCGACGAACGTCGCGACGTCGTCCGCCTGCGCATCGAGGCTGTAGTCGAGCGCCGGCGATGCTTCGGACAGCCCGCGGCCGCGCACGTCGAGCACGTAGGTGTCGAATGCTGCGCCGAAGGTCTCGCCGACGAAGCCCCAGGTGATCGCGGGGCTCGTGATGCCTGGAATCAGCACGATTGCCGGGCGCGATGCGCGTGCGCCGGTCGCGCCGCCGTAGCGCAGGTAGTGCTGGCGGATGCCGTTGGCGCGGACGTTCGCGCCGTACAGGAAAGTCGAGGGCATGGGGAGTCTCCGAAGTGGTGGCACTCAGTACGCGCCCGACAGCAGCGCGCCGGCGCCGGGCACGACCGGCTCGAGATCGAGTTCGCGCAGCATCGCGTAGGTGGTCGCGATCGCGGCGGTAATCACCGGCTTGCCCGTCATCGCCTCGACCTTCGCGACGGCCGGCAGCGACGGCATCTGCACGCACGCGGACAGCACGATCGCATCGGCATCCTGGTACGGCAGCGTTTTCACGATGTCGGGCAGGCGCGCCGGATCGTGGCGGCCGACGTCGAGGTTGTCGGGGATTTCCAGCGCGCGGTAGGCGAGCACGTCGAAGCCTTCGTTGCGGATGTAGTCGACCACCAGCTCGGTGAGCGGCAGCATGTACGGCGCGACGACGACGATCCGCTTCGCGCCGATCACCTTCAGCGCATCGACGAGCGCACCCGCACTCGTCAGCACCGGCGCCTGCGCGCCGTTGTCGGCCGTGTGCTTCGTGAGGCGCGCCTGCGATACGCGGTGGTAGCCGTGCCCCATCGCCATGATCGCGACGAGGCACGCGTAGCCGAGCACGTCGACGCGCGCATCGCTCAGTTCCACCGCGCAGCGGTCGGATTCGGCATCCATTGCCGCGAGCTCTTCCTTGACGACCTTCTTCATCCGCATCCGGCTCGAGTGATACGTGAACCGCTCGGGACGGATTGCTTCGCGCAGCCGCAGCATCGCGGGGATCTCGGTTTCCATCGTCGTGTTGGAACTCGGCACGATCTGGCCGATGCGGTAGGTCTTGCTCATGACGGGAGGCTCCGTGTCGGTAAGGGTGGGGCGGCACGCTGGCGCGGGATCGCCGGATGTTGGGCAAAGTCTAGTGTGTACATTTGAAAATGGCAATGGATCAAAATGACGTCCGGCATGGATGGATTGTTTGTGTACGCGTATTTTCGACGATTTATTGGTGTTTTCCCGAATGCCGAGGCGTCGATCGACAATCCGCTTGTCCTGAATAAATTGAGTGTGTACGCTACATGAACGCCATTCAATCCGCCCGTCCTCGCGCCGCGTTCGGCAACGGGCCCACGATCAGGAGATCCGCATGAGCAAACCCCGTATCGCAATCATCGGCGCCGGCCTCGGCGGCACGGCCGCTGCGGCGCTGCTGCAGCGCGGCGGTTACGACGTCGCGCTGTACGAGCAGGCGCCCGCGTTCTCGCGTCTCGGCGCGGGCATCCATCTCGGTCCGAACGTGATGAAGATCATGCGGCGCATCGGCTGCGAGGGCGCGCTGGAAACGATGGGTTCGCATCCGGATTGCTGGTACAGCCGCGATTGGCAGACGGCCGACGTGCTGTCGCGGATTCTGCTCGGCGACTACGCGCGCAAGACCTACGGCGCGAGCTACCTGACCGTGCATCGCGGCGATTTCCACGCGCTGATGACGCAGGCGGTGACGCCCGGCACGATTCGCTTCGGCAAGCGGCTCGCGGCGGTGGAGGATACCGGCAACGAGGTGCGCCTCACGTTTGCCGATGGCAGCGTCGAGACGGCCGACATCGCGATCGGCGCGGACGGCGTGAATTCGCGGCTCCGCGAGCATCTGCTCGGTGCGGAACCGCCGCGCTACACCGGTTACGTCGCGCACCGCGCGGTGTTCCCCGCCTCGCTGCTCGGCAACAAGCCGTACGACATGTGCGTGAAGTGGTGGTCGGAGGATCGTCACATGATGGTCTATTACGTGACCGAGAAGCGCGACGAGTACTACTACGTGACGGGGGTGCCGCAGGCCGAGTGGCCGGAAGGCGTGTCGATGGTCGACAGCAGCCGCGACGAGATGCGCGAGGCGTTCGCCGGTTTCCATGCCGACATCCAGCACCTGATCGACGTATCGCCGTCGATCACCAAATGGCCGCTGCTCGAACGCGATCCGCTGCCGCTGTGGAGCCGCGGCCGTCTCGTGTTGCTCGGCGACGCGTGCCATCCGATGAAGCCGCACATGGCGCAGGGCGCGGCGATGGCGATCGAGGACGCCGCGATGCTCGCGCGCTGTCTCGACGAAGTCGGCATCGGCGACCATGCGGGCGCGTTCGCGCTGTACGAGGCGAACCGTGCGGCGCGCGCGTCGAAGGTGCAACTCGTGTCGCACAACAACACGTGGCTGCGCACCAACGAGGATCCGTCGTGGGTGTTCGGTTACGACGTGTTCGACGTGCCGCTCGAAGCGCCGTCGCGCGGCAACGTGGCGGCCGCGGCCTGACGCGCGGGCGCCGGCGCCCGCGGCGCGTTGCTGCCGCTTCGCCGGCGCGGGAATCGATGCGTCGCAACGCGCGCATTTCGGCGTGTTATATGTCAGGCGCGCCGGCAGGCGCCAGCCGGCGGCCGTGTCCGCCGCCGGCCGACTCCGGCCCGCACGCCGTATTCCGGATCCATTCATGTCCCATCCCGCTTCTCCGTCGCGGCCGCTGGCGTTTCGCGTGAACGGCACGCCGCATACCTTCGCCGATGCCGCGCCCGACGCGCCGCTGCTGCTGGTCCTGCGCAACGATTGCACGCTCAACGGCCCGAAATACGGTTGCGGGCTCGGGCAGTGCGGTGCGTGCACGGTGCTCGTCGACGGGCAGGCCACGCGTTCGTGCGTCGTGCCGGCCGCCGCCGCGCACGGGCGCGACGTCACGACGCTGGAAGGGCTCGGGTCGTGCGACGCGCCCCATCCGATCCAGCGCGCGTTCATCGACGAGCAGGCCGCGCAATGCGGTTACTGCCTGAACGGAATGATCACGAGCACGAAGGCGCTGCTCGACCGCAACCCGGCGCCCGACGATGCGGCGATTCGGGATGCGTTGCGCTTCAACCTGTGCCGCTGCGGCACGCATCTGGAGATCATCCGCGCGGTGCGTCGCGCCGCACGCTATCTGCGAGGCGGCGATGAAGCATGATGCGGATCTGCCCGCGGCGCCGGCGCGCGTGACGGAGCCGGCGCCGCACGATGAAGCGGCCGCCGACGCATCGCGTCCGCACCACGCGCGCTACGCGTGGCCGCTCGGCGATGCGCGCACGCATGCATCGTTCGATATCGAAACGCGGACCGCGCCCGACGGCCGGATGGCGGCCTGGCGCTATCGTGCGCAGGCGGCCGGCGCAGGCGCGGGCGATGCTCGCGCAGCGGAGGAACGCGCCGATCCCGGCTCCGCATCGCCATTCGTGTACCGGCACGCGCAGACGTCGATCGAGCTGGCCGACGCCGACGGCGCGATTCCCGGTCACGCCCACGCCTTTGCCCGCGAATCCTTCGTCGACGAACTCGCGGGCGCATTGCGGCGCGATCCGGTCGCGTTGCGGTTGCAGCATCTCGACGTCGCGCGGGATGCGGGCCCGCGCGAAACGATCCGGATGGTCAGCGAACGCGCTGCGTGGGGCGTGCCGGCTGCGGCCCGGGCGAACGCGGCGTCGCGTGTCAGCGGTCGCGGTTTCGCTTTCGACGGCGAGCGTGTCGATGCGCGCGCAGTCGCGCCCGGCGACGATGCCGGCCACGATTCGCACTGGTCCGCGTGGGTCGTCGATCTCGAAGTCGATTGCGCGACGGGCGATGTTTCGGTGCGGCGCGTCGTGGCCGGGCAGGGCGCGGGCGAGCCGGGCGACACGTCGACGGCGGGCCTGCCGGCGTGGCAGATCGAGGCCGCGATATCGCGCGTGATGGGGGCACGGTTGTCCGCGCGGCCCGCGTACGACGAGACCGATGCCGGCGCGCGGCCCGACGCGTTCGCGCACGAGCTGGTTGCAGTCGATGCAGCCGCGCATCGCGCATACGGCGACCTGTCCGCATACGACGCGC
Organism: Burkholderia sp. MSMB1459WGS; assembly: GCF_001534535.1. Taxonomy (NCBI): domain Bacteria; kingdom Pseudomonadati; phylum Pseudomonadota; class Betaproteobacteria; order Burkholderiales; family Burkholderiaceae; genus Burkholderia; species Burkholderia sp. MSMB1459WGS. The sequence continues at coordinate 95,423 of NZ_LPMU01000023.1, forward strand.
GGCGAATCGAGCAGGCAGTTGCGCCGGCCGCGGCCGCGATCGCCAATGCACTGTACGACGCAACGGGCGTGCGTTTTCGTGCGCCGCCGTTCGACGCCGCGCACATTCGCGCCGCGCTCGCGCAACCGGCGCCGGCGGATGTCGGCGACCGGCCGCGGGCGGCCGCGCGCCGCGCATCGCGTTGGCGCCGCTGGCTGGCCGGCGGCGGCGCGGGCGGCGTGGTCGGCGGGCTGATCGGGCTGGCGTGCGCGATCCTGCCGGGCCCCGCGCCGATCGCGCCTGTTGCGCCGGGCGGCGCGGACGGCGCGATGTGGAGCGCGGCGACGCTCGAACGCGGCCGCCAGGTCGCGCTCGCCGGCGATTGCGCGGTGTGCCACACGGCGCCCGGCGGTGCGGCCAACGCGGGCGGCCTCGCGCTCGATACGCCGTTCGGCACGATCTACACGACGAATCTCACGCCCGATCCGGAAACCGGCATCGGCACGTGGTCGTATCCGGCGTTCGCCCGTGCGATGCGCGAAGGCATCTCTCGCGACGGCTCGCACCTGTATCCGGCGTTCCCGTACACCGCGTTCGCGAAGCTGAGCGAGCCCGATCTGCTCGCGCTCTATGCGTACCTGATGTCGCAGCCGCCGGTGAGGCACGAGCCGCCGAAAACGAAGCTGCCGTTCCCGCTCGACCGGCGGCGTCTCGTGGCCGGCTGGAACTGGCTGTTTCACGATGCGCGGCCATTTGCGCCGGACCCGGCGCGCTCGGCGACGTGGAATCGCGGCAAGTATCTGGTCGACGGCGCGGGGCACTGCGGCGCCTGCCACACGCCGCGCAACGCGCTCGGTGCGGAGAAGGGCGGGCTTGCCTACCTGGCGGGCGGCGAGGCGGAAGGATGGGTCGCGCCGCCGCTCGTCGCGTCGCCGGCTTCGCCCGTACCGTGGACCGAAGGCGCGCTGTTCGACTATCTGCGCACGGGCTTCTCGGCGCAGCACGGCGTCGCGGCCGGGCCGATGGCGCCCGTCGTCGCGGGGCTCGCGGCGCTGCCCGAGTCCGACGTGCGGGCGATCGCGCATTATCTGGCGTCGCTGTCGCCGCCCGTCGACGCGGCAGTCGCCGCGGACGCGGCCAGCCGCCACGCGCGCGGCGCGGAAACGATCGCGACGCTCGGCCTCGAGAACGGCCGTCGCGCGTTCGACGCGGCGTGCGCGGTCTGTCACGCGGAATCGGGCGGTGTCGGGCATTTCGGCGTGCGGCCGCTGATGGGGCTCAACACGAGCGTCAGCCAGGCGACGCCGGACAACCTGCTGCGCGTGCTGCACCACGGGATCGACCAGCCGGCCACCGACGGGCTCGGCTACATGCCGGGCTTCGGCGATGCGTTCGACGACCGCCAGATGGCCGAGCTTGCCGCCTACATTCGCGCCCGCTATGCGCCGGGGCAGCCGGCGTGGCGAAACCTCGCGGAAGCGTCCGCGAGAATCCGGCAGGCGGGGCGCATTGACCGTCGCGCCGGCGTGAGCGCCCCGGCCGGCGGGCGCGCCGGGCGAAATGACCTGCCGGACGAAAACGATGGCCGGCGACGGCTGTAAATCTTGCCTGATTCGGCCATCGTTTAACCATTCGAAACAATGTGTTCACCGAAAGGGGCATGATCTCCGGCGATCGAGCAGGCATACTGTCGCCTATGTTGCTCAATGCACGTCGCCCGGCGTGCGCTTGCCCTCCATGTCCATTCCAGTCTCTTTTCGAACCTTGCGATGGTTGACCATTGCGGCTGCTGCATGCTTGCTCGCCGCGTGTTCGACTGCTTCCGACGTGACCGCGACGTCGAACCCGAACGTGTTCACCGTGACGACGCACACGGTCGGCGTGTCGACGACATGGGCCGACGCCCACGCGAAGGCCGTCAGCGAAGCCACCAACTACTGCACGCAGCGCGGGATGCGCGCGAGCATGAAGCAGGAATCGCTGACCGGCGGCCGCCGCATCGACGCACGTTCCGAACTCGCGTTCGAGTGCCATCCGACCTTCGAAACGGCGTCGAACCCGCGCGGTTGACCGAGCGGCGGCATGATTACGCCGCCCCCGTTTTCCTTCTCCCCCCGCATGCAAACCGACCCGCGACGCCATTCGGGCACATCGCGGGTCGGCGCACGTCCGGCGACGGCCGGGCGGGTCAGGCCGGCTGCGCCTCGTACAGCTTCACGCACGCGGAGAAGTCGAGCGTGCCGAGCCCCTGCTGACTCATCGACTGATACAGCTGCTGCGCGAGCGCGCCCATCCAGACCGGCTGATGCGCGCTGCGCGCGGCTTCGGTCGCGAGCCCGAGATCCTTCAGCATCAGGTTCGCCGCGAAGCCGCCCGCATAGCCGCGCGCGGCCGGCGCCGTGTCGCTCACGCCCGGATACGGGTTGTACGCGTCCGAACTCCAGCAGCGGCCGGTCGACGTGTTGATGATGCCGGCCAGCACGGCCGGCTCGATGCCGAGCGCGGCGCCCAGCGCCATCGCTTCCGCCACGCCCATCATCGAGATCCCGAGCAGCAGGTTGTTGCAGATCTTCGCGATCTGCCCGGTGCCGGTGCCGCCGCAGTGCACGACGTTCTTGCCCATGTCGAGCAGTACCGGGCGGATGCGCTCGAACAGCGCACCGTCCGCGCCGACCATGAAGGTCAGCGTGCCGGCCTGCGCGCCGCCGGTGCCGCCCGACACGGGTGCGTCGGCGAGTGGAAAGTCGCGCTGCGCGGCGGCTTCGGCCACCGCGCGCACGGTGCCGGGATCGATCGTGCTGCAGTCGATCAGCGTCGCGCCGGCGCGCGCACCGGCCAGCACGCCGTCGCCGCCGAGGTAGACGGCGCGCACGTGCTGCGCGGCCGGCAGCATCGTGATCACGACGGCGCCGCGCGCAGCCGCGTCGCGCGGCGAGCCGGCCGCCGTCGCGCCGGCGCGCACCGCGGCGTCGACCGCGTGCGCGTCGAGGTCGAACACCGTCAACGCGTGGCCGGCCTTGAGCAGGTTGGCGGCCATGGGGCCGCCCATGTTGCCGAGTCCGATGAATGCAATGTCCATGTCGAGGTTCCCCGTGCGCTGCATCAGCGCAGCGCGATCGTCGTGTTCACGCCGCCTGCCGTCGCGTCGTCGTCGAACCAGCGCGCGGTGACCGTCTTGGTCTGCGTGTAGAACTGCACGACCTGCTTGCCGTACGGGCCGAGATCGCCGAGCTTCGAGCCGCGCGAGCCGGTGAAGCTGAAATAGGGCACCGGCACCGGAATCGGAATGTTGATGCCGACCTGGCCGACGTCGATCTCACTCTGGAACTTGCGCGCGGCCGCGCCGCTCTGCGTGAACAGGCCCACGCCGTTGCCCATCGGATTCGCGTTGACGAGCGCGATCGCGTCGTCGAGCGTGTCGGCCTCGAGCACCACCATCACCGGGCCGAAGATTTCTTCGGTGTAGATCGACATGTCGGTCGTCACGCCCGAGAAGATCGTCGGGCCGACGAAGTTGCCCTGCTCGTAGCCGGGCACCTTCACGTCGCGGCCGTCGAGCAGCAGCGTCGCGCCGGCCTTCACGCCGGCGTCGATCAGCGACAGGATGCGTTCTTTCGCCGCCTTCGACACGACCGGGCCGACGTCGGTGCCGGCTTCGGCGCCCGCGTTGACCTTCAGCGCCTTCGCCTTGTCGACGAGATCGGGCAGCCAGTCGCGGGCCTTGCCGACCAGCACGATGACCGACGTTGCCATGCAGCGCTGGCCGGCCGCGCCGAAGCCCGCGCCGACGAGCGCGTTGATCGTCTGCTCGCGATGCGCGTCGGGCAGCACGACCGCGTGGTTCTTTGCGCCCATCATCGACTGCACGCGCTTGCCGTGCTGGCTGCCGAGGTTGTACACGTGCGTGCCGACGCGCGTCGAGCCGACGAACGAGATCGCCTTGATGTCCGGGTGCGTGCACAGGCGGTCGACCACCGTCTTGCCGCCGTGCACGACGTTCAGCACGCCTTGCGGCACGCCGGCCTCGATCGCGAGTTCGACGAGCTGCATGGTCGACAGCGGGTCCTGCTCCGACGGCTTCAGCACGAACGTGTTGCCGCACACGATCGCCATCGGGAACATCCACAGCGGGATCATCCCGGGGAAATTGAACGGCGTGATGCCCGCGCACACGCCGATCGGTTGGCGCAGCGTGTAGGTGTCGACGCCGCCCGCGACGTTCTCCGCGAATTCGCCTTGCTGCAGCGTGCCGATCGAGCATGCGTGCTCGACCACTTCGAGGCCGCGGAAGATGTCGCCCTGCGCATCGGGCAGTGTCTTGCCTTGTTCGGCCGTCAGCGTGTGCGCGATCCGTTCGAGATTGCGGCGCACGAGATCCTGGAACTTCAGCATGATGCGCAGTCGCGCGCCGATCGGCGTCGTCTTCCACGTATGGAATGCGCGCTGCGCGGACGCGATCGCGGCATCGACCTCGTCGAGCGTCGCATACGGCACGCGGCCGATGACTTCCTGCGTCGCGGGGTTGACGATGTCGCCCCATTCGGCGCTTTGCGAATCGACGAACGCGCCGTCGATCAGCAGCTTGGCGGTGGGCAGGGCGAGGGCGGTCTGGGGAACTGCGGCGTTCATGGAACTCTCTCCGGGAAACGGTGGTGCGAGGCAAAAGGGTGGCCTGCGTCCGCCGCGCGTGCGGCCGCGGCGGACGACAGGTTGAACTGAAATCGACTGAATGCGCGCGGGGTGCTATGCGCGCGCCGGCCGCATCAACGAGGTACAGACGAGCGCGAACACGCCGAAGCCGACGAGGTACGCGATCACATAGTGCGGCTGGCCGCCGCCGGCCTTGAGCAGCGACGTCGCGATCATCGGCGCGAAGCCGCCGCCGATCACGCCGGCCAGCTGCACCGACAGCGAAATGCCGCTGTAGCGGATTTCCGCCGGGAACTGCTGCGCGAACAGTAGCGATTCCGGCGCATAGAGGATCGGGAACACGACGCCGAGGCCGAGCACGATCGCCCACCATGCGTACGACGTCTGCTGCGTGCCGAGCATCATGAAGAACGGCGCGGCGAACGCGCACATCAGCACAAGGCCGAGCGCGAACATCCGGCGCTGGCCGATGCGGTCGCTCAGGTGCCCGCACAGCGGCATCGTGACGAGCGACAGCACCGCGCCGGCCGTGATCGCATGCAGCATCTCGGCTTTGGGCAAATGCAGTTGCTGCGTCGCGTAAGCGAGCGCGAACGTGACGACCATGTAGAACCAGGTGTTCTCGGCGGCGCGCGCGCCGACGATCGTCAGCACTTCGCGCGGATGGCGGCGCAGCGCGGCCGTCACCGGCGATTTCTCGGCCTTGCCCTGGCGTTGCACCTTCTCGAAGTCGGGCGATTCCGGCACCTTCGCGCGGATGAACCAGCCGAGGCCGACGAGCGCGATGCTCGCGAGGAACGGCACGCGCCAGCCCCACGACAGCATGTCGGCTTCCGGCAGCGCGGCCACCGCGGCCATCGCCACCGACGACAGGATCAACCCGAGCCCGACGCCCGTCTGCGGCAGGCTGCCGAACAGCCCCTTGCGGCCCTTCGGCGCGTGCTCGACGGCCATCAGCACCGCGCCGCCCCATTCGCCGCCGACGGCCATCCCCTGCAGGAAGCGCATCGCGATCAGCAGCGCGGCAGCCCAGTAGCCGATGCTGTCGTACGACGGGATCAGCCCGATGATCATGCTCGGCACGCCCATCAGCAGCAGCGTGATCATCAGCATCGACTTGCGGCCGATGCGGTCGCCGAAGTGGCCGAACACGATGCCGCCCATCGGCCGCCCGATGAAGCCGACCGCGAACGTGCCGAATGCGGCGAGCGTGCCGACGACCGGGTCCAGCGACGGGAAGAAGATGCGGTTGAACACGAGCGCGGCGGCCGTGCCGTAGAGGAAGAAGTCGTACCACTCGATCGTCGTGCCGGCCATGCTGGCCCAGCCGGCCAGCAGGTAGTGCTTCGCGGTGCGCCCGGGGGCCGGCGTCGCGATTGTCGCATGCTCGTCGAGGGTGGATCGGGTCTGCATGGTGTCTCCGTGGTAGTTGTTGCCGCGGCTCGTGGTCCGCAGGTCACGGTCGAGTATAGTTATGCGCAGATTCACGATGTACCGATAAAGAAACCGGTTGGATATGCATTTATGCATGTCGACGGCCGGCCCGGAGACGCCCGCCTTTTCCCTCGCCCATGCGACATGCCACCGAGCCGGTTTCCGGCAACCTGAACTGGGACGACCTGCGCTTTTTCCTCGAGGTCGCGCGCACGCAGCGCGCGAGCGGCGCCGCGAAGCGGCTCGGCGTCGACTACACGACCGTCGCGCGGCGCATCCGCGCGCTCGAGGCCGCGATGGGCACGCTGCTGTTCGACAAGTCGCGCTCCGGCGGTTTCACGCTGACGGCCGAAGGGCAGCGGCTCGTCGCGTATGCGGATGCGATGGAGACGACCGTGCAGTCCGCGTGCGACCAGATCGCGAATACCGGCGAGGCGTTGTCGGGCCACGTGCGGATCGGGTCGACCGAGGGGTTCGGCTGCTTTTTCCTCGCGCCGCAGCTCGCGCGGTTCCGCGCCGCGCATCCGCACGTGACGGTCGACCTGCTGCCGGTGCCGCATTTCGTCAACCTGCCCAAGCGCGAGGCCGATCTCGCGATCACGCTCGAGCGGCCCGAACGCGGGCCTTACGTGGTCACGAAGCTGTGCGACTACCAGTTGCGGCTCTATGCGACGCGCGACTATCTGGCGAACCACGCGCCGATCGCGTGTACTGACGATCTCGCGCAGCACGCGTTCATCAGCTACGTCGACGATCTCGCGTTCAGCAACGAGCTGCTGTACCTGGACCGCGCGGTGCCCGGCGCGACGGCGGGCTTGCGCACGACCAGCGTGATCGCGCAGTATTTCGCTGCGTTGCAGGGCGGCGGCCTCGCGATCCTGCCGTGTTTCATGGCGGCCGCGCAGCCGGCGCTCGCGCCCGTGCTGCCGGACGACGTGGTCGTCACGCGGTGTTTCTGGCTGACGTGCCGCGAGGATCTGCGCAAGCTGCGGCGCGTGACCGCGCTGTGGGATTACCTGCGCGCGGCGGCGGACGCGAACCGCGCGTTGCTGTCGGGGGAGTCGGGGACGCTGCGCTTCGTCGGCGAGCCGGAATAGCGGTGCACGGGCCGGCCGCGCCGCTGGCCTTCAACCCGGGCAACCCAGCCGATCCGCCAGCTCGTTCAGATCCCTGACGTCGAAATCCCACGCGTCGTCGGCTTGCAGATCGGTCGTCTGGCCGGGCCCGTGCTCGGTCGGCCGCAGCACGAACGCGGTCGACAGCCCGAGCCGGCGCGCGGCCGCCAGATCGCCGTTGTGCGCGGCCACCAGGCACAGCTCGGCCGGCGCGAGACCGAGAATCTCGACCGCTTCGGTATAGACGGCCGGCGACGGCTTGTACGCGCGCGCCACCTCGGCGCCGAGAATCGCATCCCACGGTAACCCGCCGTGCTTCGCGACGTCGACCATCAGCCGGATATTGCCGTTCGACAGCGGCGCGACGATGTAGCGCTGCTTCAGTCGTTGCAGCCCGGCGACGGCATCGGGCCATGGATCGAGTCGATGCCACGCGAGATTGAGCGCATCGATGTCGGCATCGGGCACGTCGTCGATCCCGAAGCGGTCGAGCGTGCGCACGAGGTTCTCGCGATGCAGCACGTCGAGCCGCACGTAGCGGCGGCGTCCGCTGCGGATTTCTTCCATCGACGGCGAATACTCGGCGCGCCACGCATCGGCGAACGCGAACGGGTCGAGCGTCGGCGCGTGGCGCGCCAGGAATGCGGCGGCGCCGCGTGCGACACCGCCTCTCCAGTCGACGATCGTTCCGAAGACATCGAAAACGAGCGCCTTGATTTCGGTGGGGTTCGTCATGGTGATCCAGTGAAGGTCGTTCGATGGGGTTCACCTCGCCGTGCCGCCGGATGGCGCGACATCGGTCCGATCGACATTGAATCACGGATACGAAAACGCGGCCCGGAAGGCCGCGATGCGTGGCGCGGTGTTTCCGTCGCGGCGCGGGTCGCTGCCGCGGGCGCGCCTGCAGATTCGATTGCGTGGCCGAGCACATCCGGAAGGATCGGCGGGCAGCGCGCCTGCGCCTTCGTGCAGCGCAGCAACCTGTCGTCGCACCGGCCGCCGCCCGCGAGCCGCGCGGCAACCGAGCGTATCCCCTGATGGAACGAGGTGTGCCGATCGTTGCGGATTGGTGTTAAATACATTTCGGCGCGCTCTGGCACGGCGCGCAAACGGGGCGCACCGTGCATCGGCGTAAACCCGAGGCGGGACAGGGTACGAAATATCGATAACGAATCGGGCGCATCAGACCCGGTCGGACAGACGGCAGGATTCAGCTTGAATACCGAACCGCAAAGTTCTCGCTACAGCTTCGGGCTCGCCGCGGAAGTGCTCGCGTCCGAGCAGAGCGTGCTGAGACTGATCACGCGCAACACGCCGCTGCCGGAACTGCTGTCCGAAGTTTGCCGGCGTGCCGAGGCTTTGCTCGGCGACGGCGCGTCGTGCACGATCCTGCTGCTCGATACGGACGGCGTGCACGTGCGCGTCGGCGCGGCGCCGTCGCTGCCCGCGCAGTACAGCGCGGCGATCGACGGCGCGCCGATCGGGCCCGCGGCCGGCTCGTGCGGCACCGCGATGTACGAGCGCCGGATGATCGCCGTCGAGGACATCGAAACCGATCCGCGGTGGGCCGACTACCGCGCCATTGCGTTGCCGCTGGGCTTGCGCGCGTGCTGGTCGGTGCCGTTCCTCGACGAGGCCGGCGTCGTGCTCGGCGCGTTCGCCATCTATCACCACCGGCCGTGCCGCCCGAGCGACGAGGAAACCGCGCTGTTGCGCGATATCGGCAACAGCGTCGGCCTCGCGGTGCACCAGGACCGGATCGCGCGGCAACTCGCACGCAGCGAGGAACATCACCGGCTCGTCGTCAACAGCCTGAATGAAGGAATCCTCGTCGTGTCGCGCGACGGTGTCGTGGTCGCGAGCAACCCGAGCGCGAACCGGATGCTGCGCGTGAAGGGCGAGCTCGTCGGGCGCCGGCTGTCGACGGTGGTCCTGCGCAAGCTGCACGAAGACGGCACGCCGATCGCGCCGGACGACTGGCCGAGCCGGATCGCGCTCAAGACGGGCAAGCCTCAGCTCGGCTACACGGTCGGCTTCGGCCTCGCGGACGCCGACATCATCTGGGTGCGCGGCAACGCAGTGCCGATCGTGAGGCCGGGCGAGACGCAGGCCGACTCGGTGCTCGTGTCGTTCAACGACATCGGCCCGGTGCGCGAAGCGCAGCAGCAGTTGCGGTATCTGGCGACCCGCGACGCGCTGACGGGCCTCTACAACCGCCGCTGGCTCGGCGACCGCATGCGCGAGCTGTTCGACGTGCACGATGCGGCGGCCGGGCCCGCGCGCGTCGCGATCCTGTTCATCGATCTGGTCGGCTTCAAGAAGGTCAACGACACGGCCGGCCACGACGCGGGCGACGCGCTGCTGCGCAGCGTCGCGGCGCGGCTCGCGGCCTGCGCGGATGGCCGCTACGCGCTCACGCGCGTCGGCGGCGACGAGTTCGTGATCCTCGTCGACGACTGCGACGATCCCGAGCATCTCGCGGTGCTCGCGCGCGAGGTCATCGAGGCGATCGCGAAGCCGTTCGCGATCGCGAACAACGAATACTGGCTCGGCGTATCGATCGGGATCAGCGTCGCGCCGCGCGACGGCGACGACGCCGTGACGCTGATGCGCAACGCCGATTCGGCGATGTACGACGCGAAGCAGCGCGGCCGCAACCACTTCACGTTCTTCACCGCCCAGCTCAACCTGCGGCTGCAGCGCCGCTTCGCGATCGAGCAGTCGCTGCGGCGCGCGCTCGCGTCGGACATGCTGCGGCTCGCGTATCAGCCCGTCGTCGATGCGCGCAGCGGCCGCACGGTCGGCGCCGAGGCGCTGCTGCGCTGGACGAGCCCCGAGCTCGGGCCGATGTCGCCGGCGGAATTCATTCCGGTCGCGGAAGACACGGGGCTGATCGTCGCGATCGGCCAGTGGGTGCTCGAAACCGCGTGCCGGCAGGCGGCCGAATGGCGTCGCACGATCGCGCCGGACCTGATGCTGGCCGTCAACCTGTCGCCGCGGCAGTTTCACGAAGGGCTCGTCGAGTCGGTCGCCCGCTGTCTCGCGCAAACGCGGCTCGACCCGTCCGCGCTCGAACTCGAGATCACCGAAGGCGTGCTGATGAACGACACGGATACCGTGCTGCCGATGCTCGAAGCGCTCACGGACATGAACGTGCGGATCTCGGTCGACGATTTCGGCACCGGTTATTCGTCGCTCGCGTACCTGAAGCGTTTTCCGCTGCACAACCTGAAGGTGGACCGTTCGTTCGTGTCGGGCGTGCCCGATCATCACGACTCGGTCGCGATCACGCAGGCGGTCGTCGCGATGGCCCATTCGCTCGGGATGAAGGTCACGGCCGAAGGCGTCGAGACGCAGGCGCAGTCGTGGTTCCTGCAGCAGATCGGCTGCGACATGCAGCAAGGCTATCTGTTCAGCCGCCCGCTGGACGCGAACGACTACGCGCGCCGGCTCGGCGCCGCATAAGCGCGTGCCGGGTGTCCCGCTAGCGCGCGCCGAACCCGCCCGCGCCCGGCGGCGGATCGATCTCGACCCGGTTCTTGCCTTCGTGCTTCGCGCGATAGAGCGCGCGATCGGCCGCCTCGATCAGGAGTGTCGTCGGCAGGCCGGGCGTGGGCACGATGCTCGCGCCGCCGATGCTGATCGTCACGGTGTGGTTGCCCGTCGACGAGTGAGCATGCCGCAGGCGCAGCGCTTCGACCGCGAGCCGGATCTTCTCGCCGAGCAGCCGTGCGGCGCCCGGCGACGTGGCCGGCATCACGACCGCGAATTCCTCGCCGCCGAAACGCGCGGCGAGATCGCCAGACTGCCCGAGGCAGCGCTCGATCGTCGATGCGATCTGCTTGAGCACGCTGTCGCCCGACACGTGCCCGTACGTATCGTTGTACAGCTTGAAGTTGTCGACGTCGATCATCAGCAGCGACAGCTCGCTGCGTTCGCGCGCGCCGCGCCGCCACTCGGCGGCGAGGTATTCGTCGAGATAGCGCCGGTTCGACAGGCCGGTCAGGCCGTCGGAGTGCGTGAGGCGCCGCAGTTCGAGATTGGCCTCGAGCAGTTGCTGTTGCGATTGCCGCAACGCGCGATAGGCTTCATCGCGCTGCAGCAGGTTCATGTACGAGCGCGAGTGGTAGCGGATGCGCGCGACGAGTTCGATGCGATCGGGCAGCTTGACCAGATAGTCGTTCGCGCCGGCCGCGAACGCGGCGCTCTTGATCACCGGCTCTTCCTGCGTCGACAGCACGATGATCGGCACGTCGCGCGTCGCCGGATTCGCACGGTACGCCCGCACGAGGCTCAACCCGTCGATGCCCGGCATCACGAGATCCTGCAGGATCACGGTCGGGCGCGTCTCGATCGCGGTGGCCATCGCGTCGTCCGAGCGCGGGCAGTAGTGGAAGTCGATGCCTTCCTCGTCGACGAGCGCGCGCCGCACGGCCTCCGCGACGATCGTCTGGTCGTCGACCAGCAACACCATCGCCGGCGCGTCGGCGGGCGACGCGGTCGGGCCGCCCGGCGGGCGAGTCAGGTCAATCGTCATGATCGATGCGGGTCGTTGCGGTTGTCGCGGTCGTTGCAGGGGCAGGCATGGGTGTTGCGCGCGGTCATCGTCGGGTTCAGAGCCGCGCGAGCGCCGCCAGCTCGCCCGCGATGCGCCCGAGCGGCAGGATCGCACGCGCCGCGCCGAGCGTCGCCGCCGCCTTCGGCATTCCGTACACCGCGCTCGTCGCCTCGTCCTGCGCGATCGTATGGTAGCCCTTCATCCGCAACGCCTTCAGGCCGATCGCGCCGTCGCGTCCCATCCCCGTGAGCAGCACGCCGATCACGCGGCCGGGCCAGTGCTCGGTCAGGCTGTTGAAGAACACGTCGACCGACGGCCGATACGGCGTGGCGGCCGGTTCCCGCGTGTATTCGAGCGTGCCGGCGCGCGTGATGCGCAGGTGATCGTCGGTCGCGGCGAGCAGCGCGACGCCTGGCTGCGGGCGGTCGCCTTCGCGCGCGACGCGCACGGCGAGCCGCGTCTGACCGTCGAGCCATTGCGCCATGCCTTCGGCGAACGCGCGATCGACGTGCTGCACGATCACGATCGGCGCATTGAAATCGGCCGGCAGGCTGCCGAGGATCGACGCGAGCGCGCCGGGGCCGCCGGCCGATGCGCCGATCGCGACCAGCGGGCCGCCGCCGCGCGCGGCCGCGCCGGCGACGCGCGTGCCGCCCGGCGCGTCGAGCAGGCGGCCGATCTGGTCGATCTTCGCGAGCAGCAGTTTCGTCGTGTCGCCGGCGGCACCGTCGCCGAGCCGCGGCGTGTCGACCGCATCGAGCGCGCCGGCGCCCATCGCCTCGAACACGCGCCACGCGTTCGCGCCGATGCAGCTCGTCACGATCAGGATCGCGCACGGTCGTTCGGAACGCATGATCCGACGTGTCGCTTCGATCCCGTCGAATTTCGGCATGATCAGGTCCATCAGCACGATGTCGGGCGGCTGCGCGGCGCACAGTTCGACGGCCTGCGCGCCGTCGGTCGCGACCCACAGCACGCGGTGCTCGGGCCGTCGCGCGATCGCGCGGCGCATCGCCTCGACGGCAAGCGGGAGGTCGTTGACGATGCCGATGTTCACAAGCGGAATTCTCCGGTCGGTTCGTAGTGTTGGAGGTGGGCCGGGTTCATGGAGGGGGCAGCCTGTTCGGCGCTCGCTGCCGGGCGGCATCGGCGGCCGGACGGCGCGGCATTCTTTTCGGTTGACGACGCCCGAATGCTGTCATGCAGCGCGGGCGGCGGCAATCGAAAAATGAGCGCATGATGCCGTTTCAGTGCGTTTCCTCTATGACTGTGCCGCATTGCCTGCAAGCGGGCCAGTCGATCCTGTCCGGACAGGCCGCAAAAGTCCGCATGTTACCGTGCCGGCATCGAAAAAAAGAAAGCGGGATCCCGAGGACCGCGCGCGAAACCCTGCTCGTCGTCAGCCGCGCGCCGTTCGCACCGGTCGCGACCGCGCGCGACGGCCGTTTGCCGTAGAGGATCTACATCGAGAGCGGATATGCGTCGATCTACCGCGATTGTCCGGTCGAACGCGATGCGCAGCGCGCGCGTTATTTCAGCACGATCCCGTGTGCCGGCCGCGACGAGGCCGAAGCCTTCATGACGGAACGCGATCGCGCCGGCAATGGCGCGGCAGCGAACTTGCCGAGGCGCTTCACGCAGGCTGACGACCGGCAACCGCGCGAGGGCCGGTGGGTCCGGCATGGGCGCGGGCGCGCGCCGGCCGCGTGGCGGGCCGTAGCGAGCCGTACCGGGCCGTCGAGAGCATCGGGCCGCGCAGCGTACGCGCCCGCCGCACCGTCAATGGCTACGTGCGTAGCCCTGGATCAGCGCGCGCATCATCCCTTCGACCGTCGCGTCGCGCAGGTCGCCTTCCTGCTCGGCTTCCTCGACGAGCGCGGCATAAGCGGTCGCGAGCGTCACGCGGTCGACTTCATGGTGTTGCTCCATCAGCGTCACCATCCCGTCCTTCGCCAGATGAGCGGAGAACGCGCGGCTGCCGATGGTCTGGAATACGTCAATCATGGCGGCTCTCCCGTACGTTGCCGATGCCTTTCAGTGTAGTCGCCGTCCCGGGGCTGCGCCACGCGCGCGGGCCGACCCGATTCGTCCGATGAAATGCGCTCGACACACGGCGCGCGCACGGTATCCGCCGGCTTCAACGTTTACCCGAATCGGCAAATTGTCGACTTTTTATCGATAAAGTCTCGTGTTAGATTTCGCCGTCCGAGCCCGATGCAAACCGGGCCGCCAACGCGTTGCCGACGTGCCGCGCGTCCAGACACACGGAGGAGAAATGCTGGTGCTGATTGGGGTGCCGATCGTCGTGATCGGCTTCGCGCTGCGCTTCAATGCGCTGCTGGTGGTCACGATCGCGGGGATCGCGACGGGGCTGGCGGGCGGGCTGAATCTCGTCGACATCGTCGGCGCGTTCGGCAAGGCGTTCGCCGAGAACCGCTACATGGGGCTGATCTGGCTCACGCTGCCGGTGATCGCGCTGCTCGAGCGCAACGGGCTCAAGGAGCAGGCGAAGCGGATGATCTCGCGCGTGCATGCGGCCACCACGGGCCGCGTGCTGATGCTGTATTTCGTGCTGCGCCAGGCGACGGCCGCACTCGGTCTCACGTCGCTCGGCGGCCACGCGCAGATGGTGCGGCCGCTGATCGCGCCGATGGCCGAGGCCGCCGCGGTCAGCCGGCACGGCGAGCTGCCCGAGTCGGTGCGACAGCAGATCCGCGCGCACGCGTCGGGCGCCGACAACGTCGCCGTGTTCTTCGGCGAGGACATCTTCATCGCGATCCAGTCGATCCTGCTGATCAAGGGCTTTCTCGAACAGAACGGCATCGCCATCGAGCCGCTGCACCTGTCGGTGTGGGCGATCCCGACCGCGATCGCCGCGCTGCTGATTCACTGCACGCGCCTTGCGCTGCTCGACCGCCGGCTCGCGCGCGGCTTCGGCCTGGTGAAGCAGGAGGGCGCGCGATGATCGGCCTCGAATCGCTGTACACGCTCGCGGGGCTGATGTTCGCCGCGTTCGCGTACTTCAACCTGACGGACCGCACGAACCCGCGGCGCGTCGTCAATTTCGCGTTCTGGGCCATCTACGCGGTCACGTTCCTGTTCGGTGCGCTGCTGCCGCATTTCGTCACGGGCTGCCTCGCGATCGCGCTCGCGCTGATCGCCGGTTCGGGCAGGCTCGGCCGCGGCCGGTCGGACGAGGCCGGCGAAGCGGCGGCCGTGCGGCGCGAGACGCTCGCGCAACGCTTCGGCAACCGGTTGTTCCTGCCCGCGCTGCTGATTCCGGTCGTCACGCTGATCGGCACGTTCGCACTGAAACTCGTGCCGTTCGTCGACCCGAAGAGCGTGACGCTGATCTCGCTCGTGCTGGGCACGATCGTCGCGTTCGTCGTCGCGCTCGCGATGCTGCGCGATTCGCCCGTGCACGCGCTGAAGGAAGCGCGCCATACGATGGATGCGGTCGGCTGGGCCGCGATCCTGCCGCAAATGCTCGCGGCGCTCGGCGCGCTGTTCGCGATCGCGGGCGTTGGCGGGGTGGTGTCGGGGCTCGTGAAGGAATGGGTGCCGATCGATTCGCCGTTCGCGGTGGTCGCGGCCTACACGGTCGGCATGGCGCTGTTCACGATGATCATGGGCAACGGCTTCGCCGCGTTCCCGGTGATGACGGCGGGCATCGGCCTGCCGCTGATCGTCCATCAGTTCCACGGCAATCCGGCGATCATGGGCGCGATCGGGATGCTGAGCGGCTTCTGCGGTACGCTGATGACGCCGATGGCCGCGAACTTCAACATCGTGCCCGCGGCGCTGCTCGAACTGAAGGACAAGAACGGCGTGATCAAGATGCAGTGGCCGACGGCCGTGCTGCTGCTGGCCGTGAACACGCTGCTGATGTACGCGTTCGTATTCCGCTTCTGACTCGATGGACGAGATCCTCATGACCGACCGACTCACTCCCGAACTCGCGTCGAAATTCGCGTCGCTCGCGCTCGCGCACCTGACCCGCGAATATCCGAACAAGCTCACGCATGCGCTCGAAGGTCCGCACGACGTGCAGGGGCCGCGCGCATTGCATCCGATCTTCTACGGCAGCTACGACTGGCACTCGTGCGTGCACGGCTACTGGCTCGTGCTGCGCGTGCTCGAACGCTACCCGGCATTGCCGGAAGCCGAACGCATCGTCGCGATCGTCGACGCGCATTTCACCGACGCGAACGTCGCCGGCGAGCGCGCGTATCTCGCGCGGCCGCACAACGCCGGCTTCGAGCGGCCGTACGGCTGGGCGTGGCTGCTCGCGCTCGCCGCGCAGCTCGAGCGGCTCGCGCTGAAGGGCGTGCTGCCGCAGGCCGCGCGCTGGGCGAAGACGATGGCGCCGCTGGCCGACCTGTTCGTGTCGCGCTTCGAGACTTTCCTGCCGAAGGCGACCTATCCGCTGCGTGTCGGCACGCACTTCAACACCGCGTTCGCGCTGGCGCTCGCGCTCGATTTCGCCCGCGACACGCAGCGCGACGGGCTTGCCGCGCTGATCGTCGATACCGCGAAGCGCTGGCACCTGAACGACGTCGCATGCCAGGCGTGGGAACCGTCGGGCGACGAATTCCTGTCGCCCGCGCTGATGGAGGCCGAACTGATGCGGCGCGTGCTGCCGGCCGCCGAATTCGACGGCTGGTTCGCGCGCTTCCTGCCCGACCTCGCGCGCGGCGAGCCCGCGACGCTGTTCGAGCCGGCGACCGTCAGCGACCGCAGCGACGGCAAGATCGCGCACCTCGACGGGCTGAACCTGAGCCGCGCGTGGTGCCAGCGGTCGCTGGCCGGCGCGCTGCCGGCAGGCGATGCACGGCGTGCGAAGCTGCTCGACGCGGCCGACCGGCATCTCGCGAGCGCACTCGCGCACGTGGCCGGCGACTACATGGGCGAGCACTGGCTCGCGACGTTCGCGTTGCTCGCGCTGGACGCGTAGCGCGAAATCGCCCGGCCGGGCAGGACCGGGCACCGTCCGACCTGCCGTGCGCCGAATGCCGGATCGACCGCGACGTGTGGCGCCATCCCGATGGGCAGCCAATCGACGCGTTGCCGCTGCCGTTCGACCGGCTTTGCATCGTGCGCAACACCGCTTTCCATGACGGGACCGACGCGCGGCGACGACGACTCGCTACACTGCCGTACCGGTTGGACGGGCCCCGGCATCAGGCCCCCGAGCAAGGAGACAGAAGAGGATGGACACCCCACGCGCAGCGGTCGTCACGTACCGCGGCAATGCGATCGAGAACACGCACGTCGCCCATGTGGCGGTAGTCGACGCCCGCGGCCGGCTGCTGGCCCGGTTCGGCGATCCGTTCCGGATGACGCTCGCGCGGTCGGCCGCCAAGCCGGCCCAGGCGCTGTCGGTGATCGAGACGGGCGCGCCGGAACGTTTCGGCTTCGACGACGCGGACATCGCGTTGATGTGCGCGTCGCACAGCAGCGAGGACCGTCACATCGAACGCACGCGCGCGATGCTCGAGAAGGTCGACGCGCACGAATCGGATTTGCGCTGCGGCGGCCATCCGCCGTTGTCCGACGCGGTGTACCGATCATGGATCAAGCGCGACTACACGCCGACTAGCGTATGCAGCAACTGTTCGGGCAAGCATGTCGGGATGCTGGCGGGCGCGCGCGCGATCGGCGCCGCGATCGCCGATTACCATCTGCCCGACCATCCGATGCAGGTGCGCGTGAAGCACGCGGTGGCCGACGCGTGCGGCCTGCGCGACGACGAAGTCGACTGGGGCATCGACGGCTGCAACCTGCCGACGCCGGCGTTCTCGCTGGATCGGCTGGCGCGCCTGTACGCGTCGCTGGCCGACGGCGCGGACGCGGCGGAAGCGGGCGGCGCGCTCACCGATCGCGTGCGCGCACTGGCGCGCATTCACCGTGCGATGACCGCCTATCCGGAACTGGTCGCAGGCGACGGGCGCTATTGCACGGTGCTGATGAACGCGTTCGGCGGGCAGGTGGTCGGCAAGCTCGGCGCGGATGCGTGCTACGGGATCGGCGTGCGCGCGTCGGAACGCACGCGGCAACTCGGCGCGGACGGCGCGCTCGGCATCTCGGTGAAGATCGAGGACGGCAATCTCGACGTGCTCTATATGGTCGTGAGCGAAATCCTCGAGCGGCTGCAGATCGGCACGGCCGAGCAGCGCGCGCAACTGGCTGGCTTTCACCGGCCGCGGATGCTCAACACGCAGGGAGTCGAGTTCGGGCACGTGACGTTCCCGTTCGAATTGCAGGCGGCCTGAACGCGGCCGCCGCGCCGATGCCGCCAGCCCGCGATCCGGGCCGTGCATCGGCGCACGCTACGCGCGTGCGTGGTGAAGCTTCGCCAGTTCCCGATCCGACAGCTCGCCGATCTGCGCGAGGTGTTCCACGAGAAAATCCTTCAGCACGCGCAGCTTCGCCGAGCTGCGCCGGTTCGCCAGATATGCGATGTAGATGAATTCGCCGGTCAGCCGGTTCTGCAGCCGGTAGCGCGGCAGCACGGCTTCGAGCTGGCCGCTCGCGAGCAGGTCGCGCACCAGCCAGATCTCGAATTCCGCGATGCCGAGCCCCGCGCAGGTCGCTTCCAGCAGCAGCTCCGAATGGTCGGTGACGAGATTGCCGGCCGGCAGCACGCTGTGCTGGGTGTCGCCGTTCACGAAAGCCCAGCGCGGATCGCCTTCCGGATGCACGTAGCGCAGGCAGTTGTGGTGCTTCAGGTCGTCCGGCGTCGCCGGGCGCCCGCAGCGGTCGAGGTAGCCGGGCGTCGCGCACAGGATGCTGTCGTTGCGCGACAGCCGGTGGACGACCAGGTTGTCCAGGTAGTTCTCGCCTTCGTGGATGTCGAGGTCGAAGCCGCCGGCCACGAGGTCGTTGTGGTTGTCGGTGAGCCGCACGTCGAGCTGGATCGTCGGATAGCGCGCCAGGAACGGCGCGATCAGCGGCGCGAGGTGACGGCGGCCGAACGCGACCGGCGCGGTGAGCTTCAGCGGGCCGCTCGGCTGCGCATTCAGCTCGGCGACGACGCGCAGCGTGTCGTCGAGATCGGCGATCAGCGTGACCGCGCGCTCCAGATAGATATGGCCGGCTTCGGTGAGCGTCACGCTGTGCGTCGAGCGGTGCAGCAGCGCGACCCCGAGCGCCTCCTCGATCGCCGTCACCTTGCGCGCGACCGTCGACGTCGACACGTGCATCTCCTTCGCGACCGCCGAAAAACTCCCCGTTTCGACCACGCGCACGAACGCGCGCATCGCGCCGAGGTGATCGATGCCGGTTTCTCTCGCGCCTTTCTTCATTCGATTCTCGCTGTTGCGCCACACGCAAAACCGCTTTCGATAATACAGAAGGGAGCTTGTTTTTGCAAAGGCATAGAATGCGAACCCGTCGCGTCGGCAAGCGGCGAACGACGAGCGGCACGAGACATCCTGGAGGGCACGATGACCGAAAACGGCTTCCGCGTCGAAGCGGATCTTTTAGGCAAACGAAGTATTCCGGATGCCGCCTATTACGGCGTCCACACGCTGCGCGCGAAAGAAAATTTCGACATTTCGGGCCGCACCATTGCGTCGCTGCCGTACCTCGTGATGGCGCTCGCGGCCGTGAAGGAAGCGGCGGCCGACGCCAACTGCGAACTGGGCCTGCTGCCGCGGCCGTACCGCGATGCGATCGCCGCCGCGTGCGTCGAGATCCGCGAAGGGCGGCTGCACGACCAGTTCGTCGTCGACGTCATCCAGGGCGGCGCCGGCACGTCGACCAACATGAACGCGAACGAGGTGATCTGCAACCGCGCGCTCGAAATCATGGGGCACGCGCGCGGACAGTACGAATATCTGCACCCGAACGAGCACGTCAATCTCGCGCAGAGCACCAACGACGTCTATCCGACCGCGATCCGGATCGCGACGTGCTTCGCGGTCGAACATCTGCTCGAAGCGATGGCGCGGCTGCGCGATGCGTTCGCCGAGCGGGCCGACGCGTTCGCCGGTTTGCTGAAGCTCGGCCGCACTCAACTGCAGGACGCGGTGCCGATGACGCTCGGCCAGGAATTCTCGACCTACGCAGTCATGCTGACGGAAGACATCGCGCGGCTGCAGGAGGCAGGCTGGCTGATTCGCGAGATCAACCTCGGCGCGACCGCGATCGGCACGGGCATCACCGCCCACCCGCAGTACGCGGAGAAGGCGCTGGCCGCGCTGCGCCGGATCACCGGGCTCGACCTGAGCACCGCGCCGAACCTGATCGAGGCGACGCAGGATTGCGGCGCGTTCGTCCAGGTGTCGGGCGTGCTCAAGCGGATCGCCGTCAAGCTGTCGAAGATCTGTAACGACCTGCGGCTGCTGTCGAGCGGCCCGCGCGCGGGCTTCGGCGAGATCAACCTGCCGCCGGTGCAGGCCGGCTCGTCGATCATGCCCGGCAAGGTGAATCCGGTGATCCCGGAAGTCGTCAACCAGGTCGCGTTCGAGGTGTTCGGCAACGACGTGACCATCACCTTCGCGGCCGAGGCCGGCCAGCTTCAGCTCAACGCGTTCGAACCGGTGATCGCCAGCGCGCTGTTCCGCAGCTTCAGCCACCTGACGGCCGCCTGCACGACGCTCGCGCAGCGGTGCGTGAGCGGCATCACCGCGAATCCCGAGCGGCTGCGCGAGACGATGGAGCGCTCGGTCGCGCTCGCCACCGCGCTGAATCCGTACATCGGCTACAAGCGCGCAACCGCCGTGGCCGCCGAAGCGCACGAGAGCGGCAAGTCGATCCGCGAAGTCGTGCTGGCTCACGGGTTGATGACCGACGCGCAACTGGACGAGGCGCTGCAGCCCGAAGCGCTGATCCGGCCGCGCGCCTACTGATTCCGCCCGCGCGGCGCCGGCCCATGCCGCCGGCGGCCCGCGCGTGGCCGTTCCCCGCAGCGCCCGTCGACGGGCGCGATACATCAAGAAACGGAGACACACCATGAAGCACGCCAGCGAGCGCCCGGCCGACACGGCCGGCGGCGCGGATCCCCGTCATGCCGACCGCGATGCGATGTTCGCGTCGCACGAAGCCGGCTACGAACAGAAGTTGAAGCCGCGCCACGTGCAGATGATCGCGATGGGCGGCGCGATCGGCACCGGCCTGTTCCTCGGCGCGGGCGGCCGCCTGCAGAGTGCGGGGCCCGCGCTGGCGCTCGTGTATCTCGTGTGCGGCGCGTTCGCGTTCCTGATCATGCGTGCGCTCGGCGAGCTCGTGATGCACCGGCCGACCAGCGGCAGCTTCGTGTCGTACGCACGGGAGTTCATGGGCGAACGCGCGTCGTTCGTCGCGGGCTGGATGTACTACCTGAACTGGGCGACGACCGGCATCGTCGACATCACCGCGGTCGCGATCTACATGAAGTACTGGGCCGTGTTCACCGACGTGCCGCAATGGGTGTTCGCGCTCGGCGCGCTCGGGATCGTGTCGGTGATGAACATGATCGGCGTGAAGGTGTTCGGCGAGATGGAGTTCTGGTTCTCGATCGTCAAGGTGGGGACGCTCGCGCTGTTCCTCGCGGTCGGCGCCGTGTTTCTCGCGAGCGGGCATCCGGTCGCCGGCCAGATGCCGGGGCTGCATCTCGTTGCGGATCACGGCGGGATCTTCCCGCACGGCATCCTGCCGGCCGTGCTGATCGTGCAGGGCGTGGTGTTCGCATACGCGAGCATCGAGCTCGTCGGCGTCGCGGCGGGCGAGACCGCCGATGCGCGCAAGGTGTTGCCGAAGGCGATCAACAGCGTGATGTGGCGTATCGGGCTGTTCTACGTCGGCTCGGTCGTGCTGCTGACGATGCTGCTGCCGTGGACCGCGTACAGCGCGCACGAAAGCCCGTTCGTGACGTTCTTCAGCAAGCTCGGTGTGCCGTACGTCGGCACGGTGATGAACGTCGTGGTGCTGACTGCCGCGCTGTCGAGCCTGAATTCCGGCCTCTATTCGACCGGGCGCGTGCTGCGCTCGCTCGCGATGGGCGGCTCCGCGCCGCGCTTCGTGTCGCGGATGAACGCGCGCGGCGTGCCCTATGGTGGAATCCTCGTCACGGTCGCGGTCAATGCGATCGGCGTGCCGCTGAACTACATCGTGCCGGCGCAGGCGTTCGAGATCGTGCTGAACATGGCGTCGCTCGGGATCATCACGACCTGGGGCTTCATCGTGATGTGCCAGATCCTGTTCCGTCGCGCGGTCGATCGCGGCGAACTGAGCCCGGTGTCGTTCCGGATGCCCGGCGCGCCTTTCACGTCGTGGCTCACGCTCGGGTTCCTGGTCAGCGTGCTGGTGCTGATGGCGTTCGATTATCCGGGCGGCACGTGGACCGTTGCGATGATTCCGGTCGTCGTGCTCGCGCTGGCGATCGGCTGGAAGCTGGCGAAACGCGGAGCCGTGCGCGAGCAGGCGGCGATGCCCGCATCGGCGCGCGCCGTTGCCGAGCCTGCCCGGAACGCGTAATGCCATGCACCGCAGGCGCCGGTCCGTTTGCGGGCCGGCGCCTGCGGTGCGTCCGGTTCAAGTCCGGTTCAAGCCGGCGCGCTCGCCGACCCATCGGCCGAAATCGCCGGCCATCTCCGCGGTCAGCTCGTGTCCGGCCGCATACAGCCGCGTGTCGTGCGCGATGCCGAGTGCCGCCAGTTTCGCATCGGCCTTGTCTGCCCACGCGACGGGCAGCTTGTCGTCGAAGCGGCCATGCACGATCAACGCGTGCAGCGGGCGAAGCGCATCGCGCGGCGCGATCAGCGAATCGATTTCCGGCAGGATGCGGCCGCACAGCACGGCGAACGCGCTCACGTCGCCCGGCGACGTGAGGCCGACGCTCGCGCTCATGATGCCGCCCTGGCTGAAGCCGGCGATCACGGTGGCCGACGCGGGGGCTGCGCCATCCCGCGCGCGGAGCGCGTGCAGCAGCGCGATCAGTTGCACGCGGCTCTCGTCGGCACGCGCCGCATCGATTTCAGGGCCGTTCGGGCCGAAACGCACCGGAAACCATGCATGCTGATCCGGCCCGAACGTGAGCGGGCCGCGCACGAACGCGATTTCGATGCGCGGATCGATTGTGCCGGCCACGTTCAGCAGGTTGGTTTCGTTGCCGCCGACGCCGTGCAGCAGCAACAGGCGGGCGGCGGGGCGGCCGTTGGCCGGGCGCAGCCGGTACTGCAGCCCGGATTCGGGATCGGTGGTCAGCGGCAGAACGTCGGTCATTGCGTGAGTCCGAAAGGGAACGATGCGACAGTCTAGAGCGGGCGGATCGGGACGGGAATCGCCGGGGCGGGATTGATTGTTTCCGCGGGGGAACGAATCGGGCCGCGGTGCGCTGCGGGAACGGATCGCGACGCCATGCCGCCAGGCATGGGCCAACGGCCCGGCAACCTTTCGGCAGCAGGCCGATCGGACGACTCGTCATTCTCACGTGCGTTGACAAAATAGATGCATTTTGTAGATACGTGAGGGCGCGAAGATGGACACGGCAAAGATCTTCAAGCATCGCGGCTCGCAGGCCGTCCGGCTGCCGAAGGATTTCCGCTTCGATACGGCCGAGGTGCGCATCCGCCGCCATGGGGCGTCCGTCATTCTTGAACCGGTGCCGCAAGACTGGGCATGGCTGACGCCGCTGATCGGCCCCGTCGACGCCGACTTCGAGGCTGCGGCGACCACGCAGCCGTCCGCTCAGGAGCGCTCGGGCCTGGATGTGTTCGAATGAAGTTCCTGCTGGACACCACCGCGGTGATCGCCATTCTCGAGGGCGAGCCGGCAATGCTGGCCCGTCTGCATGCCTGGCGGCCGGCCGATTTCGGGATCCCGGCGATCGTCGCGCATGAGCTTTATTACGGCGCGTACAAGAGTCGGCGAGCGGCAGCGAACGTCGCACGTGTCGACGCGCTTCAGTTCGAGGTCGTCCCGTTCGACACCGAGGATGCGCAGCATGCGGGCGAAATTCGTGCGCATCTGATCGCGGCCGGTACGGCGATCGGCCCTTACGACGCGTTGATCGCAGGGCAGGCGCGCGCCCGGCATCTCGTGCTCGTCACGCACAATGTCCGCGAATTCGGGCGGGTTCCGCGGCTGCAATTCGAAGACTGGCTCGCCGAACCGAGCGAAGGCCGAGCGGCGGATCATGCACGGGCGACATTAACGAGCCTGCCAGGCGAACGCAGCATCGATTATAAAAAGAGGCCGAAATAAACCGGCTCGCCGATAATGCGCAAACGTTTTACCGGCATTCGATAAAACGGATTTCGCGGAGCATGAATAAAACGATGAATATCCGCTATTGCGGCGATGCGTCGGGCGCCGTGGCCGTGCTGCATATGGCGGTGGCGAGTTAACGGCAAATCCGCGAAAAACTTTAGGCTTTTCCCCGCACAATTATTCATTTCAATTTCCTCAATGAACGATTGATTGTCGGTCATCGGACAGTCATACACCATCCCCGATAATTCGGCGCTCACATTCTTTCATTAGACCAGAGGGCGATCGAAGCCGGATCGCTGCGGGGAGCTGTACTCATGACCATCCGTCATCGCATTACGCTACTAGTCGTCCTGACGTTCTTCGCGCTGTCCGCGATCGGCATCTATGCCGTGTACCAGACGCGCAAGAGCGCATCCGAGGTGCGTCAGGTCACCCAGGGAATCGTGCCGAGCGCGCTCGCGTCGGCGGATCTCGTCGCCGACGTGAAGAACATCCAGATCGCGACGATGACGCTCGTCTACGCGCCCGACGCGAACACCGCCGCGCAGGCGCGCGACGAGCTGAAGGCGAAGCAGGCCGCACTGCGCGCCGCGCTCGACGCGCAGGCGAAATCGGCGGTCGGCCGCGCGCAGGAAGGGCTCGTCGCGCAGGCGAAGGACAGTGCCGCCAACTATTTCGCGGCGATCGACGACACCGTGAAGATGAAGGCGGACGGCAAGGCCGAGATGGCGCAGGCCTACCTGTTCGCGAACGTCGCGCAGTATCGCGACGAACTCGAAAGCATCGTCGACACGCTGCGCGTCGAGAAGAACCGCCAGAAGGACGACGCGATCGGCGCGCTGAACGGGATGCTCGCGACCACGGCGACCGCGATCGCGGCCGTCGCCGGCACGGTGATCGTGTTGCTGACCGCGCTCGGCCTCGTGCTGTATCGCCAGATCACGCGCCCGCTGATCGGGATGCAGACGGCGATGAGCGAGATCGCGAGGAGCCAGGATTTCACGCGCCGCGTGCCGGTGGGCCGGATGGACGAAATCGGCCATTCGATCGTCGCGTTCAACGGGATGATCGAGAAGATCCAGGAGAACGCCGCGCAACTGAAGCAGAAGACGGCCGACATCCAGGCGATGCTGCAGAACATGCAGCAGGGCATCCTGACCGTCGTCGAAGGCGGCGTCGTGCATGCGGAGTATTCGGCGTACCTCGAAACCATCTTCGAGACGAACGACATTGCCGGCCGCGACCTGATGGCGCTCGTGTTCGACGATTCGGCGATCGGCGCCGACGCGCGTTCGCAGGTCGATGCGGCCGTGCACGCGTGCCTGGGCGAAGACAGCATGAACTTCGCGTTCAACGAGCACCTGCTCGTCAACGAAGTCGCGAAGCGGATGCCGGACGGCCGCGAGAAATGGCTCGATCTGAGCTGGTCGGCGATCACCGACGAGACCGACACGGTGGTGCGCCTGATGCTGTGCGTGCGCGACGTGACCGAGATCCGCGAGCTGACCGCGCAGGCCGGCGAGCAGCAGCGGCGCCTCGAGATGATCGGCGAGATCCTGTCGATCAGCCAGGACAAGTTCCACGACTTCGTGCACAGCGCGAAGGGCTTCCTCAGCGAGAACGAGCGGATGATCCGCCAGCACGAGCGCGCCGATCATTCGATCGTCGCGGCGCTGTTCCGCAACATGCACACGATCAAGGGCAATGCGCGCACCTACAGCCTCCAGCATCTGACGAACATCGTCCACGAAGCGGAGCAGGCGTACGAATCGCTGCGGCGCGCGGACAGCGGCCCCGAGTGGAACCGCGACGCGCTGATGGACGACCTGGCGCGCGTGCGCGAAGCCGTCGATCACTACGCGACGATCAACGCGGTCACGCTCGGCCGCAGCAGCGAGCCGGCGCAAAGCGGCGCCGATTTCCTGATGGTCGAGCGCGCGCGCATCAGCGAAAGCCTGCGCGTGCTCGACGGCGCCGATCCGGCAAATGCGTCCGACTGGCACGCGGCGCGCGATGCCGTGCGGCGCATGTTGAGCCAGCTCGGCACCCAGGGTATCGGCGAGGCGCTCGGCAGCGTGATCGAGTCGCTGCCGTCGCTCGCGGCCGAGCTCGGCAAGCCGGCGCCCGTCGTGCATATCGACAGCCACGGCCAGCGCGTGCGCAGCGAGATCGTCGCGACGCTGAAGAACGTATTCATGCACCTGCTGCGCAATTCGATCGACCACGGGATCGAATCGTCCGACGTGCGGCGCGCGGCCGGCAAGGCGGCGTCCGGCACGATCGATATCGCGGTCGGCGTGGGCGGCGGCGAGCTGTGGTTCGTGCTCGGCGACGACGGCCGCGGCCTCGCGCTCGACCGGATTCGCGGCATCGCGCGCGAGCGCGGCTGGATCGATGCCGACGACGCGGCGGCACTGTCTGACGAGGAGGTCGCGGAACTGATCTTCCGGCCGGGTTTTTCGACCGCGCAGACGGTGACCGAAGTATCCGGACGCGGCGTCGGCATGGACGCGGTGCGCAATTTCCTGAAGCGCGAGGGCGGCGATATCGCGCTGCGCTTCACCGACGATCGCGTCGGCGCGCCGTATCGCGCGTTCGAGACGATCGTGTCGCTGCCGGCGCGCTTCGCGGCGGACGGTGCCGCGCATGGCGCGGGGCCCGCCCAGCGGGCGCGCAGCGCGGATATCGGCGCAGCGGAGTGACGGCGTGATCGTGCAGGCGTGGATGATTCAGATGGCCGCCGCGCTGGCGGGCGGCGCGGTCGTCGCCGTGGCGGCGGCGATCGCGTTTCGCGTGATGCGCAGGCGGCACGTCGCGGCGCTGGCGCGCGAGGCCGATGCGTTGCGCGACGCGCTCGACGCCGCCCGTGCACGCGCGGAAGAAGCGGCGTCGGCGCATGCGGAAGCGGCCGACGCATGGGCGCGGCGCGAGGCGCAGCTCGAGGAGGCGCTGGCGCGCGAGGCGTCCGCGCACGGCGCGCAGCGCGACGCGTTGCAGGCGCTGTCGGCCGATCGCGCGGCGCTCGCGCAGCACGCGATGAAGATCGCCGACGAAGCCGCGCGCCTGCGCGGGCTAGCCGGCACGTTCGAGCGCTGGCACGAGCAGATGATCTCGCTGACCACGCAGAACCAGGACATGCGCACGAAGAACCAGGAGCTGTCGGCGATCGTCGCGCACGTGTCGATCGTGTCGCTGAACGCGTCGATCGAGGCCGCGCGCGCGGGCACGGCCGGGCGCGGCTTCTCGATCGTCGCGAGCGAGGTGCGCGGGCTGGCCGCGCGCTCGCAGCAATTGTCGAACAGCTATCGCGACAGCCTGAACCGCAACGATCTCGTGACCGCCGCGACGTTCCAGGACATCCAGGCCGGCGGCAAGATGATCACGGCCGCGCTCGCGACCGTCGAGACGCTGGCCGGGCAACTGCACGCGCGGATCGAAGGAGAGGCCGCGTGATCGGCGCGCAGGCGAGAGCCGGTTTCGAGCGGATCTTTTTCGATGCCGCGCGCACGCGGCTCGCATCCGGCGGCGCGTGCGACATCCGGCCGGCCACCGGCCACGAACATGACGCGCCCGATCGCTTGCAGGCGACGTCGCGATCGAAATCGAAGGCGCCCGAATATGTGGTCGTGCTGACGATCTCGGCGCTGCACTTCCGCCTGCTGCTCGCGCTGCGCTTCAGCGACGACGACGCGACGCGCCGCCATTTCGTCGGCACGGCGGCAGGCGCGGGCAACGCGCGGCCGCTGACCGACGCGTTCATGGAAGCCGCGAACCTGTGTTGCGGCGCGATCAACCAGGCGCTGACCGCGCCGTTTCCCGATCTCGGGATGTCGACGCCTTACCTGCTGAGCGGCGCGAGCATCGATTACATGCACGCGCTCTCGCCCGATTACGTGGCCGCGTACGACCTGACGTTCGACGACGTGCGGGTCGGCGCGACGCTGTGCGTGTGCGCGAACGCGCCGGTCGATTTCCATGTGCCGGAAGCGGCCACGGTGGAAACCGGCGGCGAGCTCGAACTGTTCTGACCGACCATCAGGAATCCATCAGATGACCGAAGACCAACCCGTCAGCAAGGTGCTCGTGCTCGACGACAGCCGTGTGCATGCCGACGCGATCAAGCGTTTCTGCGACGAGCACAACCTGGTCGGCCTGACCGTGCGGCGCAGCCGGCTGCTGAAGGTGCTGCGCTCGAACATCGATCTCGGCGCGATCCTGCTGGCCGAGGATTACGGCGGCTCGCCGGCCGAGAGCGCGATCATCGCGACGCAGATCGACGCGCTGCGGCCCGAGCTGCCGATCATCCTGCGCCGCGAATCGCTCGCGTCGCGCGACGGGCTGCCCGATGCGCTCGCGCGTGTCGCGTGCGCGGCCTACGTCGCCGACGACATGACGCCGCTCGAGCGCGCGATCGACGAATACCTGTTTGGGCGCGACTACCCGAACGCGCTCGTGCGCGGCATCTCGGAGATCACCGAGGCGCGCCTCGACAGCCTGTTCCCGGGCATGACGATCGAGCACGACACGCCGTGCATCGTGCGCGACCAGATCATCTTCGGCGAGGTGTTCAGCCTGATCGCGCTCGAAAGCGCGTGGTGCCGCGGCTACATGCTCCTGCAGACGAGCGAGCAGCCGCTGCTCGACATGCTCGGCGGCTCGCGCGACGGCAGCCGCGCGCCGGATTTCCGCGACGTGAACAGCGTGCTCGGCGAGCTGACCAATCTCGTGTGGGGCGCGTTCAAGAACCGCTATCTCGGCGACGCCGAGGCGCTGGCGCGCCATCCGGTGCAGGTGCCGCTCGTCGTCAATCACAAGCAGAAGTTCATCTCGTTCGGCGGCGATTGTCCGCAGCTCTGTTTCAAGTACCGGATGACCGATCCGGCATCGGGGCGCTCGGTCCGTCTCGACCAACGTTTCGTGTTCAGCCTGAGCTGGTCGCCGGAGGATTTCCGCGAATCGGTGCAGGACGTCGGGCCGATGGTCGAATCGGGCGAACTCGAACTGTTTTGAATGTTGAAGTCAGCAACGACGAAAGGGGAATACGACATGGCAAAGATTCTGGTGGTCGACGATTCGGGCACGGTGCGCGACGAAGTGGCGGGCTTCCTGCGCAATCACGGGCTCGACGTCGCGACGGCCGTCGACGGCAAGGACGGGCTCGCGAAGCTCAAGGCGACGCCCGGCGTGCGCCTCGTGATCAGCGACGTGAACATGCCGAACATGGACGGCCTGACGATGGTCGAGAAGATTCGCGGCGAACTGGCGAACACGGCGGTCAACGTCGTGATGCTGACGACCGAAAGCAGCCCGGCGATGAAGGAGCGCGGCAAGGCCGCCGGCGTGAAGGGCTGGATCGTGAAGCCGTTCAAGGGCGATGCGGTGCTCGACGCGCTGAAGAAGCTCGCGGGCTGACGCGCGCGGCCGGCGCGGGCCCGATGCCGCGCCGGCGTTCGACGCTGCGGTTCGGGGCGCGTGGCCGGTTGCCGGCGCGATTTACAGCGCGCCGCGATGTCCGTATCCTGCCGGTTGCCGAGGGCGGCGTGCCGGTGTGTCATGCACGGCACGCCCGGCATTGACAACATCGGGAACGGTACACCTTCCAATGAAAACCGGAATCGGTCGGCCCGCGCGCTTGCGCGGCGCGTGCGTATCGCTGGTCGCCGCGCTGGCGGGCGGATGCGCGAACACGGGGCCACAGCATGCACACACGGCGGCCGCGGGCGACGGCTCGTCGTACACGTGCAATCCCACGCAGGCCAACGGGCAGGCGTCGGCCGGGCGGGGCGCAAACGGATGCTATTTCGTGCTGCACGACCCCGCCACCAGGCAGGCGCTGCCGAACACGCGCTATGCGTTCGCGCTTTACACCAGCGCGACCCAGGACAGCCGGGAACTCGAAGTCGAAGGCACCACCGACGCGCAGGGGCGCACGATCTACATGCGTTCCGACGCGCCGATCGATGCGGCGCGCATGGTGCTCGTCCGCATGATCGGCGACGGCCCGACCGGACGCATTCCGGTGCTGGTCCGTCCGACGGACGGCAAGCGCGTTCCGTTCGCGCGGTACAAGGTGACGGGCTGCAACGGGCTGTACGAAGGCGTGACCGACGAAACGGGGCGCGGCGTGATGTATCGCTGCAAGACACAGTCCCGGATCGACGTGTCGTTCTATCGGTCGCGTCCGTAGCACGAAACGGATGATGTCCGTATCCGGCGGGGCTGCAGCCCGGCACATCGAGACGCTGATCGCAAAGGGCATCGGCTTTACCGTCGTGGGCACGTGCATGCTGATCGGCGTCGCTCTGTATGCGCAGTCGACGCGTGAGTTCCTGCGAACGTCGGTCGTCGTGCCGGGGCGCGTCGTCAAGCTGAACGCGGGCCCGCATCATCCGGAAATCGCGTTCACGACGCTCACGGGCGAACATGTCGAATATTCGCAGGGCGGCGACGTCAGCGTCGAGGACGGCGCGACGGTCGAGGTGCGCTATGCGCCGGATGCGCCGGGGATGACTGCGCGGATGAACACGTTCGGCGCGATCTGGGGCGATGTGCTGACATTCGGCGCGATGGGGTTGGTCTTTTTCGTCGTCGGCGTCGGTCAGTTGTGGTCGGGCGTGCGTGTGTGGCGCAGCGGGCGCAAGCGGAAGTGACCGCGCAGCCGATGATGTTCTACCGGGATATCGCCGGCGATTGGCATCGCGACGGCACGCGCGATCACGACGTCACGGAAGGCAGCAATGCGCTGAGCGTGCTGTCGACGTCGACGGACGGCTTCCACGACTTGCAGTTGCGCGAACGCGGCGGCAAATGGCGCCGGACGTTTCGCTGGTCGGCAGCGGATGGCGAGTATCAGCCGCGCTGACGCACCGGCCCGTTAGCGGGCGGGGGCCGCCGCTGTCGCGAATTCGTCGACGACCGCTTCGATCACCGCCTGCACGCGCGCGGTCTTGTAGAGATCGGCATGGGCGACGAGCCACACGTCGAAATGATTGCACCGCTGCGGCATGAGTCGCACCAACTCCGGCTCGGTGTCGGCGCGGAAGCACGGCAGCTCCGCAATGCCGAGCCCCGCCAGCGCGGCTTCCACCAGCATCATCGTCGACGAAGTCTGGAACATCACGCGGCCGCGTGAAGTCGGTTCGCCGCACAGCGCGTCCCACATCGTCGGCACCACCGGCTGCTGATACATCACCAGATCGTGCCCGTCGAACGCGCTGCCCGCGACCGGTTCGCCGCGTTCGGCCAGATAGCGGCGCGATGCGTAGATGCCCGTTTCGAGATGCCCGAGCCGCCTGACGATCAGATCCGGCGATTCCGGCCGCAATGTGCGAATCGCGAGATCCGCTTCGCGGCGCGTGAGGTTGGTGATTTGCGCCGACGTCACGCACACGACGTCGATGCCGGCATGCCTGCGCCGCAAGCGGGCGATCGCGGGAACGACGAAGCGCTTGCCGAGCGTGTCGGTCGTGGCGACGCGCACGGACCCGGCCAGTTGCTCGTCGAGCCCCATCACGCGGCGTTCGATCGTCAGCGACGCCCGCTCCATCGTTTCGGCCGGTTCGAGCAGGGCTTCGCCCGCGGTCGTCAGCACATAGAGGGACGGGGTGCGGAGAAACAGCCGGGCCGAGAGCTCGTCCTCGAGCGCGGCGATCCGGCGCCCGACGGTCGCCTGATCGACGTTCAGTTGCGCCGCGGCGCCGCGCAGCGTGCCGGTGCGCGCCAGCGCGAGGAAGAAGCGGGCGTTGTCCCAGTTCATCAGGATGTGCTCCGAGAAACCCGCCATTGATGGCGGGAAGGCAAGGCGTGCCGTTGACCGGCAGGTTCTGCCACGGGGCAGGATCACCTGCATGATTCTTGTCTACCGCTACCGGGTGGAGTCGCTCGACGGACGATCGGGCAGCCAGCGGTGGGCGGAATCGAATGATGCAAATCTGCATCGGGCAAATGCGAAATTATCACTTTTCCGCATCATGCGCCCGGTCCTAGACTCCCGGCATCTGCCTGGAGGTGTCATGTCCGATTGCCATTCCGTTTCCGTCCCCGTTCCCGTCGCCGCAGCGGCGCCGAGCCGCCCGACGGCGCGCGAGCAGCGCTGGACGCTGGCGCTCGTCGCGGTCGGCATGTTCATGGCGGTACTCGATTCGACGATCGTCAACGTGGCGCTGCCGGCGATGCGCACGAGCCTCGGCGCGACGGTCGCGGAACTCGCGTGGATCGTCGACGCGTACACGCTCAGCTTCGCCGCGCTGATTCTCGCGGGCGGTGCGCTGTCCGACCGGTTCGGCGCGAAGCACGTGTATCTCGCCGGGCTGGCGCTGTTCGTCGCCGCGTCGGCGGCGTGCGGCGTCGCGTCGTCGGTGGCGGTCCTCGTGGTCGCGCGTTTCGGGCAGGGCACGGGCGCCGCGCTCTTCTTGCCCGCGTCGCTCGCGATCGTGCGCAGCACCTTCGACGTGCCGGCCGAGCGGGCGCGAGCGATCGCGGTGTGGGCCGGCATCGCGTCGGTCGCGGTTGCCGTGGGGCCGGTGCTCGGCGGGATCCTGGTCGACGATTTCGGTTGGCGCAGCGCATTCCTGATCAACGTGCCGACCGGCGCCGTGGCCTTTGCCGGCGCGGCGGCGCTCGTTCGCGCATCGGCCGCGCAGGACGTGCGCCGGTTCGACTGGGCCGGCCAGTGCGTCGGGGCGACCGCGCTCGGTGCGCTGTGTTTCGCGGTGATCGAACTGCCGACGCGCGGCGTCGGCGCTACCGAGGTCCGGTGCGCGCTGCTGATCGCCGCGCTCGCCGCCGCCGTGCTGGTCGTGGTCGAGCGGCGTGCCCGCCATCCGATGGTGCCGCTCGCGTGGTTTCGCAACCGCATCTTCGTCGCGATGAATCTGATGGGCAGCCTCGTCTATGTCGGGTACTTCGGGCTGCTGTTCGTGCTGAGCCTGTACCTGCACGGGCGCTTCGGCATGAGTGCGCGGCAGACGGGGCTGACGCTGTTGCCGTTCGCGCTGAGTCTGTCGCTCGGCAATCTGCTGTCGGGAAAACTGCACGGCCGGGTGCATCCGGTCACGCTGATGGCAAACGGCCTCGCGATGGCGGCACTGGCCGTTCCCGCGATCGCGCTTGCGCTCGCGCTGCGTGCGCCGTGGCCGGCGGTCTGGACGGCCATGATCGCATTCGGCACCGGGACCGCGCTGTCGGTGGCGCCGATGATCGCGACGGTGCTCGAACAGGTGCCTGCCGACGCGGCGGGCGTGGCATCCGGGTTCCTCAACGCGGCACGGCAGGCCGGCAGCCTGCTCGGCGTGGCCGTTGCAGGCGCCGCGACGATCCTGTTGCCGGATCCGACCGATGCGCTGTGGGCTGTCGCGGCGCTCGGCTGCGTCGCCTATGCGATTGCCGCGCTGGCTGCGCGGACGGCAGGTCGCGCGCAAGCCGCGCAGCCGCGCCGTTGACGCACGAGCGGCAGGGGCGTGGCGCAGTGGCGGGCAGGCCGCGGCGCACGCGCATGCGGCGGCGCGGCTGGACGCGCCGCGGAATGTGGAGGACCATTTCCTCGTCATGCCGCGAGCGGGCGGGCGCGATGGTCACGCGTTCGCCTCGCCGCGCAACCTGTCGAACCCCGTCCAGCGGAGCCCCATGGAACCCGATCAACAGACCGCCGAGCCGATCCTGCTGCGCGACACGCACGACGGCGTCGTCACGCTGCGCCTGAATCGCCCGCAGCAGTTCAACGCGTTGTCCGAAGCGTTGCTCTCGGCCCTGCACGATGCGTTCGATACGCTGGCTGCCGATCCGCACGTGCGCTGCGTCGTGCTGGCCGCCGAAGGCAAGGCGTTCTGCGCCGGCCACGACTTGCGGCAGATGCGCAGCAAGCCCGAACTCGACTACTACCGCACGCTGTTCGCGCAGTGCAGCCGCGTGATGCTCGCGATGCGCGCGTTGCCGGTGCCGGTGATCGCGCGCGTGCACGGCATCGCGACGGCGGCCGGCTGCCAGCTCGTCGCCGCGTGCGACCTCGCGATCGCGGCCGATACCGCGCGCTTCGCGGTGTCGGGCATCGACGTCGGGCTGTTCTGCTCGACGCCGGCCGTCGCGCTGAGCCGCAACGTCGCGGCCAAGCGCGCGTTCGACATGCTGATGACCGGGCGTTTCGTCGATGCGGCGACGGCCGCCGCGTGGGGGCTCGTCAACGAAGCCGTGCCCGAGGACGCGCTCGATGCGGCCGTCGCCCGCAAGGTCGCGGAGATCGTCGCGAAGAGCCCGGCCGCGGTGCGGATCGGCAAGCAGATGTTCTATCGTCAGCGCGAGTTGCCGCTCGACGAAGCGTATGCGTACGCGGGCGACGTGATGGCGCGCAACATGATGGAAGAGGATGCGGGCGAGGGCATCGACGCGTTCCTCGACAAGCGGAAGCCGACGTGGCGCTCGTGACGCATCGGCGCAAGCGCGCGGGGAGCGCATCGGCGCCCGTCGTTGCACGACGCGCAACGACGTCCCGCGTCGTCGCCGCTGCGCGTGGGCGGGCCGCCGGTACGTAGCGCGACAGGTGCGGCGCGCGGTCGCGTATCGCCGAACCGCCGAACCGCCGCCGGTCAGCGCCCGTGGCTGCCGGTCCGCGGCACCGGCTGCATGCTCGACGCGCCGGGGGGCACGATCGCCACCGGCACGCGGCGCGCGAGCGCGCACATCAGCTCGTAGCCGATCGTGCCGCTGGCTTCCGCGACGTCGTCCACCTTCACCTGGTCGCCCCACAGCTCGACGCTCGACCCGATGCCCGCGTTCGGACACGGCGTCAGGTCGACGGTCAGCATGTCCATCGACACGCGGCCGACGACGCGCGTCATCACGCCGTCCACGGCGATCGGCGTGCCGGTCGGCGCATGGCGCGGATAGCCGTCCGCGTAGCCGCACGCGACGACGCCGGTCCGCATCGGCTGGTCGGCCGTGAAGCGCCGGCCGTAGCCGACGGTCTCTCCGGGGGCGAGCGTCTGCACGCCGATGATCCGGCTGGTCAGCGTCATCGCGGCCGTCAGCGGCGTGTCGGCGATATGGCGCGACGCACCCGTCGGCGAAGCGCCGTACAGGATCGTGCCGGGGCGCACCCAGTCGCGGTGCGCGTGCGGGTGCCACAGCACCGCCGCCGAATTCGATACCGAGCGCTCGCCCGGAATCCCGGCCGTGGTCGCGTCGAACTGCTCGAGCTGCCAGTCGACCTCGCCTTCGTCGGCGTTCGCGAAATGCATCATCAGCGTGATCTTGCCGATCGACGGCGCGCGCGCCGCGCGTTCCCACGCGGCGCGGAACGCGGCCGGCCGGTAGCCGAGCCGGTTCATGCCGGAATTCATCTTCAGCTGGATGTCGATCGGCTGACGAGGCTTCGCGGCGATCAGCAGGTCGAGCTGTTCGTCGCAGTGCACGGCGACCGTCAGCCGGTGGCGATCGGCCAGCTCGACGTCGGCCGGCTCGAAGATCCCTTCGAGCAGCAGCACGGGCTTGTCCCAGCCCAGCTCGCGCACGCGCACGGCTTCGTCGAGATCGAGCAGCGCGATGCCGTCGGCGGCCGCGAGGCCCGGGTAGATCCGTTCGATGCCGTGGCCGTACGCGTTGGCCTTGATCACGGCCCACACGCGCGATTGCGCAGCGGTGCGGCGGATGAAGTCGAGGTTGTGGCGGACGGCGTCCGGGCGGATATGGGCGACGATGGGACGGGGCATGGCAAGGGCTCGGGTCGGATGTCGTTCGGCGCGCGGCGGCGCGGAGGGAAACGGCGGGCTTGGCGCGCTCGCGTGCCAAGCCAGTGTTGAGCACTATCTTATTGGTGTTCGACCAGTTTTAATTAACGTATTTGTCGACGATTTGGTGGAAATTTTGGTGTCGTAGCGGGCCGGGCTCGTCGCCGGCGGCCTGCGCGGCCGAGTCTCCCGTCTAGAAAACCGGTGCGCGAACGGCACGGCGCGATGCTAAGCTCTCGGTGATCTTGTCATTGTTCAATGTAATCATAATGGAGGAGACCTGGATGACGACGTCCCAGCTGTGCCTGTTCATCGTCGCGTTGTTGCCGTTCCCGATGACGTTTCTCGCCAAGGCCCGCAAGGGTTACGACAACCGCGCGCCGCGCGAGTACCTGGCGAAGCTCGAAGGCTGGCGCGCACGCGCCCAGGCCGCTCATCAGAATGCGTGGGAAGCGCTTGCGCTGTTCACGGCCGCGCTGGTGGTGGCATGGCACAACGGCGCGAACGTGCATCGCGTCGATCAGCTCGCGATCGCGTTCGTCGCGATCCGCATCGTCTATGCGCTGATGTACCTGCTGAACTGGGCGTCGCTGCGTTCGCTCGTGTGGTTCGGCGGGATGGCGTGCGTCGTCGCGCTGTTCTTCGCGACGCCGTAAGCGGCCGCCGGGCGACGCGAGGCCGGCCTTGCATGCCGGCCCGTCAGGCGCCGCTCGTGCCTCGCGCGTGACTATCGTTGGATGCGGGCGCAACCATTTTCGAGACGAACGGCGGTGCGTCCGCTTCGCTGCGCAGGAACGCGATCAACGGATCGAGCAGCCGGTGCCGCGTCGACGGATGGCGGCGCAGCACGAAGCGCCACGACGCGTCGCGTGCGAGGCCCGGCACCAGCGGCACCAGGCGCCCGCTGCGCAGTTCGGGCTCGATCAGCGGCACGCGGCCGAGCGCGATGCCCGCGCCGCCGACGGCCGCGCCGATTACCTGGCTGAAACTGCTGTAACGGACGATCTTCGTCTCGAAGTCACCCGGCAGGCCGAATTCCGATGCCCAGTTGCGCCAGTCGATCTCGGGGTTGTCCTCGTGCATCTCCTGCAGCAGCCGCGAGCGGCATACGTATCCCGATGCGTACGGAAACAGTTCGGGACTGCACACCGGGAACACGGTTTCCCGCATCAGCACGTCGTCGTCGTCTCGCAGCCGGTGCGCGGGCACGTGCACGATCGCCAGATCGACGCCGCTGCGCGCGAAATCCGGCTCGTCGTCGAGCACGACCGCGTGCAGCGGGGTGTCGGGATGAAGCGACGAGAATTCCGCCAGCCGGCGCGCGAGCCACATCGACGAAAACGGCGCGTTGGCGGAGACGGTGAGCCGTTGCGCGGTGCCGCGAATCTCGGCGCACGCGTCGGTGAGACGTGACAGCGCCTCGCCGACGGCCGGCAGCAGGCGCGCACCGGCCGGCGTGAGGCTGATGCCGCCGAGCCCCGTGCTGCGTTCGAGCAGCCGCGCACCGAGCGATTCCTCGAGCGAGCGGATCTGATGGCTGACCGCGCTGGTCGACACGTTCAGCTCGACCGCCGCGCGCGCGAACCCGCCGAGGCGAACGGTCGCCTCGAAAGCACGCAGTGCGCTGAGGGGAGGAAGGTGCGACATGCGGGGTATTGTAGTTGACTCAACACCCGTTGAAAAATCATCTTTTGCCGCGCGCGGGCGGCGCAGGTAGCCTCGATCCGGTCAAGAAAAACGCAACGAAACACCGACTGGAGGGCTTCATGTATTTCGACCGACGACTATGGGCCATGATGGCGGGGCTGCGCTGGCGGGTGGCGGCGGCCGTCGCGCTCGGGTTGCTCGCGATGGGTGTCGGCATCCTGCGCTTCGTATTTCTCGGTCGCGTGCTGGCGCTGGTTTTTTCCGGCGCGCCGGCGCGCGACATCGGCGAGGCCGTCGTTGCAACGGCGGCTTGCGTGCTGCTGCGTGCCTGGCTCGATCATCGCCGCACGGTGCTCGCGCAGCATACGGCGGGCCGCGTGCAGGCGACGCTGCGCGCGCGGCTGTTCGACCGGATCGCCGCGCTCGGCCCCGCATGGTTCAACGGCGAACGCACGGGCGGCGTCATGCTGGCCGTCGTCGACGGCGTCGAGCAGCTGCAGACCTTCTTCGGCGTTTACCTGCCGCAACTCGTGATCGCCGCGTGCGCGCCGCTCATGATCTTCGCGGTGCTCGCGTGGTGGGACGTGCCGACGGCCGCGATCCTGCTGGTCGCGGCGCTCGTCACGCTTGCGCTGCCGCAGCTCGTGCATCGCGCCGACAAGCGTGCGGCGCTCGCCCGTTCGGCCGCGTTCAAGGCATTCGGCGAGGAGTTTCTCGACGCGGTGCAGGGCCTGCCGACGTTGAAGGCGTTCGGGCAGAGCACCGCGTTCGGCGCGAAGCTGGCCGCGAAGGCGCGCGCACTGTCGGACAGCACGTTCTGGGTGCTCGCGCTCGGCCTGCTGACGCGGTTCTTCACCGATCTCGGCACCGGCCTCGGCGCGGCCGCGGCGATCGCGGTGGGCGCGTGGCGCGTGCAGCACGGCGACATGAGCGTTGAAGCGCTGCTGATCGTGCTGATGGCCGGCAGCGAGATCTTCCGCCCGCTGCGCGACCTGCGTGCGGTGCTGCATCAGGGGATGATCGGCCAGTCCGCGGCGCATGCGATCCATGCGCTGCTCGACGCGGGCAGTCAGGCGCCGGCCGCCGACGCGCCGCGGGTGGCGGGCCTGCGGCCGGAGATCGCGTTCGACGACGTCAGCTTCGCGTATCCGGGGCGCCGCGCGGATGCCCATGCGGCGCTGAGTTTCTCGGTGCGCGAGGGCGAGACGGTGGCGATCGTCGGGCCGAGCGGGGCCGGCAAGTCGACCATCGTACGCCTGCTGCTGCGCCAGCACGACGCGCAGGGCGGTGCGGTCCGGATCGGCGGCCACGACGTGCGTACGCTCTCTGTCGACCAGGTGCGCGACATGATCGCGGTCGTCGCGCAGGACGCGACGCTGTTCGACGGCAGCGTCGCCGACAACCTGCGGCTCGGCCGCCCGGACGCCAGCGACGCGGACATGATCGCGGCCGCGCGCGCGGCCAACGCGCACGATTTCATCTCGGCGCTGCCCGACGGCTACGCGACGCGCATCGGCGAACGCGGGCTCATGCTGTCGGGCGGCCAGCGCCAGCGCATCGCGATTGCCCGCGCGCTGCTGCGCGATGCGCCGATCCTGTTGCTCGACGAAGCGCTGTCGTCGGTCGATGCGGAAAACGAAGCGCTGATCCAGCAGGCGCTCGACCGGCTTACGCACGGACGGACGACGCTCGTGCTCGCGCACCGGCTGTCCAGCGTGATCGGCGCCGATCGTATCCTGGTGCTCGATCAGGGGCGGGTGGTCGACGAAGGGACGCATGCGGCGCTGATCGCGCGCGACGGCCCGTATCGACGGCTGATGGGGCCGCAACTGGAAGCGGTCGCCGAATCCGTCGGCGCGACGGCGGCGGCTGGTGCGAGCGCGCGCGCGTCGTCGGGCCCGCAGGTGCGGCCGCTGAACGACGATGCGGCGACGATCGGCTGGCCGGAAACGTTGCAGACGTTGCTGCGCTTCGTGCGTCCGTGGAAGGCCAAGGTCGTGCTGACCGTGCTGTTCGGGATCGGCCGCGTGCTCGCATTCATCGGCGTCGGCGTGATCGGCGCACGGGTGGTCGGCGCGGTGCCGACGGGGCATGTCGGCAGCGGGCTCGTGGTCGCGCTGCTCGCGATCGCGCCTGTCGCGGCCGTGCTGCACTGGCTCGAATCCTGGCTCGCGCACGACATGGCGTACCGGCTGCTCGCGGAAATGCGCATCGCGCTGTTCGCGACGCTCGAACGGCTCGCGCCGGCCGGGCTGCTGCGTCGCCGTTCCGGCGATCTCGTGTCGCTCGCGACGCAGGACGTCGAGACCGTCGAATATTTCTACGCGCATACGCTGGCGCCGGCATTCGTCGCGGTGCTCGTGCCGACCTGTGTGCTGGCGTTGCTCGCGTCGGTGGCGTGGCCGCTCGCGCTCGTGCTGTTGCCGTTCCTGCTGTGGGCGGGGCTCGCACCCGTGCTGGCGCGACGCGACGTCGACCGGCTCGGCACCGGTGCGCGCGAAGCGCTCGGCCAGCTCGGTGCGCACCTGACCGAAACGATCCAGGGGCTCGCGGAACTGACCGCGTTCCAGGCGATCGCGCGCCGGCGCGCAGCGTTCGTGGCCGAGGTCGATGCGTACCGCCGGCAGCGCGCGAAGCTGCTCGACGATCTGTCGTCGCAAAGCGCCGCGCTGGAAGTCGCGAGCGGGCTGGGCGGGCTGGCGGTCGCGGCGCTCGGCGCGTGGTTGTGCGCACGCGGCGGGTTCCCGCGCGAGTCGTTGCCGCTATTGGTGCTGGTCGCGGTGGCTGCGTTCATGCCGGTGGCCGAAATCGGCCAGGTCGCGCGCCAGCTTGCCGACACGATCGCCTCGACGCGACGCTTGCGCGCGCTGGAGAAGGAACCCGTGACGGTGATCGACGGCGCGCACGCGATGCCCGGCGATGCGACGGTGCGGTTCGAGGCGGCGTCGTTCACGTATCCGGGGCGCAGCGTGCCCGCGATCGATCGCGTGAGTTTCGAGGCGCCGCCCGGCAGCACGGTCGCGCTGGTCGGCGCATCGGGCGCGGGCAAGTCGACCGTCGCGAGCCTGCTGCTGCGCTTCTGGGATCCGCAGCAGGGCCGCGTGACGCTCGGCGGCGTCGACCTGCGCGACCTGCGGCTCGACGACCTGCGGCAGCACATCGCGCTCGTTGCGCAGGATACCTACCTGTTCAACGACACGCTCGAAGCGAACATCCGGCTCGCTGCGAACGACGCATCCGACGCGGACGTGCGGCGCGCGATCGACCACGCCGCGCTCGGCGACTTCGTCGCGCGGCTGCCCGACGGGCTCGCGACGCGCGTCGGCGAGCGCGGCGTGCAGTTGTCGGGCGGCCAGCGCCAGCGCGTGGCGATCGCGCGCGCCTTCCTGAAGGATGCGCCGGTGCTGATCCTCGACGAGGCGACGTCGCACCTGGACACGATCAGCGAGCAGCAGATCCGCGCGGCGCTGGAGGACCTGATGGCGCAGCGCACGTCGATCGTCATCGCGCACCGTCTGTCGACCGTGCGCCATGCCGACCTGATCCTCGTGATCGAGCAGGGCACGGTGATCGAGGCCGGGCGCCATGCGGACCTGATGGCGCGGCAGGGCGCGTATGCGCGGCTCGTGTCGCATCAGGCGAGCGGGGTCGCGGCGTGAGCGGTGCGGCATCGGCGCGTTGCCCGTTGGCCATTGCCCGAGCGTTGCGCCACCTGCATTGAGTCGAGCCGGCGGTTGCCGGCGTCACGCGCACGGCCATTCCGGCACGGCGCGCCATCTTCCGCTCCGCGCCGCCATCCGCCGGCGCGCCACGATCCGGCGGGGCATTCTGCTCCGCCATCCTCCCGCTTTCCTCCGATCTATCCGCGCCGCGCGGCCCGGGTTTGTCTCGATGCATTTATCTGTTGCGGACTTTTTTGGTGTCGTAGTATCGCCATTGACAACACTTGTTGCACTAATGTCTAATTAGACATCGCATGTTGCGGTGCGACTCGATGTCGTCGTTCCGCCGGCCCGTTGGCCGGTCACATCGCTCAATCATGCGGAGAGAATCCATGAGTCGCCGTTCCTTCCTGAAAGCCGTCGCGGTCGTCGCCGCACTCGGCGCCAGCCTCGCGCACGCGGACACCAAGACGCTCGTCGTCGGGACCGATACGTCGTTCATGCCGTTCGAGTTCAAGCAGGGCGACAAGTACGTCGGCTTCGATCTCGACCTGTGGGCCGAGATCGCGAAGGACCAGGGCTGGAAATACACGATCCAGCCGATGGATTTCGCGGGCCTGATTCCGGCGCTGCAGACGCAGAACATCGACGTCGCGCTGTCGGGGATGACGATCAAGGAAGAGCGCAAGAAAGCGATCGATTTCTCCGCGCCTTACTACGACAGCGGGCTCGCCGCGATGGTGCAGGCCGGCGACACGTCGATCAAGTCGATCGACGACCTGAACGGCAAGGTGATCGCCGCGAAGACGGGCACCGCGACGATCGACTGGATCAAGGCGCACCTGAAGCCGAAGGAGGTCCGCCAGTTCCCGAACATCGACCAGGCTTACCTCGCGCTCGAAGCGGGCCGCGTCGACGCGGCGATGCACGACACGCCGAACGTGCTGTTCTTCGTGAACAACGAAGGCAAGGGCAAGGTGAAGGTCGCCGGCCAGCCGGTCAGCGGCGACAAGTACGGGATCGGCTTCCCGAAGGGCAGCGCGCTCGTGCCGAAGGTCAACGCGTCGCTCGTGAAGATCAAGGCCGACGGCCGCTACGCGCAGATCTACAAGAAGTGGTTCGGTGCCGAGCCGCCGAAGATGTGAGCGTGACGGCGCATCGGCGCGCGGCCCCGGGGCCGCGCGGGTCTTGAATCGAACGGGGAGCGACAAGTGAATTTCGATTGGTCGGCGATCTGGGCGGCGTTGCCGGACCTGATGGACGGGGTCCGGTTGACGGTGTTCATCGCATTTTTCGGGCTGGTGGGCGGCTTCGTCGTCGGGATGATCGCGGGCATGTTCCGCGCATACGGACCGAAGGCGATGAACGTGCTCGCACAGGTCTATATTGAATTGATCCGCGGCACGCCGATCGTCGTGCAGGTGATGTTCCTGTATTTCGCCCTGCCGCTGCTCGCGCATATCCGCATCGACGGCCTGACGGCCGCGATCATCGCGATCACGGTGAATTCCGGCGCGTATCTCGCGGAAGTGGTGCGCGGCGCGCTGCTGTCGATCCCGAAGGGGCTGACGGAAGCGGGGCTCGCGATGGGGCTGTCGATGCCGCGCGTGCTGTTGAAGATCGTCGGGCCGCTGGCGTTCCGTCGGCTGATTCCGCCGCTCGGCAACCAGTGCATCGTGAGCCTGAAGGACACATCGCTGTTCATCGTGATCGGCGTGGGCGAGCTGACGCGCAAGGGGCAGGAAATCATCGCCGGTAATTTCCAGGCGGTCGAGATCTGGAGTGCGGTGGCGGTCATCTACCTGATACTGACCGGTGCGATGACGTTGACGCTTCGGCTCGTCGAAAAGCGGATGAAAATCTTATGAGCATGATCGAATTCCAGAACGTGTCGAAGAGCTTCGGCCATGTGCCGGTGCTGAAGAACATCGACCTGAAGATCGACGCGGGCGAGGTGGTCGTCGTGGTCGGCCCGTCGGGCTCGGGCAAATCGACGATGCTGCGCTGTATCAACGCGCTCGAGAAGATCACCGGCGGCGAGCTGCTGGTGGATGGCCAGAGCGTGCGCGGCAACGCGGCGACGATCCGCAACATCCGGCTCGAAGCCGGCATGGTGTTCCAGCAGTTCAACCTGTTTCCGCAAATGACCGCGCTCGAGAACGTGATGTTCGGGCCGATGCAGGTGCGCGGCGCGTCGCGCGCCGACGCGCGCGACCAGGCG
The DNA here is from genome assembly GCF_001534535.1 of Burkholderia sp. MSMB1459WGS. Taxonomy (NCBI): domain Bacteria; kingdom Pseudomonadati; phylum Pseudomonadota; class Betaproteobacteria; order Burkholderiales; family Burkholderiaceae; genus Burkholderia; species Burkholderia sp. MSMB1459WGS. The sequence goes on from NZ_LPMU01000023.1 coordinate 138,604, forward strand.
ATGGCGCTGCTCGACAAGGTCGGCCTCGAATCGCGCGCGAATCATTACCCGTCGGAGCTGTCGGGCGGCCAGCAGCAGCGCGTCGCGATCGCGCGTGCGCTCGCGATCCGGCCGCGGCTGATGCTGTTCGACGAGCCGACGTCGGCGCTCGATCCGGAATTGCGCCACGAAGTGCTGAAAGTGATGCAGGATCTCGCGACCGAAGGGATGACGATGATCGTCGTCACGCACGAGATCGGCTTCGCGAAGCGGGTCGGCACGCGGCTGCTGTTCATGGATCAGGGCGGCATTGCCGAGGACGGCCATCCGGCCGACCTGATCGACCGGCCGCCGACGCCACGCCTGAAGGAATTCCTGAAGCACGTATCCTGAACGAAACCGAAACACCCGACATGCCGCTTTCCCTTTCACCCGTCATCGCCGGCACGCCGTTCGACATCGGCGTGCGCCTCGGCGAGCTTGCCCGCCCCGTGTTCGATCCGTACATGCAGCAGAGCGGCGCATGGCAGGCCGTGCGCCGCTGGCGCGGCCATCCGTTCGTCGATGCGCTGCGGCAGGCCGCGCTGGCCGCGTACCCCGATCTCGTCGCGGAGCTGGACGGGATCGCGGCGGGCATCGGCTGGCCGGCCGAGGACATTTTTCTGTGGAATTGCCGCGGCGAGCTGATTCACAACGCGCCGGACGGCTGCACGACGCTCGCCGCGCGCGGCGCGGACGGCACGCGCTGGATCGCGCACAACGAGGACGGCGATCCGTACCTGCGCGAACGTTGCCTGCTCGTCGACGTGCAACCCGCCGGCAAGCCCGGGTTCGTCAGTTTCTATTACCCGGGTTCGCTGCCGGGACATACGTTCGCCGCGAACCGCGCCGGTATCGCGCAGGCGATCAACAACCTGCGGATCCGCACGCCGGCGCCGGGCGTGCCGCGCATGATCCTCGCGCGCGCCGTGCTCGACGCGACGTCGCTCGACGCAGCCGCCGACGTGCTGCGCACGCATGCGCGCGCGAGCGGCTTTCATCACACGCTCGGTGCGACCGGCGATGCGCGGCTGCTGAGCATCGAGGCGAGCGTCGCGCGCTGTTCGGTCGTCGACGTCGCACGGCTTGCGGGCCATGCGAATCACCTGGTGCATCCCGGTTGCGATGCGGAAGCGCAGATCGTGACGCAATCGTCCGGCGATCGCCAGCGGCGCGTCGACGCGCTCACGCGCGGCATCGACGCGATCGACGAAGCCGCGCTGCTGCGCGTGCTCGGCGATCGGGCGCCGGAAGGGTTGCCGATCTATCGCGACGATCCGGCCGACCCCGACGACGAAAACACGCTGGCGACCGCGGTGTTCGCGATTCGCGACACCGCGATCGACTTCACCGTCCATCAACACGGCACGCAGCGCTTCGCGACGCGCATCGTGCCGTCCGGATGCGCACACCGCGCATCCTGATCCATGAGGCCACGCATGACGACCGTTTTCCATCGCGCCCCGCGCGCCACCTTGCCCGTTGCCGTCGCAGGCGACGGCATCGAGATCATCGATTCGACCGGCAAACGCTATATCGACGCGTGCGGCGGTGCGGCCGTATCGTGTCTCGGCCACAGCAACCCGCGCGTGATCGACGCGATCAAGCGGCAGGTGCAGCAACTGCCGTACGCGCATACGTCGTTCTTCACGACGGACGTGGCCGAGGAGTTGGCCGACCGGCTCGTCGACGCCGCGCCGGCCGGGCTCGAGCATGTGTACTTCGTGTCGGGCGGCTCCGAGGCGATCGAGGCCGCGCTGAAGCTCGCGCGCCAGTATTTCGTCGAGAAGGGCGAGCCGCAGCGGCGTCATTTCATCGCCCGTCGCCAGAGCTATCACGGCAACACGCTCGGCGCGCTCGCGATCGGCGGCAACGCGTGGCGGCGCGAGCCGTTCCTGCCGCTGCTGATCGAAGCGCATCACGTGAGCCCGTGCTATGCGTACCGCGACCAGTTGGCGGGCGAAACTGACGAAGCGTACGCGCAGCGCCTCGCGGACGAGCTCGAACGCAAGATCGTCGAACTCGGCGCGGAAAACGTCGCGGCGTTCGTCGCGGAAACGGTGGTGGGCGCCACGGCCGGCGCGGTGCCGCCGGTGCGTACCTACCTGAAGAAGATTCGCGCGGTGTGCGACAAGTACGGCGTGCTGCTGATTCTCGACGAGATCATGTCGGGGATGGGGCGCACGGGTTACCTGTATGCGTGCGACGAAGACGGCGTCGCGCCCGATCTGCTGACGATCGCGAAAGGGCTCGGCGCGGGCTACCAGCCGATCGGGGCGACGCTGGTGAGCGACCGCATCTACCGGACGATCGTCGACGGCTCGGGCTTCTTCCAGCATGGTCATACCTACCTCGGCCATGCGACCGCGTGCGCGGCCGCGCTCGAGGTGCAGCGCGTGATCGCGGAAGAGAAGCTGCTCGACAACGTGAAGGCGCGCGGCGAGCAGTTGCGCGCGTCGTTGCGGGAGCACTACGGCGCGCATCCGCATGTCGGCGACGTGCGCGGCCGCGGGCTGTTCGTCGGCATCGAGCTCGTGCGCGATCGCGACACCAAGGCCACGTTCGATCCCGCGCTGAAGCTGCATGCGGCGGTCAAGCGCGAAGCGATGCAGCGCGGGTTGATGGTGTATCCGATGGGCGGCACGATCGACGGCGTGCACGGCGACCACATTCTGGTCGCACCGCCGTTCGTCTGCACCGCGCAGCAGATCGACACGATCGTCGAACGGCTGTCCGGCGCGATCGGCGCGGCGCTCGCGTCGGCCGGCGCATGAACCCCGATCTCAACGAATTTTCATCATGACGGACAGACTCCCTCCTTTCGATCCCGCATCGGCCACCGACGAACAGAAGGCCGTGCTCGCCGACATCCTCAGCGGCCCGCGCGGCAACCTGAACGGGCCGTTCCTCGGCTGGATCGCGAGCCCCGAACTGGCCCAGCACGCGCAGAAGCTCGGCGCGTTCTGCCGCTACCGCACGGGGCTGCCGCTGCGCCTGTCGGAACTCGCGATTCTCGTGACAGCCGCGCGTTGGCGCTCGCAGGCCGAGTGGCACATCCATCATCCGATCGCGCTCGATGCCGGCTTGCCGGCGGCAACCGCCGACGCGATCCGGCGTGGCGTCGCGCCGGCCTTCGAATCGGACGACGACGCGTTGATCCATGCGTTCGCCACCGAGCTGTACGACACGCGCCGCGTGAGCGATGCGACGTTCGCACGCGCGCGGGCGCGTTTCGGCCACGAGACCGTGGTGAACCTCGTCGCGCTGCTCGGCTATTACGCGCTCGTCGCGATGACGCTCAACACGTTCGGTATGCGCGCAGACGGACAAACTGATTTGCCGTTTCCGGAATAATCGCCGCCGGCGCGTGCGTCGGCGGCATGCCGCGTGCGCGTGCGGATAGCCCGAAAAGCCCGTATATGCGGGCTTTTCGGCGTTTCGGCCTCGGTCGATCGACATTCGCGCCGTGTCGTCCCGCTGCCCATCGTCCCGCCTGTGCGTCAATGCAGGAAATTTTCCCCGTCTTTAGAATTTCGCCAAAGAACCACGGGGGAAATATCGATGCGCTGGGTCCTGCTGATCGTGTTCATTGCGTGTGTCGTGTACACGCATCGGCGCGGCAAGGTTCGGCACCGGTTGTTCAGGCAACTTTCCGACCACTCGACCTTTACCGCACCGCTGAACTGCTTTTCGTACGCGTTCTCGTCGGTGCCGACCACGCCGTTCGTCGACACGGATCGCTTTCCGGAGCTGGCGGTGCTGCAGCGCGAATGGCGCACGTTTCGCCGCGAAGCGCTCGCGTTGCGCGACGCGAGCCGGATCAAGGCGTCGGGCGAGTACAACGACATCGGCTTCAATTCGTTCTTTCGCCACGGCTGGAAGCGTTTCTACCTGAAGTGGTACGATGCGCCGCATCCGTCCGCGCAGGCATTGTGCCCGCGCTCGGTCGAGATCCTGTCGCGGATTCCGTCGATCAAGGCGGCGATGTTCGCGCAGTTGCCGCCGGGCGGCAAGCTCGGGCTGCATCGCGATCCGTATGCGGGCTCGCTGCGCTACCATCTCGGGCTCGATACGCCGAACGACGACGCGTGCCGGATCGTCGTCGACGGCGAGTCGTATGCATGGCGCGACGGCGAGGCCGTGATGTTCGACGAGACGTACCTGCACTGGGCCGAAAACCGCACCGAACACGATCGCGTGATCCTGTTCTGCGACATCGATCGTCCGATGAAATATCGCTGGGCGCAGCGCGTCAACGATGCATTCGGGCAACTGCTGATGCGCGCGGCCGCGTCGCCGAACGAAACCGGCGATCGCACGGGCGGGCTCAATCGTGCGTTCAGGTACCTGTATGCGATTCGGCGCGCCGGCAAGCGATTGAAGGCGTGGAATCGCACCGTGTACTACGTCGTCAAGTGGCTGCTGTTCGGCGGGATCGCGGTCGCGATCTTCTGCATCTGACAGTCGAAGGGCGGCGTTTTTTCTTGTCCGACGATAGTGCGGCGCGGCATCGCGCGGGGCCGATGGCCCGCCGCCGTGATCAATGCAACCAATTGTATTCATACGGGATCAACGGACGTCGGCCGCGTATGATGACTTGTTCACGTCGATATGATCGGTGAGCAAGCATGACGAGTACCCGTAAAACCATGATGATCGCCGGCGGGCTTCTGGTCGCCGCGGCCGGCACCGCGTACGTGATGCTCCTACGCGCGGACCACCGTGCGATCGAAGACGCCGGCATCGGCGATTCGGCCGCGCCGGTTGCCGCGGCGCCCGCGGGCAACGATCACGCGGTACAGGGCACGATCGCGCCGCCGGCACCGGCCGCAGCGACTGCGCCGAAACTGGCGGCGGCCGCGCCGCCTCCCTCCGCGCCCACACCCGCGCCGGCCGCCCCCGCACGCGTCGGTGCTGCGCCGGCGGTTCCGGTCGTCAGCGACAAGCCGCAACCGGTAACGAAGCCGGTCGCACCCCCGCCGAAGGTCAACGTCGTGACGGTCGACGAGCAGGATTCGACCCCATCGGCGCAGGCCCCGGCTTCGCCTCCGGCCCCCGTCCCGGCCCCGGCCGCCAAACGCGCTCAGTCGGCTGCGCCCGCGCAGGTCACGCAACGCGCGCCGCGCAAGCGCGACGGCCTCGAACGCCACGCCGCCGCCGCGCCGCCGGCCGCGACGAAATCCGAAACGCCAGAGACGGCCGCGCTCGTCAGGGAGTCGGCGAAGCTCGACCCGTCGTTGCCGCCGCCGTCGATGTCGCCGGTATCCTCGATGCCGGCGAGCACCGGTTCGTACCGGCAGGGCGGTTCGTCGTCCGGCGCGAATCCGGTGGCGGCCGCGATGACCGAGCAACTGGTCAGGCAGTCGAGCAGTTTCAAGTCGACGGCGCCTGCGCCGGCGGACGGTGGCCCGACCGCGACCAAGTAACCGCGCACGTCTTCGGCATAAAAAGGGCCCCGCACGCCGACCAAGGCATGCGGGGCCAAGAGAGACAAACTTCGATGTGTGGGGCCGGCCTGCGTCAGGCGGCGACCGCTTCTTCGGCCTGCGGTTGCGCGCTCGCCGCCGGCGCCGCCACGTCCTGCCGGATCAGGTGATCGAACGCGCCGAGCGACGCCTTCGCACCTTCGCCGACCGCGATCACGATCTGCTTGAACGGCACCGTCGTCACGTCGCCGGCCGCGAACACGCCGGGCACCGACGTCGCACCGCGCGCATCGACGACGATCTCGCCGTGCTTCGACAGTTCGACCGTGCCCTTCAGCCATTCGGTGTTCGGCACGAGGCCGATCTGCACGAACACGCCTTCGAGCTCGACACGCTTCGTTTCACCCGAGCGCAGATCCTTGTAGACGAGCCCGTTCAGCTTGCTGCCGTCGCCGGTCAGTTCGGTCGTCTGCGCCTGCGTGACGATCGTCACGTTCGGCAGGCTGCGCAGCTTGCGTTGCAGCACTTCGTCCGCGCGCAGTTGCGCACCGTATTCGATCAGCGTGACTTCCTTCACGATGCCCGCGAGGTCGATCGCGGCCTCGACGCCCGAGTTGCCGCCGCCGACCACCGCGACGCGCTTGCCCTTGAACAGCGGGCCGTCGCAGTGCGGGCAGTACGCGACGCCGCGGTTGCGGTACTCGCGCTCGCCCGGCACGTTGATTTCGCGCCAGCGTGCGCCGGTCGCGAGGACGATCGTCTTCGCCTTCAGCACCGCGCCGTTCGCGAGGCGGATCTGGTGCACGTCGCCCGGAATCAGCGCGTCGGCGCGCTGCACGTCCATGATGTCGACGTCGTACTGCTTCACGTGCTGTTCGAGTGCGGTCGCGAACTTCGGCCCTTCGGTTTCCTGTACCGACACGAAATTCTCGATCGCCATCGTGTCCAGCACCTGGCCGCCGAAACGCTCGGCGACCACGCCCGTCGCGATGCCCTTGCGTGCCGAGTAGATCGCCGCGGCCGCGCCTGCCGGGCCGCCGCCGACGATCAGCGTGTCGAACACCGGCTTGTTTTCGAGCGACTTCGCCGCGCGTTCGCCGGCGCCCGTATCGAGCTTCGCGAGGATTTCCTTCACGCTGCTGCGGCCCTGGCCGAACGACGCACCGTTCAGGAACATCGTCGGCACGGCCATGATCTGGCGCGACTCGACTTCATCCTGGAACAGCGCACCGTCGATCGCGACGTGGCGGATGCGCGGGTTGATCAGCGACATCACGTTCAGCGACTGCACGACTTCCGGGCAGTTCTGGCACGACAGCGAGAAATACGTTTCGAATGCGTAGTCGCCGTCGAGCGCGCGAATCTGTTCGATCACGTCGTCGTCGAGCTTGATCGGGTGGCCGCCCGTCTGCAGCAACGCGAGGACGAGCGACGTGAATTCATGGCCCATCGGAATGCCGGCGAAACGGATGCCGGCCGGCTTGCCGGGCTCGCCGATCGAGAACGACGGCTTGCGCTCGGCGTCGTCGCGGCGTTCGGCCACGGTCACGCGATCCGTCAGCGACGCAATCTCGGTCAGCAGCGCCAGCAGTTCCTGCGATTTCGCGCTGTCGTCGAGCGAGGCGACGAGTTCGATCGGGCGCGTGATTTTTTCGAGGTACGCTTTGAGTTGGTTCTTGAGATTGGCGTCGAGCATGGCGTTTCGGATTCCGTATTGATGATGCTGGTCGGGCACGTCGTGCCGGAGGAAGGCGCGGGCCGCGGGATGCGGCGGCCCGCCGTCGCGCGCCTCGTGCGAGGCGCGCGGCGCGATCGTCAGATCTTGCCGATCAGGTCGAGCGACGGGGTCAGCGTTTCCGCACCCGGCGTCCACTTGGCCGGGCACACTTCACCCGGGTGCGCCGCGATGTATTGCGCCGCCTGCACCTTGCGCAGCAGTTCGCCCGCGTCGCGGCCGATGCCGTTGTCGTGGATTTCGCACAGCTTGATCTCGCCTTCCGGGTTGATCACGAACGTGCCGCGCAGCGCCATCCCTTCTTCCTCGATCAGCACGTCGAAGTTGCGCGACAGCGTGAGCGTCGGGTCGCCGATCATCGGGTACTTGATCTTGCCGATCGTGTCCGACGTGTCGTGCCATGCCTTGTGCGTGAAGTGCGTGTCGGTCGACACGCCGTAGATTTCGACACCCAGCTTCTGGAATTCCGCGTAGCGGTCGGCGAGGTCGCCCAGCTCGGTCGGGCAGACGAACGTGAAGTCGGCCGGGTAGAACACGACGACGGACCACTTGCCCTTGAAGTTCTCTTCCGAAACGGGCACGAATTCGCCGTTGTGGTAAGCGGTTGCCTTGAACGGCTTGATTTGGGTGTTGATGATCGGCATCTGGACAATTCCTTTTCGTCAGGGGTGAGTGGAGTGTTGCCAGTATCCGGGTTCACCCTGAAGTTGTGAAATTGCTTGTTTCAATCCGGGACATCGGGATTTTCTATCTGCTTCCGGCCCTTGATTGGCGGGAGGTGGGAAGGGCGGACGACGTTGACGCGGGTAGCGCCCGCTCGGCATGAGCGCGGCTCGGGGGATGTGCTGTGCAGGCGTACGCGCTCGCGTACGCCTGCTTAAATCTGATACGGCACGCGGACGCCGGGTTCGGAGGCGGGAAAGTCCTTCGTGTTGCGCGATACGAGCAACAGCCCGTTCACCTGCGCCGACGCCCACACAATCGCGTCGGGCAGGCGTATCCGGCGGTCCTTGCGAATCGTCACGGCGCGATTCGCAACCGTGCTGTCGAGTGCGATGACATCGAACGACGAGAGCCATGCACGGATGGGGGCCTCGTCACTTGCGGATGCCCCGACGAGGACTTCCATCCACGAGATCATGCTGATTGCGCGATAGTCGTAGCGCCCTAGCTCCGCGCGGGCGGATTCCACGCCGCCCAGATAATCGATCAGGATGTTGGTGTCGAAAAGGGCTTTTACCATTCCGAGCGCAATTCCTCTTGATAGGCGAGCCCATCGATCGCGCGATCTTTCCAGAGACCGAAGACGTCGTCGGCAAGCCGGTGCTTGTTCAGGGCAATGTAGGCATCGATCGCGTCGCGAATGATGGCGGCGCGGGGACGGTGTTGAGTCTCGACGATGACGGCCAGCGCGTCTAGTTGGCCATCCGACAGATCGACCAGAATCCGGCTCATGGCAAACCTCCGATATATGATATGCATATCATATATGCCGACTTGAAAGCATGCAAGGCCCCGGCACGACGACGGCAAGGGCCCCTCAAATCCCCGCCATCTTCCGCAACCACGCCGCCAGCCGTCGCGCTCCGTCCGGCAGGTCCGCATCCTCGCGGGTGCACAGGTAGTAGTCGCGCCCGTCGTCGAGCGCGTGATCGAACAGTTGCACGAGTTCGCCGTTCGCCAGTTCGCGCTGGACCAGCGGCGCGCGCAGCAACGCGGCGCCGAGATCCGCGCGGGCGGCGCTCAGCGTGAGCTGGCCATCCTCGAACATCGGTCCCACCGCGTGCGATACGTGCCGCACGCCGGCACCCTGCAGCCAGTTGACCCACGTGCTGCGATCCTCGTCGTGCACGAGCGGCGCGCGCGCGAGATCGGCCGGCGTGCGGAACGGTCCATGACGCTTCAGGAACGACGGGCTGCACATCGGCACCATCGCGCCAGGCAGCAGCCGCTCGCAGCGGTAGCCGGGCCAGTCGCCGGTACCGAAGCGGATCGACAGGTCCGACGCATCGCTTCGGTAGTTGCGGTGATGCGCGTACAGCACCGTGACGTCCACATCGGTGTTGTCGGCCAGGAACGCGTGCAGCCGCGGAATGAACCAGCCGATGCCGAGCAACGGAATCAGGCTGACGGTGATCTGGCGCAGCGACGAACGGTCGCGCACGAAGCGCGTCGCGCTGCGCAGCACCGAGAACGCCGCGCTGATCGACCGGTAGTAGTCGCGCCCCTCGTCGGTCAGCACGAGCAGCCGGCCTTCTCGCACCGTCAGCGGCGTCTGGATGAACGCTTCGAGCAGTTGCAGCTGATGGCTGACCGCCGACGGCGTGATGTCGAGTTCGCCCGCCGCCGCGGTGACCGAGCCGAGACGCGCAAATGCTTCGAACGCACGCACCGCGCGCAGCGGCGGATCGTGCGGCAATTGTTCGATATTTTTCATGTATCGAATTTTATCGAAAAATAAGGGTAAGCGACAACACAAAAATATCCTGCATTTACAGCGATGTACGCTAATGTGTCGGGAACGGTATAAGCATCCAACAATTGGGTATTTGAGGTTTAGGTCCTAAATATTTAATATTTTTCATGTTTTTGATTCGACTGATCGTCCCCCCGCACATGAAAATCGCTTTCCTCTCCGCCAGCCTCGCCTTCTCGGCGGCCGCGCTGGTCGCCTCCGTTCCCGCGTTCGCCCAGTCCGCTCCACGGACGGTCCTGATCGGTCTCGCCGCGCCGCTCACCGGCCCGTCCGCGCGGATCGGCAAGGATCTGCAGAACGGCGCGCAACTCGCGATCGACGACGCGAACGCGAAGCATCCGACCATCGGCGGCAAGCCGGTCATCTACAAGCTCGTCGCGGCCGACGACCAGTCCGACCCACGCACGGCCGTCGCGGTCGCGCAGCAACTCGTCGACCAGCACGTGATCGGCGTCGTCGGTCACTGGAACACGGGCTGCAGCGTGCCCGCGTCGCGCGTGTACCGCGACGCCGGCATCCCGCAGATCGCGCCGGCCTCCACCGGCCATCAATACACGCAGCAGGGCTACGCGACGGCGTTCCGCATCATGGGGCACGACGATGCAGGCGGCAACTTCACCGGCGCGTATGCGGCGAAGACGCTGAAGGCGAAGCGCATCGCGGTGATCGACGATCGCACGTCGTTCGGCGCGGGGCTGGCCGACCAGTTCATCAAGGGCGCGCAGGCGAACGGCGGCACGATCGTCGATCGCCAGTACGTGAACGACAAGACGACCGACTTCAGCGGCGTGCTGACCGCGATCAAGGGCAAGCGCGCGGATCTCGTGTTCTTCGGCGGCCTCGACGCGCAGGCCGCGCCGATCGCGCGCCGGATGCGCCAGCTCGGCGTGAACGCGCCGCTGCTCGGTGCGGGCGGCTTCGTGAGCCAGACCTTCCTGTCGCTCGCCGGCAAGGACGGCGACGCCGTGACGGCGCTCGAGCCGGGCCTGCCGCTCGACCGGATGCCGGGCGGCAAGGCGTTCGACACGCAATACCAGGCCCGCTTTCACGCGCCGATCGAACTGCATGCGCCGTTCGCGTACGACGCCGCCGCCACGCTGATCGCGGCCGCGCAGAAGGCCGGCACGACCGAGCCGGCGAAGCTGGTCGCGGCCGTGCGCGCGATCGAGCGGCCCGGCGTGACGGGGCGCATCGCGTTCGACGCCGAAGGCAACCTGAAGGATCCGGCCTTCACGATCTACCAGGTGCGCGGCGGCAAGTGGGCCGTCGTCGACGTGCTCGGCGGCTCGCGCACCGCAGCCAAGTAACCGCAAAACGACCGAGACGATCCCCATGACCGAAGCGAACCCGACATCCGCCGCCGCACCCGAGGACCCGCGCCTCGGGATCCTCGCGCGGCGCCGCATCGAAGCGGAAATCATCAAGCCGATCTACGAGATCATGAAGCGCGAGTTCGGCGCCGAGCGCGCGCAGGCCGTGATCGCGGAAGCCGTACGCGGCGCGGCCGTCGACGCGGGCCGTACGTTCGCCGCGCAGGAGCCGCACGGCACGAGCGTGAAGTCGTTCATCGCGCTGCAGGTGCTGTGGGAGAAGGACGATGCGCTCGACGTCGAGGTACGGCGGGCGGACGACGCGCACTACGACTACGACGTGCATCGCTGCAGCTACGCGGAGATGTATCACGCGATGGGGCTCGGCGAGATCGGGCACCTGCTGAGCTGTGCGCGCGACAGCTATTTCATCCAGGGCTATGCGCCGGACATCGCGCTCACGCGCACGAGCACGATCATGCAGGGCGGCCGGCGCTGCGACTTCCGCTATGCGCTGCAAAGCGCGCCGGAGAATGGCGATGCGTGACGCCACCGTGACCATGCCGCGCGTCGACGGCGACCGTCTGTGGGCATCGCTCGAACGGATGGCGCAGATCGGCGCGACGCCGAAGGGCGGCGTCTGCCGCCTCGCGCTGACCGATCTCGACCGCGAGTCGCGCGACCTGTTCGTGCAGTGGGCGCGCGACGCCGGCTGCACGGTGCGTGTCGACCGGATGGGCAACGTGTTCGCGCGCCGCGCGGGCCGCAATCCCGACGCCGCACCGGTGATGACGGGCTCGCACGCCGATTCGCAGCCGACCGGCGGCCGCTACGACGGGATCTACGGCGTGCTCGGCGGCCTCGAAGTCGTGCGCGCGCTGAACGACGCGGGGATCGAGACCGAGCGCCCGGTCGACGTCGTGATCTGGACCAACGAGGAAGGCTCGCGCTTCGCGCCGGCGATGGTGTCGGCCGGCGTGTTCTCGGGCGTCTATACGCTCGAATATGGGCTGTCGCGCACCGACGGCGCTGGCCGGACGATCGGAGAAGAGCTCGAACGGATCGGCTACGCGGGCACGGAGCCGGTCGGCGGCTATCCGGTGCACGCGGCGTACGAACTGCATATCGAGCAGGGCGCGATTCTCGAGCGGGCCGGCAAGACGATCGGCGTCGTGACCGGGGGGCAGGGGCAGCGCTGGTACGAGGTGACGCTCACGGGTGTCGACGCGCACGCGGGCACGACGCCGATGGCGTTCCGTCGCGACGCGCTGGTCGGCGCGGCGCGGATGATCTCGTTCGTCGAAGTGCTCGGGCGCCGCTACGCACCGGATGCGCGTGCAACGGTCGGGATGATCGACGCGCGGCCGAATTCGCGCAACACGGTGCCGGGCGGCTGCTTCTTCACGGTCGAATTCCGTCACCCCGACGATGCGGTGCTCGACGCACTGGACGCGGCGCTGCGCGCGGAACTCGCGCGCGTGGCCGACGAAGCCGGCCTCGGCGCGCAGATCGAGCAGATTTTCACGTACGCGCCGATACCGTTCGCGCCGCGCTGCGTCGACACGGTGCGCGACGCGGCCCGTGCGCTCGGGCTGTCGCACATGGACATCGTGTCCGGCGCGGGCCATGACGCGTGCTATGTCGCGCGTGTCGCGCCGACCGGCATGATCTTCGTGCCGTGCGTCGACGGGCTGAGCCACAACGAGGCCGAAGCGATTACGCCGGAATGGGCGACGGCCGGCGCCGACGTGCTGTTGCGCGCGGTGCTGCAGAGCGCGCAGGAAGCGTAAGCGCGGCGGGTGGGTAACCGGCGCGCGGCTTACTTGCCGGCCTTGCGGCGCGCCATATACCCCAGATACGCGACGATCTCGTCGAGCTCCCGGTCGCTCAGTTGATCGGGCGGAAACGCCGGCATGCTGCGGCCCGGCCAGTCGCGCACCGATGCCGGGTCGCGGATGTAGCGGCGCAGCGCGGCGGGCTGGAAGTAGTCGACCGGGTTCATCGGTGCGTTCAGATCCGGGCCGGCGTGGCTGCTGCCCGCACCGTCGATGCGGTGACACGCGAGACATTGCGTGACGAACAGGTGCTGGCCCGCGCGCGCCGGGTCGTTCGCGGGCAACGCCGCATCGACGGCGAGCGACGGCCAGCGCGCGAGCGGCGACGATTCGATCGTGATGCGAACGATCTGGTATGGCCACTGCTCGCCGCGCACCGACGACGCGTCCGGCCCGAGCCAGACGAGATAGAACGGCCCCGCGCTGACCTGCTTGCCGGGCAGCTTCGGCCACGGACGGGCCGGATCCTCGATCGCGAGCCACGGAATCGCGCCGGCCGGCGCGCGGCGGCGCACGAGATCGAGCGGCAGTTGCGCGGCGAAACCGTCGGCCGCGCGCGTTTCGAGCACGCCGGCGGCCGGCAGCGGGGTGTCGCCGAGCAGCGCGGCGAACGGCACCGCGCGGAACGTCATCGGCCGGCCGTACGCGATGTCGCGCGGCACGTGGATGTCGGTCGCGTCCGGACGAGCGAGCAACGTCTGTCGGGTGAGGGCGCGGGCCGTGCCGTCGGTGTCGAGTTCGAGCGTGGACTGGGCCGACGCGCGTTGCCCGAGCAGGCAAACCGTCAGCAGCACAAGCGAAAACCACTGGCGCTTCAGCATTCGTTCTCCGGGAAGGGGCGTTCCGGCGGCGGCAGGAGGCGGAACGCCGCGGCCGATGGAAGGATTCGGGCGACAGTCTATCCGGTACGGACGGTGCTGGCGAATTCGGTGCGCAAAGGCGCGGCGGTCGTGCTCGAACAGGGCCGCGACAGCGCACCCGGCGACTTGAGGGCTGAATGAGCGACGTGTCGGCGTAACGCGGTCCGGATGGCGGAAAACGACGGGTACGGTGGCGCACGCGGTCTGCCCGCGTTCGCGGCATCGCGTTACCGGCCAGCCGTCAGTGGCTCGAACACGACACTTCGTTCTTCGGCATCGGCGTGCGTTGCTCCGGCTCGAAATCGGCTTCGCGCATCCCCGACGGCGTCAGCGATACGAAATGCATCGCCGTGCCTCGCGCCGGGAAACCGGCGACGCCGGTCGATCCCCACGGAATCGGCGAGCGCTGCACGCCGCTCACCGCAATATCCGCCGGCGCCAGCGCGAGCGTCAGCAGCCGCCCGTCGCGGGTCGGCACGTACGCGTGCGTGCCGGCGACGCCGATGTCAGACTCGCGCACCGACGCGGGCAGGCAATCGAGCGTCGCCGTGCGACGGCCGTCCGGGGCGATCAGCATCGCGACGCCGCGATCGTCGGCTGTCGTCGTGACGACGAGGAAACGGTCGATCTCCGGCACGTAGGCGGCCGAATACACGTAGTACTGGATTGCGTCGTTCAGCGATCCGAGTTTTTCCAGCTTCGCGGTGACCGGATCGAACATCGCGTATTCGAGCGTCGCGTCGGTGCTGCCTTCGATGAACTTCTGCCACACGAGCAGCGCGTTGCGCGGCGAGCCCGCGATCACGGGCCACCACTCGCGGCGGCGCGGCGCGACCGCGACATGGTTCAGCACGCGCCCGGCCGCGTCGTAGGTTTTCAGGTAGACGCCGTTGCCGCTGCCGAGGTTGTCGACTCCGCCGCCGTTGACCCAGTCGGCCGAATAGAACACGACGAAACGGTCGGCGACCGTCGCGACATGCCCCGAATGGCCGCCCGATTCGACGTCGTTCGGGTAGGGCTTGATCGGCTTCAGGTCGCGGCGGTAGACGCCGTAGCGCTGGCTGACTTCCTGCGGCGTGTTCCAGCCGTCCTCGAACGTGACGAAGATGTCGCCGTGCGCGTTCTGCGCGATCGATACGGGTTCCTGCGCCTCGGGGCGGCTGATGAGCGTGCGGACGTGCAGCACGCGCGGCTTGTCGGGCTTCCATTCGCCGACGTACACGTCGTGCGGCCAGTTGCCGCTGCGCAGCGCACCGCGCGGCACGATGCCCGAACTGCTGAAGAACACCCAGCGTTTGCCGTCGCCGGCGTCGGCCACGCCGATGCCGTGCATGAAGCGCCGCGGGTCGCCGGTGTCCTGCGGCGACGGCGCGCTCGACACGGTGACCGTATGCACGGCCGGCGCGCCGGCGAGGGCCGGCGGCGCCGCGCCGATGCCGCCCGCGCCGCAGAGCACGGCCGCGGCCAGCCGCACGACCGCCTGTACCGGGCGCGTTCGCCGCATCATTCGACGGTCACCGATTTCGCGAGGTTGCGCGGCTTGTCGACGTCGGCGCCGCGCGTGCAGCCGACGTGATACGCGAGCAGTTGCAGCGGAATCACGTTGACGATCGGCGACAGCAGGTCGCCGGATTCGCGCACGCGAATCACGTGCGTGTCGCGGTCGGCGTCGATTTCGAGCTGGCTGCCGGCCAGCACGTAGAGCCGGCCGCCGCGCGCACGCACCTCGGCCATGTTGGATTTCAATTTCTGGAACAGGCGATCGTCCGGCGCGATCGTGACCACCGGCATCGCGCTCGTGACGAGTGCGAGCGGCCCGTGCTTCAGCTCGCCGGCCGCATAACCTTCCGCGTGGATGTACGACACTTCCTTGAGCTTCAGCGCGCCTTCCATCGCGATCGGGAAATGGATGCCGCGCCCGAGGAACAGCGCGTTCTCGGTGCGGGCGAACTTCGCGGCCCAGCCCATGATCTGCGTTTCCAGCGCGAGCGCATGGCCGATGCGGTCGGGCAGCGCGCGCAACTGCTTCAGGTGCGTCGCGACTTGCGCGGCGTCGAGCCGGCCGCGCAGTTGCGCGAGCGTCAGCGTCAGCACGAACAGCGCGACGAGTTGCGTGGTGAACGCCTTGGTCGACGCGACGCCGAGCTCGGTGCCGGCCCGCGTCAGGAACCGCAGTGGCGCGTTGCGTGCGATCGTGCTGGTCGCGACGTTGCAGATCGCCATCGACAGGTCCTGGCCCATCGCGCGCGCCTGCTCGATCGCGCCGATGGTGTCGGCCGTTTCGCCCGACTGCGAGATGCCGACGACGAGCGTGCGCGGATCGGCCACCGTGTCGCGGTAGCGGAATTCGCTGGCGATCTCGACCTGGGCGGGCACGCCCGCGATGCTTTCGAGCCAGTACTTCGCGGTCAGGCCTGCGTAGTAACTGGTGCCGCAGCCGAGCAGCAGCACGCTTCTCACCCGCGACAGCAGTGCGCCCGTGCCTTCCGTCGCGTCGAACAGCGCCGGCGAGATCGTGTCGATACCGTCGAGCGTGCTGTCGATCGCCTTCGGCTGCTCGAAGATTTCCTTCTGCATGAAGTGCTGGTACGGGCCGAGCGCGGCATCGTCCGCGCGCGCCTTCACTTCGCACAACGGGCGCCGCGCTTCCTGTCCGCCCGCATCGACCACGGCGATGCGCTCCGGCGTGATCAGCGCGACGTCGCCGTCCTCCAGGTATACGAAGCGGTCGGTCAGGTCGCTGAGCGCCGCGCAGTCGGACGCGAGGTAATTCTGCTTGGCGCCGATGCCGATCACGAGCGGCGAACCGGCGCGCGCGGCGACGAGGCGCTGCGGCTCGCGCGCGCCGAGCACCGCGATCGCGTACGCGCCGTGCAGCCGTTTGACGGCGCGCACCACAGCGTCGAACAGGTCGTCGCGATAGAGACTGTGGATCAGGTGCGCGATGACCTCGGTGTCGGTCTGCCCGCGAAACGTATAGCCGCGTTCACGCAGCTCGGCGCGCAGCGTGTCGTGGTTTTCGATGATCCCGTTGTGCACGACGGCGATCGTGTCGCCCGACATGATCGGGTGCGCGTTCATTTCCGACGGCGCGCCGTGCGTCGCCCAGCGCGTATGCGCGATGCAGGTCTGCGCTTCGAGGCCGAGCGTCAGCACGCGATCCTGCAGGTCCGTCACGCGTCGCAGCGTGCGTTCGCTGTGCAGGCGGCCGTCGCCCTGCACGGCGATGCCGCACGAATCGTAGCCGCGATATTCGAGCCGGCTCAGCGCATTGACCAATTGCGGCACTTGATTGTTCAGGCCGCTTGCTCCGACGATTCCGCACATGATTCACCTCGTCTCCAGGAAGTTTCCGGCTGGCGCGCGACGCGCGCCAGCACGATGCCGGAAGCGGTGCCACGTCGCGCGGCCAGGCGTCGCGACCGGCGCGGCACGTCTTCGGCGATTCATTCATGGGGCTGCGGGCCGGCGTGCGCGACCCATTCGATGCCCGAAATCGACCCGTTCGCATCGTGCGACGCGACGAGAATGCGCGTCGTGCGCCGCGCGCCGCGCCGGCGTGCGCTCGCGAACGCGGTCGGCGGCACCGAGCGCACCTTGACGCTGGCCGAGCGCCGCAGCATCTTCGACACGCGCAACCGGTACGCGAGCGGATGCACGACGCGTCCCGCGATCAGCCACATGACGATCGTGCCGGCGATCAGCGCGATGCTCGTCACGTAGAACACGATCTGCTCGATCGGCATCTCGGCCTCGTTGAACGGCAACAGGTAGCGGTACGTGTAGATGCAGATCGATGCCCATACACCTCCGACCAGCGCGGGCCGCACGAGACGGAACCACGCGACGAGCACGGGCCCGACGATGCCGCCGCGTTCGGCGATCATGTCGCGCGGTGCGCGCAGGGAAAGGTCAATAATCGGCGCGTTCTTCATGTTGAATGCCTCGGTCGGGACTGACCCAAACGGCGCGTTTGCCGCGGCCCCGCAGTACGACGGCGGGCAGGGCGACGACGGTGGTGATCATGCTGATCAGCCAGAACGCGACGGGGTACCAGATGGTGTCAAGGAAGTACATCAGGAGTTTTTCGTCGTATTGACGATCGATCATGCTGCCGATGATCAGTTGCAGGATGCAGGTTGCGACTAGCAGCATCCCGTGCCAGTGCGGCACCACGGACACATGCCAGTTCGGCGGAAGCGGGTAGACGACGTCGATCAGCGCGAGCAGCAGGATGAACGACATCGAGTACGCCCACGCGATGCCTATCAGGTATTCGGCGAACAGCGGCCACATCATCATCTGCGTGGGCCGCATCAGCGTGCCCGCGTACTTGAGCAGCACCTGGATGCCGCCCTTGGACCAGCGCAGCCGCTGCCGGTAGAGCCCTTTCACCGTCTCGGGCATCAGGATCCAGCTGAGCGCGTGCGGCTCGTACACGACGCGCCAGTCGCGGCACTGCAGCTTCCAACTGATGTCGATGTCCTCGGTCAGCATGTCCGAGCTCCAGTAGCCGACGTCGGCGAGCGCGGTCTTGCGGAACATCGTGATTACGCCCGACACCGTGAAGATGCGGCCGTACACCTGCTGCGTGCGCTTGATCAGCCCCACGATCGACGAGAATTCGCCGACCTGCATGCGGCCGAGCAGCGACGTGCGCGTGCGGATGCGCGGGTTGCCGGTCACCGCGCCCACGCCCGGGTCGGTCAGGAAGTGCTCGAGCATCCAGCCGATCGCATCGTGCGCGAGCAGTGCATCGCCGTCGATGCACAGCAGGTAGTCCGCGTTGGATACCGCGGCCGCGGTCGTGAGCCCGACCGCCTTGCCTTCGTTGCGTGCATGGTGGATCACGAGCAGCCGCGGGATCTCGACGGCCAGCTCGTTGAGGATGTCGCCGGTGCGATCCTTGCTGCCGTCGTTGACCGCGATGATGTCGTAGTTCGGATACTGCATCCCGTTCAGATGGGAGATCACGCTGCGTGCGTTCGCGGCTTCGTTGAAGCAGGGTACGACGATCGAGACCTTCGGGATGCCGCTCGACGCGATCGTGCGCGTCGACAGCTCGCGGCCCTCCTCGAGCAGGAAGTAGTGCACGACACCGCCGATCATCCACAGATACGACATGAAGAACGGATAGTAGAAGACGAAATCCTGCAGGCGCTGGATGAGGCTGTGGGTGTTCATGGCGTCTTGGTTCCCGGCGATTGCTGCATCTGCATCAGCGCGTTGATCGAGGTGGGGTCGAGGCGCGACTTCAGCGACATCACGTCTCGCATCGCATCGAGCTCCGGATGGCCGTTCAGGAAGTTGTCGGGGTAGTAGCCGAAATTCACGGCGCCCTCGCTGCGCAGCCGCCGCATCTGCGCAAGCAGCGTGCTGGCCGGCACGTCCTTGCGCGCGTGCCAGTCGTACGACTGCAGTTCGAACACGGTGCGCTGCAGCCCGCGCTGCTTCGTGCGCACCACCTTCACGAGCTGGTCCAGCCAGCCCTCCGGGTCCTTCGCCTGCTCCATGTACGGCATCGCCATCAGCGCGACGTAGTCATAGGCGGCGAGGAAATCGTCGTAGTTCTGCGCATACCACGCTTCCGATTCGGGCTTGAGCACCGGCATCGCGAAGATGTTGCGCGCGGTCAGCACATCGCCGACGTTCTGATGGGCCAGCACGATCTGCTCGAGCTGCCGGGTCATGTCGATCAGATGGCGCGTCTTCTGCCGTGTCCAGCGCTTCATCAGGTCGGGGTTCTCGCGGATCTTGCCGACGTCGGCCGGCAGCCCCCATTGCGCATAGGTGCGCAGCGCATGCCGGCTGGCATCCTCGTAGTCGTCGAGCACGGCGTCGTCGCTGAACAGGATGCCGCTGAACGACGCGTGCTTGCTCAGATCCTCGTAGATCTGCTGGATCATCAGCCGCGCATCGGGATCGAACGGGCTCAGCCGGAACACCCGCGTGCCGTTCTCGCGGGCCGGCGCGCCGCCGTATGCGCTGACGGCCTCGAGCTTGCGCTGCTTGTCGGCCGGCGGCCGGAACGCGAGCACCGGCATCCACGCGTACACCTGCACGTTGGAGCGCGTGTTGAGCTGCCACGCGGCGCGCGAGAACAGGTCGGAGCGCATCGGCAGGTGCCGGTTCGGGAAATACACCGCTTCGGCCACGCCCGTACCGTTCGGGTCCGCATACGCCTGCAGGTACACCGATTTCGGCTGCATCCGGTAGATGCGCTCGATCAGCTTGCCGAGATTCGCTTCCTGCCGCGCGGGATCGGGATCGTAGACCTGGTCGAGATCGACCTGCACGGTGCGCTCGGGCACGTCGACGTCGCCGCGATTGGACGCCGGCTCGCGCATCGAGCGCTCGAACCCGCCGATATCGACGTCGTACATCATCAGGATCCGTCTCAGCCGGTCGAGCGGCACGTCCGGCGTATTCGGGCCGGCATCGAGGCTGAACTGGATGTCCATGCCGAGCGACGTCGATATCTGGCGCACGGGCTGGTTTTCCGCGCCGTATGGCCACACCATCGAGCGTGCGACGAGACCGGTGCGTTCGCGGATCTGCCGCACGCAGGTCTGCAGGTCGTCGTGCACGCGTGCGTGGAATTCGGCGTCGGTTTCATAGCGTTTCTGGTCTTGCAGGTAGAGATGCGACGTGGTCGCCGGCAATTCGTTGCCTTGCGGGTTCGCGACCGCGCCGTGATGGAGATTGTGGGTGTGGCAGCCGAGCTCGACGAATTCCGATTGCCCGAGCTTCTTCACCTCGTCCCACGACAGGAAGTAGTCGCGCGGCACCTGAACCTTGTCGCTGATGCGGATCGGCGTATCCGGCGGTGTGTCGATCCACGCGGTGACGAGGCCCATCACGGCCGGATACTTGAAGCGCTCGAGCAGCGGCAGCACCTTCGTGTAGTGGCTGCGGAAGCCGTCGTCGAACGTGAGCAGCACCGAGCGCGGCGGCAGCGGCTTGCCGCCGCGCCGCGACTCCTCGATCTGCTTGACCGTGATCGTGTGGTAGTTGTTGGTCTGCAGCCACGAGAAGATCGCGGTCAGCGTGCCGGTATCGACCGCGAACGGATCGATGATCGCGTTCGGCGACGAAAACGACGCCATCAGGTTGTCGCGCACGTCGTGCATGCAGATCACGCGAAACGTCTTGCCGTCGGCCGGATCGGACGGCGGCAGCAGGTCGATCATCCTGGCATTGGTCACGCCCGGGAATAGCGAACAGGCGGCAAACGTACCGAGGCATCCGCACATGAAGGTCCGTCTGGATTGAAGCATTGCCCGATCTCCTTGCTAGAACGGCAGGTTGAGCGACAGGAAGCCGGTTTCGGAGCGCTCGCGCTGGCCGTCGTACGCGTGGCTGCTGACCTCGACGCCGTAGCTCAGCGTGATGTCGTGCTTGAACGTCCACGCGTGCTCGAGGCGCGCGCTCCACAGCGGGCTGGTGCCGAAGCCGCGCTCGTTGTACGCGCCGCCCGACACCGACAGGCGCTGTTGCAGCCCCGTGTCGCCCTTCTTCCACAGCGTCAGTTGATGCATGACGGTCGCCGCGGCCGCGTAATCGCGACCGGGGCTGAAGTAGGGCGCGTCCCGGCGCGTGTTGCTGTCGGTACCGAGATTCAGCGAGACGTTGACGAGCTGGTTCGCGGACGTGTACACGCGCTGCGTGGCGGTCGCCGCGATCTCCTGGTGCAGGTTCGAATCGCTGTAGCGGCTCACGCCGTAGCTCAGCTTGACTTCGCGCCGGTCGTTCTGGCGATACACGACCTCGACGTTCGCGGAGCGGCCCCAGATGTGCGCGGCATACGCCTTCCACGGCAGCGAGTTGTCGTTGGTGTCGAGCCCGGCGCCGACCGTCCAGTAGTCGTTCAGTGCATACGCGATCGTCCCGCGGCCGCCGGTTCGGCCGTCCGAGCCCATCGAGCGCGTGACTTCGCCCAGCACGGTGAGCGGGCCGTGCCGGTAGTCGCCGCCGATGCCCGTGCGCGTGCGGCTGATTCTGCCGCCGTCGGTCTGCGCGAAACCGTAGAACGTGTGCGAAAACACGCGCCAGTTGTCGCCGAACGGTTGCGAATACACATAGCTGTCCGACGTGAAGCTGTTGTCGGCCAGCGCGCTGTTGCCGTGCTCGAAACTGAGGTCGGTCGTGAACACCGGGCTGCGGTATGCCTTGTAGTCGCGTTTGAAGCCGCGCACGGCGCCGCTATCGGGGAACGTGTTTCCCAGGGTCTGGTCGACGGTCTTCGCGGTCGCGTAGTCGTCGGCCGTGAGCGATGCGCGGCCGAGGCCCGCGAGCATCTCGACGCTGTCCGGGTGATCGGTCAGCGACGCGCGATACATCGAGATCGCCTGGCGCGGATGGGCCTGGCCGGACACCGCATCGGCGTGCGCGGCACGGATCTCCGCGTTGAACGGTACCTGTTTCTCGAGCTGTTCGAGCGCGGCGATCCCTTCGTCGGCGTGACCCGTGAAGATCAGGTATTGCGCACGCAGCCGGTAGTAGCGCAGGTAGTCGCTTTCTCCCGGGCCGACGTTGGTCACTTGCTTGGCCGGCGGCAGCGACTTCTCCATGTCGTCGAGCACCTGCTTCGCTTGCGCTGCGCGGCCCTGGTCGACGTACGACCAGAACAGCCCTTCCTGCAACTCGATCGGACGCGTACGCGAGCCGTACTGGAAGCCGCGCGTCGCGCGATCCGTCGGCGACGCGGTGGCCTGCTTCAGCGCGCGCGCATACACGGCGTTCGCCTTGGCCGGCTCGCTCAGATACAGGTATGCGTCGCCCACGGCCGCGAGCGCGTCGATCGAGATTTCCGCGTTGGACGGAATCGTCTCGAACGTCGCGACGGCCGTCTTCATGTCGCCGCGTGCCGCGAGGGCCACTACCCGGTCGCCCGCGAGCGCGGTGCGCACCGGCGTGTACTCCGGTGTGGCCGGTATCCGCTTGTCGAGGTCGTCGGCCGCGCGCAGCGCGCTGTCGATTCCATCGAAGCGGTCCGAACTCGTCATCGAGCGCGACTTGTCGCGTCCGCCGCGCACCTGCTGGCGAATCGACAGTTCTTCCAGTTGCGCGATGTCGACGGCGGAGAAGGCGTCGGGGCGAGCCTTCGCTTCGTCGAGCGCCTTGACCGCGCCGCCGCTCGCCGCGAGGCCGAACACGTCGTTGCGCACCGTCGCGACATCGGCCGTGCGCAGATTCGGCGCCTGCGCGTTCGGTGTTTCGACGTCGGGCCCCTGCGATCGTTGGGTCGGCTCGCCGGGGAGCTGCGCACCGGGCGACTGTGAAGTCGGTTGCGGGGACGACGGCGGTTCGGCGCCGGGCGGCTGGGTCACGGGCGCGGGCGCATTCGGCATCGGCGTGCCGGATGCCTGAGCGGTGAGCGTCGGCGTAGTGGGCGTAGCCGGCGGTGCAGCGGTCGCGGTTTGCGCGAGCTGCTGCGGGGCATCCGGCTTTCGCTCGCGCGGCGCAGACGTATCGGGCGGCGAAGTGTCGAATGCCTGGGCAAGCAGCATCGGCGTGCTCGACGCAGGCTCGGGCGCTGCAGGTGCGTTCGACGAGGTCGGCGCCTGCACCGCGGCGCTCGGCTGCGCAGCATCCGGATCCACCACGACCGTGGTCGGCATCGCCGGGTTCGATCCCTGCGCGATCTGCATCGACGCATCCGAGGCCCGAGCGATCGGCGTCGACGCGTAAGGCGGCTGCGTGCCCGAACCCTGCGCGGCCTGCGTCGCCGCGCCCGTCGGCTGCAGGTCGGGCGGCAGCGCATCCGGCGTGCCGCGGGATCCGGCGATTTCGCTCCCGCTGCGCGGCTCCGCGTCGCCTTCGGCGGCAAGGCACGAGCCGGACGCGACGAGCAGGCACAGCAGCGGCGCATGCAGGAGGATCCGCCGATTCGGCGGAACGACGGTGGTGCATTGTTGTTGACGATTGTTGGCCACGGTGTGTCCTCACTTTGAAACGATCACATCGGTTGCACGCCCGACGACGCTCGTCGCCGGCCGTCGCATCGCCGGGCAGCGAAGCCCGGCGCCATCCGACCGGTTCACAGGCGGTTGCGGATCGCTTGTCCAAGCAGCGCGCGCGATTCGCTGTTCTTCGGGTCGATGGCGAGTGCACGGCTCGCGTTTTGTTCTACACAACTCCATTCGTCGATCTGTGCGCACCAGCGCGCCTTGGCCAGAGCGCGGGCGCCTTCCAGCTCGTCGTGTGTGACGCTGGTGGCCTCCATGTGCGACGTGTCCGCGATATACGACTGCGGTTGCTGTTTCGGTACGGGGTCCGGGTGTTTTCTCGTGCGCGCCAGCGTCTGCGAACGTGACGTCCGATGCGCATCGCCGGGGCGCGCCGTACGACTGCCGGTCGACGCCGCGTGCGGGTCGGCCGCGAGCTTCGTCGCCGGCAGATGCGCGCGGCGCGGGGGTTTCGTATCGGAACGGGCCGTCGTGGCCGGTGGTGCGGCAGGTTCGACTGCCGCCGACATGGCAGGCGCAGCCGATGCTGACGGCGGAACCGGCCCGGCCTGCGCGACCGTCGGCGTCGAGCCGGCGGGCGCCGCTGGGCCGGACGCACCGCCGGTCGCAGCGACGATGAGGTTGCGGTACTTGCCGACGGCGGTTCCGATCACGCCGGCGATATCGTGCGTCACGCTCGCATGGCCGACCCTCGCGTCTCGCTCGACATACGCGAAAGCGCCGAAGATCGCGGCAAACGCGGCGATGCTGAGCGCCGCATTCTTTCCCGGACCCCACGAGGGCTTCGGCTGACGGGCAGGCGAGTTGTCCGGTCGTTCTGCACGGGGCATTCAAGACTCCTTGATTCGATGCGTTCCACGAATGACGTGATCGAAGCGGGGCGACGCGACGCTCACCATCGCAACTGCGTCGTGAGCGTGCCCGTCTCGACGATCGCGAACTGGGTTGCTCCCTGATAGGTCCCTTCGACCCGATAGCTCGCATCCGGCACGCTGAACAGGCAGCGCGATCCCGACGCATTGAATTCGACGAGCACGCGCCCATGCCGGCGCAGGCGCACCTGCACGTTGGAGAGCGGCTGCCCGGTGTTTCCGGACACGAAAGACACGCCCACGTTGTACGGGCGGCCGTCGGGTGGAAGCGGCGCGGTACCGTCGATCCGCGCATCGCCGCAGATATACGAAATCACGTACCGGTTTGCCCCCGGACCGGACGCCGGCGGCGACGAGGTCGCCGGTGTCTGGGCCATGGCGTTCATGCAGAGCGTGGAGAGCACGGCGCTCAGGAAAGGGCGAGCATGCTGTCGAAGCGAGGGTGACATTGCAATCTCCCGTCCGGAGTCGATGGCATGCACCGACCCCGAGTCGAATTTGCCAACGTTCTTTTTGCGACACGCTATTGATACACGATGGTTTTTGAACCAACAACCGCGTGTGGCCCGAATGGGACGAGGGTAAAAGGTCCTATCTAAATAAGATAAGGAGGGATTGGTGAGGATCGCTTATTGCTGAATAAAGTCGATATTGCCGAACATGAAAATTGCTCGTCGGTAGCGATGATCGAGCACGCTTTGAATTGCGTCTGAGGTATCGAAGTTCGTGCCGAAAAATAACGACTGATAAAAGAAACTATTGCACCCGCAATCGACCAGAATCAATGAAAACGGGGCTTCGGATCGCACATCATGAAATAAGGGTGCGACATTTTTGGTCATTCCGATACTTACAGGTAAATCGAAACTTGTGTAACAAGGTATTTCTGTCCTGAAAATCGGCCTGAATATTCTTACTTAATACGGAAAGCAGTAAAAAGTACGATATGAATTCGCAAACGTTTGCGTTTTATCGAGATCGATTACAGTCGAGGACGGGTTTTACGGAGTCGGATGGGATTATCGATTGCCGTTGAAGAAGCGCGCATGCGCGCCGTGGATATCCACGGCGCTAACCCTTCGTCAGCGACTGCCGCTTGCGCTTCGCCGCGCGCTGCGCATCGCCGGCGCGACCGCCTCTTCGGCGCCGATCTGCGCGTCGATCGCCGTGCGCGGCCGGTTCATGATGTAGGCCCACAGCTGCTCGGCCGCGAGCCCGCGCTTGCGGGCCGATCGATACAGGCGGATTTCGAGTTCGGTGATCCAGTCGCCCGTGCCCGCGCACACGAGCGTGCCGTCCGCGAGCTCCTTCGCGACGCAGCTTTCGGGCAGCCAGCCAATGCCGTGTCCGGCCACGACCATGCCTTTCAGCGCCTCGGACATGTGCGTCTCGAAGCACCGGTGCAGGACATACGGCTCGGTCGCATTCAGCAGCAGCATCTCGACGATGTTGCCGAGAAAGGCGCCCGACGAATACGCGAGCAGCGGCAGCGGCGCATCGGGCGTGCCGGGCAGCTGGAACACCGGCTTGCCGTGCGCGTCGGGCGACGACACGGGCAGGATCCGCTCGACGCCGAGGCTGACGAACGGGAAGTGGTTCGGGTCGAGCACGATCGGCAACTGCGGATGGTGATAGCCGAGCAGCAGGTCGCATTCGCCTTCGACCAGTTGCTGCACGCCTTCCGGCACGTTCACCGCATTGACGCGCGCGGTCACGTGGCCGACCTCGCCGTTGAGCCGCTTGAGCCATTCGGGAAACAGCGTGAATACGAGCGTATGC
Source organism: Burkholderia sp. MSMB1459WGS (assembly GCF_001534535.1). Classification (NCBI taxonomy): domain Bacteria; kingdom Pseudomonadati; phylum Pseudomonadota; class Betaproteobacteria; order Burkholderiales; family Burkholderiaceae; genus Burkholderia; species Burkholderia sp. MSMB1459WGS. Next base: position 164,883 of record NZ_LPMU01000023.1, read on the forward strand.
GCGACGGCGAAGCGCACGACCTGGTCGCTCGCCGCGAACTGGTCATAGCCGTTCACGAGATTGCGCGCCGCATACATGCTGCGCAGGATGTCCGCGGCGAGCCCGCGGAACATCTGGCCGGCGGGCGTCAGCGCGATCGGATTGATGCTCCGGTCCACCAGCTTCGCGTCCATCCAGGTTTCGAGAGCGGCGATCCGTCTGCTGAACGCCGACTGCGTCAGGTGCCGGTGACGCGCGGCCCGTGAAAAACTCTTGGTATCCGCGAGGCTCAGGAAATCTTCCAGCCACTTTGCTTCCATTTCGATCTTCGCTTTTTATAGTCGGGCGCCTGAAAGGCGGCGCCGTCTGCTGACCAACGTTCTAGCGTACCGCGCCTCGCGCCGGTCGGGCCGATGTTTTTTTTCGATGGGTGTCAGTCGAAATATGCATGGGCATTGTCGGCGGGATTACGGCTGCATAGCGTTGAGGGGCCGGACCGGTTAACCGGACAGTTCACCGCGTCGGACTGTCCCGGCCGCCCGGACGGCACTTCCCCAGGGCCGGCTGCGCCGTGTGCGTGCCGGCCCGCCCATTCATGGCCGTTGCGGGGCCCGGCTCGCCGCTTTTGGTGCAGTGCAGATTGCACATCCGTGACACGCGGGAGAACTATGTTCGTCGGGCGCGGCGCCGCATCGGCCGTGCGCGCTTGCGGCGCACCGCTGGCGCCCGTCGCGTCGGGCGTTGCACCGTTGTGGTGCGCAATGCCGCACAGGCGTGCCTGGGCGGCGCAAAACAGGGGGATATCGAAGGAATCGAGCAAGGCACGTTCCTTGCAAAGCATTCAGTACGCCGGTCCGGCATGCGCAATGCCGGGGAAAACGATCGATGGAGAAAAGGTCGATGAAGCCATTCGATGAAATGCTGCAATCCGGCGACATGGTAAGGGCGCCTTACGCGCGCCTGAAGCAATGGCTCGACACGCAGAATCCCGCGAGCCTCGCCCAGAAAGCCCACGATGCGGAAGGCGTGTTCCGCAAGACGGGCATCACGTTCGCCGTCTACGGCGACGCGGAGGCCGCCGAGCGGCTGATTCCGTTCGACATCGTCCCGCGCATCATCTCGGGAGCGGAATGGAGCCGGCTGTCGCTCGGCATCGAGCAGCGCGTGATGGCGCTGAACGCGTTCCTCGACGACATTTACCACCGCCAGGAAATCGTGCGCGCGGGCATCGTGCCGAAGCACCTGATCGCGCACAACGAGGCGTTCATCCCCGAGATGATCGACTTCCGGCCGCCCGGCAACGTTTACACGCACATCATCGGCGTCGACATCGTGCGCACCGGCGAGAACGAGTTCTACGTGCTGGAAGACAACGCGCGCACGCCGTCCGGCGTGTCGTACATGCTGGAAAACCGCGAGACGATGATGCAGCTCTTCCCCGAGCTGTTCCAGCAGGTGAAGGTGCGCCCGGTCGAAACCTATCCGCAGATGCTGCGCCAGTCGCTCGCGGCCGTGTGCCCGCCGGGCGGCAACGCCGACAATCCGACCGTCGCGGTGCTCACGCCCGGCATCCACAATTCCGCGTACTACGAACATTCGTTCCTCGCCGACCAGATGGGCGTGCATCTCGTCGAGGGCAGCGACCTGCAGGTGATCGACGGCCGCGTCGCGATGCGCACGACCGAAGGCTTCCGGCCGATCGACGTGCTGTACCGCCGCGTCGACGACGCGTTCCTCGATCCGCTCACGTTCCGCCCGGACTCGGTGCTCGGCGTGGCAGGCATCATGGACGTGTACCGCGCGGGCAACATCACGATCGCGAATGCGCCCGGCACCGGCATCGCCGACGACAAGGCGATCTACTCGTACATGCCGGAGATCGTCGAGTTCTACACGGGCCGCAAGGCGATGCTGGAGAACGTGCCGACCTGGCGCTGCGGCGAGGCCGACAGCCTGAAGTACGTGCTCGAGCATCTCGACGAACTGGTCGTGAAGGAAGTGCACGGCTCGGGCGGCTACGGGATGCTCGTCGGGCCGTGCGCATCGAAGGCCGAACTCGAGGCATTTTCCGCGAAGCTGCGCGCCCGTCCCGCGAACTACATCGCGCAACCGACGCTCGCGCTGTCCACGACGCCGATCCTGACCGACGCCGGCCTCGCGCCGCGCCACGTCGACCTGCGTCCGTTCGTGCTGGTGTCGGACCGCATCCGCATCACGCCGGGCGGCCTCACGCGCGTCGCGCTGAAGGAAGGATCGCTCGTCGTCAACTCGAGCCAGGGCGGCGGCACCAAGGACACCTGGGTGCTGGCCGACTGAGCCGGGCACGACCGCGCGCGCCGGAGCCGGCGCGCGAACCGAACGAAGACGGAGTGGACACGAGATGCTTCTGGGACGTACTGCAAGCGGTCTCTACTGGATGTACCGCTATATCGAGCGCGCGGAGAACATCGCGCGCATCGTCGATGCCGGGCTGCGGATGGCGCTCACGCGCACGGCCGACGCGCCGGCCGAATGGTCGTCGGTGCTCGTCAGCTCGGGCGCGGACGACGGCTATCGGCAGAAATACGACGCGTATGCGGCCGATACCGTGACCGACTATCTGCTGCGCGACCGCGACAATCCGTCGAGCGTGCTGTCGTGCATCGAGGCGGCGCGCTCGAACGCGCGGATGGTGCGCACGGCGCTGACGCGCGAGGCGTGGGAGAGCGTGAACGGCGCGTGGCTCGCGCTGCGCCGCGCGCTGGCGCAGCCGGTGCCGGAAAGCGAGCTGCCGGCCGTGCTCGACCAGGTGAAGCGCGAAACCGCGCTGATCCTCGGCAGCTTCTACAGCACGATGCTGCGCAACGAGATCTTCGATTTCGCGCAGATCGGCGCATTCGTCGAACGCGCGGACAACACCGCGCGGATCATCGACGTGAAATACCACCTGCTGCTGCCATCGGTATCGCACGTCGGCACGATTCTCGACAACTACCAATGGGAGACGATCCTGCGCTGCGTGGCTGCACACCGTTCGTATCGCTGGGTGTACGACGTGCAGTACAAGCCGCTCAACATCGCCGACTACCTGATCCTGAACGGCCGCATGCCGCGTTCGCTGCGCTATTGCTACGGGCGCGTCGTGTCGAGCCTGAACCTGCTCGCGAAGGATTACGGCGTGACACACCCGTGTCACGACACGGCCACGAAGATTCTGCAAATGCTGTCCGATACCTCGGTCGAGCGGATCTTCAAGAGCGGCCTGCACGAGTTCCTGACCGACTTCATCGGCCGCAACAACAGCCTCGGGCTCGAAATCGCCCAGGCTTACAACTTCGACTGAGGCTTGCCATGCGACTCGCCATCCGACACATTTCGCGTTACCAGTTCGACGATCAGGCCACCCATGCACTGCAACGGTTGCGGCTGCGCCCGCAGTCGGGGCCCGGGCAAACGGTGCGCGCATGGCAGGTCACGATCGACGGCGTCGAGCCGACGCTGTCTTACGCCGACGGGCTCGGCAACCGGATCGACCTCGTGCGCCACGATCGCGGCGCGAAGGCCGAGATCGTCGTCGTGGCGGCCGGCGTCGTCGAGACGCAGGACCGCGCGGGCATACTCGGGAATCCAGAAGGCTATGCGCCGCCGTGGATCTTCGAGCGCGAGACCGCGCTCACGAAGGCGGGCGACACCGTGCGCGCGCTGACCGACGCGCTGCCGATCGAGCCGCGAGGCCTCGACGCATTGCACTGGCTGATGACGGAAGTGCACGGCCGCATCGCGTACGCACCGAACCTGGCCGGCGACGCCGCCGTCGATGCGGAAACCGCGCTGCAAAGCGGCGAGGGCACGAGCCGCGACCATGCACACGCGTTCATCGCGGCCGCACGCGTGCTGAAGATTCCCGCACGCTACATCTCGGGTTACGTGCTGGCCGACGGCGCGATGCAGCGTATCGCCGATGCGAAACAGCAGGCGGGCGACGTCGAGGACGAGGAGGCGCTCGCGCTGCAGAGCGCCGACGGCATGCAACAGGTACTCGGCGCGTCGCGTGCCGTGCAATCGCAATCGCAATCGCAATCGCAAGGGCAGTCGCAGGCGGCGCTCGGCACGCAGCCGCAAGCCGCCGCGCTGATGCAGCAGCCGGCCGGCCATGCGTGGGCCGAGGCCTATGTCGATGGGCTCGGCTGGGTCGGCTTCGACCCGTTCATGAACCGTTGCCCGGACGAACGCTACGTGCGCATCGCGGTCGGCCTCGACCATCGCGACGCGCAGCCGGTGACGGGGCTCGGCGCGACGGCCGTCGGCGTCGAGATCAGCGTCGTGCAGACGCCGGAACTCGTCTGACCCGGCGCGCGCCTTCGCCGAATCCGCCATGCCGGGGCCGCCGCGTCGAAAGCGACGCGGCGGCCCCGGCCGGCCCAACCCGACTCGAGCTCCCATGTCCATCCACGTCGCGCTGCATCACACCACCCGCTATCGCTACGACCGGCTCGTCAACCTCGGCCCGCAGGTCGTGCGGCTGCGGCCCGCGCCGCATTGCCGGACGCCGATCCTCGCGTATTCGATGACGGTCGAGCCCGCGCAGCACTTCATCAACTGGCAGCAGGATCCGTTTTCGAACTATCTCGCGCGGCTCGTGTTTCCGGAGCGCACCGAGCACTTCGAGATCACGATCGATCTCGTCGCCGAGATGTCGGTGTACAACCCGTTCGACTTCTTCCTCGAAGCGAGCGCGGAACAATACCCGTTCAGCTATGACGACGCGCTGAAGACCGAGCTCGCGCCGTATCTCGCATGCGATCCGCAGACGAGCGCCGCGCCGCTGTTTCGCGCGTATCTCGACGGCGTGGACCGCACGCCGGCCGGCACCGTGAACTTCCTCGTCGCGCTGAACCAGCGGCTTCAGCGCGACATCGGCTATCTCGTGCGGATGGAGCCCGGCGTGCAGACGCCCGCGCAGACGCTCGAACTCGCGTCCGGCTCGTGCCGCGACAGCGCCTGGCTGCTCGTGCAGCTGTGCCGCCATCTCGGCATCGCCGCGCGCTTCGTGTCGGGTTACCTGATTCAGCTCACCCCCGACGTGAAATCGCTCGACGGCCCGAGCGGCACGTCGGTCGATTTCACCGACCTGCACGCGTGGTGCGAGGTCTACCTGCCGGGCGCCGGCTGGATCGGCTTCGATCCGACGTCGGGCCTGCTCGCCGGCGAAGGGCATATTCCGCTCGCGTGCACGCCGCAGCCGACGAGCGCCGCGCCGGTGGAAGGGCTGATCGACGAGTGCGAAGTGTCGTTCGAGCACGAGATGAGCGTGACGCGCGTGTACGAGTCGCCGCGCGTGACGAAGCCGTATACGGAGTCGCAGTGGGATGCCGTGCTGGCGCTCGGCACGCAGGTCGACGGCGCGCTGGCCGCCGGCGACGTGCGGCTCACGCAGGGCGGCGAGCCGACCTTCGTGTCGATCGACGATCGCGACGGCGCCGAGTGGAACACCGATGCGCTCGGCCCGACCAAGCGCGGCTACGCGACCGAACTCGTGCAGCGGCTGCGCGCCGAATACGGCGACGGCGGCTTTCTGCATTTCGGGCAGGGCAAGTGGTACCCGGGCGAGCAGCTGCCGCGCTGGGCGCTGTCGATCTTCTGGCGCGCGGACGGCCAGCCGGTATGGCACGATCCGTCGCTGTTCGCCGACGAGCGCGAGCCGTCCGCGTATACCACCGACGACGCGAAGCGCTTCATCGATGCGCTCGCCGCGCGGCTGAACCTGACCGGCGAATTCATCCGGCCCGGCTACGAGGACGTCTGGTACTACCTGTGGCGCGAGCGTCGGTTGCCCGTCAACGTCGATCCGTTCGACGCACGCCTCGACGACGAGCTCGAACGCGCGCGGCTGCGCAAGGTGTTCGAGCAGCAGCTCGACAGCGTGGTCGGTTACGTGCTGCCGATCAAGCGCATGGAGGACGGGCCGGGCCGCGATCGGTCGGGCCTCGACAGGCCGGGCCTCGACGGGCCGCGCTGGCAGACGGGCCCGTGGTTTTTCCGTGACGAGCGGATGTATCTGGTGCCCGGCGATTCGCCGATGGGGTATCGGCTGCCGCTCGATTCGCTGCCGTGGACGGCCCGCGCCGACTATCCGTACCTGGTCGAACGCGATCCGTTCGCGCCGCGCGATGCGCTGCCGGACGCCGCCGCGATCCGCGCCCGCTACGCGGGCCCGGCCGACGCGCCGCGCTATCTGGCCGGCGTGCATCGCGAAGCGTCCGCGCCGACCGTGATGCAGTGGCGTGCCGACGGCGCGGCCGCGAGCGGGCGGCCCGGCGCCGTCGACCCGCATCGCCGGCCCGAGCGCTTCGAATCGGCCGCCTGGATCACGCGCACCGCGCTGTGCGTCGAAGAGCGCAACGGCATCCTGTACCTGTTCATGCCGCCGCTCGCCGCGCTCGAGGATTATCTCGACTTGCTCGGCGCGATCGAGTCGACCGCGCACGCACTCGGCGTGAAGCTCGTGCTCGAAGGCTATCCGCCGCCGCGCGACGCGCGACTGAAGCTGCTGCAGGTGACGCCCGATCCCGGCGTGATCGAGGTGAACATCCATCCGGCCGCGAGCTTCGACGAACTCGTCGACCAGACCGAATTCCTGTACGACGCCGCGTGGCAATCCCGGCTGTGCAGCGAGAAATTCATGGTCGACGGGCGGCACGTCGGCACCGGCGGCGGCAACCACTTCGTGCTCGGCGGCGCGACGCCGGCCGACAGCCCGTTCCTGCGCCGCCCGGACCTGCTCGCGAGCCTGATCGCATACTGGCACAACCATCCGTCGCTGTCGTACCTGTTCTCGGGGCTGTTCATCGGGCCGACGAGCCAGGCGCCGCGTGTCGACGAGGCGCGTAACGACCAGCTCTACGAGCTCGACATCGCGTTCGCGGAGATCCAGCGCAACAAGCTGCTGTTCGGGCAGGACATGCCGCCGTGGCTCGTCGACCGCGTGCTGCGCAACCTGCTGATCGACGTGACGGGCAACACGCACCGCAGCGAGTTCTGCATCGACAAGCTGTATTCGCCCGACTCGTCCACCGGCCGGCTCGGCCTGCTCGAACTGCGCGCGTTCGAGATGCCGCCGCATGCGCGGATGAGCATCGTCCAGCAACTGCTGCTGCGCGCGCTGGTCGCCCGCTTCTGGGCCGCACCGTACACGACGCCGCTCACGCGCTGGGGCACCGCGCTGCACGACCGGTTCATGCTGCCGGCATTTCTTCAGATGGATTTCGGCGACGTGCTGGCGGAGTTGCGCGACGCCGGTTTCGCGTTCGATCCGGCGTGGTTCGCGCCGCACTTCGAATTCCGTTTTCCGTTGTTCGGGCAGATCGCGGTGAACGGGATGCAGCTGTCGCTGCGCGGTGCGCTGGAGCCGTGGCACGTGATGGGCGAGGAGGGCGCGATCGGCGGCACGGTGCGCTACGTCGATTCGTCGGTCGAACGGCTCGAAGTGCGCGTGACGGGGTTGAACGACAACCGGCACGTCGTGACCGTCAACGGCCGCGCGCTGCCGCTGCAGCCGACCGGCACCGTCGGCGAGTACGTCGCGGGCGTGCGCTACAAGGCGTGGTCGCCGCCGTCGGCGCTGCATCCGACCATCGGCGTGCATGCGCCGCTCACGTTCGACATCGTCGATACGTGGTTGCAACGCTCGCTCGGCGGCTGCCGGTATCACGTCGCGCATCCGGGCGGCCGCAATTACGCGACGTTCCCGGTCAATGCGTACGAAGCCGAGAGCCGCCGGCTCGCGCGCTTCGTCGAGATCGGGCACACGCCGGGGCGGATGGATGTCGCGGCCGCCGCGCCGAGCCGCGAATTCCCGTTCACGCTCGACTTGCGGCGGCCGTGATCGATCGATGACAGGGTGGACGACGATGCGGGGTTCGCGACCTCCCGGCGGCCGCGCCGGAATGCTAGGATGCGGGCAGATTGCGGCCGTGCGCCGCGGTAGCTCGCCGCCGGTGCGGCGGCGCGCATGTGCGGTTGCACCCTGACGACGGAACGACATCGTGCCGCCCATTGACCTTGATCATCTCGCCGCTCTCGACGCGATGCCCACGCTTTTCGATTCCGGCGCCCAGCCGGACGCCGCCGAACTGGCCGCCGCGCTCGCGGCGCCGGCGGCCGCCGGCCGTTACGACGAACTGCGCGGCAGCGCGGCCGGCCTGAACGCGCCCGCGCTGGCACCCGCGTGGCGCAATTTCTTCACGTCGATCGGCAGCGACGGCGTGGCCGACCTCGACCGCCGCGCCGACGCGCTGCACCGGCGCATGCGCGAGAACGGCCTGTTCTACCAGTTGCACGAGCAGCGCGCCGGCGACGGCGCGGTCGGCCCGTGGTCGCTCGACCTGCTGCCGCTGATCGTCACGCCCGAGGACTGGGTCGCGATCGAGCGCGGCGTGCTGCAGCGCGTGCGGCTGCTCAACGCGACGCTGGCCGACCTGTACGGGCCGCAGACGATCCTGCAGCGCGGGCTGTTGCCGCCCGCGCTCGTCACCGGCCACCCCGGCTACCTGCGTGCGATGCGCGGTGCGCGCGTGCCGGGCGATACCTGGTTGCACGTCGTCGCGTTCGATCTCGCGCGCGGCCCGGACGGCCAGTGGCGGATCGTCGCGCAACACACGCAGGGGGCGGCTGGGCTCGGCTATCTGCTCGAGAACCGGCTGATCGTGTCGCGGCTCTTTCCGCGCGGGTTTCGCGGGCTGCGCGTGCAGCGGCTTGCATCCGCGTACCGTGCGCTGCTGCAGAGCATGCAGTCGCTCAGCCCCGCCGCGAAGAATTCGCGGATCGTGCTGCTGACGCCGGGGCCGCACAGCGCGACCTATTTCGAGCACGCGTATCTCGCGCGCTATCTCGGCCTCACGCTCGTCGAAGGCGGCGACCTGACCGCGCGCGACAACCGCGTGTTCCTGAAGACGCTGAGCGGCCTCGAACCCGTGCATGGCATCCTGCGGCGCGTCGACGACGAGTGGCTCGATCCGCTCGAATTGCGGCCCGACTCGATGCTCGGCGTGCCGGGGCTGTTGCAGGCCGTGCGCGCGGGCAACGTGCTGCTCGCGAACGCGCCGGGCTCGGGCTTCCTCGAATCGCCGGCGATGCTCGGCTTCATGCCGCGTCTCGCCGAAGGCTTGCTCGGCGAAACGCTGACGCTGCCGGCCGTGCATTCGTGGTGGTGCGGCGAGGCGGCGGCGTGCGACGACGCGCTGCCGCAGCTCGCGCGCGGCATCGTCAAGGCATCCTATCCACCCGACGTGCAGGAAGGCGGTGCATTCGAACCGGTGATCGGCGCGCGGCTCACGCAGGCGCAACTGGCGGAATGGCGCGCGCGGATTCTCGCGCGGCCCGACCATTACACGGTGCAGGCGGATCTGCCGCTGTCGCAGGCGCCGACCTGGCCGCGACCCGATGCGCCCGACGGCAACGGCAGCGCGCGCATCGTGCCGAAGCCGCTGCTGCTGCGCGTCTTCGCGCTCGCCGATGGCGCGCAGCGCTGGCGGCTGCTGCCGGGCGGGCTGTCGCGGGTCGGCACGCGCGACACGCTGTTCAACGCGCCGATGCCGCGCGGCGGCAGCACCGTCGATACGTGGGTGATGACCGAGGGCATCGTCGATTCGACGACGCTGCTGCAGACGCACCTCGGCCCCGACGATCTCGTCGAGCGGCCGCGCGCGATCGCGAGCCGTGCAGCCGAGAACCTGTTCTGGCTCGGCCGCTACACCGAGCGCGCGACCAATCTGATGCGTCTGGCGCGTGCCGCGCTCGAGCGGTTGCGCGGCGAAGACGACGTCGACAGTCCCGCGCATCTGGAGCTGATCGATACGTTGTGCCGCGATACGGGACTGATCGCCGCCGATGCGCCGAATGCCGTCGATGCACCGCGCGCGTTCCAGTACGCGCTCGCGACGTCGCTCACGCGCGGCGCCGACCGCACGTCGGGCATCGCGTCGTGCCTGTTCGGGATGCGCGGCGCGGCCGCGGCGATCCGCGAGCGGCTGTCGAGCGACCAGTGGCGGCTGATCGACGACGCGACGCAGCTGTTTGCCGACAGCGCCGACCATCCGGAAGCCGAGGAGCAGCTCGGCAACGAAGCGCTGCAGCTGCTCGAGCGGCTCGGGTTGCTGCTCGGCGCGATCACCGGCGCGCAGACCGACAACATGACGCGCGACGACGGCTGGCGGCTGCTGTCGATCGGCCGGCAGATCGACCGGCTGGACTTTCTGTGCAGCGTGCTGAAGTTCGCCTTCGACGAGGGCGCGGTGCACCGGCAGGACGGCTTCGAACTCGTGCTCGAACTGTTCGACAGCACGATCACGTTCCGCTCGCGCTTTCAGCGCGGCTTCGACGTCGCGCCGCTGCTGTCGCTCGTCGTGCTCGATACCGACAACCCGCGCTCGCTCGGCTGGGTCGTGCAGGCGCTGCGCGGCCGGCTGACGAAGGTCGAGCGCAGCGAGGGCTACGCGCTGTCCGAGCTGGCCGAGGCGATTCCGGACGTTCCCGCGTGGTCGCTGCACGAGCTGTGCGAAACCGATGAAGATGGCCGGCACGGCAAGCTGCTCGCCGCGCTCGACACGACCGCGAAGGCCGTGTGGGAGCTGTCGAACCGGATCGGCGAGCGCTATTTCAGTCACGTGCGCGAGGCGGGCAGGACGCTATGGTGACGACGAAACACGCGGCGAAGACGCCGCCCACGCCCGGTTCCGAAGTCGCGCAGCCGGCAGCGGTCACGCCGCCGGCGCCGGCCAGATCGACCAAGCCGGGTTCGTCGAGCGCGCCGATCACGCCGGCTGCCGCCACACCGGGCCGACTGCTGCGCGTCACGCACGACACCGAATACCGCTACGCGGCACGCGTCGAATCCGCGCAGCACCAGGCGCGCCTGCAGCCGCTCGCGACGCCGCGACAGCAGGTGCTGTCGTTCGCGTTCGACATCGAACCTTCACCGGAAACGATCTGCACCGAGATCGATGCGTTCGGCAACGCACGCGCGTCGTTCGCGCTGAACCAGCCGCACGACGCGCTGCTCGTGCGCAGCCGCAGCACGGTGCGGGTGAGCGCGCCCGTGTGGTCGCGGGGCGCGCGCGGCGCACCGCCGCCCGCGATCGCGAACCCCGAGGCCGAACACGCAACGGCGTGGGAGGCCGTGCGCGACCGCTTGCGGTTCCGCGCGGGGCAACCGTACGACCCGGCGAGCGAGTTCGTGTTCGCGTCGCCGCACGTCGCGTGCGACCCCGAACTCGCCGCGTACGCGGCCGCGAGCTTCACGCCGCAACGGCCGCTCGTGCAGGCTGCGTGGGACCTGATGCGGCGCGTGCATGCCGATTTCGCGTATACGCCGAACAGCACCGACATCACGACGTCGGCGCTCGACGCGCTGCGGTTGCGCAAGGGTGTCTGCCAGGATTTCGCGCACGTGATGATCGGCGCACTGCGCTCGCTCGGGCTGGCCGCGCGGTACATCAGCGGCTACCTGCTGACGCAGCCGCCGCCCGGCCAGCCGCGGCTGATCGGCGCCGACGCGTCGCATGCGTGGGTCGACGTGTACGACCCGGCGTGGCCCGAGGACGGCGGCTGGTTGCAACTCGATCCGACCAACGATCGTGCGCCGGGCGACGACTACGTGATGCTGTCGGTCGGCCGCGACTACGCGGACGTGACGCCGCTGCGCGGCGTGATCCGCGGCGGCGGGGCGGATCAGGAGCTGAGGGTCGGCGTGACGGTCGAGCCGCTCGATGCGGCCTGAAGGGCCGCCGGGCGTGGCTCGCGCGCTTTAAGTCTTCGTTAATACTGCACGCCTAGCATGGTGATGCCGGCGAACGGCTTGGACTCCGGTCCGGCGCGTCGGCGGCACGCGCGGGTGCGTCGACGTCACGGCGCCGCGCCGTCGCGCGGCGCCATTTCCATGCAACGGCGGCAGATCATGATCAAGCACTTCGACTACACGCTCGGTAGCGAGACCATCGAGCTTTGTGCGAGCTTCGGCGCGGGCCCGGCGTTCCGCCGCGTGCTCGTGAGCCGCGCGGATTCGATGGAGACGCTGGTGGTGCTCGATGCGCGCGGGCTGTCGGGCCTGTTGAAGGTGGCGACCGAGGAACCGGAAGGGCTGCTCGACGACGCGATCCGCAAGGTCGGCGACGAACAGCTCGTCGAGCGGGCGATCAGCGGCCGGACGATCGTCGAAGCCGCGTTGTAATGCAATAGGCGGCTGCGCGAGCGTCGAAAATCAAGGAGTATGCTGCGGGTCCGATTCGCTCATTCTTGCATGTTCGATGTCCACGACCCATGCCGCCAATCCCGATTACCGCCGCTATACGACGATTCGCGTGATCGCGTATCACGGCATCCTGCAAAACATCACCGCGCTGTTGGCCTTCGTCCCATTCGCCAGGGTGGTCCTGCGCGACCAGTCGCTGGCCGCGCTTTCGTCCTGGTCCTGGCAGCTTTGGGCTGTGCAGGGTGTGTCGTTCGCAGCGATGCTTGCAAGCGTCGTGGGGCACGTCGCGCTTGCGTTGCGTCGCCGTTGGGGGCGAACGCTGAACGTGGCGGTCTGGATCGCGTTGAGTGTCGCGATACTGATGCTGTCGTCGTGGATCATGGTGGTCATTGCGCTGCCGCTGGGTCTTGCGACGTTCGTGCTGATGTACAACCGGACGAGCAATGACTTTCTGAGCCTGCCGCACGCCACGACAACGCCGACGGCTCGGCGTTTCGCGTCCGTCGGCCTGCTGGCTGCGTCGTCCACGCTGCATTACTGGGCGATCGCGTACGCGACGATGCGCACCGGCACGTTTGGCTACGTGTTGCCGAATACGCCGCCGATGGACTTGCTGATTGCGGCCGCGGCAACGCTGCTCCTCGGCACCGCCGTTGCGCCGCGCGGGCAGCGCGCATGGTATTGCGGCATGTCGTTGATGACGTCCGCCGTCGCGATGCTGTTCATGCTGTTGAGCTACGTGCCGGTGGCAACGTCGCTGATTCGCTACATGCCGCACGAATATTCACGTGTGACGATTCCGTGGAGTCTGATCACGCGGTACGCAGTTCTCACGTTCTGCGTTGCGCTGGTGTTGATTCGCGTGACGAAGCCCCCGAAACGTAGTGACTGGGAGCAGGGCCTCAATCCCGACGCGCCTGCGGATTCGACGCGCCGGGAAACGACTCGCTGATACCGAGCCGTTAGCTCGCGAACCGGTCCGTCGCCGCGACCAGCGCTTCCAGAATCCCCGGTTCGTTGTATGCATGCCCGGCGCCGGGCACGATCTCGAACGTCGCATCCGGCCACGCCTTCGCCAACTCCCATGCGGTACGTGCAGGCGTCGCGACGTCGTAGCGGCCCTGCACGATCACGCCCGGAATGCCGGCGAGCCGATGCGCGTCGCGCAGCAACTGGCCTTCCTCGACGAAGCCCTTGTTCACGAAGTAGTGGTTTTCGATCCGCGCGAATGCGAGCGCGTAGTGGCCGTCCGCGAAGTGTGCGGCGAGCGCGGGATTGGGCAGCAGCGTGATCGTGCGGCCTTCCCAGACGCTCCACGCGCGTGCGGCTTCGAGCTTCGCGGCTTCGTCGTTGCCCGTGAGGCGGCGATGGTAGGCGGCCATCAGATCGCCGCGCTCGGCCTCCGGAATCGGAGCGAGGAAGTCTTCCCAGTGGTCGGGGAACAGCCACGACGCACCTTCCTGGTAATACCACAGCAGTTCGGCGCGACGCATCGTGAAGATGCCGCGCACGATCAGCGCGCTCACGCGTTCGGGGTGGGTTTCCGCGTACGCGAGCGCCAGCGCGCTGCCCCACGAGCCGCCGAACACCAGCCATTGCTCGGCGCCGACCATCTCTCGGAGGCGTTCGATATCGGCGACCAGATCCCACGTCGTGTTGTTATCGAGGCTCGCATGCGGCGTCGAGCGTCCGCAGCCGCGCTGGTCGAACAGCAGGATGTCGTAGCGCTCGGGATCGAACAGGCGGCGATGGTCGGGGCCGCAGCCGGCGCCGGGGCCGCCGTGCAGGAACACGGCGGGCTTGCCGGCCGGGTTGCCGCAGCGCTCCCAGTAGATGCGATGGCCGTCGCCGGTGTCGAGGTGGCCGTGGGCGTAGGGTTCGATCGGTGGATACACAGGTAGGCTCCGGGTAAGGGGCGACAGCGGGCGGACGAAGCGCGGGCCGATGTGCGGGCAGGGTACGGTACTGCGGATGTTGCTGCGCCGCAAAATTCGTTGCGTGGGCATCGGACCGGCCACCGCCGGACAAGGCTTGTCATTATGCCCATTCACCGCGTCGGACGTTGGCCCCTTGTGGCGGGGCGTCCTCCGCTGGCCGTATTTGCGCTCCGGATTTTTGAAGCAATTTCATTCCGATATTTTTCATACAAAATCCCGGCGGCGGGTCGGCGGGCCAATCGGGCGCCGGCCGATTCCCGTTCCTTTACCGTGCCAACGGACACCAGCCGATGAACCATCGCGTCACGCAGTTGACCGGGTTGCGCGCCGTCGCGGTCGCGATGGTCGTCGTCGGTCATGCCGAGCATGTGCTGCCCGGCGGCTATACGGGCTGGTACGCGCCGTTGCGGCTGATCGCCGACGGCAGGCTCGGCGTGCTGATCTTCTTCGTGCTGAGCGGTTTCCTGATCACCAACGTACTGCGCGCCGAGTTCGCGCGCACCGGCGGCGTCGCGCTGACGTCGTTCTACGTGCGCCGCGCGTTGCGGATCTGGCCGGCCTGCTACGTGTATCTCGCGGCCGTTGCGATCGCGGCCTTCACCGGCTGGTTCGACGTCGATCGCCGGCAATGGCTCTATGCGGCGCTGCACCTGTGGAATTACTCGGCGTGGTTCGGGCTGACCGGCGACAACGCGTTGCATCCGGACGGTGCGTGGTACCTCGGCCATTTCTGGTCGCTCGCGCTCGAGGAGCAGTTCTACTGGTTCTGGCCGCTGCTGTTCGTGTTCGGCATGCGCCGCGCCGGCACGCGCTGGCTGGCCGCGCTGATCCTGATCGTGCCGCTGGTGCGTGCGACCACGTATTTCGTCGCGCCGGCGCTGCGCGGGCAGCTCGGGATGATGCTCCACACCGGGGTCGATCCGATCCTGATCGGCTGCTATGCGTCGCTTAACCGCGAACGGCTCGAAGCGTGGGTCGACTCGTGGCGCGGCGAGGCGCGCATCGTGACGGCGCTCGTGTTCGTCGTGCTGCTCGGCATGCCGCTCGCCGAACACCGGCTCGGCGGCTTCTGGAATGCGACGTACGGCGTGACGCTCGAAGCCGCGTTGATCGCGATCGTGATCGTCGTGCTGAATTTCCGCAGCGAGTTCTGGTGCGCGCGCTGGTTGCGCGCCGGGCCGGTGGTGTTCGTCGGCACGATTTCGTTCAGTCTCTATCTGTGGCAGCAGCCGTTTGCGAATCCGAATCTGCCGGTCGCGCATGCGTTTCCGCTCGGCATCGTGTGGGCGCTGATTGCCGCGACCGCCAGCTATTTTCTCGTCGAGAAGCCGTTCCTGCGGCTCAAGGATCGCTATTCGGCGCGCGAGGCGCGACGCGTGCGGGACGACGCATTGCGGATGCCGGCACCGACCGACGCGATCGGGCCGAAGGTGATGGAGTAGGTGGGCGGGGCAGTGTCGCGCCCACGGCGTTACTTGAAGCGTTTCATCGCGGCCGGCGAATACCAGAAGTTCCGGAACATGTCGATGCCGTACGACTTGCCGTCGTAGTGGACGATCATGCGTGCGGTGCGCTTGCCCGTATCCGAGTAATCGCCGTTCTTGCGTTGCGTCTGCGCGATGTGCGCCGTGATCGACAGGTCGGCGAAGCCGTGGCTCGACGTTTTCTCGATGGCGATCGTCATGCGGGCCTCTTCGCTGCGCGCATCGCCTGCACCCGGGCCGCAGGCGTCGCCTTCGACGCTGACCCAGCCGTAGAGGTTGGTGCCGAACACCGGGCGGATACGGCTGCCTTCGCGCACCCACAGCGTCAACTCTTCACTGGCGTTGGCATCCGGGCAGCTCGGCCCGCGTGCACTGCTGGTAAACACCACGCCGAACGCGCGCACGTCGGGCGACAAGCGGTAGGGCGCCGTGTCGATGCGATAGCTGTTCTCGCCGATCTCGGTCGCCGCATCCTCCTCGACCACCGACCGATCGGCCGCCACGACCTTGCTGCCCTCGACGAGTGCGATCACCTGCAGCTTTTTGCTTTCGTCGGGATTCTTGCTTTTCGGCAGCGAATCGAACGCGACGGCCGCGATCGTCGTTTCCGGTGCGTTCGGCATGGCTTTGCACGCCGACGCGACGACGAGCCGGTCCGCATCGCGCGTGGCGATGCGTGCGCTCGCGATGCCGGCCCAGCGGGCAACGGCTGTGACTGTTTCGTCGCTGCAGGACTGGCTATCGGCGGCGTGAACGATGGGGGCGGCGGCGAGCGCCAGCAGCGGGGCGAAGCGCAGGATTCTCATTGTCGTGATCGGAGATGTTGTTTTCATTGATATGCGTGGGAGTTGCTTACCGGCCCGGTTGAGTCGTCCGAGCAGCATAGGTGCCGGTCCGCTGTATCACCGATATGAGACGTTCGAAGCAGCAGTGCTGCGCGCTAACACTAACACCCTCCCGCGCAATTCGAACGACATCAGCTTACAACGGTCTTGTCGAGTACGCCGTGCCACTCCTTGTTCATGGAGGAAAAAATTGGCTCAAAATAATCGTCCGGAAATTTCGCGATCTTGCCGAACTGATGGGCGGCATCCATAAGCACTATAAGACCAGTGGAAAAAACGGACTGCACTAACGTGGGATCGTCATCCTGCTTGTACACCATACTGCTATCACCCTGATGTCGAAAAGCGAGCACGGCGAGGTCGTTATGTGAAAAGCCGCAAAGCATCGCGTAGGGGCCGACGAGATGAAAAAGACCAGTATCGCCAAATTCCTGGCTGATCTTCTTCGGGCGATACTTTTCGGCATGTAGTGAGTTGAACTCCAACAGACAAGTATCGAGTCGATTCTTGACCGACAGCTTCGCTTCATCGGGAATGCTCGGATCGGAAAGTATTCCCTCGTAGACACGTTTTTCCCCGTGCAGTTTGTCGTAACGCAACTGATTTACGTAGCCAGCATTCGTCTTTAGCTTTCGCATGACAACTAGCGCTTCGATCATCGAGCGAACGTGTGTAGCCGCATGTGTGCTCATATGAGCATTTCCGAGCCGCAAGGCAGCCTCGAATTGCTCTGCGATTGTCAGCACCAGCGCCACTCGCATACGGTCGGGGCCGCCCTTTGGTGGTCGAGAGCGCACTATGAGGTTTCGCATTCCGTCCAGAATTCGTCCCGACGTGTTAAGAAGATCAACGACTTTTATCGTGTCCATTCCTGTTCCTTTGGGCGGCGCCAAACAGGTTGAATGACCCAGACGCGTCGCGTTTCAGCCGCATTTTACCGTCCACAAGGAGTCGCTTCTTGGCCGAGCGCGGCCGGCCATCGCCCCGTCGCGCACGACCGGCGCAGATCGACCCATCGCGGGCGATCCGGGGGAGGAGGCCGGAGTCCGGTCTGAATGTGAAAGCGGACTTCTCAAATGGTTTCGAGACGCGGCCGCCTTGGCCAAATATCCATGACCGACTTACCAATCACGCAGTTGGCCAAGTTTAGCTGCGAGCTGAAACGATGTCGATCCGTAGTCGGAAAACAAAGATAAAGCAAATACTTTTAAAATCATTTAGAGATCTACTCTTTATCTGAATCGGCTTCCATCCACGAGAATACCTCGAACTCGTACAAAACACGCATAAGATCGCCCTTATGCTCTTCTGTCAATAATTTAAGCGATGCGTCAATCAGGTTCTTTACGCGAATCTTTCGCTCATCGGTGGAGGGCTTCTCACTGTTTGCGGATGCATCATGAATCCACCTTGACTCCTCGTTGACCAATTCGAAGATCGGGTCTTCAACTTTCTTTAAACAAGAAAGATTGAATATCGCATTCCAGGCCGTATCCATCTGTTGTTCGCCGTGGTATGCGAATAGTCGGTACAAACATTGGGCGGCATACGAATCGTTGGTTACCGTTATTAATCTCCCATGCATCCCGCCTTCCGGGGACATATTCAGGGCCGGAGCGTTAGAAAACAACATAAAATCGAAAGCTCGATTGCGAGCCCATCGACCGGGATCGCCGACTTCTTCTTTTCTAACCGCGAGGAAGTGGTTGGCCCAGTCTTGAACTTTTATATTGCTATCGGTAAATGCCAATCTTGAGTTTACCTTCCCACGCAGGAACAAGATTCCCATGAAATACAGCGAAGATAGTCTTGTGACATTTCCGCGAATTACCTCCCTTAGGCGTTCAATCGTATCTTCAGTCGTTTTTTTTCGCTCGAACAATGAACGTATCGCGAATAGATAGACTGCTTGAATGCCGATCAGCACGCGCATATCGGATTCGGCCGTCTTTAGAGTCGAGATGAAGGATGCGGCGAACCCCGGCAAAAAGAAATCGGACAAAGCAGGATGCTCCGTCAAATCTTTCAACTTCCCGAGAGCGGAATCTCGATTGCTCAAGAGTTGTTCGTATGCAAATTGGCCTACGTGAACGTGGAGGGTGACGCCGGGACCTAAAATCCACGCCAATCGCTTAAATAATCCGGGGTATGCGTTCAGTGACCTTAATATATTGCTATCAACAATTGCGTGTACGGTATCGTAAACCCCATCGGCAGGAGCCTTTACCTCTGAAAAATAAACGCCCGAGGCGACATCTTTAAAAGAAAGCGGAAAATCAGATGGATCCATCGGAGCGCGAATAGGTTTCTTCATTTTTTGAAATGCAGTATGTCTTGGATTTCTAAATTCAGCCCGATTATTGATCGTATGTGTATTCTATCCGGCGTGGCAACCAAACTATTCAGCCTGCCCCGTCGGCCCTTCCGAAAAGCGGTTGCGATACACCGTTCCGAACACGTCCTCAGCCCTTGTCACAAAGTGATTGCTGAGTGCACTAGCATCCGCCGGACCTAGCCCGACAGCCGCCCAGTCTTGAAGTTCGAACTCGGAGGCTGCAATGGAGAACTCGTGGCTTCGATCTGTCTGATCATTGAGGTCGTACACGTAGATATGCTCAATGAGTTGTGAGAGGCCGCCTGATCTCGCGAATACTCCACCGACCCGGAGCACGCCAAGGATTTCGACGTATGCAATTAGTTCTCCGGTATTAGGCACCGAGCGCATGATGATCCTGTGGCCGAATGGGATATCTGGGCCCACCAGCCCCGGCAAGCCTTCTATCATGTATCGGAATGTTCCGCCATTCTTCTGCATCGAGGCGATCACTTCCAGAAGGCGCTTCCAGTCCATGATAGCGTGCCCGGTGACATTAATGATATACAGCCACAGCGCGGACACGATACCGCCGAAAGTCGCAAGCGGGCTGTAATCCAGCTGCATCTTTAGGGCATCACCATCGTTGATGCCGATGACTTGAGCGTACTGTAGCGCCTGCTCCACGTTGATCTGCGGAAACTGATTTGCCGCGCGCTGGAGCAACTGGCGGAACGTTTTCGGGACCCCGGCTCCGATCTCAAGCTTGTGGCCGTCAATTGTTTCCGTGACCGTATAGACGGGGTCAACTCTGGTGATCGAGCCGTCAGTGGAAAGTCGCACACGACGGCCGCTTTGTGTGGTCACGTCTTTATCGGGATGGTCGCCTCGATCACGAGGGACGTTGAGCAGTGTAGGCCAACTGCCAAATGCCTGAACTAGAGCATTGTCAGCAACGCCGTCGAGCTTTGTATTGCATTCGCGGCAGATGATCCCTTTCGGTTTCAATCGTCCACCCAATGCATTGGGAATGATGTGCGCCTCGGAATCGTTGCTGCCGGTCAGGGTGACCCCACAGCCTCGGCATTTCGGGTCATTTATAGTCGCCAATCTAAGCCCCTTTTGGGTTGATCCCAGCTCAAACGCCGGTGTGTTTGTCGACGTGATCTTAATCCCTTGCGGGGCTGAGTACTGGGCTGCGGCGCTACGGGGACCACCGTCGACTAGTGAAGTATTATGCTTAACGTTCGAACCGCGCATCCGCCGACGCGGCGAGAAATGGGGATATAAGTGTGAGAACAGCTATTATTTCGATGACTCAGTCTCGGTAGACGAACTCTGACGTGCCCTCGGCTAAGCACCCGTCAGCCGGCGCCCGCCGACAGTCCGCTTCACGCGTGCAATCGGACGCTTGCTCAATGCATCTGGTTGACCGCTCATGGCCGAATGCCGACAACGTGTTCCACGCCCCAGGAATTTGCAAATGACAACAAAAAAGGCCCTTGCGGGCCTTTTTTGTAGACGAAGTTGCGGACGACGTTTACCGCGTCAACGCCGTAAACCCATCCAGCAACCGCTCGACATCGGCCGCCTGAATCGCGCCCATCGTCGAGATGCGGAACAGCTCCTTCGACAGCCCGCCTTGCCCCGCATAAATCACAAAACCACGCGCCTTCAGCCCATCATGCAGCGTCTCGTACGTGACGCCCTGCGGCAACCGATACGCACGCAGCACAACCGACGACGCGCCTTCCGGCAACACCAGCGGCATCCCGCGCGCCGCAAGCCCGGCTTGAACCTGATCCGCAAGCGCCTTGTAATGCGCATGCCGCGCACGCCAGCCGCCGGCTTCATCAAACTCGCGCAGCGCCTCGACGAGCGCGTAATACGCGTGCACGGACGGCGTAAACGGCGTATTCCGCTGATCCTGCAGCTTTGCAAGTCGACCGAGATCGAGATAGTAAGTCCGGCTCGCAGCTTTCGCGAGCGCGCTGCGGCGCACGATCACGAACGCCGCACCCGGCACGCCGTGCAGGCACTTGTTCGCGGTCGCGGCAACCGCGTCGATGTCGCCGCCCGCAAAATCGATCGCTTCCGCGCCGAAGCTGCTGACGCCATCCACGAGCATCTTCACACCGCGCGCCCGACACACTGCCGCAATCGCGCCGAGGTCGTTCAGCCGGCCCGTCGTCGTTTCATGATGAATCACGGCGACATGCGAGTACCCACCCGCATCGAGCTTCGCACCGATCTGCGCGAGATCGGGCGCCTGCATCCATTCATGCTTGAGCACGTCATGCGCGATCCCGTACTGCGTGGCGATCTGCGTGATCCGCTCGCCGTACACGCCGTTCTCGATCACGAGCAGCTTGCCGTCCTGCGGCACGAGCGCCGCGATCATGCTCTCGACGGCGGCGGTGCCCGAACCCGTCATCAGCACGGCGGCCCATTCGGCCGGATCGAGTTCGTACGCGGCGACGAGGCGCGCACGCGCTTCGTCCTGCAGGTCGAAGAATTCGCCTTCGCGATGGCACAGATCGGGTTGCAGCAGGCTGCGGCGCACGCGTTCGGTGAGCGTGACCGGGCCGGGGTTCAGCAGCAGCATCAATGAGCTCCTTCAACGTGGGCGGCGGTCTGCGCGGCGCCGATGTGCCGCATCAGACGGGTCTTGACCTCGACCGGCGTGACGGTCGGGCGGGGCAGGCCGTCGGGCACGCCCGTGCGGATCGCCACGCGAACGAACTGTGCACCATTCCCCGTGGCGGCCAGTGCCGCATCGAGCACGTCGAGCGTATCGCCTTCGACCGCCGATGCATACCCGCATGCGGCTGCGACACCCGCGAACGACACATGCTGCGACACCGTTGCCTGGCCGCCGGTCGATTCGTGCGCGCCGTTGTCGAGCAGCACGTGCGTGAGGTTGGCCGGGCCGTAGGTGCCGAGCGTCGCGAATACGCCCATGCGCATCAGCGCGGCGCCGTCACCGTCGACGGCCACCACGCGCAGGTCGGGGCGGGCGAGCGCGAGGCCGAGTGCGAGCGGCGTCACACAGCCCATCGAGCCGACCATGTACAGCTGGTTCGGGCGATCGTCGAGCGCGTAGAGTTCGCGGCCGCAGAAACCGGTCGACGCGAGCACGACGGTCGAATCGACCGGCGTATGCGCGATCACGCGCTGCAACGCGTCGTGGCGGGTCGGCCAAGCATCGGCCGACCCGGCGCGCGACGACGATTGCGCGGCGACGTGCGCGCGCGGCTTCGCGGCCGGGTTCGCCTTCAGCTCATACGGCGCGACGCTGCCTTTCTGCATCACGAGCGCGTACGGGCGGCCCGTCGCATCCATGTGCGCGATCGCGCGGTCGAGCGCCGGGCCGACCTGTTCGGGGTCGGTCGGGAACGTCTCCCACGGGATCTCCATCGTGTCGAGCATCGCGGGCGTGATCGGCCCCATCAGCGCGTGCTGCGGCTCGTCGGCCACGCCGGGCTGGCCGCGCCACGTGACGATCAGCAACTGCGGCAGCCGGAACGTCCAGGTCAGCGACGTGAGCGGGCTCACCGCGTTTCCGAGCCCCGAGTTCTGCATCATCGCGATCCCGCGCTTGCCGCCGAGCGTCGCGCCTGCGATCAGCGCGACCGCGTCGCCTTCGTTCGCGGCCGACACGTAGTGCAGCGTCGGGTCCTGCAGCACGTAATTGATGAACGGCGTCAGGTACGAGCAGGGCACGCCCGCGTACCAGTCGAAGCCGCGTTCGCGCGCAGCCTCGACGAACTGTGCCGCTTCGATCATTGCACGCCCCCGTTGCCGGCACCGGGTTCGGACAGCGGCGTCTGGCCGTGCGCGAAGTCGCCCGCGCGGCGGAAATCTTCCAGGTCGTTGACGCCGCGCCAGTGGCCGTGCACGTACTGCACCTCGATCTTCTCGCCGGCGGCGATCAGTTCGTTCAGCAGCGACGGAATGTCGAGCGTGTCGAAATCAGGACGCGCCTGCAGCGTCGCGAGCATCGCCTTCAGGCGGTCGACACCGGCGCCGCGCACGTTCAGCAGGCCGATCCAGCGGCCGTGCGGGGTGCCCGCGGCGACGTCGCTCGACACGCGTTGCAGGTAGGTCTTCTGGCCGAACAGGCCGCGATCGTCGGCCGCCGAGCAGAGGGCGAAGTCGCGCACGCTCTGGTTCGACGGCTCGGTCAGCGACGAATCGACCACCACGCTGAACTCGGCCTCGCTCTCCGCGAGGTCGCGCAGGATGTAGCTGCGGAACAACAGGTCGCCGTACGAGATCACGGTGTCGCCGGTCAGTCGTTCGGCCGCGCAGGCGAGCGACGCGAGCTCGCCCGTCTGCGCATGGCGTTCGTTGACGACGAGCTTGATGCCCGACGTGTCGATCGCATCGGCGCGGTAGCCGCCGACCACGGTGATGTCGTTCACGCCTTGCTTCTTGAAGCCGTCGACGAGCCAGCGCAACAGCGGCTTGCCGGCGACCGGCAGCATGACCTTGGGCTTGTCTTCGGTGACGGCTTCGAGGCCCTTGCCGCGGCTCGCGGCGAGCACGACCGCCGCGTTCGACGCGCGCGACGACGACGACAGGTAGATGCGCTCGGCCGCCGAGTACTCGTCCGCGTCCTGCAGGCGGAAGATCTCGTTGACCGACGCGACGCGGTCTTCGACGTTGATCAGCGTTTCGTTCTCGTGGATCTCGCGCGCGACGGCCTGCATCGCCGATGCGGACGCGCGGATCAGGTGATTCGCCCAGATCACGGTGCTGATGCCGGCCTGGCGGAACACGTCGGTCGGCGTGCTGTAGTACTTGGTCGGCACGATCACGAGCGGCGCCTTGCCGCTCCATTCGCGCGCGAACTGCAGGATTTCGTCCGGACGCGACAGCTTGCTGTGGATCAGGATCGCATCGGCGCCGGCTTCCGCATACGCGTTCGCGCGGCGCAGCGCCTCGTCCATCCCCCAGCCCGCGATCAGCGCCTCGACGCGCGCGACGATCGAGAAATCGGGATCGGTCTGCGAATCCTTGCCGGCCTTGATCTTGCCGCAGAACTCGTCGATCTCGGCGAGCGGCTGGCGCTCGCCGTCGATGAAGCTGTTCGTCTTCGGGAACTGCTTGTCCTCGATGCAGACGCCTGCGATGCCGCGCTGTTCGAGCTTCTTCACGAGGCGGCGCACGTTGTTGAAGTTGCCGTAGCCGGTGTCGCCGTCGAGCAGGATCGGCAGGTCGCTCGCGTCGGCCATGAACTCGAGCACGTCGACCACCTGGGTCCAGCTCGCTTCGTTGTTGTCGCGCACGCCGAATTGCGCGGAGATCGCGAGGCCCGACGCCCAGATCCCCTTGAAGCCGGCCTCGCGGACGATCCGTGCGGACAGGCCGTTGTGCGCTTCCATCAGGAATTCGAGATCGCTGCTGACGAGCATGCGGCGCAGGCGCGCGCTGCGCGATTCGGTGAAGTTGGGTTCGCGTGCGTTCATCGTGCGGCTCCGGCGGTGGTGCGTTGAATCAGGGGAAGAATGTCTTGCGTCGCGCGTGCGACGTCGTTCGGGAAGTCGATCTCGATCCACGGCGAGCCGGTGACGTCGGCGACGTCGAACGAATGGCCGCCTTCGAGCAGCAGGTCGCGCACGGCTTCCTCGTGCGGCATGTTCGCGCGGCCGCTGTCGACGTAGCCCGCGACGATCGTCGCGAGGCGGCGCGCGGTGCCTTCGGTGAAGCGGAAGAAGCCGACCGATTCGCCGATCGTGTCGTAGTCGAGGTCGACCGCGAGCTGCTTGCGCAGCTCGACCGGCACGCCGTTCTTCAGGCACAGCTTGACGGGCTCGTCGCCGGCCTCGAAGTCGCGATCGATCAGCAGGCGATCGACCGGCTTGTCGGCGTCGGCCACCAGCGCGTGCAGGATGTTCTCGTCGTACAGCACGTCCGCGTCCATCAGCAGCACGTCGCCGCCGCGCGTCATCGCATCGGCGACGGTATGCACGGTCAGCACGCTGCCGAGGTCGTAGCGGTCGTTGATCACGATCTCGGCCTGACGGCCGAGGCGCTTCAGTTCCTGCTCGACCTTCTCGTGCTGAAAGCCGAGCCCGAGCACGATCTCGTCGACGCCCGCGGCGTCGAGCACGCGCAGATGGCGCTCGAGCAGCGAAACGTCGTCGAAGCGCAGCAGGCACTTCGGGAACTGCGCTTCGGGCGGTTGTTGCAGGCGCAAGCCGAGGCCTGCCGCAAGAATGATGGCTCGCATGGGTTCTCCAACCAAAAAGCCGGCGATCTGAACGATCAGTCGGCGAGCGGCTGCGGCGCATGGCGCCGCTGCCAGTTTCTTTCACTGAAATGCAGATAGAGCAGGCCGGGCAGGCCGAGCGCGAGTTCGCGCGCGCGCTTCGCGAGCGACAGCGCGAGCGCCGCGTCGGGCGGCAACCCAACCAGCGGCGCGAGCAGCAGGTAACCGCCTTCCTGCGCGCCGAGCGAGCCCGGGATCGCGAAGGCCGCCCCGCGAATCGCCTGGCCGACGCTTTCGAGCAGCAGCGCGTCGAGCCAGCTCACCGGGTGCCCGAGGAAGTGCAGCGCGAGCCACACTTCCGCGGTGCCGACGATCCAGCCGGCGAGACTCAATGCGAAGGTCTTCGCGACTTTCGCGCGATCGCGGTACAGCCCCCCCACCGCGTCGTCGATCGCGTCGGCGCGCGTGGCGAGCGACGACCAGTCGCGCGGGCCGAGCAGCTTCGACGCGATGCGCAGCCCGCGGCCGAACAGCCCGCGCCGCTGCGCTGCGTAGAACGCGACGGCGAGCGCGCCGAGCACGCCGGTGGCGATCAGCGCGGGCGTACGCAGGTGTGCGACCGATTCGTGCGTCGCATACAGGCTGAACGCGGCGATGCCGATCAGCGCGAAGGCCATTTGCGCGAGCGCCTGCATCGTCGTGCTGACGGTCACGGCGGCGGCCGCATCGGCCATCCGCGTGCCGCGCTGCGCGAGGTGGCGCACCATCAGCACCGGGCCGCCGATCTGCCCGGCGGGCAGCAGGCTGTTCACCGATTCGCCGACCCAGCGCGCGCGCAGCGCGTCGCCGAGTTCGGCGCCCGGCTGCCCGCGGCGGAACATCACGGAGATCGCGACCGCGTCGATCGCGAGCGGCACGACGTGGAACGCCGCGACGAGCGCGAGGCCCCAGCCGGCCGCGAGGAACGTGGACGCTACCGCGCCGATGCCCTGCCAGGCCAGGAGTGCGATGAAGAGTGCGGTCCCGAGGGACAGCAGGATGAGGCCCGCGCGTGTCATGACCCGCTCGTGCGTCGCGTCGCCAGTTGCTTGAACACCTGGCGGAAACCGAAATACGCGATCGCGTCCTTCATGTTCGAGATGAAGCGCTTCCACGGCCGCATGCCGGGGTTCGTCACGTATTCGAACGTGAGCGACACGCGCATCTCGTTCTGGCCGAGCGGCGTGATGCGGTGGCGCAGCTTGTCGCCGTCGAACAGCACGATGCCGCCGTCGGCGATCTGCACGGAGCCCGGTTCGTCGGCGACGTCCGGGTTGCGCGTATGCAGCTCGTAGTCGAGCCGGCACGACGATTCGTCGATCACGCCGATCAGCAGCGTGTAGCGGCGGCCGTCGTAGTAAGACGTGTCGTAGTGCCAGCCGATGTGGTCGCCGGGCTTCGTGTAGTAATACAGCGCGTACGCGTGCGGATCGTCGTCCGGCGACAGCATCAGCTTGTCGCCCGTGATTTTCTCGAGGAAACCGATCAGCGCCTTCGAGCGATACAGCTCGGCGATGTACGGCGCTTGCTCGTCGATCGTATGGCGGCTCACGCTGCCGCCCTGCTTGTGGCCGGGCAGGTAATTGCGGTTCAGACTGGCCTGCATCGCGCGGGCGGCGTTCGCCAGCTTCGCGTGCGCGTCGGCCGGCAGAAACGCGTCGAGGTAGAGGAACGAGCCCTGGCGCGTGTAGTCGCCGCGCAGGCGGTCGAGATCGAGCCGGCCGACGCAGTCGGCCACGGTGCGATCGGGATCGGCCGCGGCCGCGCGCACGGGCGCAGGGCGTGCCGGGCTCAGCACGGAATCGTCGCGCGTGCTAGGAGTCATTTGGAAGCCTGGATTTCGGTTGAGTTCTGCGCGGCCGGGTTCTGCGGGAGGTTGCCGCGCCGCACGATGCGCCACCAGTCGATCACGACCCAGGCGGCAAACAGCGGGGCGCCGATCGACGCCGCGAGCAGGAACGGCTCGACGCCGTCGACGAGCGTCACGATCGGCAGCAGGTACAGCACGTCTTCCGTCTCGAAGCCGCCGGCGAATGCCTGCTTGGTGCCGGCCTTGCCGGCGATCGATTCGATCCGCATGCGCAGGAAGAAGATCAGCGCGACGGCCGCGCCGGCCACCGCGCCGAGCAGCACCGGCGACGCGGCCATCTGGCCGCCCTGGGCGACGATGCCGACGCCCATGCTGACGAACAGCGCGACCGTGACGAGCGCATCGGCCGCCAGGTCGTAAAAATGACCGATCTTGCTGGACTTGCCGCTGATGCGCGCGAGTTCGCCGTCGGTGTGGTCGACGAAGTTCGACAACACGATCAGGAACGCGCCTGCGTTGCTCCAGCCGAAGCCGCCGTGCGCGAGGCACCAGGCGCCGGCGAGGCCGATCAGCAGGCGAACGGTGGTGAGGTGATTCGGAGTGACCGGTGTATCGACGAGCGGTCGGACGAGCGAGCGCGCGAGCCGCGCATCCCAGGTGCGTGGCGGGGGTGGCTCGGGGCGTGTGGCGGTTTTTCTTTGGTCCATCGGCGAAATATATACGGAATTGTAATTTGTTGCTTTTTATTCGATCAATGTCCTGACATACGGGAGTGTTACCGCGTCTTGAAGGCATCGGCCGGTCCAGAAACGCACGTGTGAACGGGGCGGCCATTCGGGCGGCCGACCTCGTCTTCCAGTGTGGTTTGCCGCGTGCGGCTGTCAAGGCCGGATGGGCCTCGCAGGCGGATCGCGCGGGTTTTTCGCGCCGG
Source organism: Burkholderia sp. MSMB1459WGS (assembly GCF_001534535.1). Classification (NCBI taxonomy): domain Bacteria; kingdom Pseudomonadati; phylum Pseudomonadota; class Betaproteobacteria; order Burkholderiales; family Burkholderiaceae; genus Burkholderia; species Burkholderia sp. MSMB1459WGS. Next base: position 192,662 of record NZ_LPMU01000023.1, read on the forward strand.
TTGGCCGACGTCGCGCAGCGCATGCGACCTTGATCTCCGTCAGGCCCGGAAAAGCCGCATCGGGCGACAATCGGCCGCGCCGGACGGGTATCGGCGATTGCCGAACCGGAGCTCGTCAATGTCGGTGAAATCTCGTCGATTGATGCGCGACGGTCCGCGATCGCGAACCAACGATTCGCCCCGATGCTTTCGCACGCCTTTCGCGTGCATTCGGCGTGGGCGGATCGCCTGTCACAGAACGCTCGTTCGATACCCGGCAAATCCGGCAAGGATCTTTTGCATCCAGCGGACATTTCGCGGCGATGGCCTCTGCGATACTCCGGCCGTGCCCGTGGTGCCGGGCCGCCCCTCGCGGCCCCAAGGGCTTCGCGTCGCTCAGGAGACACCCCCCGCGACGTCAACGACAGACCAAAGCGTCAGATAACCAGCCATGTCTTCATCACGCATCCTCGCTCCCGCCCTGCGTTCGCTCGTCCGCACCGCCGACGAAGCCGCCGCGCTGATCCGCCCCGGCATGACCGTCGCCATGAGCGGCTTCACCGGGTCGGGCTATCCGAAGGCCGTGCCGGCCGCGCTCGCCGCCCACATCGACGCGGCGCACGCGCGCGGCGAGGACTTCCGGATCAACGTGCTGACGGGCGCGTCGACCGCACCGGAACTCGACGGCGCGCTCGCCCGCACCGACGGCATCTCGATGCGGCTGCCGTACCAGTCCGACCCGACGTTGCGCGACAAGATCAACGGCGGCGAAGTCGACTATCAGGACGTCCACCTGAGCCACGTCGCGCAATACGCGTGGTTCGGGCTGTACGGCGATCTCGACGTCGCGATCGTCGAAGTTGCGGGCATCCGCGAGGACGGCCTGCTGATTCCGTCCGCCTCGATCGGCAACAACAAGACGTGGCTCGAACGCGCGAAGCACGTGATCCTCGAAGTGAATGCGCGCCAGCCGATCGGCCTCGACGGGATGCACGACATCTACTACGGCACCGCGCTGCCGCCGCACCGCAAGCCGATTCCGCTGACGAAGAGCGACGACCGGATCGGCGAGCCGTACCTGCGCTGCCCGGCCGACAAGATCGTCGCGATCGTCGAAACCGACGCGCCCGATCGCAGCAATGCGTTCACCGCGCCGGATGCGACCTCCAAGCAGATTGCGCTGCAACTGATCGACTTCCTGCGCCACGAAGTGAAGCGCGGCCGCCTGCCGGAAAACCTGCTGCCGCTGCAGTCGGGCGTCGGCAACATCACGAACGCGGTGCTCGCGGAACTGAGCTCGGCCGGCTTCTCGAACCTGACCGCGTACACGGAAGTGATCCAGGACGGCATGCTCGACCTGCTCGACGACGGCACGCTGAGCTTCGCATCGGCCACCGCGCTGTCGCTGAGCCCGGCCGCCGTGCAGCGCTTCGCCGACGAAATCGCGACGTTCCGCGAGAAGATCGTGCTGCGCCCGCAGGAGATCAGCAACCATCCGGAACTCGTGCGCCGGCTCGGCTGCATCGCGATGAACGGAATGATCGAGGCCGACATCTACGGCAACGTGAATTCGACGCACGTGATGGGCACGAAGATCCAGAACGGCATCGGCGGCTCGGGCGACTTCGCGCGCAACGGCTACCTGTCGTGCTTCATGTCGGCAAGCACCGCGAAGGGCGGGGCGATCTCGCGGATCGTGCCGATGGCGAGCCACGTCGACCATACCGAGCACGACGTCGCGGTCGTCGTCACCGAGCAGGGGCTGGCCGACCTGCGCGGCCTGTCGCCGAAGCAGCGCGCGCGCAAGATCATCGCGAGCTGCGCGCACCCGGACTACCGGCCGATGCTCGAGGACTACTTCGAGCGCGCGTCGCGCGACAGCTTCGGCAAGCACACGCCGCATCTGCTCGCCGAGGCGCTGTCGTGGCACGAGCGCTACGTGCGAACCGGGACGATGAAGGCCTGACGCGGCCTCGGACGGGCGCATGCGCGCTCGTCAATCCATCGCCGCATGCGCGACGTCGACGCTCGCCGCCTTCTGCGGCGGGCGGATCAGCAGCAACAGCGGGATCATCAGCAGCGTCGCGACGAACATCAGTTTGAAATCGTTCAGGTACGCGATCATCGTCGCCTGCTGGTTGATCGTGCGGTCGAGCAGTGCGATGTCGACGCGGCTGCCGGCGATCGCCTGCACGGCCGGATCGAACGGCGTGACGTGGGCCGCGAGGTCGGCATGCGCGACCTGCGTATTGCGCGTCATCAGCGTCTGCACGATCGAGATGCCGATACTGCTGCCGATGTTGCGCATCAGGCTGTAGGTGGCCGTGCCGTCGGCGCGCAGCTCGGGCGGCAACGTCGAGAACGACAGCGCGCTCAGCGGCACGAACACGAGCCCGAGACCGAAGCCCTGGATCACGCCGGGCCACACGATGTCCGCTTCGGACAGCACGACCGTGTACTGCATCATCTGCCATAGCGCGAGCGCGGAAATCGACAGCCCCGCGAGCAGCAGCATCCGCGCATCCACGTATTTCAGCAGCCGCCCGACGAACAGCATCGCGATCATCGTGCCGGCGCCGCTCGGTGCGGTGACGAGGCCCGTCGTCGCGACCGGGTAGCCCATCAGGTTCTGCAGCATCGGCGGCAGCAGCGCGCGCGTCGCATACAGCACCGCGCCGACCACGAAGATGAACAGCGTGCCCGTTGCGAAATTCGGGTCGCGCAGCAGTTCCGACTTGAAGAACGACGCCTTGCCGACGCTCGCCGTATGCGCGAGGAAGAACGCGAAGCCGAGCGCCGCGACGAGCGCCTCGATGCGGATCTCGTAGGAACCGAACCAGTCGAGCTGTTCGCCGCGGTCGAGCATCGCCTGGAACGCGCCGATCGCGAGCGCGAGCGTCGCGAAGCCGAACGCGTCGAATTTCACGTGCGGGCGCGGCGCGCGCGCCGGCAGGAAGGTCATCACGCCGGCGAGCGCGAATGCGCCGATCGGCACGTTGATGAAGAACACCCAGCGCCAGTTGTAGCTGTCGGTGAGCCAGCCGCCGAGCGTCGGGCCGAGGATCGGGCCGACCATCACGCCCATCCCCCAGATCGCCATCGCCTGGCCCTGTTTCTCGCGCGGGTTGATGTCGAGCAGGATCGATTGCGACAGAGGTACCAGCGCGGCGCCGAACACACCCTGCAGCAGCCGCGCGCCGACGATCTGCACGAGCGTCTCCGACAGCCCGCACAGCGCCGACGCAACCGTGAAGCCGGCGATCGACACGATCAGCAGCCGCTTCACGCTCAGCCGGTCGGACAGCCAGCCGGTGAGCGGTGTCGCGATCGCCGCGGCGACGATGTAGGAGGTCAGCACCCACGTGATTTCGTCCTGCGACGCGGACAGCGTGCCCTGCATGTGGGGCAGCGCGACGTTCGCGATCGTGCTGTCGAGGGTCTGGATCAGCGTGGCGAGCATGATCGACAGGGTCAGCATCGGCCGGTTCAGGGCGGACGAGGCGGGGGCGTCGGCGGCGGGGTTCAAGCGGGTGTCTCCGTGGGGCGGTCGCCGTGCGCGGCGATCCGGTATGGCGCAAATTATAAGCATACTCATTATATAGCCGCTTATTGCCGAGTCGCCAGCGTCGGGTCGGCTCCGGCTTGACCCTATAATCGCCGCATGGACAAGACCTACGAGAACCGGATCGGTTACCTGATCGCCGACGTGGCCCGCCTGAACGGGCGCCTGTTCGACCGGCGCGCGAAGCGCATCGGGCTGACGCGGGCGCAAAGCCGCGTGCTCGCGTACCTGACGTGGAAGGGCGAGATGAACCAGGCGCGGCTCGCCGAATGGCTCGAGATCACGCCGATCTCGCTCACGCGGCTGCTCGACCGGATGGAAAGCTATGGGTGGATCGAGCGCGTCGCGAACGACGACGACCGCCGCGCGTTCGTGATCCGGCTGACCGACAAGTCGCGCGAGATCTTTCCGCAGATGCTGGAGGTGGGCGATACCGTCGCCGACGACGGGCTGCGCGGCTTCACGCCCGACGAGCGCGATACGCTGGTGCGCCTGCTCGGGCGCGTGCGCCGCAACCTGATCGACTGCGGCGGCGAGTGACGTCGGTGCGCGGTTGGGCGTACCGGTTGCAACCACAAAAAAGAGAACACTGAGAGATGACCGAGGCACGAATGGGCCGGAAAGCCCGTATTGCGATTCTCATCGCGCTCGCGCTGGTATTGATCGTTGGGGGCGGCACCGCCTGGCTCGGGCACGACGATGCGCCCGGGACGTTCGACGCGGCGATGGCGAAGGCGAAGCGCGGCGATCTGGACGGCGAATTCAGCGTCGCGCTGATGTACGAGCACGGCGACGGCGTCGAACGGAATCCCGCCGAAGCCGCGAAATGGTACCGGCGGGCCGCCGATCAGGGCGACGCGGCCTCGCAGAACAATCTCGGCACGCTGTACGAAACCGGCATCGGCGTCGAGCAAAGCCGGGCGGAGGCCGTGAGCTGGTATCGGCGCGCGGCCGCGCAGGGCAATGGGGATGCGTTGTGCAATCTCGGCCGCGCATACGAGGACGGCGAAGGCGCGCCGCAGGATAGCGCGGAAGCGGTGCGGCTCTACCGGCGCGCGGCCGAACAGGGCCTGCCCAGAGGGCAACTGTATCTGGGGCTGATGTACGACGCCGGGACCGGCGTGCCGCAGGATGTCGCGGAAGCCGCCAAATGGTATCGGCGCGCGGCCGATCAGGGCGAGCCGCAAGCACAGAACGCCCTCGGTTACCTGTACGACAGCGGGCGCGGCGTGACGCAGAGCGACACCGAGGCATTCAAGTGGTACCGACTCGCCGCGGAACAGGGCGACGCGAACGCACAGAACAATCTCGGCCTGATGTACGAAAACGGGCAGGGCGTGCGCAAGGACGACGCCGAAGCGGCGAGATGGTATCGGCTCGCTGCGGCCCAGGGTGCCGCGACATCGCTGTTCCGGCTGGGCGTGCAGTACTACGCGGGCAGCGGTGTCGCATCCGATCCGATCGCCGCGAATGCGTTGTTGAGCCTGGCTGCCGCCGCAGGCGAGACGCGCGCGCAGCAGTACCTCGATCAGGGCGCGAAGCTCACCGCGCCGGCCGATATCGAGAAAGCCGCCAGGCTGCGGGCCGAGATGAGCCGGCCGGGCAAACTGCTCGACGCGCTCGATCGCTACGAGGAAACGGCGCAACGCAGCGACGGCGGCTGATTCCACCGGGCTTGTCTTCGTGAAGTCGAGCGACTATCTTGCAACTTCAAGTTCACTTGAGGTCAAGCATGAGCCGACTGGACATCGCCGACGTGGCGCAGCGCACGGGATTGCCCGCGTCGACGCTGCGCTACTACGAGGAAAAGGGGCTGATCGTGCCGATCGGCCGGCACGGGCTGCGGCGGCAATACGACGCGTCGGTGCTGGAGCGCCTGGCGTTGATCGCGCTCGGCCGGGAGGCCGGTTTCTCGCTCGACGACATTCTCGCGATGGTCGGCGCCGACGGTCGGCCCGCGATCGATCGCGCGAAGCTCGATGGCAAGGCCGACGAGCTCGACCGCACGATCCGCCGTCTCGGCGCGGTGCGCGATGCGCTGCGGCATGCGGCCGTGTGCCCGGCGGCGAACCATCTCGAGTGCCCGTCGTTCCGGAAGCTGCTGCGCATTGCCGCGCATCGTCATCCGGCGCGCCGCGCGAAGGCGGAAAGCGCGTAGGCGGCGAGCCTGCGCAACGTGGGCGTAGCGGTAGCGATTCGACGGGAGGATGGTGACGTGGCGAGTTCGACGTGCCGGATCGTCCAAAGGGATGCCGTTGGTGCCGCCTTCGACGTCGGCAACACCGTCGACGCATGACTCACCCCGCGTAATACACGCGGCATTCCATCTCGCGCCCGCGTACGATCCGCTTGCCGACGAGCGCGCCGTACGTTTCGGTGAAGACGGTGCGCTGGTGCTCGCACTGCACGGCGTCGTAGAAGTAGAGCGAGACCCAGTCGGTCGAGCGCCCGGCTTCCGGCGTGCGCATCGCGGCATGCTGGCTCAGCACCGTGAAATGCCAGCCGCCCTTGGTCATGTGCATGACGGGCGGCGGCACGTAACCGTCCGCGTTCAGGCGCCGGTGCGTGAGCCTCGGCAGCACGCCGGCGGCCGCCTTGTTGCGGTACTGGCGATCGATGTAAAGCAGCAGTTCGACGGGCGGTTCCGTGCCGGGATCGGTGTTTTGCATGCGGCCTTGCCAGCGCCGGCGGCGGCTCAGCACGTCGTCGAGTGCGGCGCGGATGCCGGCCGCGCGGCGCGGGCCGACGCCCGCGATCGTTTCGAGCTGGCCGTTGCGGGCCGCGCGTTCGAGCTCCTCCAGCGTGTCGATGTGCAGTGCGTCATGAATGCGCAGCGCGAGCGCGTGGCCGATGCCCGGCACCGCTTCGAAGGCCGATGCGCGCTCGGCATCGCCGCGCAGGCGATCGAGCTGGCGCCAGCGCCCCGTCACCAGCAGCTCGGCGATCGCTTGCGCGACGCCCGCGCCGATGTCAGGCAGCGCGCCGAGCGCCTCGACGCCGCCGGTTTCGAACACGCCGCGGATGTCGCGGTCGAGCGCGTCGACCGTATCGGCCGCCGCACGGTACGCGGCGACCCGGTACGGGTTCGCGCCCTGGTCGACAAGCCACTGCGCGGCCTCGCGCAGGCACGCCGCGATGGGCCGGTTTTCCTCGTACGTCTGGCTGACGGTCGACTGCATGGCGAGGGACCCGGAAAGCACAAACGGAATGGGCGCGACGAGTGGCGCGCCGGTCGGCTGTCAACCATCGTCGCGACGCGCGATGAAGAAAGTTTGATGCGCGCCAATGACAAACGTAGCACAGGCGCGCAGCGCACGGTCGTGCCGGAACGCGGCATGACCGTGCGTTGCGCTCGGGGCGGTCAAGCGTCGAGAAACGACTGCGCGTTCTCGGCCTCGGCGGCCGTACGCAGCGCGGCGAGCGCCCGTTTCTCGATCTGCCGCACGCGCTCGCGCGACATCCCCGCATCCTGCGCGATCGCGTCGTAGGTGTCGGGCTCGGCGCCGCCGAGGCCGAACCGCCGGCGCAGCACGTCGGCCTCGGTCGGCGTGACCGACCGCAGCAGCGACCGCACGCATTCGCGCATGCGCGTGTCGGCCAGTTGCTCGAACGGGCTGGCCGAGGCCTGATCCTCTATCAATTCCACGAGGCCGGTGTCCGCGTCGGGCAGCGGCGTGTCGAGCGAGACCGGCTCGGCGGGCAGCGCAAGCACCGCGCGCAGTTTGTCTTCGTCGAGGCCGGTTTCGACCGCGAGCTCGGCCGGCGTGGCCCGCCGGCCCGTGCGCTGGCGAAAGCGCAGCGCATGCCGCTGCACGCGCTGGTACTGATCGCCGACGTGCACCGGCACGCGGATCGTGCGCGCGCGATCCGCGACCGCGCGCGCGATCGCCTGGCGAATCCACCAGGTCGCATAGGTCGAGAACTTGAAGCCGCGCCGGTATTCGAATTTCTCGATCGCGCGCATCAGGCCGAGACAGCCGTCCTGCACGAGGTCGGACAGGTCGACGCCGCGGTTCAGGTACTTGCGCGCGATCGACAGCACGAGCCGCAGATTCGCCTCGAGCATCGCACGCGTCGCGTCGCGCACCTTCTGCTGGCCGTCGCTCAGTGCGGCTGCGAGCGCGCGCCGGGCGACCGCGTCGAAGCACGCCGCGTCGACCGCCGACGGATCGTGGGCGGCGGCCGCGAGTGCGCGTATCGTACGGCCCGCGTCGTCGGCGGCCGGCGCGACCCACGGGAGCGAACCGAGCAGGGCGGCCACGTGGTTGCGCGCGTCGCGGTATTCGGCCGAACGGCTGCCATGCGCATGCAATGCGCCGCGCAGCACCGACACCGCTGCGTGCAGCGCATCGTAGCGGGCGGGCGCGGGCGCACCGGCGTCGTCGTCGTCGGGCGAGCCGGTCGAGCCGGCGCTGCCCGTCGCGCGATGACGCTCGAGCAGCGCGTCGACCGCAGGCGGATAGCCGGCGATCGCGTGCAGTACCTGATGGCGGCCCGTTTCGATCTCGCGGGCGAGCACGATTTCGCCTTCGCGCGTGAGCAGCGGCACCGCGTGCATGCGCCGCATGTAGAGCGCGAGCGGATCGGTCGACGCGCTCGTGCCGCGCGCGAGGTCGCCGAGCATGGCCCGGCCTTCGTCGAGCGCGTCGCGATCGACCTCGACCGGCGCCGCGCCGGCGAACGGCGCAGGCACGGCCGGCTCGTCGAGTACCGCGATGCCGATGTCGGCAAGCGCGGCGCGCACGACGTCGAGCGCGTCGGGGCTGTCGCTTTCGGGCGGCAGCGCGTCGACGAGGTCGGCGTGCGTCAGATAACCTTGCTCGCCGGCAAGCGCCAGCAACTGGATGATCGGGTCGAGCGGTGTGTCCGCCCGGGAAGTGGGGCGTGGCGTAGTCATGTCGATGGCGGCGCGAGCCGCGTTCCTGTCTGGGCGGGCCGAAGCTCGCCGGTTTGCGGGTGCCGGTGGATCGCGGACGCCCGTCCGCGCCGGTCAGCCCGACATCGTTCAAGTTGAGGGCATTTGGCCCAACTTCAACGTTGGCGCCGCGGACGGGCCAGCACGCGGCGTGCCTGCTTCGCCGTCCGGGAGAGGAAACAAAAAGTAACCGATCATACGCGCGGAAATCTGCAGGGGACGTAAGCTAGAGTCAGGCGCGCGCCCGGCGGCGACGCGCGAATTCTGCTGGAGTACGAGATGAACCCCATTTTCGCCGCGAGGCCCGCCGCCGTCGCGCTGGCCGCACTGGCGCTTGGCGGCTGCTACTACACGAGCCCGTACGGTTACGCACCTTATTACGCGCCGGTGCCTGCCGCGGTGACGCAGCGCGACATTCCGGTCGCAACGGCCGCATCGGCGCCGGCCCCGTCGACCGTGCCGCAGGCGCAGGTCGACACCGACACGGCGGTTCCCGTGTATGTCGCCCCGGCCTACGTGCCGCCGCCGTATCCGTATCCGTATTACTACCCGGCGTACTACTCGGGCTGGTACGGGCCGCCCGTGACGATCGGCTTCTGGGGCCGCTGGGGCGGCGGATACTAGGGCGGGCGCGGCGGGTACTGGCATCGTCCGTGGGGCGGCGGTCATTGGGGTGGCGGTCACTGGGGCGGCGGCCATCGGCACTGACCGGCGCGCATCGGCGCGGCGCGGGAGAGCATCATGAGGAACACGATTGTCCGAAGTCTGTGCGTCGTCCTGGCCGGCCTCGCGGTCGCACCGGGCGTTGCCGATGCGCAGAGCAGCGCTTACACGAATTCGCCGGCCGAGCTGTATGCCGGGCCTGCGCCCGATTATCCGGTGGTCGCGCAGATTCCGCCCGGCACCGCGCTGGACGTATTCGGCTGCCTGAGCGACTACACGTGGTGCGACGTCGCATTGCCGGGCGTGCGCGGCTGGATCGATGCGCAGTTGCTCGACTATCCGTACCAGGGGAGCTACGTGCCGTTGCTCGAATATGGCGCGATCATCGGCGTGCCGGTGACCGGGTTCGCGATCGGCGCGTACTGGGATCGCTATTACCGGCACCGCCCGTGGTATCCCGACCGCGATCGCTGGGCGCATCGTCCGGAGCCGAGGCTCGGCCCCGGCGGCGTGCCGCCGGCGCAAGGGCGTCCGCAACCGGGCGTGCCGATGCAGGTCGCGCCGGGCGGCCCGCCGCCCGTGCACGACACGCGGCCGTCGGCGACGCGCGGCGGCTGGAACGGCGCGAACCGCGTGCCGGCGCCGGCGGCACCGGCACTGACGCCGCAAACGCCGCCGACGCCGATGCCGGGCGGGATGGGTAACGCGCGTCCGGCCAGCCCGCCGACGCCGATGCCGGGTGGGGTGGGTAATGCGCGTCCGGCCAGCCCGCCGACGCCGATGCCGGGCGGGGCGGGTAATACGCGCCCGGCCAGCCCGCCGGCGCCGACGCCGATGCCCGGTGGGGCGGGTAATACGCGTCCGGCCGGCCCACCGCCGGCGGTGCTGCGCCCGCCGCCTGCGCCCGGCGGAGAGGGCCGTGCGATGCCGCCGCCGGTACGCCAGGGTGGCGGGGGCGGCGGTTATGCACGGCCGCAAGGCGGCGGAAACGGTGGCGGCAACCACGGCGGCGGGGGCGGCGGCCCCGACGAACTCCGTCACTGACGGGGCCGGCGCCGCGGGTGCTCCGGGCGCCGGACGAAAAAAAACCGCTCCGGAGAGCGGCTTTTGGATCGGGCAAGCGGAGCGAGGTAAGGCGCTACCGGTCGCCCGTAGCCTGCGGCATCAGTCGTCGAGCAGCGACAGATCGCGCACGGCGCCCTTGTCGGCCGACATGACCAGCTTCGCGTACGCCTTCAGCGCCGCGGACACCTTGCGCGGACGCGGCTGCGCGGGCTTCCAGCCCTTCGCGTTCTGTTCTTCGCGGCGGCGCGCCAGTTCCTCGTCCGACACCAGCACGTCGATCGTGCGATTCGGAATGTCGATGCGGATCCGGTCGCCGTCGCGCACGAGGCCGATCGCGCCGCCCGCTGCCGCTTCCGGCGAGCAATGGCCGATCGACAGACCCGACGTGCCGCCCGAAAAACGGCCGTCCGTCAGCAGCGCGCACGCCTTGCCGAGCCCCTTCGACTTGATGTAGCTGGTCGGGTAGAGCATTTCCTGCATGCCCGGGCCGCCCTTCGGGCCTTCGTAGCGCACGATCACCACGTCGCCGGCCTTGACCTTGTCGTTCAGAATGTTCTCGACCGCTTCGTCCTGCGATTCGGTCACGTGCGCCGAGCCTTCGAACACGAGGATGCTCTCGTCGACGCCGGCCGTCTTCACCACGCAGCCGTCGAGCGCGATGTTGCCCGTCAGCACGGCGAGGCCGCCTTCCTTCGAGAACGCATGCTCGTACGAGCGGATGCAGCCTTCGGCGCGGTCGAGGTCGAGGCTCGGCCAGCGCGTGTCCTGGCTGAACGCGACCTGCGTCGGGATGCCGGCCGGGCCGGCCAGGTAGAACGTGCGCACGGCTTCGTCCTGCGTGCGGACGATGTCCCACTGGTCGAGCGCATCCTTCAGCGTCGGCGCGTGCACGGTCGGCACGTCGGTGTGCAGCTTGCCCGCACGGTCGAGCTCGCCGAGGATCGCCATGATGCCGCCTGCGCGGTGCACGTCCTCGATGTGGTACTTGTTCGTGTTCGGCGCGACCTTGCACAGCTGCGGCACGGTGCGCGACAGGCGATCGATGTCCTTCATCGTGAAGTCGATGCCGGCTTCCTGCGCGATCGCCAGCAGGTGCAGGATCGTGTTGGTCGAACCGCCCATCGCGATGTCGAGCGTCATCGCGTTCTCGAACGCCTTGAAGCCGACCGAGCGCGGCAGCACGCGTTCGTCGTCCTGCTCATAGTGCTGGCGGGTCAGCTCGACGATGCGGCGCCCGGCGCGCTTGAACAGCTGTTCGCGATCGGCGTGCGTGGCGACCACCGTGCCGTTGCCGGGCAGCGACAGGCCGAGCGCTTCGGTCAGGCAGTTCATCGAGTTCGCGGTGAACATGCCCGAGCACGAGCCGCAGGTCGGGCACGCCGAGCGTTCGACTTCGGCGACGTCGGCATCCGAATACGACTGGTCGGCCGCGATCACCATCGCGTCGACGAGGTCGAGCTTCTTCAGCTCGACGGTCTTGGTGACCGGGTTCGCGAGACGCGTCTTGCCGGCTTCCATCGGGCCGCCCGACACGAAGATCACCGGAATGTTCAGGCGCATCGCGGCCATCAGCATCCCCGGCGTGATCTTGTCGCAGTTCGAGATGCACACCATCGCGTCCGCGCAGTGCGCGTTCACCATGTATTCGACCGAGTCGGCGATGATGTCGCGGCTCGGCAGCGAATACAGCATGCCGTCATGGCCCATCGCGATGCCGTCGTCGACCGCGATCGTGTTGAATTCCTTCGCGACGCCGCCGGCAGCCTCGATCTCGCGCGCGACGAGCTGGCCGAGATCCTTCAGGTGCACGTGCCCGGGCACGAACTGGGTGAACGAGTTGACGACCGCGATGATCGGCTTCGAGAAATCGTCGTCTTTCATGCCGGTGGCGCGCCACAGCGAGCGCGCACCTGCCATGTTGCGGCCGGCGGTAGAGGTTTTGGAACGGTAAGTGGGCATGGTGATGGCTGAAGAAATATCGCGGGAAAAGGGTGGGGGCTCGGGAATAAAGGCCCCTCTCGCGCCCGTGCGAACAACCTCTTGAGCTGCGCCCTGGGCAAACTTCGCGATTATCCCACAGCCGCCGGGCCGGCGGCGCCGGCGGGAGCGGGCGGTGCGGCGCGCCGCGCCGGGGGCGGCTGAATGCACGAAGGCCACCAAGGCCACCAAGCCCACCAGGCACGACATCCGATGCAAACCATTTCCGGCGCAACCGGGCGGCGGCTTCATCGCACGTTCCGCCGACGATGAAGCCGCACCGTGCCGCTCGATCGCGCATCAGTCGAGCAGCGTCAGGATCTCGTCGTACAGCGCCTTCGGAATCCGCACGCCGTTCGCGATGCTACGCGCGCGGGCGTCGAAGCGCCGTTGCGACGGCAGCCGCGCGCCCTGCGCGACGATCGATTCGAACATCCGCTCGCCGCGCGCGAGCCCCGCGTCGAGATCGTCGCCGAGAAACACCTTCGGATCGAACGCGATCACGAGTTCGCCATGGCACGGCGTCGCGCCGACGCCTTCGTCGAAGTCCATCGATTCCCGGCTCGTCATGTCGCCGATCAGCGCCCCGCCGAGCAGTTCGACCATCGCCGCCAGCGCCGAGCCCTTGTGGCCGCCGAACGTGCGCATCGCGCCTTGCAGCGCGGCCTTCGGGTCGGTGGTCGGCTGGCCGTCCGCGTCGATCGCCCAGTGCGACGGAATCGCCTTGCCCTGTTTCGCGTGCAGCTCGATGTCGCCGCGCGCGATCGCGCTTGTCGCGAAATCGAACACGAACGGCTTGCCGAACGGCTCGCCGCCCGGGCGCGGCCACGCGAACGCGATCGGGTTGGTGCCGAATACCGGCTCGCGGCCGCCTTCCGGCGCGACCCAGCTATGGCTCGGGTTCATCGCGATGCCGACCAGCCCTTCGGCGGCGATCGCCTCGACCTCGGGCCACAGCGCGGAGAAGTGATAACAGTGGTTGATCGCCATCGCGGCGATGCCGTGCTGCTTCGCCATCTCGACGAGCACCGGCAGCCCGGTCTCGAAGCTCAGCAGCGAGAAGCCGCGATGCGCGTCGACCGCGACGATCGACGACGACAGCCGGCGCAGCGTCGGCACGGCCTGCGGATCGACCTTGCCCTTCTTCAGCGAGCGCACGCACACGAGCAGCCGGTACACGCCGTGCGAGTGGCATTCGTCGCGCTGGCCCTGCGCGATCACGTTGGCGATGGCCCGCGCATGCGCGTCGGACATCCCGTTGTGCGTCAGCACGCGCAGCGCGAGCGCGTGGACTTCGTCGAGCGACAGGACGACCTCGGCGGTGCGCTCAGACATGGCTCACCTCGCGCGGGGCGGGCACGCCGTCGATGCGTTGCGGCACGTGCAGCGGATTGCTGCTGCGGATCGCGTCCGGCAGCAGCGCGTCCGGCACGTCCTGGTACGACACGGGGCGCAGGAAGCGCTCGATCGCGCGGGCGCCGACCGACGTCGTGCGCGTGTCGGACGTCGCCGGGAACGGGCCGCCGTGCACCATCGCGTGGCCGACCTCGACACCCGTGCCGAAACCGTTGACGAGGATGCGGCCGGCCTTGCGTTCGAGCGTCGGGCGCAGCGCGGCGAACAGCGTCGCGTCGCCGTCGGCGAGATGCGCGGCGATCGTCAGCTGGCCTTCGAGCGATTTCAGCACGCGATGCAGCGTGTCGGCGTCCGGGCAGCGCACGATCAGCGACGCAGGGCCGAACACTTCGTCGCGCAATTCGCTGTGCGCGACGAATGCGTCTGCGGACGTCGCGAACAGCGCCGCGCGGGCCTGGTGACGGCCGCCTTCCGCGCCTTCGGCCAGCAGTTCGACCGCATCGTGGGCGCGCAGCGCCGCGACGCCTTGCGCATAGCTCGCGTGGATATGGGGTGTCAGCATCGTTTGTGCGGCCGCCGCGTGCACCGCATCGGCCGCCGCGGCTTCGAACGCGCGCAGCGCGGGGCCGTCGATCGCGAGTACGAGGCCCGGGTTCGTGCAGAACTGGCCGGCGCCGAGCGTGAGCGACGCGACGAACTGCGGTGCGATGGTGTCGTGACGGGCCTCGAGCGCGGCGGGGCACAGCAGCACGGGATTGATCGAGCTCATTTCCGCATAGACGGGGATCGGCTCGGCTCGCGCGGCCGCGATATGCATCAGCGCCACGCCGCCGCGGCGCGAGCCGGTGAAACCGACGGCCTTGATGCGCGGATCGGCGACCAGCGCCTGGCCGATCTCGCGCGACGCGTCGAACAGCAGCGAGAACACGCCGGCCGGCATCCCGCATTCGCGTGCGGCCTGCTGGATCGCCCGGCCGACGAGCGCCGACGTGCCCGGATGCGCGGAATGCGCCTTGACGATCACCGGGCAGCCGGCCGCCAGCGCCGACGCCGTGTCGCCGCCGGCCACCGAGAATGCGAGCGGGAAGTTCGATGCGCCGAACACGGCCACGGGCCCGACCGCGACGTTGCGCAGGCGCAGGTCGACGCGCGGCAGCGGCTTGCGCTCGGGGCGCGCCGGGTCGATGCGTGCGTCGAGAAACCCGCCGTCGCGCACGAGCGACGCGAATAGCGCGAGCTGGCCGACCGTGCGGCCGCGTTCGCCTTCGATGCGCGCGCGCGGCAGTCCCGTTTCGACGACGCAGCGCTCGATCAGGTCGTCGCCGAGCGCCATGATGTGGCGGCCGATCGCGTCGAGGAACGCGGCGCGCGCGTCGAGCGACGTTTCGCGATACGTGTCGAACGCATCGTCGGCGAGTGCGCACGCCGTTTCCAGGTCGTGCAGGCTCGCGCCGCCGAACGCCGGTTCGAGCGGTTCGCCGGTGGCGGCGGCGAGCGCGTGGAAGGTGCCGTTCTGTCCGGCGACGGCCGATGGGCCGATCAGGAGCTGACCTGTGAGTTGCATGGTTTTCCTCGGGAAAAAGCGGGGCCGGGCGTGCTGCGCCCGGCCGATGGAAGGGGAAAGGCGCGGGCGCGTCAGTCCTCGTCGTCGTCGAGTTGCAGCTTGTCGGCGCGCACGCCGGTGTGGGCGCCCCAGTAGTAGATGACGAGCGCGACGGCCGCGACGACGACCGTGTCGTATGGATGCGCGAGCCGGCCCGTGCCGCCGAAGCCGCCGAGATACGACAGCACGATCATCGCCGCATAGAACGCGATCAGCCACGCGGACGAACGCACTTGCTCGGCAAGGCCCAGATGCGCGGTCGGCACCCAGCGGCGGCACGCGAGATAGATCGCGAACATCGCGATCTGCAGGCCGAGCAGCCAGGACACCGTGCTCCAGCCCGACCAGTAGACGATCAGCGCGGCGATCACGAACGACGCGGGGCCGGTGATGCCGAACGCGCTGGCGCGGAACGGCCGCGGCAGGTCGGGCGCGGTGCGGCGCAGCGCGGCGACCGACACGGGCGCGACCGCATAGCTGAGCACCAGTGCGGCCGACACGATGTTGATCAGCGCTTCCCACGACGGGAACGGCAGCGTCCAGAAGATCGCGAGGCCGAAGGTGAGCCACAGGCCCGCGCGCGGGATGCCCGACGCTTCGTCGACGCGCGTGAAGACCTTGAAGAACGTGCCCGTCTTCGCCCAGCCGTAGACGACGCGCGGCGTCGCGTTCATGTAGATGTTGCCGCAGCCGCTCGGCGAGATCATCGCGTCGGCGACGACCATCACCGCGAGCCAGCCGACGCCGAGCGCGAGGGCGATGTCGCGGTACGGCAGCGAGAATGCCTTGCTCACGTCGTGCCAGCCGGCGGCGAGCATCGCCGTCGGGATGCTGCCGATGAACGCGAGTTGCAGCAGCACGTAGATCAGCGTCGACAGCAGGATCGACAGGATCAGCGCGATCGGGATCGTGCGCTGCGGATTGCGCACTTCGCTCGCGACCGACACGATCGGCGTGAGCCCGAGATACGCGAAGATGATGCCGCCGGCCGACACGGCCATCTCGATGCCCGGCATGCCGAACGGCGCGAAGCCGTGCACGGTCAGGTTCGCGGGCTTGAAGAACACGAACAGCACCGCGATCACCGACAGCGGCACGATGAACTTGAAGAGGCTGATGATGTTGTTCGCTTTTGCGAACGTCTTCACGCTCGAATAGTTCAGATAAAAGAAGAAGCACAGCAGCGCGGCCTGCACGAGCCAGCCGAGCGTGGTCGGGTCGCTCGATCCGACGACCGTCAGGCCCGGAAACCATGCGGCCGCGTACTGGCGCGCGGCGACGACTTCGATCGCGATCAGGCTCGAGAACGCGATCAGCGTGATGAAGCCCATCAGGTAGCCGAGCAGCGGGCCGTGCGAGAACACCGGGTAGCGCACCACGCCGCCGGCGCGCGGCAGCGCGGCGCCGAGTTCGCAGTAGACGATGCCGAGCAGCAGCACCGCGAAGCCGCCGAGCAGCCACGAGAAGATGCCGGCCGGGCCCGCGATCGTCGACACGTGACTCGCGGCGAACAGCCACCCCGAGCCGAAAATGGCGCCGAGACCGATGAACGTGAGATCGGTCAGCGACAACTGTTTCTTGAACTTGCCGTGACCCGCGCCGGGATGCGCGGAACGGGAAAGCGGGACGGACGGGTGAGCATTGCCTTGGCCTGGCATGGGCGTGTCTCCTGGGGAATGTCGGTGCAGGCGCGCGTGGCGCGCGCTCCGACGGAGCAGCGCACACGCCTGCCGGCCGGCGTCGCCCGGTTCGAACGACCGGGGCGGGCCGCGGCCCGTTCACGCGCGGCGCGGGCTGGCGCCGGGGCGAGCGGGCCCGCGGGCCACGCCGGACCGCGGACGGCGACGCACCGGGCAAACCCGCGCGCCGCCGCAGGGGCGTCGATCAGAGACCGACGTCGGGCAGCGCAGGGCGCGTTTCGAGCGCCTTCGCGACGATGGCCTTCACTTCCGCGAGCGTGTCGCCTTGCAGCGCGAGGCGCGGCGGACGCGTGACCGCGCTGCCGCGGCCGACCAGTTCTTCGCACAGCTTGATGCACTGCACGAGGTCCGGGCGTGCGTCGAGGTGCAGCAGCGGCATGAACCAGCGATACAGCGCGAGCGCTTCGTCGAAGCGCTTTTGCTTCGCGAGGCGGAACAGCGTCTCGCCTTCCTTCGGGAACGCGTTCGACATGCCCGACACCCAGCCTTCGGCGCCGACCGCGATGCTCTCGACCACGACGTCGTCGAGGCCCGCGAACAGCACGAAGCGATCGCCGACTGCATTGCGCAGGTCGATGAAGCGACGCGTATCGCCCGACGAATCCTTGAAGCAGACGATGTTCTCGCAATCCTGCAGCGCGATCAGCACGTCGGGCGTCACGTCGTTCTTGTAGATCGGCGGGTTGTTGTAGACCATCACCGGCAGGTCGGTGCTCGTCGCGACCGCCCGGAAGTGCGCGGCGGTTTCGTGCGGCTTCGCCGAGTACACGAGCGCGGGCATCACCATCACGCCGTCGACGCCGACGCGCTGCGCTTCGCGCACCGTGTTGCGCGCGAATTCGGTCGTGAATTCGGCGATGCCGGCGATCACCGGAATCTTGCCGCCGGCCGCGTCGCGTGCGGCCTCGATCACCTGAAGCTTCTCGCTCGTCGACAGCGACGTGTTCTCGCCGACCGTGCCGCAGACCACGAGGCCCGACACGCCGTCGTTCACCAGGTTCTTGACCACGCGGTGCGTGGCGTCGATGTCGAGGGAAAAGTCCGGCTTGAACTGGGTGCTGACGGCCGGGAACACTCCGGTCCACTGAATGGCTTTGCGGCTCACTGAAATCTCCTACGTTCGTATCGGTCGGCCGACGGGTGTGTCGGTGTGGCAACCAGTATCGCCGCGCAAACGCCCATCACGCTTGAGTCGTATCGCGGAGCAAAATGACGAAATCGGCATAGCGGCCGGCGAAGGCGCGAAGGGCGTATCGCACTATGCCGATTTCGTCGTCGTCCTCATCGAAAAGCCACAAGCGGACGGACGCGCGACGGAGGAAGCTATGCTCCTTTCCCCACTTCGGATAGCTCATGATGAAGCGCATCCAGATCATCGATTCGCACACGGGCGGCGAACCCACTCGGCTTGTCGTGTCCGGTTTTCCGTCGCTCGGCAACGGCACCATGGCGGACCGACGCGACGTGCTCGCGCGCGAGCACGACCGTTACCGCACCGCGTGCATCCTCGAGCCGCGCGGCAGCGACGTGCTGGTCGGCGCGCTGCTGTGCGACCCGGTAGCGGCCGACGCGGCGGCCGGCGTGATCTTCTTCAACAATAGCGGCTATCTCGGGATGTGCGGGCACGGCACGATCGGCGTCGTGCGCACGCTGCATCACATGGGACGCATCGCGCCCGGCGTGCACCGGATCGAGACGCCGGTCGGCACCGTTGAGGCGACGTTGCACGACGACCTGTCGGTCAGCGTGCGCAACGTGCCCGCGTATCGCCATGCGAAGGACGTCGAAGTTGACGTGCCGGGATACGGCCCCGTGAAGGGCGACGTCGCGTGGGGCGGCAACTGGTTCTTCCTGATCAGCGACCACGGGCAGCGCGTCGCCGGCGACAACGTCGCGGCGCTCACCGCGTATGCGTCGGCCGTGCGCGAAGGGCTCGAACGCGCGGGCATCACCGGCGCGAACGGCGGCGAGATCGATCATATCGAGCTGTTCGCCGACGATCCCCGGCACGACAGCCGCAGCTTCGTGCTGTGCCCGGGCCTCGCCTACGACCGTTCGCCGTGTGGCACCGGCACGAGCGCGAAGCTCGCGTGCCTCGCGGCCGACGGCAAACTCGCGCCGGGCGCCGTGTGGCGGCAGGCGAGCGTGATCGGCAGCGTGTTCCACGCGAGCTACGAGCTGGCCGACGGCGGCATCGTGCCGACGATTCGCGGCAGCGCGCACCTGAGCGCGGAAGCGACGCTGCTGATCGACGAAGACGATCCGTTCGGCTGGGGCATCGGGTCGTGAACGAAACGAAGACCGACGTCGTCGTGATCGGCGCCGGCATCGTCGGTGCGGCGTGCGCGCACGAACTCGCGCAGCGCGGGTTGCGCGTGCTCGTCGTCGACGACGCGAGCGGCGGCGCGACCGGCGCGGGCATGGGGCACCTCGTCGCGATGGACGACAATGCGGCCGAGCTCGCGCTGAGCCATTACTCGATCGAACTGTGGCGTGCGTTGAGCGGCGAGATGCCCGACGGCTGCGCCTACCGCAACTGCGGCACGCTTTGGCTCGCGGCCGATGCGCACGAGATGGATCTCGCGCGCGCGAAGCAGGCGACGCTCGCTGCGCACGGCGTGGCCGGCGCGCTGATCGACGCGGCGGCGCTCGCGCAACTGGAGCCGATGCTGCGCGCGGGCCTCGGCGGCGCGCTGAAGATTCCGGGCGACGCGATCCTCTATGCGCCCGTCACCGCGAACTGGCTGCTGCAGCGCGCGCCGCGCGTCACGCTGCGCCGCGAGCGGGCCGTCGCGGTCGATGGCCCGAACGTGACGCTCGCGAGCGGCGACGTGCTGCGCGCGGAGCGTGTGGTCGTCGCGAACGGCGTGGCGGCGCGCACGCTGCTGCCCGAATTGCCGCTGCGCCCGAAAAAGGGCCATCTGCTGATTACCGACCGCTATCCGGGCCAGGTGTCGCACCAACTCGTCGAGCTGGGCTATGCGGCGAGCGCGCATGCGAGCGACGGCACGTCAGTCGCATTCAACGTGCAGCCGCGGCCGACCGGCCAGTTGCTGATCGGCTCGTCGCGCCAGTTCGACACCGAGGATGCGCAGGTCGAGCCGCCCGTGCTCGCGCGCATGCTGCGTCGCGCGGCCGGCTACCTGCCGAATCTGGCCGACCTGAACGGCATCCGCGCATGGACGGGTTTTCGCTGCGCGAGCCCCGACGGCCTGCCGCTGCTCGGCGAGCACCCGGCGCGGCCGGGCGTATGGCTCGCGGTCGGGCACGAAGGGCTCGGCGTGACGACCGCGCCGGGCAGTGCGCGGCTCGTCGCCGCGCTGATGGCCGGCGAGCGGCCGCCCATCGATATCGAACCGTATTTGCCGGGACGCTTCCTGACTGCGTCCCCCGTAGCCGGAGCGCTGACATGAAACGATCCCCACGCGCACTTCGTTCGCCGTTGGCCGGAGTGGGCGCTTCGGCGCTTACTCCGGTTCCATGCAAGGCGCCCCCCACGGGGGCGGTCAGCCTCTTTGGGGCGGTCCGGCGGAGGCTGACATGAAACGACCCCCACACTCACTTCGTTCGCTGCTCCCCAAGGGGGCGGTCAGCCTCCTTGGGACGGCCCGGCGGAGGCTGATCATTCATCTGGACGGCCGCGCGCTGACGGTGCCCGGCGGTGTGACCGTCGCGGCCGCCGTCGCGGCGAGCGGCGACGACATGACGCGCGTGTCGTGCACGGGCGCGGCGCGAGCGCCGTTTTGCGGGATGGGTATCTGTCAGGAATGCCGGATGACGATCGACGGCCGGCGCCGGCTGGCGTGCCAGACGCTGTGCCGCGACGGCATGCAGGTGGAGCGCACGCGATGACACAGGAACGATTGAGCGTTGACGTCGCGATCGTCGGCGCGGGGCCGGCCGGGCTGTCGGCCGCGCGGGCCGCCGCGCGCAGCGGCGCGACCGTCGCGATCGTCGACGACAACCCGCGCGCGGGCGGGCAGATCTGGCGGCAGCCGGCTGCGGCCGCACCGACGCGGGCCGCGGCCGAACGCCTCGCCATCCTGCGGCAGCCGAACGTCACGCATCTCACGGCGACGCGCATCGTCGCCGAAACGCAGCCGGGTACGCTGCTGCTCGAGGACGACGAGCGCGGGCTGCTGCTCGATTTCCGGACGCTGATTCTCTGCTGCGGCGCCCGCGAGCTGCTGCTGCCGTTCCCGGGCTGGACGCTGACCGGCGTGACCGGTGCGGGCGGCTTGCAGGCGCTGATCAAGTACGGGCTCGACGTGCGCGGGCAGCGCACGGTGATCGCGGGCAGCGGGCCGCTGCTGCTGGCGAGCGCGGCGACGGCCCGGCAGGCCGGCGCACGCGTGTCGCATGTGCTCGAACAGGCCGCATGGAGCGACGTGGCCGGCTTCGGCGCGGGGCTGTGGCGTTGGCCGTCGAAGCTCGCGCAGGCCGCGAAGCTCGTCACGTCGGCGTATCGGCCCGCTGCGCACGTTGTCGAGGCCTTCGGCGACGTGCGGCTCGAACGCGTGCGGATTCGCCAGGGCGATCGCGAATTCGACGTCGACTGCGACCGGCTCGCGTGCGGCTTCGGCCTCGTGCCGAACACCGTGCTGCCGCGCCATCTCGGCTGCCGGGTCGAGAACGGCGCGGTGGCGGTCGACGCGCATCAGCGTACGAGCCGCGACGGGTATTTCGCGGCGGGCGAATGCACGGGCGTCGGCGGCAGCGAACTGGCAATGGTCGAAGGCGAAATCGCGGGCTACGCGGCGACCGGGCAGACCGCACAACTGGCCGAGCTCGTCGCACGGCGCGCGCACTGGCAGGCTTTCGCGGATGCCGTTCGCGAGCGCTTCGCGATCCGGGAGCCGATCCGCCGGCTCGCGCGGCCCGACACGCTGCTGTGTCGTTGCGAGGACGTGCGCTTCGACGCGGTCGCACGGGAGCCGGGCTGGACGGCCGCTAAACTGCAGTCGCGTTGCGGGATGGGCGCGTGCCAGGGCCGCGTTTGCGGCGCGGCCGCGCAGGCGCTGTTCGGCTGGGCGCCGCCGGCGCCGCGCACACCGCTCGTGCCCGCGCGGGTCGGCACGCTGATGCTCGACGGTACGGGGTCCTGCGGCGGCGCATGACGCGTGCGGACTGGCGAATACACGAGTGCGCCGGCCGGACGCGGTACCGAAGCGGCAAGCCGCCGCCATTTCATCGGCCGACCGCGTGTGTGGCGAGGTGCTGGCGGATCAGCGACAGGTAACGATCGCCGACCGAGAAATCGCGGACCGCGCGCGGCCGGGCCGGGGCCGGCCGCAGCGTGGCCGGCGCACTCATGCCCAGATACCGGCACACGGCGGACGGAAAGGGCTTGCGCGTATGCCCGAGCTGACGCGCCGCGCGCTCGACGCGGGCATCGCCGACCTGGGCACGAAGCCACGCCAGCACTTGGCGATCGGTGTCGTTGACGATACGGACCAGATGTTCCATCGCGCACCCCACTGTTCATAAATACAGTACTGTAAATATAACCAGTAGTTGCGGTAACTGCAAGCGGTGGCGCGCCGACCGGCCGTTCGGCCAGGGTCAGCGCGCCGGTGCGGCGGTGCGCGTGATCCGCGCGTCGGGCGCGGCCGAGGTGGCGCGATCGGTATAGCGCGCGTCGGTCAGCGTGCCGAGGAACGCGACGATGTCGTCGATTTCCGCGTCGGTCAGCGCGGGCGGCGTGCCGGGCCGGCGGTTCATCGGCGTCGAGTTGACGTTGATGTTGCCGCGATAGGCGGCCGGCACGTCGTCGAACGTCCTGGCGCCGTGATACCAGAAGCCGGGATCGGTCGAGCGCGTGTTGTAGAACGCGACTGCGTCGCGCAGCGTCGTGAACACGCCGTTGTGCATGAACGTTTGTTTGACCGCGACGTTGCGCAGCCCGGGCGTGCGCAGGTAGCCGCACCATTGCGTCGGTTCGGGCCAGCGCAGCCGTCGCGCGGTGTCGCACAGCCCGTTGTCGAAATGGCGCGGATCGCGGTTCGCCGGCAGCGCGCGGTTGCGCGGCACTGCGATCGCGTCGTAGCCGAAATCGGTGAAGAGCGAGCGTTCCGGGCGGCTCGACGTGTCCGACAGCGTATGGCAGGTCATGCAATTGCCCTTGTCCGGATTCCGGAACAGCGCGAGGCCGCGCATCTCGGCCGGCGCGAGCGGCGTGCGCGTGCGCAGGAATGCGTCGAAGCGCGACGTGAACGGCGCCATCTCGTCGCTCTGCAGATAGGCTTCGACGGCTGCGCCCAGCGCGCGCACCAGTTGCTCGGGATCGCGCCGCACCGGCGCGCCGAAGCGCGCGGCGAGATCGGTCGCGAGTTCGGTCGCATCGACCTTGCGCAGCAGCGCGGCCGGCGACCGGTTGTTCATCTCGTTCGGATCGAACAGCGGCCCGCGGATCTGCTCGGCGAGCGTATCCGCGCGGCCGTCGCTGAACAGGCCGCCGAACGGCGACGGAGCCGGCGCATC
Source organism: Burkholderia sp. MSMB1459WGS (assembly GCF_001534535.1). Taxonomy (NCBI): domain Bacteria; kingdom Pseudomonadati; phylum Pseudomonadota; class Betaproteobacteria; order Burkholderiales; family Burkholderiaceae; genus Burkholderia; species Burkholderia sp. MSMB1459WGS. Next base: position 215,962 of record NZ_LPMU01000023.1, read on the forward strand.
GTCGTCCTGGTAGAAGTGGCGGCGCGGCACGTAGCGCACGTACAGCAGCGACGGCGCATTGCGTCGGCTGAAGCGCCCGGGCCGGCTGCCTTCCGGCACGCCGGGCCCCGCGAGCGATGCGGCCGACAGCGTTGGCGCGAACGCGCGGCCCGGATCGTGGCAGCCCGCGCACGACATGCCGCGCGGCTCGGATAGCCGCGGATCGAAGAAGATCCGGCGGCCGAGCGCGACGAGCGTCGGGTCGGGCGCGAAGCGGGCGGTGGCCGCGTCGATCTTGCTCGTCACCTGCGGCGTGCCGTTGCCGATCGTGTCGACGACGCGCGACGGCGGCGCGCCGGGAAGCAGGACCGTTTCGGCCGGCGCGGCGTGGGCCGCGAGCGTCAGGCCGGCGAGCACGGTCGCGGCAAGCATGTGCAGCGTCTGCCGGCCGCGCCCGCCGTGGCCGTCGCATCGAACTGCTTCCGTCACGGCGCGATGAACCCCGTCTTGTCGCAGGCGAGCGTCGTGCCCGACTGGTCGCACGACGCGAGCCGCTTGCCGGCCGCCGAATACGCATGGAACACCCAGCCCGTCGCCGGTGCCGGCTTGCGCTCCATGATCAGGAAACCGAAGCTGTTATTGTGCGACAGCCGCTCGATCACGGCGCCCGGCGCCGGCGTCAGGCCGGCCGGGAACGGGTCGGGCAGCGCGACGTCGAGGTTGTCGCCGCCGTTGCCGGACACGATCGTCGCCGGGTGCCCGGACGAGAAGTTGATCGCCTGGAAATCGTGCACGTGGCCGTGCAGCGCGACGTGCACGCCCGGCGGGTAGTACGCCTGCGCGTTGAGGCTCGACATCACCGACTGCAGCGCGAGATTGCCCGGCGCCGGCGTGCTGCCGGCGATCGGCGCGAACGCGAGGATCGGGTGATGGTTCGTGAAGATCGTCGTCGTCATGCCGGGCTTCGACGCGAGCGATGCGACCGTCTGGAACTGCTTCTGGTAGATGCCGAACTGCGCGTCCGTCGTCTTCAGCGGGGTGCGGCCGACCTTCGCGGTGTCGAACACGATCACCTGCGAGCCGCCGCCGAGCGAAACCGCGTAGGGTTCCGAATAGTTCGCGTTGTTGTCGTTGGCCGGATCGTCGCACGAACGTGCGGCCGAATACGGGCGCGGGTCGAGGAAGCGGAACCAGCCCTGGCCCGCGCGCGCGCATTCCTCGTGATTGCCGCGCACGACGACCCACGGCGCCTTCGCGAGCAACGGCGCGGCCGGGCGGAACAGGTCGGCCTGCCACGTATCCCAGCCATAGCCCCACGGGCTGTCCTTGCAGCCGGCGATGTCCGGCGGGCACGCGTTCTCGCGATAGTGGTAGTCGCCGACGTGCAGCACGAGATCGGGCGACAGCTTCGCGACGCTGGCCGCGATCGTGTCGAGCGGCCAGACCGCGGCGTCGTTGCACGCCTGCCATGCGTTGTCGGCCTTCTTCATCCGGCAGCCCGTGTCGGCGATGATCGCGATGCGCTGCGGCTGCGCTTTCGGCAGCGGCAGCGTGCGGCCCGCGACGCTGGCCGCCTGCGCGCCGGCGGGCAACGTCGCCTCGCAGACGGACACCGGGAAACTCGACGGTTTCGAATCGGCCGGGTCGCTGGCGGTCGGCCGCTGGGCGACGGTCGCGGCGCCCGCGCGCAGCGTCATGCGCGACAGCTTGCCGTCGACGGTCAGTTGCGGGCACGGCGAATCGCCGGCCGACGCGGGCGTGTAGTTCGTGATGACGCGCGCGATCGCCTGGTTGGCATCGCCGATCTCCACCCATGCGGCCTGGACGTTGACCGACGCGCTGGCCGGATCGTCCGGCGTATCGATGTGATTCGAGCACGCGGACAACGCGGCGAGGGCAACAAGAGGAGCGCAGCGCACGAGCAGCGCGCGCGTGATGAATCGTCGCATGGGAGGGGGCGGCACCGTAGGAAAGTCGTCAACGATACGCAGCGCGAATGTAAGAAATGTGAAAAACGGGGCGTGACGGGGCGCACGCCGGCGGCCTTGACTTCAAGCCGGCTTGAAGTGGCACAGTCCGGTCCGTCATCAATGAATCGGAAGGGGATCGACGATGGAAGCCAACCGGCCCAACGAAGCGCAATCGGCGCTATGGAACGGTCCGTCGGGGCGCGCATGGGTCGATGCGCAGGCGTCGCTGGACCGGATGTTCGCGCCGTTCGAAACGCTGCTGGCGGATGCTGCCGCGGCGGCGTCTGCAAGCCGCGTACTCGATGTCGGCTGCGGCACGGGGGCGGTCACGCTCGCGATCGCGCGGCGGCTCGGTGCGAACGCGCAGTGCACGGGCATCGATATTTCGGCGCGGATGATCGACGCCGCCCGGGCGCGCGCCGAACGCTGCGGCCTGCACGCCCGCTTCGTGTGCGCGGACGGGCAGACGCATGCGTTCGAGCCGGCGAGCGTCGACCTGATCGTGTCGCGCCTCGGCGTGATGTTCTTCGACGATCCGATGCGGGCGTTCGCGAACCTGCGGCGGGCGGCGCGCCCGGGTGCGCAGATGCGGTTCGTCGCGTGGCGTGGCGCGGCCGACAATCCGTTCATGACGACGGCCGAGCGGGCGGCCGCGCCGCTGCTGCCGAACCTGCCCGTGCGGAAGCCCGGTGCGCCGGGCCAGTTCGCGTTCGGCGACCGGCAGCGGATCGCATCGGTGCTGTCGGACAGCGGCTGGGCCGACGTTGCGATCGAGCCGGTTAATCGGGCGTGCGTGCTGCCGGAGTCCGCGCTGGACGACTACATTGCCCGGCTGGGCCCGGTAGGCCTTGCATTGCTGGAGACGGACGACGCGACGCGGCGGTGCGTGATCGACACGATGCGCGCGGCGTTCGAGCCGTACGTGCATGGCGCCGACGTGCGTTTCGATGCAGCGTGCTGGCTCGTGACGGCGCGCGCGCCGAGCGCATGATGGGTAGCGTGACGGCAGCGGATCAGGGCGGGGTTAGCTGCCGGTCGGCCCCGCGCGTGACCGTGCCCGCGTGACGAAGCGGGTGGCGCGACGCGCGGGCGTCAGCGTTTCCGCGCGCGCAGCATCAGCCACGCGCAGCCACCGGCAACCAACGCGAGTCCGAGCAGGACGGCCTCGGCGCCGAGCGCGAAACCGGGCGGCATTTCACCGCTGTTCGGTACCGGCGACAGGTTGCCGCCCATCGCGACGGCGCCGCCGGCGAGCAGCGCCGCGCAGACGATCCAGTAGACCTTGCCGAGCGGCGCCGCGGCACGGATCCGCCACAGCGCGATGCCGGCGCCGCCGAGGTACAGCACGGCGAGCGTGCCGAGTGCGATGACGTCGACAGCGCGGCTTTGCAGCAATCCGCTCACTCGGCCTCCGTCGCGTGCCCCGGCGCGCGGCTCAGCAGGTGCGTGCGTGTGTCCGCGGCGAGCGACACGTAGCGTTCGTACTGGCGCAGCACGTCGGCGATCACTTCGTCGCCGCGCAGGTATTCGACGTCGTAGCCGAGCCGGCCATCCTCGAAGAACGTGACGATCCCGTACACGTGCGCCCGCGCGGCTTCCGGCTCGGCCGCCTCGCGCATCAGGAACGCGGCCGCGGATTTCGCGGTGACGCGCACGCCATACACGAAATCGCGGTGTTCGGCGGTCGGCACGGTGAGCCGCACCGCATCGTCGCCGTCGCGCTGCACGTGCGCATCGACGCCGCTCGCGCGCAGCTCGTCGGCGACCTTGCGCAGCGCGGGCTCGACCGTCTCGGCGACGAACTGGCGCGCCTCGGCCTCGGTCGTCTGCCGCAGGATGTGCGTCAGGCGATGGCGCCAGTGCTGGCCGGTCCAGAAGCTCGCCGCGGGCGCGATGTCCTGCGAATAGTGCGCACGGTCGGCCGCGAGCCCGCGCCACAGCCCGTAGCACAGCGCGAGCATGATGAGGGCGACCGGCAGCGCCGCGATCAGCGTCATCGCCTGCAGCGCGCCGAGCCCGCCCGCGACGAGCAGCACCGCGGCCGTCACGCCGAGCAGCGCGGCCCAGAACAGCCGCTGCCAGACCGGCGAATGCGCGTTGCCGCGCGTCGCGATCTGGTCGATCACGAACGCGCCCGAATCGGCGGACGTGACGAAGAACACCGCGATCAGCACGATCGCGACGATCGACAGCAGTTGCGGAAACGGCAGGAAATCGAAGAAGCGGAACAGCAGCGCATCGACGTTGGTCGCCGTCTGCGCGAGCGCGCCGGCCGCGCCGTGCGTGTCGAGCCAGATCGCGCTGTTGCCGAACACTGTCATCCACACGAGGTTGAACGCGGTCGGCACGAGCAGCACGCCGATCACGAACTGGCGGATCGTGCGGCCGCGCGAGATGCGCGCGATGAACATGCCGACGAACGGCGACCACGACACCCACCACGCCCAGTAGAGAATCGTCCAGCCGCCGAACCAGCCTTCCTCGCGCGGCGGCGCGTAGGCGTATGTGCGGAACGACAGGTCGACGAGGCTCGACAGGTACTGCCCGATGTTGTCGCCGAGCGCGCGCAGCAGGAATGCCGTCGGGCCCGCGACCACCACGAAGGCGAGCAACAGGAACGCGAGCAGCAGGTTCAGCTCGGACAGCCGGCGCACGCCCTTGTCGAGGCCGGTCGCGGCCGACACGCCCGCGAGGATCACGACCACCGCGACGAGCCCGATGCGGAACAGGTTGCTGCCCGTGTCCCACCCGGCGGCCGTATGCAGGCCCGCGCTCAGCTGCATCACGCCGTAGCCGAGGGTCGTCGCGATCCCGGCGACCGTGCCGACGAGCGCGAACGCGTCGACCGTGTGACCGATCCAGCCGTTAATGCGCTCGCGCAGCACCGGATACAGCCCCGAGCGCAGCGTGAGCGGCAGGTTGTAGCGGAAGCCGAAGTACGCGAGCACGAGCCCCATCAGCCCGTAGATCGCCCACGCATGGAAGCCCCAGTGGAAGAACGTCATCAGCATCGCCTCGCGTGCGGCGGCGGGCGTGCCGGAATCGACGGTCGGCGGCTTCAGGAAATGCTGCATCGGCTCGCCGACGCCGAAGTACATCAGGCCGATGCCCATGCCGGCCGCGAACAGCATTGCCGTCCACGACACGAAGCTGAATTCGGGTTCGGCGTCGTCGGGGCCGAGCCGGATATTGCCGAAGTCGCTGGCGGCGATTAGCACGAGAAACACGAGGAAGCCGGTGACGGCGAGCACGTAGAACCAGTCGAACCGTGCGATGACCCATTGCTGGCCGGCGGAGAACAGCGCGCCGGCTTCGCTCGGGTGCAGTGCGCACACGACGAGTAGCGCGCCGATGACGGCGAGCGCGGGCAGGACGACCTGCGGCTTGAATGTCGTGCGGGGCGAGGGACGGGAATCCGGCATGGCGGGCATCCAGTTGTGGGCGCAACGAAGCGCGACGCCGCCCGGCGCGCACGTCGCGCGTCGGACCCTGATACGGCGTGCGTCGAGTGTACCGCGGTGTCAGGACTGCAAGAAGGGGTATGCAGAAGGGATGAACCTGACGGATTGTAAGGTATCGCGGCGATCGAGAAAATCCGCGCGATGGGCGCGGCGGGCCGGCGAGGCGGGGAAAACGCCGCGGCGAACGCGTATCGGGCGCCCGGACGGCGCGTGCGGCAAGCGCGTCGTCCGGGCCGGAGACGGCGCGCGGAAGGCGCCGTCGGCCAGGTTCAGAACGTGACGGCGATCCCGGCCATGCCGACGAACTGGCCGTGCGTCGTCGACGGCGTGAGCTGCTGCGAATCGCCGACGATCGGCGCCGCGTCGACGATGTGGCCGGCGCCTTGCGCGCCGAGCGTCCGCCCGCTCGAATGCGTGTACGCCTGCAGCGCATAGAGCGTCGTGCGTTTCGACAGGCTGTACGACTCCTTCAGCGAATACTGCTGATAGCGGGCCGCATTCGCGACGCCGTTCGCCTTCGACGCGAGCGTATACGCGAATGCGCCGGCCACCGAGAACGTCGGCGTGAAGCGATACGCGGCAAGCGCGCCGTAGGTGTTGAACACGGCCGTGTCGGTGAAGGTCGAGCCGTTGCCGGGCAGATACTTCACGTTCGAATAGTTGAGCCCCATCGTCAGGTCGCCGAGCGTGTAGTTGCCAGCCGCCGCAACCTGCTCGACGGCTTTCGCGGTGAGGTAGCCCTGATTCAGCACGGATACCGCGAAGCTGCCCGACGATGCGGTGGCCGGATTCAGGAAGCCCGCGGACGAGCCCGAGCTGTTGATCCGCAAGTAGCCGGCCGCGATCCCGATCGGCCCGTTCGCGTAGCGCAGCGCGGCGCTGAACGTGTTGCCCTTGCCGGTCGCGCCGGCAATGCCGCCGAATGCGTACATCGCGCTCGCGCTCAGCCCGGCGAAGGTCGGCGACGTATAGGTGACCGAGTTGTTCACGCGAATCGTCGTGTCGAGGCCGTCGATGTCGCCCGGATGCGCGCCGGTGGCGCCCGTCAGCCAGCTGCTCGACGCGTACGGGCCGACGAACAGGAAGTAGGGCGTGTACTGGCGGCCGGCCGTGACCGTGCCGTAGCGAACGTTGCGCAGGCCGACGAAGGCCTGGCGGTTGAATATCGTGCCGGCGGCGGCCTGCGCGCCCGTATTCAGGTTGAAGCCGGCCTGCAGGTCGAAGATCGCGTGCGTGCCGCCGCCGAGATCCTCGTCGCCGCGCAGCCCGAACTTCGACGCATACAGGTTGCCGTCGCGCATGTAGACGTTCGAGTGTCCCTGCTGGTTGTTGACGTACGCGAGCGAATCGTCGACGACACCGTACAGCGTGACGCTGCTCTGCGCGTGGGCAGCGGTCGTGCCGAGCGACGCGGCCGATAAAATCAGGATTGCATAACGGTTGGCGGATGCTTTCATTGTCGATCTCCGGGTCTCTTCATCTTTTCGAGGGGCGGGAGGTTGAATGCCTCCTCTGTGGCAGGGGGCGGGCCGCGCGAACGGCCCGCCCGATCGGGTTTGCTTCGGCTTGGGCGGTTCGGCGGTTCAGTGGTCGAACGCGACGACGAGGCGGCGCCACGCACCGTCCCGCGCATCCTGCTCGACTCGCGCACCGCGCACGGCAACCGGGCCTTGCAGCGACGCGGGCAGCAGGATCTCGACACGATCGGCCGGGCGCGCCGGGCGGCCGTCCCAGCGGACCGACACGCCGAGCACGCCCGACGCCTCGCGGCCGGTCTCGATGCGCCACAGGCCGTATTCGCCGTCGCGCCATGCTTCCGTCTCGCCGTCGTCCTCGACGCATTCGCCGTACGCGACGCCGTCCTCGATCCGCGGTGCGACGAGGAAGCCGCGCGTATCGGCGCGCGCACCGAAATGCTGTTGCGCGACGTTCAGCGGCAGCACGCGGCCTTCGCGCAGCAGCATCACCGGCGTGTCGAGCGGCGCGGGCAGCGTCACGCTCGCGCCGCCGTCGAACGACTGCGCGCTCGCGCAGCACGTCCAGCGTGCGCCCGCCGGCAGGTAAACCGTGCGTTCGGTCAGGCCGGGATCGACGACGGGCGCGACGAGCAGCGCGTCGCCGAGCATCATGTCGTCGCATGCGTCGTAGCAGCGCGCATCGCCGGGGAAATCGGCGAAGGTCGGCCGCAGCACGGGCTCGTAGCGCGTGGTCGACAGCCACAGCAGGTGATAGAGGTACGGCAGCAGCCGGTAGCGCTGCTTGATCAGCGACGCGATCTGCGCGGTGATCTCCGGGTACATCCACGGTTCGTTGACGGTGCCGTCGTCGTTCCACGAATGGATGCTGAAGCGCGGCATGAAGATGCCGAACTGCACCCAGCGCAGCAGCAGTTCGGGCGATGGCGCGGGGCCGGAGAAGCCGCCGATGTCGTGGCCGATGTTCGACACGCCCGACAGCGCGAGCCCGAGGCCCATCTTCAGGTTGTAGCGCAGCGTTTCCCACGACGTGTAGTTGTCGCCGGACCACGTTTGCACGTAGCGCTGCATGCCCGCGCCGCCGGAGCGCGACACGAGGAACGGCCGGCGCGCCGGCGCATGCGCGCGCTGTGCGTCGCGCGACGCGCGCATCATCAGCATCGTCTGGAGCACCTTGGCTTCGCGTGCAGGAAACGGCTGGCCGAAGCCGTGCGCGATCGCGTCGGGCGACCAGATCTCGTATTCGTTGTTGTCGTTCCAGGTCGATTCGATTCCGTATTCCAGCAGCGCCGACGTGACCTGCTCGCACCACCATCGGTAGGTGTCGGGCTGCGTGAAGTCGAGATACGCGCCGACTTCGTCCCAGAACTGCACCCAGGCGGGTTCGCCGGATGCCGAGCGGATCAGCAGAGCGCGCTGCGCGGCTTCGTCGAAGGAAGGATGGTCGCGCAGCAGGCACGGCTTGATGTTCGCGCACAGGCGGATGCCGTGGTTGCGATAGTGCTGCACGAAGCCCTTCGCGTCGGGAAACTTGTCGCGGTTCCAGTTGAACACGTAGCGCTTCGCGCCGATCGACGTATAGCCCGACGACAGGTGGAACGAATCGCACAGGATGTCGTGCGCGTCGCACTGCTCGACGAACTGGTTCATCTGCTGCTGGGCGTCCGGCGCGTCGGTGTAGCTCATCGTCGAGCCCGAATAGCCGAGCCCCCATTTCGGCATGCGCGCGGGGCGCCCGGTCAGCCACGTGAAGCGCCGCGCGGCCGCGAGCGGCGTATCGGGCGACGCGATGAAGTAGTAGTCGAGATCGCCGTGCTCGGCGACGAAATAGCGATAGGGCCCGTGATAGTTGTCGAGCTCGCGGCCCATGTCGAACGAGCAGTCGGACAGCGTGTCGTAGAACAGCCCGAACCCCTGGCACGCATCGGGCGACCACGTGATGTAGAACGGGATGTGCTTGTACAGCGGGTCGGTGTGCTTCGCGCTGTAGCCCATCGCGTCGATGTTGCGCATCTCGAAGCGTGCGCCCGTGCGGTCGAGTTCGCCTGCGCGTTCGCCGAGGCCGAATACCTTGTCGCCGCGCTCGCGGGCGACGTAGTGATACGCACGTTCGTCCCACCAGCCGAAGTTGTACGCCTGTGTCGGGCGGTCGGCGAGTGCGACGCGCCATGCGCCATCCGCGCCGCGCATCGACCACGCGCAATGGCCGCCTTGCCGGCGCACCGCGAGGCGGATCTGCGCGGTTTCGATGCGCACGCCGTCGTCGTCTTCCACGAAGTCGTAGTGGGGCAGCGCGAAGCCGCTCAGATCGAGGCGGTCGCGCCCGTCGAGCGGCACGTCGTCGAGGCCGGGCGCGATCGTCCACGTGCGCGGGTTGCGCGCCGTCGCGTCGGGCAGCACGCGCACGCGCACGATGTCGTCCTCGAGCACGAAGATTTCGAGAGTCGCGCCCGTATCGGAGGCGAGCAGCACGCGGTTCGCATGGTGGCTGGCGACGCGGAACACGGGCGGATGAAGGAGCGAAGTCATGAATGCGATTCCTGGTGAAAACGGATGTCACGCGTGCTGCGCGAGCAGGCGTTCCTGCTTCGACTGCCCGCGGATCAGCACCGCGAGCAGCGTGACGCCGACGATGTCGAACAGGCCGAGGCACGCGAACAGCGGCGCATAGCCGATCTTGTCCGCGAGCGCGCCGACCAGCAGCGAGAAGCCGAGGCCGCCGATCCACGCGGCCATCCCGGCGAAGCCGCTCGCGGTGCCGACTTCCTCGGGATCGAACACGTCGGCCGACAGCGTGTTGACGAGCGCGGAGATCATCTGGTGCGCGAAGCCGCCGACGCAGAACAGCGCAATCGCCGTGTACGGCGACGACACGAGGCCGATCATCGCAGGCCCGAGCATCAGCACCGCGCCGAGCGCGACGCCGGCGACGCGCGACCACACGAGCGGCAGCTTGAAGCGATTGGCGAGATACGGCGACAGATAGCCGCCCGCGATGCCGCCTGCGTCGGCCGCGAGAAACGGCATCCAAGCGAATACCGCGATCTGCGTGAGCGGCATGTGGCGCTCGGTCGCGAGGTACAGCGGAATCCAGAAGCTGAAGGTCTGCCACGCGGGTTCCGCGAAGAAGCGCGGCAGCGCGATCGCCCAGAAGCGGCGCGCGGTGACGACGTCGCGGATGCGGCGCTTCGACACGGGCGGCATCGTGGCCTGGCCGTCGCGGATCAGCGTGCGCTCCCGCGGCGTGATGCGCGGATGATCGGCCGGCGACCGGTACTGCGTGTACCAGAGCGCGGCCCACACGAACCCGAGCGCGCCGGTGACCATGAACGCGGCCTGCCAGCCGAACCGCATCGACAGGAACACGACGAGCGGCGGCGCGATCGCGGCGCCGAGCGACGTGCCCGCGTTGAAGTAGCCGACCGCGACGGATTTCTCGCGATCGGGAAACCATTCGGCCACGGCCTTCATCCCGGACGGAATCGCGGCGGCCTCGAACAGGCCCAGAAAGCCGCGCAGGATGCCGAGCGAGAGCCAGCCGGACGCGAAGCCGTGCGCGACGCCGACCACCGACCACAGCATCGCGAACAGCGCGAAACCGAGCCGCAGCCCGATCAGATCGACGATGAACCCGCATACCGGTTGCATGATCGTGTAACCGATCTGGAAGGCGCCGACGATGTACGAGTACTGCTGCGTCGAGATCGCGAACACCTGCTTGAGCTCGGGCGCGAGCACCGCGAGGGAATTTCGTGCGAGGTAGTTGAGGATCGTGCCGAGACACACGAGCACGATGATCCACCAGCGCAACGCCTTGACTGTCTTCACCGCTGTCTCCTGTCAGGGAAGGCGGGCGCGCGGCGCCCACCTGGTCCATGAGGGCCATCCGTCCGGATGGCTTGTTTCGTTTTGTTCGTACGATGTCCGATCTTGATGGGCGCCGGTTTTACCGGTTTATATCGAAATCACGGTGTTCGAGCGAACATTCCGTCGTCTTTAAGCCGCAATGTTATCTGACGACTGATCATTTTCGAACATCCTATGTTCGATTGCGAATCAGGTCAACGTGAATCTGCATTCGAACGAACGTACTCGGGGTTTTCCCGATGAACGGTGGCGACCGGGCGAGCGGCAGCGCAGGCGGTTGCCCGTCGAAGGCCCGTGCGGCGGCCCGGACGATCGTCCGGACGGTCGACGTACGCCGCAGGGGGCGTGACAACCCTGATGAAAATTTATTTCTTTTCGGGAGACGGATTGTGTAAATTGATTTTCATCAAACCTTGCAACAACCCTTCGCATGACGCCTCTCGTTCCGCCCGATGTCAGTCACGACGAACCCGCGATCGCCGAGCGGATCGCGTCGGCGATGCCGTCGATGACGCCGATTCACCGGCGCATGGGCGAATTCGTGCTCGCGAACCCGTTTCGCGCCGCGACGATGCGGATCGACGAGCTCGCGCAGGCGGTGAATGCGTCGATCGCTACCGCGAACCGTTTCGCGAAGGCGCTCGGATTCGATGGCTATCCGGCGATGCGCGCGGCGCTCGTGCGCGGCTTCGAGGCCACGCTCGGGCCGGTCGAACGGCTGCGTTCCGCGCAGGAGCAGGAGTCCGGCGTGCGCGGCGCGGTCTGGATCGACGCAGTGTTCGACCAGGCTGCCGCCAACATCGAGAACACGCGCGCGCAACTGGACGCAGCCGATGTCGAGGCGGCGGTCGAGGCGATCGTCGGCGCGCGGCGCGTGCTGATTCTCGGCGCCGGGTCGAGCGCGTTTCTGGCCGGATTGATGGAGCACGGACTGTCCGTCTGCCATGACAGCGTGCAATCGCTTGCGCTGCTCGGCGGGCCGTCGCATGCGGCGCGACGCCTGTACACGGCCGATTCGCGCGATCTCGTGATCGCGCTCGCGTTTCCGCGCTACGTGAAGGACACGATCGAGCTGGCCCGTCGTGCGGCGGCGCGCGGCGCGCGCGTGCTCGGCATCTCCGACGGCCCGCAATCGCCGCTCGCGTCGTTCGCGTCGCTGAACCTGTACGTCAAGGCCGAGCGGCGTTTCGCGGCCACGTCGGAAGCCGCCGTGCTGACGATGATCGAGGCGCTGATCGACGCGGTCGCGCTGCGCACGCACCGGTCCGCGAAATCCGCCGCCGAGATGACCGAATTCCTGCTGCCGTGGCTCGTGCAGCCGCAAGCGGCGTTGCCGGCCGCCAACCCTTCTTTCCCCCGTCCGAAAAAATCATGACTTCACCCGCGATCGTCGCGATTCACGGCGGCGCAGGCACGATCCTGCGCGAAGCGATGGATACCGACACCGAACGTCGATACCGCGACGAACTCACCGCGATCCTGCAGGCCGCGCAACAGGTGCTGGCCGAGGGCGGCAGCGCGCTCGACGCCGTCACCGTCGCGGTGCGGATGCTCGAGGATTGTCCGCTGTTCAACGCCGGGCGCGGCGCCGTCTATACGGCGGAAGGCAAGCACGAACTCGACGCGGCGGTCATGGACGGCGCGACGCTCGGCGCCGGCGCGATCTGCTGCGCGACCCGCGTGCGCAATCCGGTGCTCGCCGCGCGGCGCGTGATGGAGGCGAGCGAGCACGTGCTGTTCGCCGGCGCGGGCGCCGATGCGTTCGCGGCCGCGCAGGGGCTCGAACTCGCCGAGCCCGGCTACTTCGACACCGAGTCGCGGCATGCGCAGTGGGTGAAGGCGCGCGCGGCGGCCGGCGCGATGCTCGACCACGATGCGGCGACGTTCGTGTTCGGCCAGTCGCAGCAACAGCCGCAGCCGGCCGAGCCGCTCGATCCGGACCGCAAGCACGGCACGGTCGGCGCGGTCGCGTGCGACCTGAACGGCCACATCGCGGCGGCGACGTCGACGGGCGGCATCACGAACAAGCAGCCGGGGCGCGTCGGCGATTCGCCGATCATCGGCGCCGGCTGCTACGCGGACGACGCGACCTGCGCGGTATCGTCGACGGGCACCGGCGAGATGTTCATGCGGCTCGCGACGGCCTACGACGTCGCCGCGCAGATCGCGTATCGCGGCGCGTCGCTCGCCGATGCCGCGCACGACGTCGTGATGAACAAGCTGCCGCGCCTCGCGGGCCGCGGCGGGATCATCGCGGTCGACGCACGGGGCAACGTCGCGATGCCGTTCAACACCGAAGGGATGTACCGCGGCTACGCACGCGTCGGTGAAGCGCCGGTCGTCGGCATCTACCGCGACGACGCGGCCTGATCCCGGATCGCACGAGGAGAGACGCATGACATCGAGCCGTAACCCGTCGGTCCCGGCGCTGCCCGAGCAGCGCGTGGTGGCCGTCGACGACCTGTCGGTCACCTTCCGTCGCGAAGGCGCGACGTTCGACGCGGTTCGCAACGTGTCGTTTCACGTCGATCGCGGCGAGACGCTCGCGATCGTCGGCGAATCGGGCTCGGGCAAGTCGGTCACCTCGCTCGCGCTGATGCGACTCGTCGAGCACGGCGGCGGCGAAATCACGAGCGGCCGCATCGCGTTCCGGCGCCGTGGCGGCGCGCTGGTCGATCTCGCGCAGGCGAGTGCCGCGACGATGCGCGGCATCCGCGGCGCGGACATCGCGATGATCTTCCAGGAGCCGATGACGTCGCTGAACCCGGTGTTTACGGTCGGTGACCAGATCAGCGAGGCGATCGCGCTGCACCAGTCGAAGAGCGCCGCCGAAGCACGCGCGGAAGCGCTGCGGTTGCTCGATCTGGTGCGCATTCCCGAAGCGCGCCGCGTGTTCGCCCGCCATCCGCACCAGTTGTCGGGCGGGATGCGGCAGCGTGTGATGATCGCGATGGCGCTGTCGTGCCGGCCCGCGCTGCTGATCGCCGACGAGCCGACGACCGCGCTCGACGTGACGATCCAGGCGCAGATCCTGCAACTGATCCGCGGGCTGCAGGACGAAATGAACATGGGCGTGATCTTCATCACGCACGACATGGGCGTGGTGGCCGAGGTCGCCGACCGCGTGCTCGTGATGTACCGCGGCGAGAAGGTCGAGGAGGGCGAGTCGGACCGCATCTTCGCGACGCCCGCGCATCGCTACACGCGGGCGCTGCTCGCGGCCGTGCCGCGGCTCGGCTCGATGCAGGGTACCGACGCACCCGAGAAATTCCCGCTGCTCAAGGTGGACGGCGCGAGCGCGCCGGCGCCGGCCACGGCGTGCGCCGCGAACGACGCGCAGCCGCCCGTCGATCGCGCCGCGCCGCCGATCCTGCGCGTGCGCGATCTCGTCACGCGCTTTCCGGTGAAGAGCGGCGTGTTCGGCCGCGTGTCGCAATACGTGCATGCGGTCGAGCGCGTGAGCTTCGAGCTGCGCGCGGGCGAGACGCTCGCGCTCGTCGGCGAATCGGGCTGCGGCAAGTCGACCACCGGCCGGTCATTGTTGCGCCTCGTCGAATCGCAAAGCGGCTCGATCGAATTCGACGGCCGCGACATCAGCGCGCTGAAGGGCCCGGACCTGCAGGCGTTGCGCCGCAACATCCAGTTCATCTTCCAGGACCCGTTCGCGTCGCTGAACCCGCGCCTGACCGTCGGCTTTTCGATCATGGAGCCGCTGCTGGTGCACGGCGTCGCGAGCGGCAGCGAAGCGCAGGCGCGGGTCGACTGGCTGCTCGACAAGGTCGGCCTGCCGCCGGAAGCCGCCCGCCGCTATCCGCACGAATTCTCGGGCGGCCAGCGTCAGCGGATCGCGATCGCACGTGCGCTCGCGCTGAACCCGAAGGTCGTGATCGCCGACGAGTCGGTGTCGGCGCTCGACGTGTCGGTGCAGGCGCAGATCGTCAACCTGATGCTCGACCTGCAGCGCGAGCTTGGCGTCGCGTACCTGTTCATCTCGCACGACATGGCGGTGGTCGAGCGCGTCAGCCATCGCGTCGCGGTGATGTATCTCGGCCAGATCGTCGAGATCGGCCCGCGCCGCGCGGTGTTCGAGGCGCCGCAGCATCCGTACACGAAGAAGCTGATGAGCGCGGTGCCGGTGGCCGATCCCGCGCGCCGGCATGCGCCGCGCCAGCTCGCGGCGGACGAGATTCCGAGCCCGATCCGCGCGGTCGGCGACGAGCCGCTCGTCGCGCCGCTCGTCGCGGTCGGCCCCGATCATTACGTCGCGACGCATCGCGTCGGCGGCGCGTATTGAGTGGTGGAGTCGTGCGCGGCGACGACGGCGCACGCACCCGCAGGCAGTCGAAACCGAAACGCCCGTGAGGCGTCACCGATTCACCGATAGGAGCCCAGCAAAATGACCCAGCAGCATCCGTTTCCGATGTTTCGTCCGCGCGCATGCTTCGTCGCGCTTGCCGGCGCGTTTGCGCTGTCGGCCGCGCTGCCCGCGTACGCGCAGCAGACCGCGGTGATGGCGGTGGATTCGACCTTCACGACGATGGACCCGTACGACGCGAACGACACGGTGTCGCAGGCCGTCGTCAAGTCGTTCTACCAGGGCCTGTTCGGCTTCGACAAGGACATGAAGCTCGTCGACGTGCTCGCGACGGGCTATGAAGCCAGCCCCGATGCGAAGACGTACACGATCAAGCTGCGCTCGGGCGTGAAGTTCCACGACGGCACCGATTTCAACGCGGCGGCCGTGAAGGCGAACTTCGACCGCGTGACCGATCCCGCGAACCACCTGAAGCGCTACAACATGTTCCGCGTGATCGAGAAGACCGAGGTCGTCGATCCGACCACGGTGAAGGTCACGCTGCGCGAGCCGTTCTCGGCGTTCATCAACACGCTCGCGCACCCGTCGGCCGTGATGATCTCGCCGGCCGCGCTGAAGAAGTGGGGCCGCGACATCGCGCTGCATCCGGTCGGCACCGGGCCGTTCGAGTTCGTCGAGTGGAAGCAGACCGACGACCTGAAGGTGACGAAGTTCGCGGGCTACTGGAAGAAGGGCTATCCGAAGATTGACGCGATCGACTGGAAGCCGGTGGTCGACAACAACACGCGCGCGGCGCTGATGAAGACGGGTGAAGCCGATTTCGCGTTCCGCATTCCGTTCGAGCAGGCGACCGAGCTGAAAGGCAACCCGAAGGTCGACGTCGTCGAGCGGCCGTCGATCGTGCAGCGCTACGTGTCGCTGAACATGCTGCAGAAGCCGTTCGACAACCCGAAGGTGCGCCAGGCGCTGAACTACGCGGTGAACAAGGAAGCGCTCGCGAAGGTTGCGTTCTCCGGTTTCGCGACGCCGTCGACCGGCGTGGTGCCGCAGGGCGTCGATTACGCGACGAAGCTGGGCCCGTGGCCGTACGACCCGGCGAAGGCGCGTGCGCTGCTGAAGGAAGCCGGCTATCCGAACGGCTTCGAGACGACGCTGTGGTCCGCGTATAACAACTCGACGTCGCAGAAGGCGATCCAGTTCGTGCAGCAGCAGCTCGCGCAGGTCGGCGTGAAGGTGCAGGTGCAGGCGCTGGAAGCCGGCGAGCGCGTCGCGAAGGTCGAGAGCGCGCCGGATCCGGCGAAGGCGCCGGTGCGGATGTACTACATCGGCTGGTCGTCGTCGACGGGCGAAGCGAACTGGGCGATCACGCCGCTGCTGGCCGGCGCGTCCGCGCCGCCGAAGCTCGTCAATACCGCGTACTACAAGAACGACGCGGTCGACGGCGATCTGACGAAGGCGCTCGAGACGACCGATCGCGCGAAGAAGGCCGAGTTCTACGCCGATGCGCAGAAGCAGATCTGGGCCGATGCGCCGTGGATCTTCCTCGTGCAGGAGAAGATCGTGTATGCACGCAGCAAGCGGCTGCAGGGCGCGTACGTGATGCCGGACGGCTCGTTCAACTTCGACGAGATCTCGCTGAAATGACGGCGGTTCGTCCGCCACGCAGTGCCGGCGGCGCGAGCCGCCGGTGCGCTGATTCGATCGGTGTCCCATGCTGAATTTCCTCGTCAAACGCCTGTTCGGCCTGCTGCCCACGCTCGCGATCGTCGCGGTGCTGGTGTTCCTGTTCGTGCACCTGCTGCCGGGCGACCCCGCACGACTCGCGGCCGGCCCCGAAGCCGACGACGCGACGATCGCGCTCGTGCGCGCCGACCTCGGGCTCGACAAGCCGATGCCCACGCAGTTCGCGAACTTCTTCGTGAAGATCGCGCACGGCGATTTCGGCGTCTCGACGCGCAGCAAGCGGCCGGTCTCGACCGAGATCGGCGAACGCTTCATGCCGACGCTGATGCTGACGCTCGTCAGCATGGTGTGGTCGACGCTGTTCGGGATGGCGATCGGAATTGCGTCGGCGGTCTGGCGCAATCGCTGGCCCGACCGTATCGGGATGACGCTCGCGGTGTCGGGCATCTCGTTTCCCGCGTTCGCGCTCGGCATGCTGCTGATGGAAGTCTTCTCGGTGAAGCTCGGCTGGCTGCCGGTCGTGCCGGACGGCTCGTGGAAGAGCTACGTGCTGCCGTCGCTGACGCTCGGCGCCGCGGTCGCGGCCGTGATGGCGCGCTTCACGCGCGCGTCGTTCGTCGAGGTGCTGAACGAGGACTTCGTGCGCACCGCGCGCGCGAAGGGCGTGCACGAGCCGATGGTCGTGCTCAAGCACTGCCTGCGCAACGCGATGATCCCGGTCGTCACGATGATGGGGCTGCAGTTCGGCTTCCTGCTCGGCGGCTCGATCGTCGTCGAGGTCGTGTTCAACTGGCCGGGGCTCGGGCGCCTGCTCGTCGACGCGGTGACGATGCGCGACTACCCGGTGATCCAGGCGATCGTGCTGCTGTTCTCGCTGGAATTCATCCTGATCAACCTGACCGTCGACGTGCTGTACGCGGTCATCAACCCGACCATCCGGTTCAAGTGAGGCGCGAATGAACGCGACTGCCCAGCCCGCGGCGCCGGCCGCACCGACCGCGATCCGCACGCCGTGGCGCGAATTCTGGCGCAAGTTCCGCAAGCAGACCGTCGCGCTCGTCGCCGGCGGCTTCGTGCTGGCGCTCGTGGTGCTCGCCTTCGTCGGCCCGCACATCGTGCCGTTCGATCCGGAGAACTATTTCGACTACGACGCGCTGAACGCGGGGCCGTCGGCCGTGCACTGGTTCGGCGTCGATTCGCTCGGCCGCGACATCTTCAGCCGGATCGTCGCGGGCACGCGCATTTCGCTCGCGGCCGGCTTCTTCTCGGTCGCGCTCGGCGCGGCGATCGGCACGTTGTTCGGGCTGCTCGCCGGCTATTACGAAGGCTGGTGGGACCGCATCACGATGCGCATCGCCGACGTGCTGTTCGCGTTCCCGGGCATCCTGCTCGCGATCGGCGTGGTCGCGATCCTCGGCAACGGGATGGTCAACGTGATCTGCGCGGTTGCGATCTTCAGCATCCCGGCGTTCGCGCGGCTCGTGCGCGGCAACACGCTGATGCTCAAGCACATGACCTACGTCGAGGCCGCGCGCAGCATCGGCGCGTCCGACTGGACGATCATCATGCGGCACATCCTGCCGGGCACCGTGTCGTCCGTCGTCGTCTACTTCACGATGCGCATCGGCACGTCGATCATCACCGCCGCGAGCCTGTCGTTCCTCGGGCTCGGCGCGCAGCCGCCGACGCCGGAGTGGGGCGCGATGCTCAACGAGGCGCGCGCGGACATGGTGACGGCGCCGCACATCGCGGTGTTCCCGAGCCTCGCGATCTTCCTGACCGTGCTCGCGTTCAACCTGCTCGGCGACGGGCTGCGCGACGCGCTCGACCCGAAGCTGGAGCGCCGTTGATGCGCGCCGCACCGATGTGGACGGCGATGCTGCCGCCCGGGCCGCGCGGCACGATCGCCGATGTGCCGGGCGTGACGGTCGGCCATTGCACGCTCGATGCCGGCAACGTGCAGACGGGCGTGACCGTCGTGAAGCCGCATCCGGGCGACGTGTACCGCAGCAAGGTGCCGGCCGGGGCGGCCGTGATCAACGGTTTCGGCAAGAGCGTCGGGCTCGTGCAGGTCGACGAGCTCGGCACGCTCGATACGCCGATCGCGCTGACCAATACGTTCGGCGTCGCGGCGGTTGCCCACGCGCAGCTCCGTGCGGCGATCGCGGCGAATCCACAGGTCGGCCGCGACTGGCCGACCGTCAATCCGCTCGTGTTCGAGTGCAACGACGGTTACCTGAACGATATCCAGGCATGCGCGGTCACGGCCGCGCATTACGACGACGCATGCCGCGCGGCATCGCGCGACGTCGCACGCGGCGCGGTGGGCGCCGGACGCGGGATGTCGTGCTTCGACCTGAAAGGCGGGATCGGCTCCGCGTCGCGCGTGGCCGTCGCGGCCGGCCGGCCCTATACGGTCGGCGCGCTCGTGCTCGCGAATTTCGGCCGGCTGCCGATGCTGACGCTCGGCGGCGTGCCGCTCGGGCGCATCGTCGCGCAACGGCGCGCGGCCGAAGCTGCCCACACGGCGCCGCCCGAGCAGGGCTCGATCATCCTGTTGCTGGCCACCGATGCGCCGCTCGACGCGCGGCAGTTGTCGCGGCTCGCGCGCCGCGCGGCGGCGGGGCTGGCACGCACGGGCTCCGTCTACGGGCATGGCAGCGGCGATATCGCGCTCGCCTTCTCGACTGCCTACACGATCGCGCACGACGCATCGACGATCGCGCTGCCGGCCCTCGTGGCCGATGCGGCGCTCGATCCGCTGTTCATGGCCGCGGCCGAAAGCGTCGAGCATGCGATCGCCGACGCGTTGCTGCAGGCGGTGACGGTCGCCGGGCGCGACGGTCACGTGCGGCAATCGCTGCGCGACGCGGTGCCCGATCTCGACCGGTTGTTCAACGAAAACGACGAAGGACGTTCGATCCTGTCATGAAGATCCTGATCTCGACCGATATCGAGGGTGTCGCGGGCGTATTCGCCGTCGAGCAGACGCGCGCCGGCAATCCGGAATACGAGCGGGCGCGCCGCTGGATGACCGCCGAGGCGAACGCGGCGATCGAAGGCGCATTCGCCGGCGGCGCGCAGGCCGTCTGGGTCAACGATTCGCATGGCGGCTATCGCAACCTGCTGCCCGACGGGCTCGATGCGCGGGCGCGCGTCGTGCTCGGCAAGCCGCGTACGCTCGGGATGATGGCCGGCCTCGAACAGCAGCCCGATCTCGTATTCATGATCGGCTATCACGCGAAATCGCAGACGCGTGGCGTGCTCGCGCACACGATCAACAGCTTCGCGTTCACGCAGGTGTGGCTGAATGGCGTCGAGCTCGGCGAAGCCGGGCTGTACGGCGCGCTGGCGCGCGAATACGGCGCGCACGTCGCGCTCGCGACGGGCGACGACGTATTCGCCGAGGAAACGCAACCGCTGTTTCCGGACGCGCGTTTCGAGACGCTCAAGACGGCCGGCGGCGCATCGAGCGGCGAGACGCTCACGCCGTCCGCGTCGTGCGCGCGCATCGCGGCCGCCGCACGGGAGACGGTCGCGCAAGCGCTGTCGTCCGGCCGGCGCGCGGGCGCTCATCGGCCCGCGCCGGCCGCTTGCACGCTGCGCGTGCAGACGGCCGCGCTGGCCGACCTGTTCTGCGTGCTGCCGTCGCTCGAGCGTGTCGATGCGGTGACGCTGCGTTTCGACGGGCCGTCGGTCGAGCACGCGGTGCGCACGCTGAACAGCCTGTCGGCGATGTCGTTCATGTTGCGGTGACGCGTGCCGCGCGACGCCGCCGGCGCATGGCCGGCCGGCCGATCGCGGCGGGGCGGACCGCCTTCGATAGCGGGTCATTGATGATGGAATTCGGGCCGTGAGAAATACGCTGCTAGATCCCTACGAACACATTCCCCGGAGCGTGGTCGTGCTCGCCAACGAATTTGCGGCGGGCACGACGTTTCCGGATCATGCGCACGTGCGCGGGCAATTCGCATTCGCGTCGCGCGGCACGATCAGTGTGTCCACGCCGCACGGCCGCTGGCTGGTGCCGCCGCAGCGCGCATGCTGGGTGCCGGCCGGCGTGCGGCACGAATTGACGATGACCGGGCCGGTCACGATGCTCACCGCGTTCGTGTCCGCCGACGCCGCGCAGGCGGCCGGACTGCCCACCCAGTGCGGCGTGTATGGCGTGTCGCCGCTGCTGCGGCAACTGATCGACGATGCGATCGACTTGCCGGCGATGTACGACGTCGACGGCCGCGCGGGCAAGCTGATGGATCTGCTGATCGCCGAAATCGCGACGATGCCGCGCCTGTCGCTGCATGCGCCGTTGCCGGCCGATGCACGACTGGCGAAAGTATGCCGGCACCTGTTCGCGGCGCCGTCGATCGCGGCCGATCTCGATCGGGTCGCGGCCGACGCGGGCGTGAGCCGGCGCACCTTCACGCGACAGTTCCGTGCGCAGACGGGCGTGAGTTTTGCCGCCTGGCGCCAGCAGGTATGCATGCTCGCGGCGATTTCGCGCCTGACCGACGGGCAACCGGTGACGCGCGTCGCGCTCGATCTCGGTTACGCGAGTGCGAGCGCATTCACGTCGGCATTTCGCCGCATTCTGGGCGACACGCCGAGCCGGTATCTGGAGATTCGTCGCTAGGCGCCGGGACGCCGCGCGGGTCACGCCGGTGCGCGGGCCGCGACACCAAAAAAATACGCGCCCGCCAACTTCGGCCAGACGCGCTTAAAGGCACTCTGTCTGACAAATGCGCGGACCGCCTGTCGGGCAGCGTCGCGCATGACGCCTGTCATTGTTGCTTCATACGATTCAATTCTGCCGACTCATTGCAGATAACCAAGAATACGCCGCATAACGCGCAAACGATATCGGGGCGACCCGACGATTGATGTGCTCTCGCAGCATGCATTTCAATGGCGCGTTCGATATCGGGATGGGAAGTCGATGATGGCAGGGATCCGCAGCCGTTACCGGGCACGATGCGGCGCACCATCGAATGATGGCGACGCGGGCCTCAAAACGCCGTGTGGCGCGATGCCTGCCGGTATCGCGCCACACGGCGGTGCGGTTGCATACGAAGCCGGCGAGCGCCAGCGCATGCGTCAAACGTCGAAGAACACGGTTTCTTCCGGCCCCTGCATACGGATGTCGAAGCGGTAGACGACCGGGCGGCCCGGTTGCGCGTCGCGTTTCGCGACGAGCGTCGCGCGTCGCTCGGCCGGCACCGCGTTCAGCACGGGGTCGACCGCGTTCGCCGCGGCTTCGTCGTCGAAGTACACGCGCGTGAACGCGTGGGTGAGGATGCCGCGCATCATCACGGTCACGTTGATGTGCGGCGCCTCGTCGGCTGCGACGCGGCCCGGCTTCACCGTCTCGACGACGAAGCGCTGCTGCGGGTCGGTGCCCGTGCCGACCCGCGCGAAGCCCGTGAAGCCGGATTTCGCGATGTCGTCGCGCGACGCGGGATAGCGGCCCGCGCCGTCCACCTGCGTGAATTCAAGCACCGCGTCGCCAACGACGTTGCCGTCGCCATCGAACACCTGCCCGACCAGCAGCACATGCTCGCCTTCGGTGTGCGCGGCGGCGATCGTCGGCGTGAACAGGCTTTTCAGGTCGTAGTCGTATTGCTGCGGGCACAGGCCGTACGCGAAGTACGGGCCGACCGTCTGCGAAGGGGTTTGCTTCAGCGTCGTCATGGTTCAGCGCTCCATCGGGGTGGCGTCGCGGCCGCGCAGCACGATGTCGAATTCGTAGCCGAGCGCATAGCCTTCTTCGGTGATGTCCATCGAGAAGCGCGAGATCAGGCGCTCGCGCGCGGCTTCGGGCGTGCCCTGGAAGATCGGGTCGTACGCGAGCAGCGGATCGCCGGGGAAGTACATCTGCGTGACCAGGCGAGAGCCGAAGTATTCGCCGAACAGCGAGAAGTGGATGTGATTCGGGCGCCACGCGTTCGGGTGGTTGCCCCACGGATACGCGCCGGGCTTGATCGTCAGGAAGCGGTAGCGGCCTTCGTCGTCGGTCAGGCAGCGGCCCGCGCCGAGGAAGTTCGGATCGAGCGGCGCGTCGTGCTGGTCGACCTTGTGCACGTAGCGGCCGGCCGCGTTGGCCTGCCACACTTCGACGAGCGTGTTGCGCACGGGCTTGCCGCCTTCGTCGAGCACGCGGCCGGTGACGACCATCCGCTCACCGAGCGGCTCGCCGTTCTTCACGGCGTTCTTCGTCAGGTCGTGGTCCAGCGCGCCGAGATCTTCCGCGCCGTAGACGGGCGCGTACTGGTCGCGCAGCTTCTCCTTCAGCGGGATCAGCGGACGGGTCGGGCCGCGCTTCACGGACGAACGGTACTCGGGGTGAACATAGGCCGGATGCGACGGCCAGTCGCGCGGCGTGAGGATCGTGGGGGAATCCATCGGGGCGTCTCCTGATAGGTATTTCGCGAAGTGGACGCCACGACTTTAGCCAATCCGGAAAGTTATGAAAAATGACCTTTTTTCGTGAATTACATAACCGTTTGTTATGTTTGTCCCGCCCATGAAAATTCCGCCGGACAGGAACCCTGTCCGGCGGAAAAAGCGATCGGGCTTCGCGTCGTCGGTGACGACCCCGTGCACGGCCCTCCAGCCAGCCCGTCGCTGCTTTTTGTCTTTCGTTCTCGTTGTTATCCGGTCTCCCCAGGCGTGCCCGTCGTCACGGATGGCGGGGATCGAACACGATCCCGTCGAATTCGAGCGCCAGCGTGCCGCTGCGCAGCAGGGCCGACGGTGTCGACGCGTGGCCGGCGCCGAGCACGTCGTTCACGTACTGCGCGCAGAAGCCGCGCCGCGCGCGCAGATTGAAGCGATTGCCGAGCAGCGCATCGATTCGCCGTTCGGCCAGCGCATGGATGTGGCGCTGCGCGTCGACCGAGGCCGCCGCGACGCGGCGCGCCAGCGCGATGCGTCCGCCGTCGGCACGGGCGACGAAGCGCGACAGCGGCGCGAGCTTCGTCCACGCGAACGCCGTGGCTTCGGCGATCATCGGTTCGTCGCCCGACGTATCGACGACGATGCCGAAGCGGTTGGCCCAGACGCCCGCCGAGCCGGTCGCGGCATCCGGCGCACCGGCCGGCTCGCGGATGAACACGAGATCGCCGACGTGCGCGCCGGCGGCCAGCGTGCGCAGGGTGGCGAGCGGCATCGTGCGATCGGTGTCGCGTGCATCGCGCGGGGCGGCGTGGTGCGATTTGCAGGCGGCTGTGTCGATTCGGGCGGTCATTTCGGCTCCGTCGTTGCGTGACAGGACGGAGCGGATTATGCAGACAAGTAACCTGAATTACTGATGTGGATGTGTGAGTAGCCTAATATCCGACCACGAGCATCATTTTTCGATACCAACATGACCGAGACCGCCCAACTCATCGAAACGCTGAAGCGCCAGTTGAAGGCGCAGGGAATGACTTATCGGGACGTCGCGCGTGCGCTCGACATCTCCGAGACGAGCGTGAAGCGGCTGTTCGCGAGCGGCCGCTTCACGCTTGAGCGCATCGCGGAGATCGCGCAACTGCTCGGCTATACGCTCGCCGAGCTCGTGCAGGAAGCATCCGCGTCCGCGCCGCGCTTGCGTGTGCTGACCGAGCAGCAGGAGGCGTTGCTCGTGTCGGACGAGAAGCTGCTGCTGGTCGCCGTGTGCGCGATCAATTACTGGACCGTGCAGGACATCGTGTCGGCCTATCGCGTCACGCAGGCCGAGTGCGTGAAGTATCTACTGATGCTCGACCGGATGAACGTGATCGCGCTGCTGCCCGGCGACCGGATTCGCGTACGCGTCGCGCGCGATTTCGACTGGCTGCCGGGCGGGCCGATCCGCCGCTACTTCCATGCGCACGTGCTCGACGACTTTCTCGGCAGCCGCTTCGACGGCCCGGGCGAGACGATGACGTTCCTGCAAGGAATGCTGACGGACGCGGCCGCCGCGGAGCTCGAACAAGAGCTGCGGCGGCTGAGCAGCAAGGCGGCGGCGCTGCATGCGGAGTCGTCGTCCGCGCCGCTCGGACAGAAGCACGGCACGGCCCTGCTGATCGCGAAACGGATCTGGGAGCCTACGGGATTCCACGCGCTGCGGCGCCATGCATGACGCCGTGCCGAACGCTTGGGCCTTTCCGGAAAGTTATGCAAAATGGCGATTCATCGTCATTCGCATAACCACCCGTTATGAATAACCGTATCGCCGACGGTCGCGTCAAATTCCGGCACCTGCAGTGTTTTCTCGCGGTCGCGCAACTGGGCGGCGTGCAGAAGGCGGCCGAAAGCCTGTCGATCACGCAACCGGCCGTGTCGAAGACGATCGCCGAGCTGGAGGCGATCCTCGGCGTGAAGCTGTTCGAGCGCGGCCGGCACGGCGCACAGCCCACCCGCGAAGCGCAACTGTTCATGCCGCACGCGAATGCGTGCGTATTGGCGCTGCGGCAGGGCGTCGGGCTGCTGGCGCGCGAGGGCGGGGCCGCTGCCGCGACGCTGGAAATCGGCATGCTGCCGACCGTCGCGGCTTCGCTCGCACCGGCCTTGATGAAGGCGCTGACCGCGCGCTGGCCGCGCATCGTCGTGCGGATCGCGACGGCCGCGAACGCCGAGTTGCTCGAGCGTCTGAAATCCGGGGCGATCGAATGTGCGATCGGGCGGCTGTCGGAGCCGGAGCGGATGATCGGGCTCGCGTTCGAGCAGTTGTACAACGAGCCGCTCGTCGCGGTCGTGCGTGCCGGGCATCCGCTGCTCGCGAGCGCGGCGCCGGCCGCCGAGCTGGCGCGCTACCCGGTCGTGCTGCCGCCGTTCGGCACGTTGATCCGCCAGTCCGCCGAGCAACTGCTCGGCGCATGCGGCGCGCCGCCGCTGGATTCGTTCATCGAGGTGCTGTCGGTATCGGTCGCGCGCGCACTGGCGCTCGAGAACGATGCGGTCTGGTTCGTGCCGCTCTATGCAGCCGAATACGATCTGTCGGCCGGCGCGCTGGCGCGCCTGCCGCTGCCGTCGGCGGGCACCGACGAGCCGGTCGGGCTCGTGCTGCGTACCGATGCGCAGCCGTCGCCGGTCGCGCGGACGCTGATCGACGCGGTGCGCGACATCGCGCGATCGCGGTTCGGCAATGCGCGCCCGCACCAGGCGCCACGCGCGGCGCGCAAGCGCGCTCGCGGCAAGCGGTGATCCACCGGGCCTGGCGGATGCGCCGGGTCCGATCTGCTTCTTGCCGAAGGATTGAGTGGCCATCCGGTCAGTAGCCATCATCGGGGTGCTTGGCATATCGTACCGTTTTTGATACGATGGGTGACAAGACGATGGCGAGACAGCAGATTCAGGTCACGCTCGGCGTGCGGTTCTTCCGGACGGCCCGCGGCCACGAGCCGGTGCCCGAATGGCTCGATGCGCTCGTGCAGGCGGAGCGAAGGGCGATCGGCGAAGAGATCAAGACCGTTCAACTCGGCTGGCCGCTCGGCATGCCGCTGGTCCGGAAGATGGCGAAGGATCTGTGGGATATCCGCGTGACGGTGCCGGGGCGAAGCGCGCGCGTGCTGTTCACGGTCGTCGGCGACACGATGGTGCTGCTGCGCGGCTTCTTCAAGCAGTCGCGAGCTACGCCGTCGGACGATCTCGACGTCACCGTCGCGCGCTTGAAAGCGCTGACGCACGCCATCTGAATTCCCCGGTTGCGCCGGAACGCACCGTCTCCGACGGTCGGGCAGCCGGCAACGCCATGCACCTGGAGTACGACATGACGACCACGAACAATCCGCATATCGGCAGCGATTTCGATGCCTTCCTCGAAGCGGACGGCGCTCTCGAAGCGGCCACCGCCACCGCGATCAAGCGCGTGATCGCGTGGCAGATCGGGCAGGAAATGAAGGCGCAGCACATCACGAAAACCGCGATGGCCGCGCGGATGAAGACCAGCCGCGCCGCGCTCAACCGTCTGCTCGACGAAACCGACACGAGCCTCACGCTGGCGACGCTCGCGAGCGCGGCCGCCGCGCTCGGCAAACGGCTCAGCTTCGAGCTGGTGCCGGCCTGACGGGCGCGAACGAACGGCGCACGGCCGGATCGGCGTGATCGTTCGTGCGATCGGTGCGGCGAGCCGGTGGGCGTCGGCCCGCGGCGCATATCGGATCATTGACGCGGGCCGGTAACCTGCAGATAAAGCAGTGCGCCGCCCGCGAGCAGCAGCGGGCACAGGAAATACCATCCGGTCGTCACGAACAGCCCGGCGACCGCAATCAGCGAAATCCACGCGCAACGATATGCGATGCCGCCACGCGGCAGCAGCTTCAGCGCAGCCGCCGCGCCGAGCCCGTACACCATCACGAAACACCCCGACGTCACGAGCACGAGCGGCTTCGGTCCGACGTCCGACAGCGCCGTGGCGGCCAACGCGATGGCCGCGAGCACCGCGATCACGCCGAGGCTGCGGCGCGGCACGCCGCCGACCTGGCTGCCTTGCGCGAGCCATGCGGGCAGTGCGCCGTCGCGCCCGAGCGCCGCGCCGAGTTTTGCCGCGCCGGCGAAATATGCGTTCATCGTGCCGAGCGTGAGCAGCAGTGCAGCGGCGGCCGCCAGCACCTGCGCATGGCCGCCGATGCCGCCCGCGATCAGTTCGGCGAGCGGCGCGCCCGATGCACCCGCGGAAGGCCCGAGCACCGTCACGCTCGCGGCGGCCACCGACAGATACAGGAACCCGACGACCACGACCGCGATGCCGGCCGAGCGTGGCATGTCGTGCGCGGGCCGGCGGAATTCGGCCGCGAGATGCGTGATCGCTTCCCAGCCGGCGAAGCTCCACACGAGCAGCGCGGCAGCCTGGCCGACCGCGAGCCAGCCGTGCGGGGCGAACGGATGCAGGTTCGCGGCGCGGGCATGCGGCGCGGACGCAAGCACCGCGGCAAGCAGCAGCGCGACGAGCAGCGCCGACAACACCAGTTGCATGCGGCCCGACACGGTGACGCCGAATGCGTTCGCGGCCGACACGGTCGCGATCAGGGCGGCGGCCGTGACGACGACCGTCGTGTGTCCGCCGCCCGTGACGGCCGCGACGTATGCGCCGCCGAACATCGCGGCGGCCGGCGCGCCGGCCGGCACCGCGAAGTAGAAGCACCAGCCGACGATCGCCGCGGCCTTCGGGCCGAATGCGCGCCGCGCGTAGGTCGACACGCCGCCGGCATCGGGATAGCGGGCGCCGAGTGCGGCGAAGGTGGCCGCGAGCGGCCCGGACAGTACGACGAGCGCGGCCCATGCGAGTAGCGAGGCCGGCCCGGCGACTTCGGCGGCGAGCGCGGGCAGCGCGATCACGCCGGTGCCGAGCACCGCGCCGATATAGAGCGCGGCGCCCTGGAAAATGGTCAGCGAACCCGCGTGATGGGCAGCGGGCGAATCGGCATGCGAAGGCATGAGCGGCAGTCTCCGGAAGTCTTGTCTTGTGTGGGCGAGGCGTGCAAGCGCGCGGTCGATCGTTCGATGCTACCGGAACGATGGTGACCGCGCGGCCCGGCGATCAGTAGTCTTGTGCCGCGTGCGTGTCAGCCGATGTCAGCAGGAACGCGCGAGCCGCAGGCGCGCGTCCTCGCGCGCGGCGGGCGACAGCTCGGGCGCGTAGTGGAACGTACCCGATACCAGCGATGCGACGGGCACGCCATCGCGGAACAGCACGCGATTGCCGGCCAGCGCCGGCACCTTGTCGCCGGGCAGCAGCGTGCCGGCGAGATTCAGCGGGTCGGCGCCCGTCACGCATACATACTGCCCATCGCCCGGTTGCCGGCGCAGTTCGCGCAGGATCGGGATGGCCTCGGGCAGCGCGAACTGCTCGCCCGCGAGCCCGGCGACGAACCGACCGCCGCGAATCTCGCCGCGTGCTTCGAGGCGCTGCAGCACGCGCACGAGTTCGCGCCAGCTCGGCAGCCAGTCGGCTTCGCGTTCGAGCAGCCGCCAGAACACGACGCCGTAGCGGCGCAGCAGCGTCCACACGATGTGTTCGAGTGCGTCGGGATCGGTCATGGCGGGGCCGCGTTTCGGTGCGGGCGCGCCGTCGTCCGGTGGTGCCCGACGCTGCACGAGCGCCCAGCGGCCGGCGTCGTCCATCCCGCCGATCAGCGCGCCGCCGCGTCGTGTACGCGGTGCATAGGTCGCGCTGCGCTTGACGGCCGGCTTCAGCAGCGCGCGCAGGCCCGCGTAACTGTCCGCGTTCACGAGGCCGGCCGACACGAGTTCGCCGAGCGCCTGTTCGAGTTCGACGGGCAGCATGTGCAGGTCGTCGAGCAATGCGTCGAAGAACATCGCGCCGTGCGCGGCAAGCGCGTCGCGCACCTGTGTGGCGCGTGCGGATAGCGCCGGCTGCGCATCGGGATCGCGCAGCGCCTGCCATGCGGAAAGATGGCGGCGCGGCAACAGCACGATCGGCGTCGTCTTCACGGGCGTGCCGGCCGCGCGCGCCGGCGCGCCGATGCGGGTCCACACCAGCTTGCCGGAGCGGCACAGCTCGTCGAGGCCGCCCGCCGTGTAGTCGGTGAGCCGCGCGGGCAGCAGCGCGTCTTCCCAGGCGCTCGCCGCGGCCTCGTAGCCTTCGAGCTGTTCGACCACGGCTGCCAGCGCGTCGCGACCGGTGCCGCGCGTGTCGGGCGTCAGGTGCTGCCAGTGGAACAGGAAGCGCATGAAATCGGCGCGTTCGACCGGCTCGATCTCGCGACGCAGCCGCTTTACCGTATAGCGATGAATGCGCGCGAGCAGGTGACGTTCGCACCATTCGTCGGTCGTCGCGCCCGGCGTGAAGCGGCCGCGCATCACGTAGCCTTCGCGCTCCAGCGCTACGAGCGCCGTCGAGATCGACGCGGGCGGCAGGCCGAGCGGCGCGGCGATCGCATCGAGCGTGAGCGGCCCGAAGCCGGTGAGTCGCGCGCGGATCACGTCGACGAGCGCCGCATCGGCTTCCCACGGCTGCGCGCACGCGGCCGGCACCTTGAGCGCCGGTGTCGTGCGGGCGTCGGGATGCAGCGCGCGCACGCACACGAGCCGCTCGACCGGCACCCACAGCACGGCGCCGCCCGGCGTCGCGAGTTTCGTCGCGCGGCGGCGTTCCGCGAGTTCCGCGAGTCGCTCGGGCCAGCCTGCGTGCGCGTGCGCCTCGCTGTCGGCGACGCATGCGAGCGTAAGCAGCGCATCGTGCATTTCGTCGGCGTCGCGCGCGAGCGGCCACGCTTCGTCGCGCACGGCGGCGATCGCGTCGGCGTCGAGCGCGCCCAGATCGTCGGCCGATTCGGGGTCGCTCCAGCGGCGCGACTGCACGGCCTGCGTGCGGCGTTCCTCGAGCGGCGCATCGTCGAGGAATGCGTAGGGCTTCGCGTTCAGGATCTCGGCCGCGAGCGGCGACGGCGCGGGCAAGTCGCGCTCGACGAGTTCGATCGCGCCGCTCTCGATCCGGCGCAGCAGCGCAAGCCAGCCGTCGGTGTCCATCGCGTCGTGCAGGCAATCGTCGAGCGTCTGGTCGACGAGCGGATGATGCGGAATCTCGCGTTCGCCGACGATGTTCTCGAGACATGCGGCCTGATCGGGGAACACCGTCGCGAGCAGATCGTCGCTCTTCATCCGCTGCAGTTGCGGCGCCGTGCGCCGGCCGCCGGTGAAACGCGGCAGCGCGAGCGCGGTGGTCGCGTTCCAGCGCCAGCGCACGCCGAACATCGGCGCGTCGAGCAGCGCCTGGATCAGCACGTGCTCGGCGCTGGCCGAACGCAGGTAGCGCCACACTTCGTCGAGTGCGAAGCTGTGCGCGAGCGACAGCGACAGGATGATCGCGTCGTCGGTCGCGGCGGCCTGCAGTTCGAAGTTGAAGTTGCGACAGAAGCGCTTGCGCAGCGCGAGCCCCCATGCACGATTGATCCGGCTGCCGAACGGCGAATGGATCACGAGCTGCGTCCCGCCCGATTCGTCGAAGAAACGCTCCATCACGAGCGTGTCCTGCGTCGGCAATGCGCCGAGCGCCGAGCGGGTGCGCGCGAGGTAGTCGGCGATCTGGCGTGCGGCGTCGGGCGACAGGCGGAGATCGTCGACGAGCCAGCGCAACGCGGGCGCGAGGCGGCTTTCGGCGGGCGCGAGCGCGGTGGCGGCGGCATCGGTTCGCGAGTCGGTGACGATGCCGGCCGAGCCCGCTGGTTGGGCGTTACCGTGCGTCTCCGTCTTGCCCGCCGCGTTGCCGACCGCGCGCTTGCGTCCGCCGGCGTTCGCTTGCCGGTCGCCTTCCGCGAGCAGGCCGTCGATCCGTGCGCGCAGCCGCCCGACCGCCGCCGACAGCTCGTCGCTGCGTCCGAGCCCCTCGCCGAGCCAGAACGGAATGCTCGGCGATTGACCTTGCGCGTCCTCGACGCGCACGCGGCCCGTTTCCACGCGAATGATCCGGTACGACTGGTTGCCGAGCTGGAACACGTCGCCGGCCAGACTTTCGATCGCGAAATCCTCGTTGACGGTGCCGACCTGGATGCCCTGCGGTTCGAGCAGCACCGCGTAGTCGGCCATGTCGGGAATCGTGCCGCCGGAGGTGGTCGCGGTCATCATCGCGTTGCGGCGGCCGCGCACGGTGCCGCCGACCACGTCGCGGTGCAGGTACGCGCCGCGCACGCCGCGGCGGCTCGTGAATCCCTCGGCGAGCATCTTCATCACTTCGTCAAAGCGTTCGCGCGTCAGCCGCGCGTACGGCGCGGCGCGCGTGAAGCTCGCATACAGCGCGTCTTCGTGCCATTCCGTGCACGCGACTTCGGCGACGATCTGCTGCGCGAGCACGTCGAGCGGCGCTTCGGGAATCCGCAGCGCATCGAGTTCGCCGCGTTGCACGCAGTCGAGCAGCGCCGCGCATTCGACCAGCTCGTCGCGCGACAGCGGAAACAGCCGCCCCTTCGGCACGCCGCCGACATGGTGCCCCGAGCGGCCGACGCGCTGCAGGAACGGCGCGATGCCGCGCGGCGAGCCGACCTGGCAGACGAGATCGACGTCGCCGATGTCGATGCCGAGTTCGAGCGACGCGGTCGCGACGAGCAGCTTCAATTCGCCGCGTTTCAGCCGCTGCTCCGCGTCGAAGCGGTGCTCCTTAGCCAGACTGCCGTGATGCGCGGCGATCGCGTCCTTGCCGAGCCGGTCGGCGAGATGGCGCGCCATGCGCTCGGCGGTGCGCCGCGTGTTGACGAACACCAGCGTCGTGCGATGCGCGGCCGCGAGCCCGGCGATGCGGTCGTACACCTGTTCCCACACGTCGGTCGCCATCACCGGTTCGAGCGGCACGTTCGGCAGTTCGAGCGCGAGGTCGCGCTCGCGGGTGTGGCCGGTGTCGACGATCGCGCAGTCGCGCGGCGCGTCGGCCGGCCCGCCGACGAGGAAGCGCGCGACCGCGTCGATCGGCTTTTGCGTGGCCGACAGCCCGATGCGCGGCAGCGCGTGCCCGGCCAGCGCGTCGAGGCGTTCGAGCGACAGCGCGAGATGGCTGCCGCGCTTGGACGACGCCAGCGCATGGATTTCGTCGACGATGACCGAGCGCACGCTCGACAGCATCTGCCGCCCCGACGTGGACGACAGCAGGACGTACAGCGATTCGGGCGTCGTGACGAGGATGTGCGGCGCGCGCTTGCGCAGCGCCGCGCGCTCGGCCTGCGTCGTGTCGCCGGTGCGCACCGCGGTGCGGATCGCCGGTACCGGCAGGCCGAGTTGCGCGAGCGATTCGGCGATGCCGGCGAGCGGCGCGTCGAGGTTCACGTGGATGTCGTTCGACAGCGCCTTCAGCGGCGATACGTAGACGACCAGCGTCGCGTCGGGCAGCGTGCCGTCGTGCGCGAGCGCATCGCGCACCAGATCGTCGAGCGCGCACAGGAAGGCGGTGAGCGTCTTGCCGGAACCGGTCGGCGCGGCGACGAGCGTGGAGCGGCCGGCCTTGATGTGCGGCCACGCGAGCGCCTGCGCGCCGGTCGGCGCGGCGAACGTGCGCCGGAACCACGCGGCGACGGCCGGGTGGAACACGTCGAGCGCGCGGGCGGCAGGGCGGGTAGCTGTGACGTCCATCGGAGCGTTGAAATGGGGTGCGAGCGTGCGGATTGATCGCACGCGAGTCGAATCGTCAGTGTGCCAGACGCCACCGGTGCGTGCCGGCCATGCGTGCCGACGATTCACCGTCAGATGGGGGCCTGCAGCGCGCTTTCAATGGACGGAAAGTTGCGTGCACGTCGACATGCCGATCGCGTGCCGATTTGTGTCGAATTGCAACTAGACGCGATGCAGCCAGCCGAGCCAGTGTTCGATCAGCGGCGCACGCGACCACAGCGATTGCGCGAGCCACAGCGTGCCGGCCCAGGCGGCGGCCACGACGATCAGGTCGCAATGCCCGCTGTTCCACAGGTTGAGCGAGTGGCGCCGCCAGATCCACGGTACGCCGAGCGGATTGGGCCAGTCGGCGAGCAGATGCATCACGCCGCCGCAGGCGAAGCCGAACAGCGGCGCGGCCCATGGCGGATGCGGATGATGGATGAGCCCGTGCCAACCGAGCGCAAGCAGCGCGACCCAGCCGATGCCCCAGTGCGTGAGGGTGCGATGCGTGATCCACAGGCGGCGCTTGCGGCTCCACCATGCGACTTCGAGCCAGTCGGGCGCGGTGCCGCCCGCGACGCCCGCCGCGAACGCGGCGAGCATGCCCGAGTGCCACGGGCCGGTTGCGCCGGTTTGCGCGACGAGGACGGCGGCGGCGACGCCGGCCGCGACGCCGGACGCATGATGCGCATTGTGTGATGCCATAGGAAGCGAGACGGGGAAACGTGAAGCGGCGCGTGCACGAAACGATGATGCGGCGCGCAAGCGGGGCGCTATCTTCGCAGATCGGCCTGTGCCGCGGGCGGGTCGTTCGCAGATTTTTTTGCATCGGTGGCGAGGGCCGCCGCACGGTTCGCAACTTTCGGTTTTGTGCATTGCGCGATGGCGTGCACCGTAGGGGAAGGTCGACCGATCCCCATGCGCGTCGCGGCGCCGCAACGTGAGCACGCGTACACAACCGGCACGCTTTCGTCGCCGCCGTGTGTTCGACCCTTTTTGTCCCCCTATACTACGAAGCCGGCATATGGCCGTCGGCGCGCCAGCGGCCATCCGCGGATCAGGTGCTCGTCGCGCCTGAAGGAGATCCACATGGGGGACATGCAATGACTACGCTGAATCGCTTCAAATCATCCGCCGCCGTGCTGGCGACGGTGGCCGGCATCGGCTTCCTGCCGAACGCGCCCGCCTATGCGAAAGGGCCGCAGCCCGCGGTCCTGACGAGCTCCGCGGTGGCGGTGGCCGACAAGTACAGCGCGGATGCGGCGGAGCGGATCTTCAAGGAAGGCGGCAACGCGATCGACGCGGCCGTTGCGATCGCGTTCACGCTCGCCGTCACGTACCCGGAAGCCGGCAACATCGGCGGCGGCGGCTTCATGACGATCTACAAGGACGGCAAGCCGTACTTCATCGACTACCGCGAGCGTGCGCCGCTCGCCGCGACGAAGGACATGTACCTCGACAAGGACGGCAACGTCGTCAAGGGCATGAGCCTGTACGGCCCGCGCGCGGTCGGCGTGCCGGGCACCGTGGCGGGCATGTGGGAAGCACAGAAGCGCTTCGGCAAGCTGAAATGGAAGCAGGTGCTCGCGCCGGCGATCCACTATGCGCGCGACGGCTTCGTCGTCGACGAGCAGCTCGCGCAGCGCGGCGTCGACGCATCGAAGGAGTTCGGCGGCAAGACCAACTTCGACAAGTACTTCTCCGGGCTGAAGGCCGGCGCGAACTTCAAGCAGCCCGATCTCGCCGACGTGCTGACGCGCATCGCGGACGGCGGCGCGGAAGGTTTCTACAAGGGCAAGACGGCCGAGCTGATCGCCGCGTCGATGAAGACCGGCGACGGCAACGGGCTGATCACGACCGAGGATCTCGCGCAGTACCGCGCGGTGTGGCGCCAGCCGGTGCAGGCGAAGTGGAACGGCTACGACGTGATCACCGCGCCGCCGCCGAGCTCCGGCGGCATCGGCCTCGTGCAGCTGCTGAAGATGAAGGCCGACCTGAAGCAGGACTTCGAGGGCGTGAAGCTCAACTCGCCGCAGTACATCCACCTCGTCGCGGAAATCGAGAAACGCGTGTTCGCCGATCGGGCGCAGTATCTCGGCGATCCCGACTTCTACAAGGTGCCGATCGCGCAGCTGACCGACGATGCGTACATCGCGAAGCGCGCGGCCGAGGTCAACCCGAAGGAGCCGTCGGACACGAAGAGCGTGCAGCCCGGCCTCGGCACGACGATGCCGGAGAAGGCCGAAACGACGCACTTCTCGGTGGTCGACAAGTGGGGCAACGCAGTGTCGAACACGTACACGATCAACGGCTACTTCGGCTCGGGCGTGATCGCCGACGGCACCGGGATCGTGCTGAACGACGAGATGGACGACTTCTCCGCGAAGCCGGGCGTCGCGAACATGTTCGGCGTGGTCGGCAGCGACGCGAATGCGATCGAACCGAAGAAGCGCCCGCTGTCGTCGATGTCGCCGACGATCATGACGAAGGACGGCAAGGTGTCGCTCGTGATCGGCACGCCGGGCGGCTCGCGCATCTTCACGTCGATCTTCCAGGTGATCAACAACATCTACGACTTCAAGATGCCGTTGAAGGAAGCCGTCGGCGCGATGCGTTTCCATCACCAGCTGCTGCCGCCGAACACGATCTTCTGGGAGCCGTACCACCCGATCGAAGGCGAACTCGCGAAGCAGATCGAGGCGCGCGGCTATACGCTGAAGGGACAGGATTTCAGCGGCGACATCCAGGTCATCAAGATCGACGGCAAGACGCCGGAGGCGATGGCCGATCCGCGCGGGCGGGGCGTGACGCGGATCATTCGTTGACGTTGACGTGAATCGTGCGTGCGCGTCGGCGACAGCGGCCGCGCGCGCCGTTCGGCAGCCGGTGTTTCGATCCGGCTGCCGAATTTTTTCAGCCGGTCGTTCGGATGATGCCCCGCGATCCGCGCGGCAATGGCATCGCGCGCATCCTCGAAGCAGTTGTGCCCGACAGCCAGCCGCTCGATCGGCGCGGATGGAAACAGTGCAGTAAAGAGCGGCAGGAAGTGTTCGGCGCCAAATGTTCGGTCGGCGTCTCCCCAGATCGCGCGCGCAGGCTGTTTCCGTTGCTCGTCGCTGCGACAGTGGGGCGACGATTTCTTCTTCGAACCGGATGAGGCACACGTGTTGCGCGTCGGCCGGAAAACCGGGCTGTCGGTCAGGAAACCGGCGTTGCGTTCGCAGGGCGGGCGCGTGCCGGGGCCGGATGACACGGTCGTGCCGCCGCCGCCCGACCCACGCGCGGCGAGCCGGCGGGAGTCGCGCGCGCGGGCGGCGGGTTGCCCGCATGCCGCTTTCGATGGGCGTGGCCGCCTGTTTTCATGAATTTGACGCGCGACGCTGGGATAATGGCCGAGTTTGGCTGCGTCAATGATGGAAGGAGGCCCCATGGGCGACAACGATACCCGCACCGAGACCGACGACCGTACCGATACGAACTCGATGGAAGCGCGCCAGCGCCGTTTCGAGGAGGATCTCGTCGACGCATACGACGAAGAGCTCGAAATGGAGCTCGACGACCGCCGCTTCGACGACAGCGGGAACCTGCTGCTCTCGCCGGAGCGTCGCCAGGCGCGCAAGGAATATTTCCGCGAGTTGTTCCGCTTGCAGGGCGAACTCGTGAAGCTGCAGGACTGGGTGGTGAACACCGGGCACCGGCTCGTCGTCATTTTCGAGGGGCGTGACGCGGCCGGCAAGGGCGGGGCGATCAAGCGCATCACGCAGCGCCTCAACCCGCGCGTGTGCCGGGTCGCCGCGCTGCCCGCGCCGAACAACCGCGAGCGCACGCAATGGTACTTCCAGCGCTATGTCGCGCATCTGCCGGCAGGCGGCGAGATCGTGCTGTTCGACCGAAGCTGGTACAACCGCGCGGGCGTCGAGCGCGTGATGAATTTCTGTACCGACGACGAGTACGAGGAATTTTTCCGGTCGGTGCCCGAGTTCGAGAAGATGCTCGTGCGCAGCGGGATCCAGATCGTCAAGTACTGGTTCTCGATCACCGATCACGAGCAGGAGATGCGCTTTCAGAGCCGGATCGCGGATCCGCTGAAGCAGTGGAAGCTGAGCCCGATGGACCTCGAAAGCCGCCGCCGCTGGGAGGCTTATACGGCCGCGAAGGAAGAGATGCTGCAGCGCACGCATATTCCCGAGGCGCCGTGGTGGGTCGTGCAGGCCGTCGACAAGAAGCGCGCGCGGCTGAACTGCATTCACCATCTGCTCGGCCAGGTGCCGTATCACGAGGTGCCGCGCCCGACCATCGATCTGCCGCAGCGCGAGCATCACGAGGATTACATTCGTCGGCCGGTGCCCGACAGCATGATCGTGCCGGAGATTTATTGATCGGTTCGCGCCGGTCGATCGCGAGGCGATGAAGCGCGCCGCTCGATGCGGCGCTTTTTTTTCGGGGTGGCCGCTTGACGGCGGGCGATTCGGCCCGACCGGGTCTTACCGTCTTTCGGAGTGTCGGACGAACAGCCTCGACAGCGTGCTTCTAGGTGCGCGTCGATATGCGTCGACGCCGTCGAAACGGCGCGATTCCGACGCATTGGGGAAAACGACGCGCGCCGAGCGCTCCAGGCTTGCGCTGCTCGGGCCTGTCGCCGCAACGGCTCAAATCTCCGGAAACCCCGAGCGCCCCTGCGTCAGATCGAACAGTTCGCCTCTTGCCGCGGCTTCGGCGGTTTCGGGCAGCTTGATCACGAGCTTCACCGTCATCCCGTACGCGCTGTCCACCAGCGCGTAGCCGGCCTGTTCGATCCAGCGACGCACGCGCGCCTCCTCCGGGTAGCCGATCTCGATCGTGAGCCGCGTGTGCCGGATGCGCTCGACGCGCTCGGCATCGAGCAGCGCCGATGCGATCGCGTCCGTGTACGCCCGCACCAGCCCGCCCGCGCCGAGCTTCACGCCGCCGTAGTAACGCACGACCGCACCGAGCACGCCGTCGAGGTCGTGATGGCGCAGCACTTCGAGGATCGGCCGGCCCGCGGTGCCCGACGGCTCGCCGTCGTCCGACATGCCCGACTGGCCGCCCGCCAGTAGCGCCCAGCACACGTGGGTGGCCGCCGGATGCTCGTCGCGCAGGCGTTGCAGTACCTGCATCGCGGCATCGCGATCCTCGACGGGAACGGCATACGCGATGAAACGGCTCTTGCGGATTTCGAGTTCGCGGGTGTAGGCGGTGGCGAGCGAGTAACTCATGCGTCGCGGCGCGGAAAGCGTTGGGAAATCAAGGCGATGATGGCTGGTGGATGCTTTTGACGTTGGCCCGGGGGCGGATGGATATCGTCGGCCCATGCGCGGGGCGAAGACGCGATTTTACCGTGGCGCGCGTCGAGGCATTTCGACGCCGGCACAACACGGTTCAGGCGACGTGCCGGATACGAATCGACGAAGCGCGCCGGGGATCGATGGGGGCGGCTCGACCTGTCGCGGAGTACGGTCAAGCGCGTTGCAACCGAATTTCACGGCAGCGAGCGGATCTGGCTCGTCAACTGGGATGCAGGGCAATGGGCGGTTATTCGTCAGTCGGATACACGGCCGACCGGGATGGCGTCGGATGCGTATTCCGGGGTGCGCGAAGAGGACCAACCGACCTGCAATATCTCGCAACGGCGACTCGCTGCCGTCGCCCGCTCGATCAGGGGCGCAAGCGCGGAGCCACTTCGTTCATCGGTTCGTCCGACGCATGCATGTCGCTTTCCTGCGAGGCGTTCAAGTCGGTTCGTCGAACCCGCGCGCGGCATCAACGCACGCCAACCGACGACCGTAGCGCCGCGCCCAGCGTACGCAGTGCCTGCCTGGCTCGTGCATCGGTCAGATTCGAGTGGAGCACCACATCGCGCGTGGGAAGCGGCGGCAGCCCGTACCGCGCACCTACGTCGACGGTGCCGGCAGGCGCGACGCGATGCCCGAGCGCCGCGACGGCAAGCCCCGCGGACACCGCCGCGCCGATCGTCGCCACGCCGCCGCCGACAAAGACTTCCGTCCATGCGACACCGGCTTGGTCCAGCGCGTCGACCGCCATGCGGCGCACGCTGCATGGTTCGGCCTGCGTGGCGAGCCGCAGCGGTTGCGGCGGATGGTGCTCGAAATCGGCCGCCGCCATCCAGCCGAACGACTCCGACAGGATGGTTTCGCCGTCGAGCCGCCGGCTGTCGTGCTGCAGCGCGACGGCCGCATCGAGCTGGCCGCGATCGAACGCCTCGAGCACGTCGCGCGACGTGGCGACGCGGATCTCCAGCACGAGCGCCGGCTCCGCTTCGCTCATTCGCCGCAGCAGCATCGGGAGATCGGCGCCGACGACATGGTGGCTGACGCCGATGACCAACCGTCGCTGGCTCGTGCCGAATGCGCTGATTGCGCCGTGGTGAGCGGCCACCAGTTCGCGCGCCGGTTCCAGGAACGCTGTGCCGTCGGCCGACAGGCGAACCTGGCGCGGCGTGCGTTCCAGCAGGCGGCGGCCGAGCCCGTCTTCCAGCCGCTTGATCTTCAGGCTCACCGCGGACTGCGTCGTGTCCAGCGCTTCCGCGGCCCGCGTGAAGCTCTTGAGATCGGCGGTCAGCACGAATGCCTGCACGGCTTCGACGTCGAGCGTTTTCATCGCACCCTCGTTCATTTCAGAATCGAATCATTGAAATATTCTGCCATCGTCTTTTCAAATGATTCAAGGTCTTCTACGCTGCCTTCATGTCGTCCGGAATTCCGTGGATTTCTTTCGCCAGGAGTCGATCATGCTGACCGCGTACTACGTGCACCGCCTGCCGGCGGACTACGACCTCGACATCATCCGCAATCGCGTGCACGAGCGCGGCCGGCTGTGGGACGACACGCCGGACCTGCTGTTCAAGGGCTTCCTGCTGCGCGAGGCCGGCCGTCACGGCGCGACGGAAAACGGCTATGCGTCGTTTTACCTGTGGCGCAACGAACAGGCGTTCGCGCGGTTCGTGACGGACGGCCGCTTTCGGGTCGTGACGGACAGCTTCGGCCGCGCGCCGATCGACACGCAGGTTGTGCTCGACGCACGCAAGGGCAGTGCGTCGACGGGACGTTTCGCTCGTCTGGAAACGATCGAGATCCCGGCGGACGCCGATCTCGACGCGACGCTGGCGCGGGAGATCGCACGCAATCGCGACGCGGCGGCTCGGCAGGGCGTGGTTGCGGCGGCCGTCAGTGTCGATCCGCTGCGCTGGCGGTTGACGCGTGCGCTCGTGACGGAACACGAACCGGACGACGGCGGCGCGGGCACGGTGTACCAGGTCCTGCATCTGGCGAAGCCGCTGCTCGACACGCTGGAAGCGGGCGGCGCGTGATGGCCGGCATCGCGTCGCGATTGCCGGCCGGCGTGGTGATCGCCGCGCATCTGGCGGGGGTGGTGGCGGGGATCGCCGCGATTGCGGCGCTTTCGACGCTGCTGGCGCTGTTGCTCAGGTAAGCGCTTCGGCGCAGCCGGTGGTCGACGCGGGAGCGCCGCGCCTGCGATGCATGGCGCCCCCGGTCGCTTCATCGTCGCTCGGTCAGTGGCCCTGCAAGCGGATGTCGCGCGACGACGCGCCGACGTACACGGTCCCGCCCGGGACGACCCGCCAGCCGTTGCGCGACGTATCCCAGACGCTCTGCATCCGCGGCGACACGGTCACATGCACACGCCGCGCTTCGCCCGGATTCAGCCGGATCTTTTCCCAGCCGACCAGCCGCTTCGGCGGCTCGTCCTTGTACGGCACGCCGAGATAGACCTGCGGCGTTTCCGCGCCGGCAACGCGCCCGTCGTTGCGCACGGTAAACGCAACGCTCAGCGAGCCGTCCCATTGCTTCGACACCGACAGGCCCGAATACGCGAAGTGCGTATACGACAGGCCGTAGCCGAACTCGAACATCGGCTTGATGTTGCGCGCGTCATACCAGCGGTAGCCCATGTTCAGCTTTTCCGCGTACACCGGGTCGGTCTCGAACGTGCCGTTTTGCCCCCACGTCGGCGAATCCTGATCGCGCGCCGGGAAAGTCACGGGCAGCTTGCCGGACGGGTTGACCGCACCGAACAGCACGTTCGCGATCGCCTTGC
The DNA here is from genome assembly GCF_001534535.1 of Burkholderia sp. MSMB1459WGS. NCBI lineage: Bacteria > Pseudomonadati > Pseudomonadota > Betaproteobacteria > Burkholderiales > Burkholderiaceae > Burkholderia > Burkholderia sp. MSMB1459WGS. Next base: position 256,868 of record NZ_LPMU01000023.1, read on the forward strand.
CGCCGGCTTCGCCCGGATACCACGCCTCGACGATGGCCGACACGTTGTCCTTCCACGGCATCAGCACCGGGTTGCCGCTCTGGACGACGACGATCGTATGCGGATTCGCGCGCGCGACGGCTTCGACGAGCGCATCCTGGTTCGACGGATTCGCGAGGCTCAGGCTCTGCAGATCGCCGAAATCCTCGCCGGCCGGCTGCGCGACCACGACGATCGCGACGTCCGAGCGGCCCGCGAGCGCCGCGGCCTGATCGATCTCCTGCTGCGTGTACGCGCGGAACGGCGACTGCTGGTCGCTGTTGCCCGCATACGTGACCTGCGCGGCCGGCGCCAACGCGCGGATTGCGGCGACGATCGGCACGTCGACCTTGAGCCACGGATTGCGCCACCAGCTGCAGCCGGTCGACGACCCGAACGTCAGGCCGCCGCAGCCTGCGAACGAACCCGATACGGGATCGCGCGTGTTGCCCGAACCGCCGCCGGACAGCACGGCCGCATCCGCATGGCCGCCGATCACGGCGATGCGCGACAGCGCCGACGCGACGAGCGGCAACTGGTTGCCGTCGTTCTTCAGCAGAACGATCGACTGCTCGGCGGCTGCCTGCGCGAACCGGTTGCCGGCCGCGAAATCGATCGTGCCGCCGCCTTTGGCCGGATCGTCCATCACGCCGACGCGGATCATCACGGCGAGCTTGCGGCGCACCATGTCGTCGAGGCGTGCGGTCGACACCGAGCCGTTCGCGATCGCCTGCTTGACGGCCGCGGGCGTCAGGTAGACGCTCGGCCCGACGTCCTCTTCCTCGTCGAGCCCGGCGTTGATCGCGGCGGCGGTGCTGTGCGTCGCGCCCCAGTCGGACTGCACCTGGCCCTGGAAGCCCCATTCGTTCTTCAGCACGTCGTTCAGTAGATGAGAGTTCTCGCACGCATAGGTGCCGTTCAGGCGGTTGTAGCTGCACATCACGCTGCCGGGCCGGCCGCGCTTCGCGGCGATCTCGAACGGCAACAGATACAGCTCGCGCAGCGTGCGTTCGTCGATCTGCGTATTGCCGCCCATCCGGCCGTGCTCCTGCTCGTTGCCCGCGTAGTGCTTGATCGTGGCGATGACCTTCTGTCGCTGCGTGGCGAGCGTGCGTTCGGCGAGCAGGTCGCCGGCCAGTAACGGATCCTCGCCGAGATACTCGAACAGACGGCCGCCGCGCGGCTCGCGCGCGAGGTTGGTGCCGCCGCCGAGGCCCATGCCGAATCCCTGCGCGCGCAACTGGATCGCGACCTGCTTGCCGAAGTCGTACGACAGCCGGCGATCCCAGCTCGCCGCGATCGCGATCGTCGCCGGGAACGTCGTGCTGGCCTGCGACGTGCTGCCGGAGCCGGTCGCCGAATCGACCATGTTCAGATCGGGAATGCCGAGTCGCGGCACGCCCTGGATGTAGCCGGCGCCGCCGCCCGGCACCTTCGACATTTCGTATTGCGAATGAATGAATTGAAGTTTCTCGTCGAGCGTCATCTTGCGCACGAGCAGGTCGGCGCGCCGTTGCGCGGCGGCCGATGCGAACGCGTCGGTGGCGTCGCCCTGCGCATTGAAATCGGCGTCGCCGGCGTAGGCGGTGGTGCAGAGGGTCGCTGCCAGCACGACGGCCGGCCAGAGGGTGTCCCGCATGTTGCTCTCCATGATCGTATTGCCGGTTGTTCGGATGATGTCTGGAGCTGCGCGCGCCCGGTGGATTCGCACCGGACGCATTCGGCTGGCGATGCAGGGTGGTTGCGCGTCGGCATGCCAGGCCAGGCGGGGAATCGTTACGGCCGGTTGGGCTCGACCGGTCAATGCGGGCGGCGACGCGTAGGCCGCCCGACACTGTCGAATCGGATGTAGCGATTCTCTGCAACGACAAATGGTATGAATGTAGTTTGACTACAGCATCGGTGTTTCTACCGATACGTGCGATCTTTATTTCGTAGGGGCGCGCGGCGGGGTGGAAAGGCGGTCATCGTTCCCGACGGCGGAGGCGGGGCGAGTAAGAAGTACTTGGAGGCAAGCGGTTTTGCGGAGGAGTGCGTCGGGATGGCGGCCGACTCGTTGCGTGCGCATCGAACGCGGGGAGGTGTCATGCGAACCCGCTCCCCGCGTGCGGCCGGCCTGGCTACTTCGTGACGAGTGCGCCGGTCAACCCCGCGCTGATCGCCGGCAGCAGCAGGTTCAGCACGCGGCTTGCGCGGACGAGCCCGGTGTTGTCGACATACACGACATCCTTCGACGCGAGCGGGAACTGGTTCGCGAGCAGCATCGACACCGGCGACTGCATGTCGAGGTGATAGATGACGGGCGCGCTGTCGGCGGCCTTGCGCAGCACGAACACCTGCTTGGCATTCGACGTTTGCTGGTTGAGCTGACCGGCCTGCGTGAGCGCTTCGCTCAGCGTGAGCGAACCGTCGCGCAGCGGCGCGACGGCTTGCGGCCTGACCACTTCGCCCATCACGTACACGGGATTGTCGTCGCGCGCGCTCACATGCAGCATGTCGCCGGGCTTCAGCATGATGTCCGCCGGGTTTTTTCCCGTCTTCATCATCTGCGCGACGTTCAGCGGATAGATCGTGCCGTTGCGGGTGAGCGTGATGCGGCTCTGATCCGCGGTCGGCGCAAAGCCGCCCGCGCGGCTGACGGCTTCGATCAGCGTCATCGGAATGTCGTTGATCGGCTGTGCACCGGGATTACGCACTTCGCCGTCGACGTAGACCTGCGTGGCGCGGAACGACGCGACGCGAACCGTGACCTGCGGCTTCACGAACACCTTGGCGAGTTCGGTCCTGACCTCGTGCTGGAGCTGCGCGACGGTTTTCCCGGCCGCGTGGATCGGCCGCGGGATATACGGAAACTGCACGTTGCCGTTGCCGTCGACGACGAAGCCGGGCGCGGCGTCCGCGGCCTTCGTGTTCTGCACCGGCTGGCCGGCGGCCGTCGCGAATTCGGGGTGATCCCACACCGTGATCTGCAGCACGTCGCCGGCGCCGATCCGGTACATGTCCGCCTTCGCGAACAGGTTCGGCGCAATGGTCGCGCCCGGCGCACGTTTCTGTGCGGCGCGAATCTGCTCGATCTGCGTCAGGTCGATCTGCTTGACCGGCACCTGCATGTCGCTGGTGACGTCGCCGTTGTCGGCGGTCGTGACCGGCAACGCGGTCGAATTCATGTGCTGCCCCGGCACCGTGCAGGCGGACAGCGTCGCGATGGTCGCGAACGAGAACGCCATGCACATGCGGCGCATGACGGTGCGAGGGTGGCCCGGCGCCACGGAGTCCAGCGGTTGAGCGATTTTCATTTTTGTGTCCAGCATCGTTGAATCGATTGTTACGTTATCCGGATCGAATCGAAGGTGCCTGTCGCGCCTTCGCTTCGTTCTGCACATCGTGACGACACTCGCGGGCGGCATTCGGGCGCACGGCGATCCACGCGTCGTTCATGGCGAGGCGGCTCCCGGCATCGATTGTCAAACATTGCCAATGACGGCAGGAAGTCGTCATGCGTGGCGGGGACGTGACGGCGATTCCGACGCAGGTTCGCACGTCGCCGTGCCGCTCGCGAACAGAGCGTAACGCAGGTTGAACGCCTGGATCGAGCGGTGGCGGCTTAATGTAAGCCATCGCACGCAGCGCGCCGGACATCTATCGCATAGTGGCGCCAACGAACATGGTCGTGCATTCCCGACCGAATGTGCGGAGGCGCGAACGGCATCGTGCCGGCGTCCGACTCACTGTCTGCGAGAGATTTCATGACACGCTTCATTGCCCGTTCGAGGGCGCCTTTGCGGTTGGGTCTGGGCGGCGGCGGAACCGACGTGCCGCCTTATTCGGACCGGTTCGGCGGTCTGGCGCTCAATGTCACGATCGAGAAGTTCGCGTATGCGTCGATCGCGCCGCGCGACGACGCGAAGGTCGAACTGGTGGCGGCGGATACGGATACGCGCTGGATCGGCCCGGTGTCGCCGGTGCTCGACGTGCAGAAGGGGCTCGGGCTGCATGTGGGCGTCTACAACCGGATCGTGCGGGATTTCCACGGCGGTCATCCGTTGGCCGTCACGATCACGACGTGCTCCGAAGCGCCGCCCGGCTCCGGGCTCGGCTCGTCGTCGACGATCGTCGTTGCGCTGGTCAGGGCATTCTGCGAACTGCTGTCGCTGCCGCTCGGCGAATACGACATCGCACACCTCGCGCACGACATCGAACGAGAGGATCTCGGGCTCGCCGGCGGCAAGCAGGATCAATACGCGGCGACGTTCGGCGGACTGAACTTCATGGAGTTCTACGGCGATCGCGTGATCGTCAATCCGCTGCGGATCAAGCAGGAAATCAAGGCCGAGATGGAGGCGTCGCTCGTGTTGTATTACACCGGCGTATCGCGCGAGTCGGCCAACATCATCAAGGAACAGAGCAGCAACGTGACGGAAGGCGTCGTCGATTCGCTGGCCGCGTTGCACGAGGTCAAGGATGAAGCGGTACGCATGAAGGAAGCCGTGCTGCGCGCCGATTTCGAAGCGTTCGCCGCGTCGATGCGCGACGCGTGGGAATCGAAGAAGCGGATGGCGAAGAACATCTCGAACTCGATGATCGACGATCTGTACCGCGTCGCGGTCCGGGCCGGCGCGAAGGCCGGCAAGGTGTCCGGCGCGGGTGGCGGCGGCTTCATGATGTTCTTCGTCGATCCGGTCGAACGGTCGGCGGTGATGCGCGCGCTGGACGCGTACAACGGGATCAACGGCCAGGTGCTCAACTGTACGTTCACCGACATCGGTGCGCAGTCGTGGAGAAAGAATCAATGACGATCGGCGTGGAGAGCGAAATTCGCCAGACGCTGTCGGTGCTGACGGCGCTCGTTTCCGACCGTGAGCAAGTGGCGCGGATCGAACAGGTGGCCGAACGCGTGACGGAAGCGCTACGGACAGGCAACAAGATCCTGCTCGCGGGCAACGGCGGCAGCGCCGCGGACGCGCAGCATATCGCGGGCGAATTCGTCAGCCGTTTCAACTTCGACCGGCCGGGGCTTGCGGCGTTCGCGCTGACCGTGGACAGCTCGGTCATGACCGCGATCGGCAACGACTACGGTTACGAGAAGCTGTTCGAGCGTCAGATTCAGGCGACCGGGCGCCCCGGCGACGTCTTCTGGGCGTATTCGACGTCGGGGCGTTCGCCGAACATTCTCCGCGCGCTGGAAGTGGCCAGGACGGCCGGCATGGTTTGCGTCGGCTTCACGGGCAACGGACCCGGCGCGGCCGAGATGCGCACGCGCGCCGACATCTGCATCGAGATTCCGTCCGCGTCGACCCCGAAGATCCAGGAAGGGCATCTCGTATGCGGCCACATCATTTGCGGCATCGTCGAAGAGCGGATCTTTGCATGAACGCGATGCTGCCCTGCCTGATCCTGGCCGGCGGCCTCGGCACGCGGCTGCGCCCCGTGTTGGGCGACGCACTGCCGAAGGCGCTCGCGTCGATCGACGGCGAGCCGTTTCTGGGCTGGATGCTGCGCGGGCTCCAGCAGCAGGGCGTGACGGAGGTCGTGCTGTCGCTCGGCTACGGCAGTGATCCGATCAAGTCGTTCGTGACGTCGCGCGACTTCGGCATCGCGATTTCCGTGATCGAGGAAGACGAGCCGCTCGGTACCGGCGGCGCGATCGTTCATGCGCTGAAGGCTCACGGCGCGCGCGACATGATCGTGATGAACGGCGATACGTGGTCGAACCTGGATCTGCGCGCGTTGTCGGCGTTCCATCGTGCGACGCGCCCCGATCTCGTCGTGGCGGCCACGTATGTCGACGATGCGTCGCGCTACGGCACGCTCGAATTCGATGCGACGTCGCGCAGGCTGTCGGCATTCCGCGAGAAGCGGCCGGCACGGGGCTACATCAATGCGGGCACGTATGTCGTCGACGCGAGCAGGCTGCTCGGTTTCGCGCTGCCGGCGAAATTCTCGTTCGAGCAGGATTTCCTGGCCGAACGCGCCGACGCGCTCGACATCCGCGTATTTCCCGAGGTCACGTCGTTCATCGACATCGGCGTGCCGGCGGACTACCGGCGCGCGCAGACCGCGATTCCGCCGATGCTGGAGACCGGAACCAGTGAAGCGTAAAGCCCTGTTCCTGGATCGCGACGGCGTGATCAATATCGACTACGGTTACGTCCACCGGCCGCAGGACTGCGTGTTCGTGGACGGCATCTTCGATCTCGTGCGGCTGGCCAATGCGAACGGTTACCAGGTGATCGTCGTGACGAACCAGGCCGGGATCGGCCGCGGATATTTTTCGGAGTGGCAGTTCGCCGCATTCATGGACTGGATGCGCCGCAGGTTCGACGAGCGTGGCGCAAGAATCGACCGTGTCTATTTTTGCCCGCATCACCCGGTGGCCGGGATGGGCCGCTACCGGCAGGCATGTGCATGCCGGAAGCCGCAGCCCGGGATGCTGCACGACGCGCGGCGCGAGCTCGACCTCGACCTGTCGGCGTCGATCCTGGTCGGCGACAAGCCGTCCGATCTCGAGGCCGGTGCGTGCGCCGGCGTCGGGCGCCGTTTCCTGTTCGTGGGCGACCGGCCGGGCCCGGTGCGAGCCGATCCGGCGGCTGACGTCGTCGCGCGGCTGTCCGACATCGGTGCGGCGCTGCAACCCACGGGTGTCGTCGCGGCGGGTGTATAGCGGGTCGCAGCCTCGACGGCTGCATGCCGAGATGAAACGAACGAGGACTCGACGACGGCTTGCCGGCCGTTGCGCCGATCGGGCAAGCGCGAGGCATCCAGGCTCCCGACGCAGTGCGCTCCGGCCGGCACCGAAGGGTTTCCAGCCGGATTTTCAAAGACATGAACGTGAATCACAACGCGCGTAAGGCGGCGAAGCCAGCCGGATCTTCCATTCTGGAGTTCAGCATGAAGATGGACCGACCTGCATTGACCGGGCATCAGAACGAACCGAAACAGGCTGCCGGACATGCGACGCGGTTGTCGCCGATCGATTTGCTGGAGAACGTGCTCGACAACGGGCGCCTGTTTGCGGCCGTGTTCGCGGCCTGCCTGCTGCTCGCGATCGTCTATGCGATCGCGGCGACGCCCGTGTATTCGGCCGACATGTTGATCCAGATCGAGGAGAACAAGCCCAGCGCACTGGGGTCGCTGTCGTCGATCTCCAAGGCGCTCGATATCCAGAATTCGGCGGTGGTCGGCGAAATCGACATCGTCCGTTCGCGCTCGGTCGTTCTCGAAGCGATGAACGCGACGGCCGCACAGGCCGAGGTGTCGGTCGAGAACCGGTTTCCGATCGTCGGCGGGCTGATCGGTTCGTTCCTGCCGAAGGACGCGAACGGCCTCGTCGACGCACCGCTCGGGATGTCGTCGTGGGCCTGGGGCGGCGAGCGTCTGGAGTTCAGGACGTTCGAGGTGCCGGCCGCGCAGATCGGCAAGCCGCTGACGTTCGACTATCTCGACGGCAACCGCTTCCAGCTGACGGACCGCGGCGGCCAGGTGGTGCTGAGCGGTGTGGTCGGCGTGCCGAGTGCGAACGACGGCTATCGCGTGGACGTCGCACAGATCGTCGCGCGCCCCGGTGCGCAATTCAGGGTGCGGCGCATCGCTACCGACGTGCGTCTCGACGCGATCCTGAAGAAACTCGGCGTGATCGAGACGAAGCGCCAGTCGGGCATCATGCAACTGAGTTTCGAGGATCCCGACCCCGTCTTTGCCGCACGCATGCTCAATGCGATCGCCGCGGCCTACCTGAACTTCAACGCGAGACGCCGTGCCGACGATGCGGAGCGCAGCCTCACGATCCTCAACGCGCAGATGCCGATCGTCAAGGCGCGGCTGCAACAGGCCGAGCAGGCGCTGAACACGTTTCGCAACCAGCAGGGGTCGATCGACGCGCAGGGCGATATCCGGCTGCTGGTCGAGCAACTGGCGCTCGTCGACAAGTCGCGGCTCGAAACCCGGCTCGAGTATCAGGATCTGCTGTCGAAATACGTGCCGGGGCAGCCGCAGGTCGTTGCGGCGGCCAACAAGCTGAAGGAACTCGACAAGCAGGCTGCGATGTTGAAGGACAAGGCCGCGCGCCTGCCGTCGCAGCAGCAGACGTACTTGCGTCTTGCGCGCGACGTCGAGGTCAACAACCAGCTCTATGTCGGATTGCTGAACAATACGCAGCAGTTGCAGATCGCGGAGGCCGGCACGGTCGGCAACGCATCGATCGTCGACAAGGCGGTCGCGAGCGACAAGCCGATCCGGCCCAAGCGCCTGATCGCGATCCTCGCCGGTGCGGTGATCGGGCTGATGCTCGGGTTTCTCGCGGCGCAGGGCCGTGCGCTGCTGGCCGGCCGCATTCGCGATCCGAATGAGCTGGAAGCGGCGCTCGGCATCCCGATGCTCGGCGTCCTGCCGAAATCGCGCCGTCAGGCCGATGCGGATGCGAATCGCACGCCGGCCTTCATCGCGACGCAGGAGTCGGCCGACGAACCGCTGGCCGATGCGATGGACAGCCTGGCGCTGACGTTGCGACACCGGCTGGCGGCCTATGGCGGCGACGCGAAGGTCGTGCTGGTGTCGTCCGCAGCGCCCGCGCAGGGCAAGTCGATGATTGCCGCCAACCTCGCGTACCTGTTCGCCGAGAGGGGGCTCAAGACGGTGATCGTCGATGCCAACGTGCGCGCGCCGGCGCTGCATCGCTATCTGCCGGTCGCCGCGACGCCGGGCTTGTCCGACGTACTGAAGGGCGCGCTGCCGGCCGACGAGGCGATCACGCGCGTGGCCGGGAAGCTCGATGCGCTGTCCGCCGGCACTCAGCGCGCGTCGACGCGCAACCTGTTCGACGTCGCGCGTCTCGACAAGCTGGTCGTGTGGTTGCGCAGCGGCTACGACATGGTCATCGTCGATGCGCCGTCCGTGCTGCCGGTGGCCGACATCGCGGCCTTGTCGCGCGTGGCCGACATGACGCTGTTGGTGGCGCGCCAGGGTTCGGCGAACTCGGCCGGCATGGCGGACGCGCTCGACAGCCTGCGCAAGATCGGTGTGCGCATCGACGGGCTGGTGTTCAACGGGTTCGAGCCGTCGCCGTTGCACGGCGTACGCCGGATCGGCGCCGGCTTCGCCGCAGCGCGCGCCTGACCGCTCGGGAGGTGTCGATGCAATCGGGCGAGGAGGTGCAACGCATGAGCGATTCGATGGCGGGCAACGACGGGCTGCGGCGCGAGTCGCCCGCGGTGCGGGTCGTGTGGTTTCTCGGCCCGCGGCCGGTGAGCTGGAACGGCGTCATGCGATACAGCCTCAAATGTATCGATTTCATCCCGGCATTGGCGGGATTCGACGTGGAGCCGGTCGACATTCCGGCCGAGCCGCGTTCGTTCCTGCGGTACTGGACGCAGTTCGTGCTGTATCCGCTGCGTGCGATCGCGGCGGCGCGCGCCGGACACTTCGTGATGCTGTACCAGGAAGACCTGGCCTTCATGATTCCGCTGATCCGGTGGGCGGGCGGTCGCGTCGGCATCGTGCTGCATCATGTGCAGCGTCCGGGCCAGGTGCGCGGCGTCGTCGAGCAGTTGAAGAATGCGTACATGCGATTGACGCAGTCGCTGATCGCGACCGCGGACGTGGTGCTCGCGCCGTCGGACGTGACCGCGCAGGAAGCGCTGGCGGAGCTGCGCATCCGCGCCGACCGGATACAGGTCGTTCCCAATGCGTTCGACGATCGCTATGCGCCGATCGACGCCGCGGTGCGCGAACGGGCGCGCGCGATGCTGCTCGCGCGCTTCGGCATCGACGTCGGCGACGCGCTGGTGGTGCTGAACGTCGGCTCGGACGAGACGCGCAAGAACAATGCGACGCTGTTTCGCGCGCTCGCGTCGCTCGGGCGCAAGGACGTGATGGTGCTGCGGGTAGGCAGCGCGCACAACCAGGCCAACCGCGACGAATGCCGCAGCATTGCCGCGCAGGCTGGCATCGCTGCCCATTTCGTCGAGAACGTCGGCGACGAGGATCTCGGCTACTTTTTCCAGGCGGCGGATCTGTACGTATCGCCGACGTTGCACGAAGGCTTCGGTCGCACGGTGATCGAGGCGCAATTCGTCGGCGTGCCGGTCGTCGCGTCCGATTTGCCGGTGTACCGCTACACGATGGGCGAGTCGTTCGTGGCCGTCGCCGATGCGATGGATGCCGCCGAATGGGGCCGGCAGATCGAACGCGTCGCCGGCGACCCGTCGCTGCGCGCCGGGCTGGTGAGCGCCGGGCGGGCGAACGCGCGGCGTTTTTCGTCCGGCGCGGTCAGCGCGCAACTGCACGATGCGCTGGAGCGCGCCGTGCATGGCCGGCCGCGCGCCGGCCGGGCACAAGCGTGAAAGAGGCGGCGATGCGAACGATTCAGGCCGACGGCCGAACCGCGGCGCTCACGGGCGTGGCCGTATCGACGCTGTTCGTGCTCGCGTTGAGCGTCAATGCGATGCTGCCGGCGCTCGGCGCGATGGAACCGAGTGCGACCTGCACGTTGCTGGTCGCGGTCGCGGGCGTGATCGCGCTGATCGTCGCGCGGCCGGTGTTCGCCGTGTCGATCCTGTACACGCTGGTGATCGGACTGACCGCGTTCGTTGCCGGCGTAGGGATCGAGTCCGGCGGATTCCTGCGGGAAACGGACATCTTCGGCGTCGCGAACGGCGCGTTCAGCCGGCTGCTGTCGTTCTATGTCGTTTTCATCGCATGCGCATTGTTCGCGTTCGACCGCATCCTGAACGCACGCTCCGGCCATCCGCCGATCCGCGCGCGGATGACGCTTCAGCCGATAAGCGTGGCGCTCGGGCTGGGGCTGGTCGGCGCGATCCTCGCGACGGGCGTGCTGGCCGGCCTGACGGGCGGCTTCGCGGTGCTGAGCGGCGTGAATCGTTACGCGCTGCGCAACGACGCGTCGAACAGCACGCTGTTCAACCTGTTCCTGAACAACCAGACCTTCGTCGCGGTGCTGCTCGGCACCTTCTGCACGAGTTCGGCGCGGGTCGTACGCTGGACGTCCGTGTGCCTGCTCGTCGTCGATCTGGTGCTGGAAGCGTTGCACGGCGAACAGTTCATGGCCGTGCTGCACGTATGCCTGACCGTCCTGATCCCGTTCATCGCGATCCATGCGATGAACGGCAAGCCGGTGATGCGCTACCTGGGAATCGGCTCGCTCATCGCACTCGTGATCGGCAGCGTGTCGGTGTTCTACGCGTACCGGGGGCAGGGGCTCGACGTCGCGGAGACGGTGGTGTCGCGGTTTCTCGAACAGGGGCAGGCGTGGTACGTGGTGGACGGCGACGCACACCTGTTCGGCGCGCCGACGTTCGGGGGCATGGCGGCGTTCGGGCGCTTCGTCGATTCATTGGGTTCGTTCACCGAGCCGACGTTCTTCAGCGATGCGCCGGTGAGCGGGCTGCGCGACCTGATGCTGTCGTACGGCACGCCCGAGATCCTCAAGGCCTACGTGTTCGACGACGTGACGTTCACGATGGGCAACATGGCGGTGCCGGTCTACTGGTTCGGCTATGCGGGCGGCGCGCTGTTCATTGCGCTGACGGGCGCGATCTACGGCGTGGCGAGCGCGATGCTGATCCTGGTCGCGATGCGCGGCGGGGTCGTGATGCTGTGGTTGGCCACGAAGATCTTCGCCTACGCGACCTATGCGATGCAACAGGGCGATTACTGGACCTTGTTCGGCGCACGCACGCTGTTCTATCTGGCGATCGCGCTGATCTGGTGGCATTGCGTCGACGCGCGGCGCGTGCACGCCGATGCGATGCGGACGGGGACATCTTGAACGCGTTCGTCAGGCTTCTGTTTTCGTCGTTCGCGGGCGTGGTGTGCGAAAAGATCATCGGTGCGTTAGCGGCGATCGCGAGCAATCACCTGTTTGCGAACATCTACGGCGCGCGGCTGTTCGGCGAGCTGCAGTTCGCGTTGTCGCTGGCCTACGTGATCGGCAGCGTCGCGCTGATTTTCGGCGCACAGGTGATCCAGCCGATCCTCGGCAAGCACCCGCGCCTGCGGCACATGGTCGTCTACCGCGCGTTCCGCCTGCGGCTCACGCTGACGCTGGCCGTCATGCTGCTGTTCATGGGGGTCGTGGTGATCGTCATGCGGCCGTCGAGCGTATCCGAGCTCACGTTGATCGCGGCCTTTGCGTTGATCGTGGAGCCGATCGCGCTCGGTTCGCTGATGGCCTACGCCGAATCGAAGCCGTGGGTGATCACGCGGGCGCGGGCGTACGCCAGCTGCGTGCGGGTGCTGTGGCTGTACATCGCGGCACACGCGTCGCTCGGCGTGATCGTCGCCGCGTTCGCATGGCCGCTCGAGGCTTGCGTGGCGGCCGCGGCGCCGTTCAGCCGTTATCGCGAGCTGGCGTTGAAGACGCCGAAATCGTTTCGCGGCAGCGCGGCCGTCACGAAAGCGCTGGTCGTGCGCGGGCTGCGGATCTGGCCGGCCATTGCGGCCAGCGTGCTGGTGCTGCGCATGGATCGGCTGCTGCTCGGCGTGCTGGTGTCCAAGGCCGATCTCGGCATCTATGCGTCCGCCGCGTCGCTGGTCGAGCAATGGAATTCGGTCGGCACGACGCTGGCGCTGGCCCTGGCGCCGAGCATGGTTTTTTCGGCGCGGACCGAGCCGCTCGTGCGCGCCAAGGCATTGAAGCTCGGTCTCTATCTCGGCCTCGTCGGCTGTGCCGCGTGGGTCGGCAGCTACTTCGTCGGCCGCAAGGTGTTCCTGATGATCTACGGGCCCGCGTTCGTGCAGGGCGTGCCGATCATGATCTACGCGACCGGCTGCGCGATCGCCACGTTCATCGATGCGGGGCTGAGCACGTGGCTCCTGGCCGTGCGGCGCTACCGGCTCATCATGATCAAGCAGGTGCTGATCGTCGCGGCGATCGTCGCCGCGCCGTTCGTCATGCCGCGCACGCTGGTGATGTATGCGCCGTCGACCGGCATTGCGGTATCGCTCGTGGTGTTCTGGTGCGTGGTGCTCGGGAATCTCGCGTTCACCCGGGAGCGGCCATGAGCCGGCGTGCAGGCGGTCGTTCGCCGCGCCGGCGTGGATTGGCGGGACATGGAATCGGGAAGGTTTCGGATCGTAGGGGAGGTCACTCGTGAAAAACCGGGTGCTGATGGTGATGACGCGGGACATTCCGCAGGACGTATCGAACGGACGGGAGCGCACGTTGAGCTTCATCCGGAAGGCAATCGGCGACCACATGGACGTAACCGAATTCAAGATCCGCTCGGTGTTCGAGGACGGCGGCTGGCGCGCGAAGATCGGCGCGGCGGTGCGGGTCGGATGGAGCGTGTTGCGCGGCGCGCCGTGCGCGCTTCAGGTGGCGATGTTTTCGCATCCGCGCAAGCGCACGGCGCTGCTGCGCGCCGTCGAGGCGATCAGGCCGGACGTGATCTATTTCGACGGCATCCGGCTCGTCGATTACGCGATCCTGGTGCGGCGCAGCGTGCCCGGCTGCCGGATCGTCGTGGATTTCGACGATCTCATGTCGCGCCGCGCGAACATCCTGCGCGAGCAGGATTTGCCGTTGTCGGCCGGGTATCTGGAGAAGTCGATTCCGGGGCCGTTCGTCAGGCTCGCCAACGCGAGGCTGGTTCGCAACGCATTCCTCGGCTATGAAGCATTCGCGCTGAAACGGCAGGAGCGCGCGGCGATCGGCTCGTCGCATGCCGTCACGCTCGTTTCGACGGAGGACGCGCAGTCGCTGCGGCGGTCCCTCACGAACGACGAGGCCGTGAAGACGCACGTGATCGCACCGCCGATGCATGCGCTGGTGCCGATGCGGCGTCCGGCGGCGCCGTTCCGGTTCGTCTTCATCGGTTCGGACCGGCAGTTGCAGAACCGGCTCGCGATCGAATTCCTGGTGGCGTTGTGGGCGCGTATCCGGCCGGCCACGCCGCTGGTGATCTACGGGCGCATGGCCGGCCGGTACGCACCCGTTCCGAACGTCGAGTTCGCCGGGTTCGCGCCGACACAGGCGGATGTCTACACCGAGTGCTCGATCGCGTTGTGTCCTGCTTTTCTGCGTGGCGGCATCAAGTCGAAGGTGCTGGAGGCGGTTTCGTACGGTTGCGTGCCGGTCGGCAACGAAGCCGCGTTCGAAGGACTCGGATTCCACGACGATGCGCTCGCGATGAGCGACACGAGACTGGAGCGGTTCGTCGCCGATCCGACCGCGGATCTGGATCGCGTCGTGGCGGCGGCCACGCGCTTCGCCGCGTACTGCGAGCAGCATTTCAGCATGCCCGTATTCGATCGTCGGTGGCGCGAGCTGATCGCGCCGCCGGCAGGCAGCCCGTCGTGACGGGCGCCGCAACGAAGAGGAGGGCCCCGATGGCGTGATCCGAACGGCTCGCGGGCGGCCGGCTTCCGGACCTTGCATGTGCGGCATGGATACCGGAAAGGGGAAGGCTTCCGCGGGAGATTTGCCGTCCTGCGGCCGACCGGTTCAGCGGTCGGGCCGCAGGGCGCCGTACCCATTCTTCACCGATACCTAATAGAAAATGAGACCGATCATATTTGACGGGCGGTTCGGATGGCTGCATCCGGGCAGCGGGACGCGGGGTGTCGTCCTGTGCAACGCGTACGGACACGAATCCGTCTGGAGTCACGGCGGCATGCGGAATCTGGCGGATCGCCTGTCCGCGCGCGGGATGCCGGTGCTGCGTTTCGATTACCGCGGCACCGGCGATTCCGCCGGGGCCGATGGCGCGAACGACCAGTTCGAAACGGCCGTCGACGACGTGTGTGCGGCCATCTCGCGATTGCGCGAGGAAACCGGCGTGACCCGCGTGACGCTGTGCGGCCTGCGGCTGGGCGCGGCATTCGCGCTGCTTGCGGCGGACCGGGACGACGTCGATCGGCTGGTGTTGCTGGCGCCGGTGGCGAGCGGGCGCAGCTACGTGCGCGAGCTGTCGATCATGCGCAATATCTGGCTCGACCAGTTGCCGGCGCCGCTGCGCGCGGCCCAGCCGCAAGACGCGCCGCTCAACGTGCTCGGGCAGGTCTACAGTGCGGCGTTCCGTACGCGGCTCAATGCATTCGACGCGATCGACGCGTTGAAGGACCGCACGGGTGCGCCGGCATCGGAAACGCTGATCGTCGACATGAGCGGCGGCGGTACCGAACCGCTGCGCAAACGGCTCGAAGCGCTGGGCGGCAAAGTCGAGCAAAGGCCGTTCGAAGGCTATGCGGCGTTCATGCAGGAAACGACGTTCTCGCGCTTGCCGACGCGCGTGTTCGATGCCGTCGTCGACTGGATCGCGGCCACCGATGGCCCGCAGCGACCGGCGGCGCGCACCGCGCAGAAAACGGACTGGGAGCCCGACCTGATGCTGCGCACGCCGGAAGCCTGCGAGCAGCCGGTTCGATTCGGGGCGGCCGGCCGCCTGTTCGGCATTCTGTGCACGCCGCACGAGATGCACGACCGGGGGCCGGTGGTGCTGATCACGAACACGTCGGCCAGTCCGCACGTCGGCGACAGCCGGCTGTCGGTGCGGATCGCCCGCGAGCTCGCGCGCCGCGGCATCGCGTCGCTGCGGTTCGACGGACGCGGGATCGGCGACAGTTCGCCAGCGCAAGACGGCGCGCCGCTCGATGCGCCCCAGCCGGTCTATTCGAGCGCCGTCGTCGACGACGTCGCGACGGCAGCCCACTGGTTGAAGGAGCAAGGGTATCGGCAGGTCGTGTCGTTCGGCATCTGCTCGGGCGCATACAGCGCGTTGCGTGCGGCGCTCGCGGGACGCGCACTGTCGGGCGTCATATCGGTGAACCTGCAGCGTTTCCACATGCCCGACGGCATCTCGACCGACGCGCTGCGCGAGCATCGTCCCAATTCGATGGCCGGATACCGGTCGTCGTTCTTCGAGCTGAAGAAGTGGAAGCAGGTGCTGAGCGGCGATCGAAAGATCATGCCGTTCGTCCGGCTCGTGCTGAAGCGCTCGACGACGACGCTGGCCGTGCGAATCGGCGCATGGCGACGCCGGATCGCCGGCTGGTCGTGCGCGGACACGACCCCGGTCGATCCGCACGAGATCCTGCGTGCGCTCCAGCGCAAGGAGGTGAGCACGTTGTTCGTCTGCGGCGCATACGACAGCAGCCTCGATCTGGTGACGATGTATTTCGGCCCGCGCGGAAAGCGGCTGTCGCGATTTGCCGGTGCGCGCGCCGTCGTACTCGACGATCTCGATCACAGTGTGTTCGGTTCGCATGCCGCCGACGCGGTGGTCGGGCTGTGCAGCGAATTCGTCAAGGGGCTCGAATCGCGTCGCGCGACGGCGGCGACGATCATCAACGCGGAGTCGCCGGCATGACCGGACCGACGCGGGGCTGTGTCACATGTCGCACAGTCGCTGCACCGGTGCGGTGATACGGTAACGCGTCTGTCCTCCGCCGACGCCGGCAACCTCTACGCGACCATGACGATGCATTCCGAACCTTCCGGACGTCTGGACCATATCGATGCGATGCGCGCCGTCGCGGTCCTGCTCGTCATATGGACGCACTATGCCGAGCGGTTCGTCGCGCTGGCGGGCGCTCAGCAGTGGCTCGACACGCTGCAGCGCTCCGTCAATTTCGGGCGGATCGGCGTGGTGGTCTTTTTCGGCATCAGCGGCCTGCTGATTCCGGTCAGTTTGCACGGCCCCGCCGGACCAGGCACACGGCGCTTCCTGATCCGCCGTTTCCTGCGGCTGTATCCGGCATTCTGGTTGTCCATTCCGATCGGCTGCGTCGTCTTCTGGACGCTGTTCGGCAAACCGGTGAGCGCGACGCTGCTGATCGCCAATGCGACGATGATCCCGACCGCGTTCGGTCAGGAGCCCGTCATGGGGCATTACTGGACGCTCGAAACGGAGCTGTATTTCTACGGGCTTTGCCTCGTGCTGTTCTGGTGGGGCGGGCTGCATCGGATGCGCGACCTGTCGCTCGCCTGCATCGGGCTGTGCGCGGTGTTCGTGACGACCGTCGCGCTGCACGTCTTTCCCGACGACACGCTGGGCCAGTACAAGGCCATGCCGTACCACCTCGCGATCATGTTCTGGGGCGCATGTTTTCGTCAGGCCTACGACCGGCCGCTCGACACGCTGCGGGTGAGAGGGGGGCGGGGCGAACACGCCGGCATCGCGCTGACGTACCGATGCGTGGCGGGGCTGCTGACCGCGATGATCGTCGGCGTGGCGCTCGTCGGCGCGGCCAACGACTGGCGTCATCACAACGTCGATCATCTGCCGTCGTCGCTGGCTTATGTGGTCGGCGTCGCGATCTTCGTGGCGATGGCGACGGTATTGAAAGTCCGCGCGCGCGCGATGGCGAAGCTCGGCGAGGTCAGCTACTCGATTTACCTGTTTCACGCGATCCCACTGTTCGGGTTCTACTGGCTGTGCGAACACTACCGATGGACCGGATGGCCGCTGGGCGTCTACATGATCGTTCCGGTCGTGCCGTTGATTGCGTTGTCGTATCTGAGCTACCGGTATTGCGAAGCGCCCTGTGTGCGGCTCGCGCATCGCTTGACCGCATCGCGGTGGCGCGGCGGCGATCTGCCGGTCGGCAATCGGTCGGTCGATGCGACGCCGGGCCCGGTGCGAAGCGGCTGGCGCGCGGACGGATGAAATGGCTTGGAACGGTTTGGAACGGCGATCTCGCGTTGCCGATACGAATGGAATGGACGATACGGAGCGCAGACGATGCTGACGAGTACGGTGGTGCATGACGATGGCGGCGGCATGCCGCGATACCGGGTGGTTCGATGCACGTTCGGGATGCCGAATTGAACGGGTGGTCGTCGATCGGCTCCCGCGCGGAGGCGACGCGCGTCGTCGTCGTCAACGACTACGCGCGCAAGGGCGGCGCGGAGGAGGTCTACCAGACCTCCATCGAGGTGCTGCGCAAGATCCCGGACGTGGACGTGTACTCGTTCGACGAGACGAATTTCGCGGCGGGCGAAGGCGCGTTCGCGCGCGGCTGGAACCGCGCCGCGGCGGGCGCACTGGCGACGTTGCTCGACGACGTGCGTCCGCATCGCGTGCTCGTGCACAACTATCACAATCTGCTGACGCAATCGATCCTGCCGGTACTCGCACGGCGGCGGCGCGAGCAGGGATTTCGCACGTATCTCACGTGTCACGACTACCATCTGGTGTTCTACAACCCGAACCTGCTCGCCTATCGCAACGGACGTCCGGTGCCGGTTCCGGTCGATGCGCTGTCGAATCCGGCGCGCCTGTTCGCGCTGGCGAGCCCGCGCGGGCGGCTGCACGACACGGTGAAGAAACTGCACTGGCACGCGGTGTACGCGTATTGCAATCCGCGGAACGTGTTCGACCTGTTCCTGTGCCCGAGTCCGTACATGCGCATGGCGCTGGCGCAACGCGGCATCACGCGCACCGCACTGCTGCCGAATCCGGTGAGCACGCTGGCGGAGCCGTTCCCGCCGCGCGTATGCGATCGCGAGCAGTTCGATCTCGCCTATGTGGGGCGGCTCGATGCGGAGAAGGGCATTCACGAGTTCATCGAACTGGCGCGCCGGACCGCGTTCCGCCGTATCGGCAGTCTGACGCTGTACGGCGACGGCACACTGCGCACGCAGCTCGAAACGCGCCACCAGGATCTGGTTCAGGCCGGCCGGTTGCGTTTCGCCGGGCGACTCGGCCACGGCGAGCTGTTTCACGCACTGCGCGCGCACGATGCGCTGGTGCTGCCGTCGGTCTGGGCCGAAAACGCGCCGCTCGTGCTGGTCGAGGCCGCCACGCTGGGGCTGCCGGTGCTCGCGCACGAGATCGGCAGCCTGTCGACGTTCGGTAGCGAGATCGGCAACAAGATCCTGTACCGGAATTCGCCGGACGGCCTGACGAATGCGTTCGACGAATTGGGTCGTCATTTGCGCATCGCCGATCGGCACTACGATTGTTCGGCGTACACGCCGTCGCGCTACGCGGCGCAGCTTGCATCGTGGATGGGGCTCGGCGGGCAGCAGGGCGGTTAGCGGCGCGCAGCGGATGCGTCGACCTGGGCCGGGTTCGGCCAGGATACATCGCGGCCGCGCGTTCGTCCCGCGGCCGCGATACTTGATCAAGAGGAGCGTTATGCGGGCATTGCGACGCATCGTGGCGGTCGCCCTTGGCGCACTGGCGTTGTCGGCCGTCTACGGTCATTGCCAGGGCGGTGAGCGCGTGATGGCGCTCGCGCCGGCCAATACGTCCGGCAGCCCCGATTTCAAGGGCTCGTCGAACGGGCTGCTCGCCGGCACGACGTCGATATCGAAAATCGACGTGCACACGTTGCTGTACCCGGGCAGCACGACACAGGTGCTCGCGCACTACCTTCCATGGTGGGGCCCCGACCGGCGCGGCGTGAACGTCGGCTATCGATCCGACGATCCCCGCCAGGCGTTTCGCACCTTCGCCGACATGCGTTCGAGAGGCATCGACGGCGTGATCGTGGATTGGTACGGCGAGGGCCATTTCGTCGACACGGCGTGGCAGGCATCGCTGCCCGAACTCGCGAAGTTTCCCGGGATGACGTTCTCGATCATGATCGACAGCGGTTCCTTCAAGTTCAATGCGTGCCGCGGCTGCGACCTGACCGCGACGATCCTGCACAACCTCGCGTACATCAGCCGCGAATACTTCACGTCGAGCCAGTATCTGCGCTACAACGGCCATCCGGTCGTGTCCGAGTTCGGGATGGACGCGGTCGGCAAGGCCGACTGGGCACGGATTCACGCGGCGTACCCCGACGTCTACTGGATTCATACGTTGGTGCAGGGCTTCGATCTTCCGTACAGCAAGGGCGCGTACGTGTGGACGCAGCCGTCGCCGCGCGCCGCGCCGCAAGCGGTCGGCATACGACGCGACCTGCTGTATCGCGAGCGCTTCTACGACATCGCACGGAATCAGCCGCCGGGGACGATCACGGTCGGCGGCGTATGGAGCGGCTTCGACGATACGAAGGCATCGTGGGGCGCCGCGGCGCCGCGCTTTCTCGCGCCGTCGTGCGGCCAGACCTGGCTGGACACGTTCAGGACGATCAACGAGCGCTACAGCGTGCGGCAACAATTGCCGTTCGTTCAACTGATCACCTGGAACGACTACGAGGAAGGCAGCGCGCTCGAAACCGGCATCGCCAGTTGCACCGCAATCGACGCGCAGCCCGTGGGTGCGAGCCTGACCGTCAGGATCACCCATCCGGAGACCGTCGACCATCTCGAGCTGTACGAGCGGCTCGGCGACGGCGCGTTCGCGCTGGCCGGCCGCTATCCGGCCGACACGACGAGCATGCCGCTGCCGGGCGCCCGGGCGGGCACCTACTTCATCAAGGCCGTCGGCAAGCCGTTCATCCAGAACGTCGTGTCGACGGCGATCGTCGTGCGGTGACGCGCGGGCGCCATGCCCGTGCGGTCAGCACGCGTCGCCCGTCGACGGCGCGGCCAGCACGGCCGCCTTCCGCGTAGCCGGTTCCGGCGGTACGCAAGTCTCCCGGCCATACTGATCGTCGAAGCGGACGATATCGTCCTCGCCGAGATAGTCGCCCGATTGCACCTCGATGATTTCGAGCGGAATCCGGCCGGGATTCTCGAGTCGATGTACTTCGCCGACGGCGATGTACGTCGATTCGTTCTCGCACAGCAGGAACGTCTCGGCGCCGCGCGTCACCTTCGCGGTGCCGCGCACGACGATCCAGTGTTCGGCGCGGTGATAGTGCATCTGCAGCGACAGCCGCCTGCCGGGCTCGACGACGATCCGCTTCACCTGGAAGCGCTCGCCGAGATCGATCGAATCGTAATGGCCCCACGGCCGCTGCACCTTGCGGTGCTCGCTCGCCTGCGGGCGCCGGTCGGTCTTCAGGCGCGCGACGATGTTCTTCACGCGCTGCACGTCGTGCTTGTTCGCCACCAGCACCGCATCGGCCGTCTCGATCACGACGACGTCCTTCATCCCGACGCACGCGATGAGGCGGCCTTCCGAGCGCACCAGGCTGTCCTGCGTATCCTCGAACACGATGGGGCCGCGCGCGACGTTGCCGTGATCGTCCTTCGGCATGATTTCCCAGATCGCGTCCCATGTGCCGACGTCCGACCAGCCGGCCGCGAGCGGCACGACGATGCCTTCTATGCCGAGCTCGCCGTGTTCCGCGAGGCGCTCCATCACCGCATAGTCGATCGAATCCGACGGGCATGCGTCGAAGGCCGCCGCGTCGATCCGGAAGAACGGATCGTCGGCGACGCCCGCGCGCCACGCGCTCTCGCAGGCCGCATGAATGTCGGGCGCAAGCGCGCCGATGGCCTTCAGCCAGACCGATGCGCGCGTGACGAAGATCCCGCTGTTCCACCAGTAATCGCCCGATTGCAGATAGCGTTCGGCGAGCGTCGCGTCGGGTTTTTCGACGAAACGCCCGATCGCGTAACCGCCCTGGCTGCCGTGGCGGCCCGAACGCGGCTCGCCAACCTGGATGTAGCCGTAGCCCGTCTCCGCGCGGCGCGGCAGCACGCCGAGCGTGACGATCGCGCCTTCCTGCGCATAGCGTGCCGCACGTGCGATCGCGTCCTGGAACGCGCCGACGTCGACGATCACGTGATCGGCCGGCATCACGGCGAGCACGGGATCGTCCGCGAGCGCACTCGCGTCGAGCGCGGCGAGCGTCAGCGCGGGCGCGGTGTTGCGCGCGGCCGGTTCCAGCAGGATGCGGGCGGGCGCCGAGCGGCCGTGCACCTGCTCGGCGCTCATGAAGCGATGCTGTTCGCCGCATACGAGCAGCAGCGTGTCGCCGAGCGATGCGTTCGCGATACCGTTCAGGCGGCGCGCCGTTGCCGACAGCGGCGACTCGTTCGATACCAGCTCGATCAGTTGCTTCGGATACTGCTCGCGCGACAGCGGCCACAGCCGCGTGCCGGAGCCGCCGGCGAGAATCACCGGCAGGATGCTCGGCAGATCGGGTTCGGGAACCGGACGAAGGGTGCGGGTCATCGGTTCGCTCCGGTATCGGCAGGGAGCAGGGTGCGCGCGCGGCCGTCGGCGCGCGCGTCGTCGTGGCGCGAGACCGAAACGGCTCGCGACAGCAGGTGACGCAGCGCGCCGGCCGCGCGGTCGGCCGACCGTATCATGCCGACGAACGGCGCGCCCTGTTCGAGATACGGCCCGTAGGCCTTGCGGAATCCGAACTGTTTGTAGAACGCCTGGCGCGGCGCGGGGACGTGCGTGCGCACCGCCGCCTCGGGCCACGCGGCCTGCGCGGCGGTGAGCGCGCGCCCGATCAGGCGTTCGAGCGTGTCGTCGTCGCGGCAGCTTTCGCTCGTCAGCACCTTGTCGATCACGACGTCCGGATCGATGTCGTCGCCGGGCAGGATGCGTGCGTAGGCCGCGACTTCCATCGCGTCGCCGTCGCGCACGCTCGCATAGACGTGCAGCGCGCCCGCGTCCTTGCCGTCGATGTCGAGATGCGTGTGCGCGTCCTCGACCACCAGCACGGCGTTGCGCGCGCGCAGGATTGCATAGAGATCGACGGCGCTCAGATGTTCGAATTCACAACAATGCCATTCCATGATGCTGTCCTCGCGTGATGCCTTCGGCACGCCGCGCGGATGCGGTCGATCCGTGCGGCGCGGCGATCTTCATCATCCCGATGCGTGGTGCAGCGGTCTGTTCGAAAGCGCACTCACGCTCCGGATTCGCAGGGCGCGGCGCGGGATACCAGGCGATGCGCGCGTCACGGGAGCGTCGCAATGTGCGGTAGCACACACCGTCGGGGCCAGTGCTTTTTCATAATTGGTTCATCGTGGCGGCCTGCAATGAAGCGCGCCCGGCCGACATCGCACGCAAACCGCGCGCCGGGAGACGGGGCCGAGATTGCATCGTTGACGACGGACCGGCTGCGCGCAGGAGTGCCGGGCGCTGGCTCGCCGTCGATCGCATCGTGCACACCGGGCGAGGTGATCCCCCCGCCATCCGATCGCCATCCTGCACGCCCGCAAGGGGGCGCTGCCGCTCGCGTGCCTGCACCGCCGCGGTGATCTGCCGGTGGGGGCGCTTCGGGCCGGGACCTGCGGGCGGGCGGATCGCGCAAGGATGGCCATCATGCTGCACCGCACGACGCGCGGGCCGCCGCCCGGTATCCGGCCAGCCGGCAGGATTTCGCCGAAAAGCGCCTGCGCGGCGCGATGCCGGTGATTACGACGTGTAACGGCCGGGTGGCCGGCGCGCCGGCGGGAGGCGATGCGGCGACCCGGGGGCGCGCGCGATTATGCGGTCCGCGGAGCACGGTACTTTGCTTTTTGGGAGATTTCGATGGAAATCGCGGGCAATCGACCGGATCAATCTTGCGGAAAAGTAGTATTTGCCACTGATTGACGGGAATGGTCATAGATAATCAAATCTCAGTGGTCAAAAGCGCGGAGCGCCGGGCCACGAGCAGCGTAACCGACTGATTCACGTTTATCTTTTGGTAACAAGGCCAACTGGCAACGGGGTGTAAATTCAGGTGCGGATGAAATGGGGCGGGCGATCCGGGCGCGGTTTGGCCGCCCTCCGGCTCGGCATCGGGTGCGACCGTCGTGTACGATGCGACGCCCATGCGGGTCGGCGTTTCCGTGTGCCGACGTGCCCCGCCTGACGGCGGGTCGCTTCAAAGCCGGAATGTCATGGCTCCTGCAGTCGCGCATTCCGTTCGAGTTCGATGACAACGAGGCCGGATGACAGCCGGCTCGATCTCCGGGGGTTCTCGCCGTGTGCAGTTTCGATCTTCGCCAAAGCTGCGGAAACGCAGCGCGGAAAGGCGGCCATGCGCCGCCGGCCGCAGCGCACGCGAACGGTTCGCGGAGTGCGGAAAGTGATGGTTCGTTATGAATATGCCAATAACGCGCGATAAGAGCGCCGGCGTGGGGAGCGGTAACGGGCAGCGTCCGCTGATTTACTGGACGCAGTCGCCGTCCGTGATGCTGCGAAAGGAATTGTCGCGCCGCGACTGGAAAGTGTCGGTCGTCGCGCATGCGAACGAGCTGCGCGACACGTCCGGCGAAATTACCTGCGGCATTCTCGACTTGAGCGGCGGCCACGCCGATGCGATCGGCAGCATCGCGTCGACCTGCGCGTCGATGCGCGACGTCGTCTGGGTGGCGCTCGTGGATGCCGGCCAGACCGCGTCGCCGAACGTGCGCGCGCTGTTGCGCGACTACTGCTTCGACTACGTCACGCTGCCGGCGTCGCACCAGCGGATTGCCGATACGGTCGGCCACGCCTACGGCATGGAATGCCTGTTCGCGCGCGATCGCGAACAGCTCGAATCGGAGGAAAAGGGCATCGTCGGCACCTGCAGCGCGATGCTGCGGCTGTTCGATACGGTGCGGCGTTTCGCGCGCACCGACGCACCGGTGTTCGTGTTCGGCGAAACGGGAACGGGCAAGGAGCTCACGGCCGTCGCGATCCACCGTCATTCGGAGCGGCGCAACGGCCCGTTCGTCGCGGTCAACTGCGGCGCGATTCCGCCGCATCTGCTGCAATCGGAACTATTCGGCTACGAGCGCGGCGCGTTTACCGGCGCGAACGCGCGCAAGATCGGCTACGTCGAGGCCGCGAACGGCGGCACGCTGCTGCTCGACGAAATCGGCGACCTTCCCCACGAAAGCCAGGCGAGCCTGCTGCGGTTTCTGCAGGAGCGCGCGATTCATCGGCTTGGCGGCAGCGATCCGGTACCGGTCGATGTCCGGATCGTGTCGGCGACGCACGTCGATCTGCGCGATGCGATGGAGGAAGGGCGCTTTCGCGCCGACCTGTTCCACCGTCTGTGCGTGATGCGCATCGATCAGCCGCCGCTGCGCGCGCGCGGCAAGGACATCGAACTGCTCGCGCATCACATGCTCGAGCGCTTTCGCGGCGATGCGCGCCATCGCGTGCGCGGGTTCTCGACGGATGCGATCACGGCGCTCTACAAGCACGACTGGCCGGGCAACGTCCGCGAATTGATCAACCGCGTGCGCCGGGCGGTCGTGATGACGGAAGGGCGTCTGATCACCGCGCAGGATCTCGAGCTCGAATACTGTCTCGACGCGGCGTCGCCGTCGGTGGCCGACATCCGCAAGTCGATCGAGCGCGAAGCGATCGAAACCGCGTTGCTGCGCACGCGCGGGCGCGTCGCCGCTTCCGCGCGCGAACTCGGCGTGTCGCGCGCGACGCTGTATCGCTGGATGGAAGCGTACGGCATCGAGCGGCCGCGCAGCACGGGCTCGTCCGACTGATACGCGGCAGCGCGACGCTCGCGGCGGCCGCGAGCGTCGTCACCCGGCCTGGCTGGCCCGCACCGCGCGCGCGGCGTTCACGGCCCGGATTTCCACCGCGGGCGGCGCATCGCCGTCGGCCGCCGCGGGCTTTCCGTCGATTCGCAATGGAATGAGCGCGATGCGCGCCGGCGTGCCGGGCGCGAGATGGAACCAGTCGTCGCTCGGCATGAAACCCGGTGCGTCGATCTGCACGTGGCGTGCGACATGCCGCGTGTCGATGTCGACGTGCCAGGTCTCGCCGGTGCGCGATACGCACGCTTCGATCCCCGGTTCGCGACGCGCCAGCACGGCAGGATGCGTGCGGGACGGGAAATGGAACGCCTGCGACAGCAGCGTGCCGTCGTCGGCGCGCAGTGTCGCGACGACCGTATCGTGTTCGCAGGGGCCGAAGCGGTACGCGTAGGTCCAGTCGAAGAAGCGGCCGAGCAGCTCGGCCGAGCCGAGCCGCACCGTGTCGTGCGCGGCGATCCGCACCGGGCAGCCGGCCCGTGCGACCGGCGTACGGCCGTCGCGTAGCGCGACCAGGTCGATCGCGGCCGACAGCGGCGCCGGGCGCTCGTTGACCACGTGCACGTCGAGCCCGTTCAGGCCTTCGTCCACGAGCAGCACCTGGATCGGCTGCAGCACCTGGCGCAGCGCATACCATGCCGATTTCGGGCGGTGCGCGGCGTCGATCACGCCCCATCCGGCGCCCGGCATCACGTCCTGGAACTGCCACACGAGTGCGCCGGCGCAACGCGAACCGGTGCGTCGCCATTCTGAAAACGTCTCGCGCATCACGTCCGCGATCACCGCACGCGACAGCTCGAAGTAGCGCGCCGGATCCTCGCGTCGCAGCCGGTCAGGCGCGACGTCGTACAGCGTCTGCAGATAGTGGTCGCGGATATCGTCGAAATCCCACGACGTGCCGGGGTCGCGCGGCACGGCCGCCTTCCAGCGCGGCTCGTGCACGCCGGGCCAGCCGAGTTCCGCGAGCGTCGCATCGCACGGCACGTTCGCGAACGCGAGGCATTCGCTCGCGAAGCGCACGTCCGCGCGGCGCGCGTCGTCGAGCGGACGCAGGTACGCGCCGACGCCGTAGTAGTGCGACACGCGTTCGCGCGGCGTGAACGGCAGCAAGCCGCCGTCGGGCGAATCGGGCACGTACGGGACATCGGGGCGGTGCGCGGCCGCGTGGCCGGCCAGCCGGTCGGCCGTCAGCTCGACGAAGCGCTGCTTCGGCCCGAGCCCCGACATCGCGGCCTGTTGCGCGATCTCGCTGCCGCCGCACAGCACCGCAAGCGACGGCGAAGCGCCGTGACGCGAAAGGAACTGGCTCGCTTCGCGATCGACGTTGGCCGCGAACTCGGGATCGTCGAGCGCGTAATCGAAGTTCGCGAAACCGAAGTCCTGCCAGACCAGCAGCCCGAGCCGGTCGCACCATGCGTGGAACGCGTCGGCCTCGTAGGTCATCGTGCCGCCGACGCGGATCATGTTGAAGCCGGCGTCGCGTGCGAGCCCGAGCAGGCGGGCGTAGGTCGCGTCGTCGGCGTGCAGCGCGAGCGGCGCGGCGCTGCTCCAGCATGCGCCGCGCGCGAACACCGGCACGCCGTTGATGCGCAGCCCGAACCCCTTGCCGTCGATGCCGGAATCGATCTCGATCGTGCGGAAACCCGTCGAGCCGAGCGACCGGCGCGCGGCGCCGATATGCAGCACGACCTCGTAGAGCGCCGGGTCGCCGTGCGTATGCGGCCACCAGCGACGCACGTTCGGTATCGCAACGCTTGCGCGCAGTTGGTCGATGTCGGCACGTTCTAGCGTCGCGTGATGGTCGCCGCACGACAGCCGTGCCGCGAACGCGTCGGGCAGCGGCGCGGCGAACGTCAGTTCCGCGTCGAGCCAGCCCGTGTCGCCTTCGATACGGGCATGCAGTTTGCAATCGGCCAGGACGGGGCCGTCGGCCGGATCGAGCACCTCGACGGGCCGCCACGGGCCGGTGGGTACATACGGCGGAAACCAGCCCGGCATGTGCCCGAACAGCGACGTGCGGATCGTGCGCAATGCGGCGGGTTCGGCGAGCCGCGTGCGCCAGCGCGCACGGCGCGGCGCGCGCGCGTCGCGCAGATGCGGCGCGAGCGCACGGAAGCAGATGGTCAGCCGGTGCGTGCCGTCGAGCGACACGGGCACGTCGTGGGCGACGAACATGCTGTCCGAGCGGTGGATCGGCGTGTCGTCGAGCCATGCGTGGGCGAGCGTCGCGAGGCCGTGAAAGCGCAGGATGCGCGGCCCGCGCCCGCGCAGCTCGAGCCGGTACCAGTGATCGCGCTCGTCGAGCGACGCGGCTTCGTCGAGCCGGCCGGCCAGCGCGAGCGCCTGCGCGACCGTGCCGGGCACCGGCGCCGCAATCCAGCTGCCGCGATCGGCCGGGAGGTCGCGCGGTTCGCGCACGGCGCCCGCGGCCGTCGCCAGCATCGACCATGCGGGCAGGGGGCGCGCGCGCGTCACCGCATGGCCGACACGGGTGCGGTGTCGGCGCGCACGGGCGTCACGTGCCGCAGCGGCGCGCCAATCTGCCGCGCGCACGCGACGAGGTCGGCATACGCGACCTCGATCGCTTCGAGCGTCGAATCGCCGTATTCTTCCTTGCCGCGTGCGCACGCGCGCGCGAGCCGGAATTCGAGCACCATCGCTTCGGACGCGATGCGATCGCACGCGGCGCGGATTTCGGCGAACGGTCCGGTGCAGCCGCTCGCTTGCAGCCAGCGTGCATAGTGGCCGAACAGTTCGAAATTCGCGCCGAGCTGCCGCACCGAATTGAACGAGTACGCGTGGAAGCGCTCGAGCGGCGCGCCCGCGAGGATGCGCGCGTCGGTCTGCAACTGCCGGCGGAACGCCGCGATCGGATCGACGATCGGCAGGCGCCGCAGGTGGCGCTGCAACGCGGCGAGCGAGGCTTCGCACAGCGCGCGTTCGTCGAGCGGTGCAAAGCGTCGCTTCGCGCATTCGACGTACGGCGGCAGCGTCATCGGCGAGCTGGCGCCTACGAGCCCGTTGTAGTCGAAATCCTCGGCGACGTAATAGCCGCTGTTGTGGAAGTAGCCGATCTGGTGCTTCGCACGGTCGATCGCGTCGATGCCGATCGTCGTCTTCGTGTGCTGCGTGCGGTAGCTGCTGCCGCGCGTATCGGGCAGGAACCACGCGTCGACCTCGACGATCATCAGGTGGCCGCGCGCGACCTGCGTCTCGATGTGCTGGTCGAGCGGCTCGTAGATCGAATGTTCCTGCACGACGATCCCGTAGAGCCGCTCCAGCTCGTCGTGCGGAAACTTGAAGAACGTGAACTGGTCGCCCTCGAAATCGAGCGCGATCGTAAACGGCAGCGCCGCATACGGATTGAGACCCCACCACCGGAGCACCTCGAGCCACATGTCGACATAGCAGTTGGTCTGCTTCCAGACCATCTCCTGACTGTGCAGCGGGTGCGGCCGGTAGTGGCGTGCGCGGTGGCGCACCCCCTCGAACGACGCGTCTTCGCCGTCGCGGGAAACGAACCTCATGGCGTGCCCCACAGCACGTCGCGGACCGCTTGCGGCCAGGCGTCGATGTCGAAGCCGTGGTGGCGGAACAGCGCGAGCGTGAGCCGTTCGAGGCCGAAACCGACGCAGCCCGTGTGCGCGACGTCGCCCGTCGCGGTGCGGATGTCCCACAGCAGCCCGAAATGGTCCATGTGGTAGTTGAAGCTCAGGCACGCAGTCTGCCGGCCGTCGTGCTCGATCGGAATCAGCAGCTCGAACTTCAGGTTCTGCTCGCGCTGGCTGTTCGCGACGATCTTGCCGCCGCGCCCGAAGAACGGATCGTTCGCGAGATCGATCGCATTCGGCAGGTGCAGCGCTTCGATCATCCGCGTGCCGCGTTCCATCCACGTCTCGCGGAACGAGACGATCTGCTCGGGCGTGCCGATTCGCACGTATTCGCGCATCCGGAACAGCTGCATGCGGGTCGGGTCGAGCGACGGTTCGTGACGGAAGCAGTACGAGAACACGTCGACGATCCGGCCGTCGGCGGGCAGCGCCCCCGCGCGCGCGACGACGGGATACACGGGGTAGCACGCGGCCGGCGTCATCACGACGTAGGTCGGCTTCTGGTTTTCGGTCCAGTCGTCGCCGCGATCGAGGCATTGCAGCACGCGCTGGTGCTGGCGTTCGTCGCCGCAGAACGCGTGCACGCTGCCCGCCAGTTGCGGGAAGCTCTTCATGTATTCGCTGCGCTCGAACTCGGTGCGGCTCATCGCCGGCGGGAAGCGCAGCACTTCGGCCTGCTGGTCGGCGCCGAGGCGCGTGACGAACGCGTCGAGCGCTTCGACCACGCGCTCGAATCGTTCGCTGCGGCCGAACAGGCCCTGGATGCCGGTCGAAACCAGCAGGCCCGCGTCGATCAGCGCATCGCGCAGCGGATTGACGCCCGCACGGTCGAGCGGTGCGTCGGCGGGGACGGAGGCGGCGGAGGGCACGGCAAGGCGATCGTTCACGTATGTTTCTCCAGCGTGGCGGGACGCAGGGCGAGCAACAGGCTCGCGGTGTTGGCGGCAATGCGGTCGTTGCTGATCATCAGCGGCGCCGCGTGCAGGTCGCGAATGTGGCGGCCGATGCTGAACGGCGTGCCTTGCTTGTAGCCGGCCATCCCGCAGATCATCATCGCCTGGTGCGCGACTTCGAGCGCGGTCGCCGACACGTAGGTCTTCAGCGTATTGATCTCGGCGGCCCAGGCCATGCCGGCCGACCACGAGCGGGCCGACGCGTTCGCGTGGAGGCGCAGCACGTTGTCGACGCGGGCCTGCATCGCCTGCATCAGCGCGAGCGATTCGGCGATGCGTCGCGCGGCGGGTGACGGTGCGCCGTCGGTCTGGCGCGCCTGCGCGCGGAAGAACTGATGCGCGCGATGGAACGCGTCGCCGGCCACGCCGATCCACACCGCGGCCCACAGGATGTGCGAGACCGGCACCATCGTTTCCTCGGCGATCTTCGCGAACGGCACCGGCAGGCATTGCACGGCGGCGCCTTGCGCGTCGAGCACGAAGCCGTTGCTGCACGTGCCGCGCATGCCGAGCGTGTCCCATTCGCCGCGGCGCGTGAGCGTATAGCCGTCGCGCAGCAGCGTGACGAGCACCTGCTCGGAAGCAGGCGCGTCCGCATCGCGTCGCGCGGTGGCGAGAATACCGTCCGCGTAGTCGCCGTACGAGATCGTCGGCGCGGATTTGTGCAACCGGAACCCGCTGGCGTCGATTTCGAGCGCGCACTGGCTCGCGCGCAGGTTGCCGCCGACGCCGTCTTCCGACGTGGCCGATGCGAGCAGCCACTGGTGACGCACGAGCTGCTGCAGGAACAGCTTGTGCCAGCCCTGGTCGGCGGCGTGGTCGACGATGCAGGCGACCTGGATCTGGTGCATCGCGAACACCATCGCCGACGATGCGCACGCCTGGCCGAGGATCGAGCAGGCTGACGCGATATCTTCGAGCGACGCACCCGCGCCGCCGAGATGGGTCGGCACCATGGCGCCGAGCAGCCGGCGCGCGCGCATCGCCTCGATCGCCTCGACGGGGCAGCGCGCGTCGCGATCGACCGCATCGGCATGCTGGGCGGCGATTTGTGCGACGGCATGCGCGGCCTCGTCGAGCCGATGCGAATCGCTGTTGGACGCGAGTTCGGGAAGCAGCGCGCTCATGCGGAGTGCTCGGTGCGTTGCAGCGTGGCGATCGTGTCCGCGAGTGCGTCGATGCTGCGGAACAGGTTGCGGTTCAGCATCTCGTCGGGAATCTCGATGTTGAACTGCTTTTCGATCGCGAGCATCAACTGGATCGTATCGAGCGAGGAGAGGCCCGCTTCGTAGAGGTCGTCCCCGTCGCCGATCGAATCGATCGCGGCTTCGAGGTGGGCGACGTGCTTCAGGATGGTTCTGATTTCGTTTTTCACGTGCTGCTCCGGCATGCGTGGTGTCGTCCGCTCGGGCAGACGCGCGATAAGCGCTGACATCCCCCCGGCAGTCCGGCATCAGTAGACCATCGGTGGACACGGCGTTCTGTTCGCCACCCTACAAACAGCTGACCCGGCACGCCGGCGGCGCAGAAGCGCCGTCCCGGCCCGGTGCGCCGGTCACGCGCGTGACGCGGCCGGCACGCCCGAGTCGGCCGACAGGATGCGCTTCATCTCGTCGCGCACGATCGCGCGGCAGCCGCACGACATTTTTTCGAGGCCGTCGAGGTCCGCGAGCTCGATCGAGCTGCGGTATTGCCGGATCAGGCCGAGCTTCTGGATTTCGCCGGCTGCGTCCGTGACCGTTTCGCGCCGCACGCCGAGCATTTGCGCGAGCATGCTGTGCGTCACCTGGATCTCGATGCTGCGCGTGCGGTCGAACGCGAGCAGGAACCATCTGCACAACTGATGTTTTAGCACGTGATGACGGCTGCAGAACGTGATCTGCGAGACCTGCGCCATCAGCAGCCGCACGCCGACGAACACGAGATGGCGGATCACCGGCGACGCATCGAACGCGGCCGCGAAGACGCGCCGGTCGAGCCGGTAGACGAAACCGTCGCGGCACGCGACCGCGCGGCAGGGCATCCGGCCGCTGCCGCCGATCACGTCGTCGCAGACCACGCCTTCGCTGCCGATCTCCGCGACCTCCAGCGTCATGCCGCCGGACGACACGTACTGCAGCGAAATCGCGTTCGTGACCGGCAGGTAGACCGCGGCGAGCATTTCGCCGGGTTCGCATAGCACCTGCCCGGATTTCAGGTGAACGAGCTGCAGGTGGGGTGTCAGCGTGGCGAGTTCGTCGCGGTCGATGGCCGCGAGAAACCGGTTGGCGTCGAAGCTGTGGGAAAGCTCGATCACGCCGTTCGCATACGCGACGGCGTCGGCGGCCTGGTGAGTCACGGCGCATCCTCGCAGGTTGGCGGTCGCGCGTCGTTTCGGCGAACCCCGGAACGGGATTTCGCACGATCGTGCGGACTTTTGTTGATCAAAAACGGAATGACGATACTCGCGAAAAAGGCTAGCACGCAATTGAATTCGAGCAATTCCGCATTCTGTCATTTCACAAAGTTTGACGATTGCAATTGAGCCGGAACGTTATATCGATTTAATGATTCGTTTTCCCGGAATTAATCATCCGGAAATGGAATCATGAGCCTGCTTGTCATTCTATGTCGACCGGGAATCAATCTATCGACATGGCGAATCGTACAGCGAAAGTGGCGAGATGGCGTTGAACATTATTTGACAAATTAATGGGGTCAACCTGATTTGTCATTAAAATCAATGGCTTGATTGTGATATGTGCGGTAACGGACAGAGCCGCGAATTAGTGTATCGATTCAAATTTGAGACAGTTTGAAACGAGCGTGTGCGGTGCGGCGATGGCGCGAAATGCTGCGCCGCACATCAAGAAAACAATTGAAAATCGGCTGTAAGTATTTGAACGATAAGCGTCGCGGCCGCCAACCGGCCGTCCTGGCCCGAGGCAAGGGAATTGATCAGTCGAATGCTCGCTGTGTCCGTCGCGCGGGAGAGTGTCCGGAAATGAGACGCTTTTTGGGATTTGGGGACGGTTATTCGGCGGCTCTAAATCGGATGTGATTCATATATTAAGGACGGGCGGGTATTGGCACGTAAATCGCTTATTCGGGCTGGCGTGTCGAAACGGGGCAGTCGACTCAATTCGGCGATGACAAGCCGATGATCAGTCGGATTCAGGGTTGTGGGCCGCAACCGCTGTCAATGTCCGGGCGCGCATCGAGATAACGAGTTCCGTGCCTGCTGCTGCCGGCGGCGCGGACGATAAAAGGGATACAGACATGCTTCATCTTCACTCGAGCTATTCGGCGAACGCCATCCTTGCTGCCCTCCCGGAGGACAGCATCCGCGCCATCGCACCGCATCTCGAACTGGTCAGGATCAAGGCCGGGATGCTCGACCGGGTCGGCGAGCCGATGCGCCACCTGCATTTCCCGACGACGGCGATGATGTCGGTGCAGCACCTGATGGAGGACGGTGCGATGGTCGAAGTGGCGGTGGTCGGCCGTGAGGGTGTGGTCGGGCTGGGGACGCTGGTCGGCGGTGTCGCCGCATCGAACCGGGTCGAGGTGCGTATCGGCGGAATGGCCTATCGCGTGCCGAGTTGCGTGATGCGCGCCGAATTCGAGCGATCGGCGCAGACTTACCGGCTGCTGCTCAACACTTGCCAGGCGACGATGGCGCAGATCTCGCGCAGTGCGCTGTGCAACCGGCATCACTCGGTCAGCGAGCAACTCAGCCGCTGGCTGCTGCTCGCGCACGACCGGATCGACGGCGACGAGCTGGCCGTCACGCAGCAGACCATCGCGAACATGCTCGGCGTGCGGCGCGAGGGGGTGACGGAAGCGGCCGGGAACCTGCAGGAAGCCGGGCTGATCCGGCAACGCCGCGGCCGCATCACGGTGCTCGACCGGCACGGCCTCGAACATCAGGCGTGCGAGTGCTACGACCTGATTCGTGCCGACTATCGCCGGTTGCTCGGCACGCGCGCAAATGCGAGGCCGGCGACGGTTCGCCCGCGCATGCCGGATGCGCATTTCGGATTCCCCGCGCACGGTGCGTGACGATGCAGTCGATGTCCGGTGGAACGAATGCAATGCGGCGTGCCGCGATCGCGGCGGCCGACGTCGCGCTCGTGCTGGCCGGGACGCTCGTCGCGCAGGCGGCGTCGGGTCTCGGATGGCATGAACTGTCCGATGCGCAACGCGGTTCGATCGCGCTGCTGTGCGTGCTGACGGTGGCGTTGCTGCCGCGCTACCTGCGCACCGTGCCTGGCGGTGTGGCCGTGCAGGGCGGCGCGCACGTGCTGACGCACACGCTGGTGGCGGTGATGTGTGCGAGCGTGTTGACGGTGGCCGGCACGATGTGGATCATGAATCGCGGCGGCACGGTGACCACCCGCTGGATCGTGCGCACGGTGCTGGCCGGCGACGCGGCGCTGCTGCTCGGCCGCGCGGCGCTGCTGGCGCTCGCGCTGACGCGCGGCGACCCGCGTGCGCGGCAGCGCCGCGTCGCCGTCGTCGGCGCAACGGCTTACGGGCGCGTGGCGATCGAGCGGATGCAGCTCGCGCCGAACGGCCCGTTCGTGCCCGCATGCGTATTCGACGACGATGCGCAGGCCGCCGCGGGCGGCATCGGCGGCGTACCGGTGATCGACGACTGGAACACGCTCCGCGACCTGATTCGCGGCGGCGACATCGACGAGGTCTGGCTCACGCTGCCGATGTCGCACGAGTGGCGGATCCACCGCATCGTGCGCGAGTTGCGCGACGAGTTCGTCGAGTTGCGGCTGTTGCCCGACGTGCGGCAGATGGCGATCGTCGATCGCTCCGCGACCGACGTGCTCGGCATGCCGGCGATCAATCTCGCGACCACGCCGCGCTCCGCGCCGGAGTTGTGGGCAAAGTTCGCGTTCGACCGGCTGTTCGCGTTCGGCGTGCTGATTCCGTTGCTGCCGCTGCTGGCGCTGCTGGCGATCGCGGTCAAGCTGTCGTCGCCGGGGCCCGTGCTGTTCAGGCAGCGCCGCAAGGGCGTCGACGGCCGCGAGTTCGACATCCTGAAGTTCCGGACGATGCGCGTGCATCGCGCCCAGCCCGGCGTCGTGCGGCAGGCGTCGCGCAACGATGCACGCATCACGCGCGTCGGCGCGTTCCTGCGGCGCACGTCGCTCGACGAGCTGCCGCAGTTCTTCAACGTGCTGTTCGGGCAGATGTCGGTGGTCGGTCCGCGTCCGCACGCGATCGAGCACGACGACTTGTATCGGCAACTGATCGACTGCTACATGTACCGCTACCGCGTGCGGCCCGGCATCACCGGCTGGGCGCAGGTGAACGGCTATCGCGGCGAGACGCGCAAGATCGAGGCGATGGAGGCGCGCGTGAAGCTCGATCTGTTCTACATGCAGAACTGGAGCTTCTGGTTCGACATCAAGATCATCCTGATGACGGTGGTGCGCGGCTTCGTCGGGCGCAACGCGTTCTAAGGATACCGAATCATCGAGGCGACGCCGTGCGCGCGATCGTATCGACTGCGTGATGCCGGTTCGCGAGAACGGAAGGATGCACCGTGGCCGCACGGGAAATTGCTGCGCTGCGGTTGCGCCGGCGGCCTTCGCGGTGCGCGCCGCAAGCCGGGATTGCGCGTCGGTCCCCAGTTTCCGCGCCGCTGCCGCTGCATGACGGGTACGCCGATTTCGGTCAACACACGCGTGTTCAATGGGTTTATCCTGCGTCGAATGCGTCCGGCGTTTCGCACGTCCGGCCGCCCATCCGGATGCGGCGGCGCAGTCGTGCCTGCGTGCCGTGCACCGGCGCGATACCGCGCGCCGCTCTTTTTCGCGCGGAACCCGGAACAGGAGAGACGGCCATGTCGCTCGACCCACAACAAAGGCAGACGCTGAAGCAGCGGCTGAACGAGAGCGAGCAGGCGCTGCGTGCGGAGATCCGCACGAGCGAAGACCAGCGCGCGTCGGAATCCTATGCGGATCTGGCCGGCGCGGCGCCGGACGAGGGCGACGAGGCGAACGCGGACCTGTTCGTCGACGTCGATCATGCATTGATCGGCATGAAGCTGACCGAGTTGCGCGCGATCGGCCGCGCCCAGCAGCGGATGCGCGACGGCAGTTACGGCGAATGCATCGACTGCGATGGCTCGGTCGGTTACGAGCGCCTGCTGGCGCGTCCGACCGCCGAGCGCTGCGCGCATTGCCAGTCGCTCTACGAGCGACGCTACGCGACGACGCCGCGCGCGTCGCTCTGACGTCGCGGCTTGAACCGCGCTGCACGCGACGCGCGGCCGGCGTAGGATGACCAACGGGCGCCCGGCGGCGTCGATATGCGGCGCCGGGCGGGCAGACGCCGTCGCGCACGCGCGCGGCGCGACATCCACGTGGAAGGAGCCACGCCGATCATGCCGATCCACAATGCCGAGTGCGCGGCCGTGTTCGCCGAGATCGCCGACATGCTCGAGATCCAGGGCGCCAACCCGTTTCGCGTGCGTGCGTACCGCAACGCCGCGCGCACGGTCGCCGACTACGGCCGCGATATCCCGACGATGATCGCGAACGGCGACGATCTCGCGAAGATTCCGTCGATCGGGGCCGATCTCGCGGCGAAGCTGCGCGAGATCGCCGCGACCGGCACCTGCGAACTGCAGCAGACCTTGCGTCATGCGTTACCGGGCGCGATCGTCGAGCTGCTCGATGTGCCCGGGCTCGGCGCGAAACGCGTGAAGGCGCTGCATGACGCGCTGCACGTCGATTCGCTCGAACAGTTGCGCGCCGAAGCGAAGAGCGGGCATGTGCGCGAGCTGCCGGGCTTCGGCGCGAAAACCGAAGCGCATCTGCTCGAAGCGATCGACGATCGCCTGCAGCGCGAGCCGCAACGCTTTCTGCTGCCCGACGCCGCGCATGCGCTGATGCCGTTGCTCGAACGCCTGCGTGCGGTGGCCGGCGTCGGCAAGGCCGTGCCGGCCGGCAGCTTCCGCCGCCGCCGCGAGACGGTCGGCGATCTCGACATCCTCGTCACCGCACGCGAGCCGGTCGCGGTCGCCGAAGCGTTCGTCGGCCACGCCGACGTGGCGCGCGTGCTCGCGCACGGCAAGACCCGGTCGAGCGTGACGCTTGCCAGCGGGTTGCAGGTCGACCTGCGCGTCGTCGATGCCGATGCGTTCGGCGCGGCGCTCGTCTACTTCACGGGATCGAAGGCGCACAACATCGCGCTGCGCAGGATCGCGCAGGCCGGCGGCCTGAAGATCAACGAATACGGCGTGTTTCGCGGCGACGAGCGGATTGCCGGCGCGACGGAGGCATCGGTTTATGCGGCGATCGGGCTGCGCGAGGTGCCGCCCGAGTTGCGCGAGGATCGCGGCGAGGTCGATGCGTCGCGTGCCGGCACGCTGCCGGCGCTGGTCGAGCGCAAGCATCTCCATGGCGACCTGCACGCGCATACCGATGCATCGGCCGGCCGCGACGGCCTGCGCGCGATGGCCGACGCCGCGCGTGCACGCGGGCTCGCGTACCTGGCCGTCACCGACCGTGCCCCGCCCGATGGCGCTCGGGACGGCTTCGACTGGCTTGCGCGCCAGATCGACGAGATCGATCGCGTCAACGCGACGTTCGACGATTTCGTGTTGCTCAAGGGCGTGGAAGCCGGCATTCGCGAGGACGGCAGCCTCGACGTACCCGACGCGATGCTCGGCCGGCTCGATCTCGTGGTGGGTGCGGTACGCGACGGTTTCGACCTGCCGCGCGGCGCGCAGACCGATCGCATGCTGCGCGCGATGGACCATCCGCATTTCACGATTCTCGCGCATCCCACCGGCCGCGTGCTCGGCGAACGCGACGCCTGCGCACTCGATGTGCCGCGCGTGCTCGCGGGGGCCGCCGCGCGCGGCTGCTTCGTCGAACTCGATGCGCAGCCGCGGCGATTCGATCTGCCGGACGTCTGGTGCCGCGAGGCCGCGAAGGCCGGTGTACTGGTGGCGATCGGTTCGGATGCATGCAGCGCGGACGAACTCGACAACCTCGCGTTCGGTATCGATCAGGCGCGGCGCGGCTGGCTGACGCGGCAGGACGTGCTGAACACGCGCACGCTCGCGCAACTGCGGCCGCTGCTGGCGCGCACGATGAGCGGTGCGGGCAGCGCGGGCGGCGGCGCGAAGCGGAGCCGATCGAAGGGCGCGTGAACGCAACGCGGCCGGCCGCGTTGCGTGCAACGCATGCCGGCATGGTCAAGCGAGCACGCCGGTCGCCGGCACGTAGGGCAGGCCGAGCGCCAGTGCGACCGCTTCGTACGTGATGTGCCCGTCGCACACGTTCAGGCCCGCACGCAGATGCGGATCGTCGAGCATCGCCTGTTTCCAGCCCTTGTCGGCGAGCGCGAGCGCATGGCCGAGCGTTGCATTGTTCAGCGCAAAGGTCGACGTGCGCGCGACCGCGCCGGGCATGTTCGCGACGCAGTAGTGGACCACGCCGTCGACGACGAAGGTCGGCGCCGCGTGCGTGGTCGCATGCGAGGTCTCGAAGCATCCGCCCTGGTCGATCGCGACGTCGACGACGACCGCTCCCTTGCGCATCGTCGCGATCATGTCGCGCGTGACGAGCCGCGGCGCCGATGCGCCCGGCACCAGCACGGCGCCGATCACGACGTCGGCATCGCGCACGGCTTCGTCGACCGTTTGCGCATTCGAGCAGACGGTCGCGATCCGGTTCGCGAACACGAGATCGAGCTGGCGCAATCGGTTCACGTTGTTGTCGAGCACGGTGACGCGTGCGCCCAGGCCCACCGCCATCTGCAGCGCGCCGGTGCCCACGACGCCCGCGCCGAGCACGACGACGTGCGCGGCCGGCACGCCGGGCACGCCGGCCATCAGCAGGCCGCGGCCGCCGCGCGGGCTTTCGAGGTGGGTCGCCGCGACCTGGATCGACATGCGGCCGGCCACTTCGCTCATCGGGGCGAGCAACGGCAGGCCGCCGCCCGGGCCCGTCACGGTTTCGTACGCGATGCAGACCGCGCCGGATTTCACGAGCGCGGCGGCCTGATCGGGATCGGGCGCGAGATGCAGGTACGTATAGAGGATCTGGCCGCGCCGCAGCATCGCGCATTCGGCCGGCTGAGGCTCCTTGACCTTGATGATCATGTCGGCGCGCGCGAAGATTTCGTCGGCGCGGTCGCTGAGCGATGCGCCCGCTGCCGTGTAGTCGTCGTCGAGCAGGCCGATCGCCGTGCCCGCGCCGCGTTGCACGAGCACGCGATGGCCGTGCCGCACGAGTTCGCGCGCGCCGGCCGGCGTGAGGCCGACGCGGTACTCGTGGTTCTTGATCTCTTTCGGCACGCCGATCAGCATGAGTCGCCTCCATGGCCTTCGTTATCGTCGTCGTGCGGGCAGCCGCTCGCGTAGCGGCGTGCCGACCGCAGTACTGGAATAACAGGGTAGTTGTGCACGGAGGGAAGTCAAGCGGCCGGCCAGCGCGACGACGCATGCGCACTGCGACGCAACATGCGCGGCTATCGGTTGCGGCCGTTGCGACCCGACGTCGCAATGCGCGCGTGGCCGGGTTTCGGTATCGTCATGCGGGCGGGGCCGTGGGCCGGAGTGCTTTCGGCAAAACGACGAGACGACGAGACGAGGACCTTGATCGACATGACCGGTGCGTATTTCAGCGTGCCGATGCTTTGCGCCATCGCGTTCGTGCACGTCTACTGGGCGTTCGGCGGGCGGCTGGGCAAGCGCGCGGCCATTCCCGAGCACGACGGCGTACCGCTGTTGCGGCCGACTGCC
The DNA here is from genome assembly GCF_001534535.1 of Burkholderia sp. MSMB1459WGS. NCBI lineage: Bacteria > Pseudomonadati > Pseudomonadota > Betaproteobacteria > Burkholderiales > Burkholderiaceae > Burkholderia > Burkholderia sp. MSMB1459WGS. The sequence goes on from NZ_LPMU01000023.1 coordinate 296,495, forward strand.
GTCGGCACGCTCGCCGTCGCGGCGGCATTGCTGGGCGGCGCAGGCGTGGTCGCCGCGCGTGCCGGATGGCTCGGGCGCAACGCGTATCCCGGCACGATCGCGTTCGCGGTCGTTGCGCTCGCATTGATCTTCGCGGTGCGGGCCGTCGGCGATTTCCGTTACGTCGGCTTCTTCAAACGGATTCGCGGGTCGCGTTTCGCGCGGATGGACACGCTGTATTACTCGCCGCTGTGCGCGGCGCTGGCGTTGTCGATCGCGTCGATGTTCTGGCCGTGGTGAGGGGAAAGCCGCGCGCGATTCGGCACGCGTGCGTGTCGGTCGGCGTCAGGTATTCGGCCGGCCCGGCATCGTGGGTATGCATAGGAGGGGGAACTACCGGAGCGCGGTCCAACTCGACATCGCCATCCGAGCGGGCGTCCCCGGAAAGCGACACGCGGCCCTCGCAGCCCCCGCGGCCCTCACGCCTCTCACGCCTCTCACGTCCGGCACATCTCCCGCGCTCCGCTCGTTTGCCCGACCGGCGAAGGCGTCGCCATCTCGCCATCCTTGCACATTCAGTCTTGCAGTCTTCCCATTGTTGCTAATTTCGATGCACTGAATTGCATCGAACCCTCTAGTAATGGAACCGGTTCCATATATAATTCGCCGCACTCGTCGCCCGGCCGGAAAAGAGGGTCGTGCACGTTGCGCTTGCTGTCCGCGGACGCGACGTCTAAGTTGAACAAGGGTCGTGGGCGATGGCGGGTAGATGCCGGCCGATGCCGGTATTTGTCCGACGATAGGGCCCGCGAAGAGGTCGAGCCGCGCAGCGCCGCCGGCGCCGGGGCGACGTGCGGCTGCGTTGACGGCACCGCTGCGGACTGCGTTGCCGGACGTCTGCATCGAGGTAGTGCGCAACACCGAAAGAACATGGCGACCGGCCGCCCGCGGCACGGCTGCCTGCCGGGCACGCGGCATGCGGCATGCGCGCGTCCGAACCCGATCCCCAACGATCAACATCCGACCATGTCCACGCCACCTGACAAACCCAATTCGCGTCGCCGTTTCCTGCGCACCTCGGTCGCGCTCGTGCCGATCGCGTCGGTCGCCGGCTGCGACCTGCGCTCGTCCTCGTCGTCCGCGACGACGGCCGGCAACGCGTCCACTGCGTCGGCCAGCGCCGAACGCGCGCCGTACAAGCCGACCTTTTTCGATGCGAAGGAATGGGCGTTCGTCCAGGCCGCCGTCGACCGGCTGATTCCTGCCGACGCCGAAGGCCCCGGCGCACTCGAAGCGGGCGTGCCCGAATTCATCGATCGCCAGATGGAGACGCCGTATGCGCACGGCGCGACGTGGTACATGCAGGGGCCGTTCCAGCAGGGCGTGCCCGAGCTCGGCTACCAGTTGAAGCTGGTGCCGCGCGACATCTACCGGCTCGGCATCGCGGCCGTCAACCGCTATTGCGAAAAGGCGCACGGCAAGGCGTTCGCGGATCTCGACGCGCCGACGCGCGACACGGTGCTCGGCGCGCTGGAGAAGGGCAGCGCACAGATCGACGACGTCCCGCCCGGCGTGTTCCTCGGCCAGTTGCTGCAGAACACGCGTGAAGGCTACTTCTGCGATCCGGTGCATGGCGGCAATCGCGACATGGCCGCGTGGAAGATGATCGGTTTCCCGGGCGCGCGCGCGGACTTCATGGATTTCGTCAACCAGAGCGGCAAGCCCTATCCGTACGGCCCCGTCTCGATCAACGGGGAGCGCAGCTGATGGCCGCAGATAAGAAGCCGCACGTCGATGCGGTGATCGTCGGCTTCGGCTGGACCGGCGCGATTCTCGCGAAGGAACTGACCGAAGCGGGCCTGAACGTCGTCGCGCTCGAGCGTGGCGAATACCGCGACACCTATCCGGACGGCGCGTACCCGAACACGATCGACGAGCTGACCTACAACATCCGCAAGAAGCTGTTCCTCGACTTGTCGAAGACGACCGTGTCGATCCGCCATGGCCTGCAGGACACCGCGCTGCCGTACCGCCAGCTCGCCGCGTTCCTGCCGGGCGAAGGCGTGGGCGGCGCGGGGCTGCACTGGTCGGGCGTGCACTTCCGGATCACGCCCGAAGAGCTGCGTCTGCGCAGCCACTATGAAGAGCGCTACGGCAAGAAATTCATCCCCGAAGGGATGACGATCCAGGATACGGGCGTCACGTACGACGAGCTCGAGCCGCATTTCGATTTCGCCGAGAAGGTGTTCGGCACGTCGGGGCAGGCGTACAAGGTCGGCGGCAAGGTGGTCGGCGACGGCAACGTGTTCGAGGCGAACCGCAGCGACAATTTCCCGCTGCCCGCGCAGCTCAATACGTATTCGGCGCAGCGCTTCTTCGATGCGGCGCACTCGCTCGGCCTGCATCCGTACCGGCTGCCGTCGGCGAACACGTCGGGGCCGTACACGAACCCGTACGGCGTGCAGATGGGCCCGTGCAACTTCTGCGGCTACTGCAGCGGCTACGCGTGCTACATGTACTCGAAGGCGTCGCCGAACCTGAACATCCTGCCGGCGCTGAAGCAGGCACCGAACTTCGAGCTGCGCTCGAAGTGCCACGTGCTGCGCGTCGACCTCGACGACACGAAGAAGCGCGCGACCGGCGTGACCTACGTCGATCCGGCCGGGCGTGAAGTGCACCAGCCGGCCGACCTCGTGATCGTGGCCGCGTTCCAGTATCACAACGTGCACCTGCTGCTGCTGTCGGGCATCGGCAAGCCGTACGACCCGGTGTCTGGCGAAGGCGTCGTGGGCCGCAATTTCGCGTACCAGAACCTGTCGACTATCAAGGCGTTCTTCGACAAGGATACCTACACGAATCCGTTCATCGGCGCGGGCGGCAACGGCGTCGCGGTGGACGATTTCAACGCGGACAACTTCGACCACGGCCCGCTCGGCTTCGTCGGCGGCTCGCCGCTGTGGGTGAACCAGGCCGGCGTGAAGCCGATCAGCGGCATCGCGACGCCGCCCGGCACGCCGCAGTGGGGCTCGGCGTGGAAGAAGGCGGTGAAGGACAACTACGCGCACACGATCTCGATGGACGCGCACGGCACCAACATGTCGTACCGCGACGTCTATCTCGACCTCGATCCGACCTATCGCGATTCGTACGGGCAGCCGCTGTTGCGGATGACGTTCGACTGGAAGGACAACGACATCAGGATGGCGCGGTACGTGACCGGGCAGATGAAGAAGATCGCGGAGGCGATGGGGCCGAAGGCGATCGGCGTGTCGACGCGCGAGTTCGGCAAGCACTTCGACTCGCGCCAGTACCAGACGACCCACCTCGTCGGCGGCGCGATCATGGGCACCGACCCGAAGACGAGCGTGCTGAACCGCTATCTGCAGTGCTGGGACGTGCACAACGTGTTCGTGATGGGCGCGTCCGCGCTGCCGCAGGGCATCGGCTACAACCCGACCGGGATCATCGCGGCGCTGGCCTACTGGTCGGCACGCGCGATCCGCGAGCAGTACCTGAAAAATCCCGCCCCGCTGGTGACCGCATGAAGAGGACGATGAACCACCACAACGCCGCGCGCCGCATTGCTCCGCTGCGGCGCGCGCTGGCGATCGGCGCGGCATGGGCGGCATTCGGTCTGCCAGGCGGCGCCGCGTTCGCGCAGCCGGCGTCCGCGCCGGCCGCGGCTTCGGGCCCGGCGGCCGCACCGGCGGCGCTGTCCGCCGACGCGGCCCTCGTCAAGCGCGGCGAATACCTTGCCCGCGCCGGCGACTGCATCGCATGCCACACCGCGAGCGGCGGCAAGCCGTTCGCGGGCGGGCTGAAGTTCGACACGCCGATCGGCGGCATCTACTCGACGAACATCACGCCGGACCCGAAGACGGGCCTCGGCGGCTGGACCTACGAGGACTTCACCCGCGCGGTGCGCGAAGGCGTGCGCAAGAACGGCGACACGATGTATCCGGCGATGCCGTTCCCGTCGTATTCGCGGTTGACCGACGACGACATGAAGGCGCTGTACGCGTACTTCATGCACGGCGTCGCGCCCGTCGAGCACGAGAACCGCGCGGTCGACATCGTGTGGCCGCTGTCGATGCGCTGGCCGCTCGGCATCTGGCGCAAGATGTTCGCGCCGTCGCCGAAGCCGTTCGACGCGGCGCCGTACACCGACCCGGTGGTCGCGCGCGGCGCGTATCTGGTGCAGGGGCTCGGCCACTGCGGCGCGTGTCATACGCCGCGCGCGCCGACGATGCAGGAGCGCGGGCTGACCGACGCGGACGGCCTCGACTTCCTGGCCGGCGGCGCGGCGATCGACGGCTGGGTGCCGACGAGCCTGCGCGGCGAGCCGCGCACGGGCCTCGGCACGTGGAACGAGGCCGAGATCGTGCAGTTCCTGAAGACCGGCCGCACGCTGCGTACGGCCGCATTCGGCGGGATGACGGACGTGGTCGGCCACAGCATGCAGCACATGACCGACGACGACCTGAACGCGATCGCGCGCTACCTGAAGACGTTGCCGCCGCGCGTGCAAGGCGAGCAGCCGCACGTGTACGACGCGGCCGCGGCGAAGGCGCTGCAGACCGGCGACGCGAGCAAGCCGGGCGCGGCCGTCTATCGCGACAACTGCATGGCCTGCCATCGCAGCGACGGCCACGGCTATACGCGCGTGTTCCCGGCGCTCGCCGGCAACCCGGTCGTGCAGGGCGACGATCCGACCTCGCTGATCCACGTCGTACTGGAAGGCAGCGCGCTGCAGGGCACGCGCACCGCGCCGTCAACCTTCACGATGCCGCCGTTCGGCTGGCGCCTGTCGGACCAGGAAGTCGCGGACGTGTCGAACTTCGTGCGCACGAGCTGGGGCAACACGGGCGCGCCGGTGACCGCCGCGCAGGTCGCGAAGGTGCGCAAGAGCGTGCCGTCGACGCGGCCCGAGCCGCCGCCGGGCGCGCGGTTCCCGCAAGCGTCGCGCTGACGGGCGCCAGCCCGCCGGCTGCCCGGCCCGCGCGACGTGCGGCCGGGCTTGCGACGCGTTTCCCCTGCGCAGGGGTTGCACCCCGCCAATATGCGCCGCCGCGTTGAAATTTTCGCGGCGGCGCGCCATTTTTCCGCCTCATCCCGTATCCTTTCACTCTTGAACCTTACTAAATCGTTACAAGAGCTTGGGAGGGGGGATGCCTCATGACGTCAGCCTGATTGCATTGCTCGCGGCCGGTTTCGGTCTCGCGATGATCTTCGGTTATCTCGCGTCGCTACTGAAAATGCCGCCGCTCGTCGGCTATCTGCTCGCGGGGATCGTGATCGGCCCCGGCACGCCCGGTTTCGTCGGCGACCTGTCGCTCGCGCAGCAGCTCGCCGAGGTCGGCGTGATGCTGCTGATGTTCGGCGTCGGTCTGCATTTTTCGCTCGGCGATCTCCTCGCGGTGCGCAAGATCGCGCTGCCGGGCGCCATCGTGCAGATTACCGTCGCGACGCTGCTCGGCGGCGGGCTCGCGCTCATGTGGGGCTGGAGCCTCGGTGCGGCGCTCGTGTTCGGGCTCGCACTGTCGGTCGCGAGTACCGTCGTGCTATTGCGCGCACTCGAAGGGCGGGGGCTCGTCGAGACGGTCAACGGGCGTATCGCGGTGGGCTGGCTGGTCGTCGAGGATCTCGTGATGGTGCTCGTGCTGGTGCTGCTGCCGCCAGTGGCGGGGCTGCTCGGCGGCACGCCGCCCGGCGACGCGCATGCGGCCGGCGGCAGCGTATGGGGCACGCTCGGCGTCACGATGCTGAAGGTCGCGGCGTTCATCGCGCTGATGCTGGTGGTCGGCAAGCGCGTGTTCCCGCGCATTCTTTGGCTCGTCGCGCGCACCGGCTCGCGCGAGCTGTTCACACTGTGCATGATTGCCGCGGCGGTCGGCATCGCGTTCGGCGCGGCGAAGCTGTTCGACGTGTCGTTCGCGCTCGGCGCGTTCTTCGCCGGGATGATGATGCGCGAGTCGGAATTCAGCCGGCGCGCGGCCGACGAGACGCTGCCGCTGCGCGACGCGTTCTCGGTGCTGTTCTTCATCTCGGTCGGCATGCTGTTCGACCCGAAGGTGCTGCTCGACGAGCCGCTGCACGTGATCGAGGTCGCGGCCATCGTGCTGATCGGCAAGACGCTCGCGGCCGTCGCGCTCGTGATCGCATTCCGCTATCCGCTGAACACGGCACTGACCGTGGGCGCCGGCCTCGCGCAGATCGGCGAATTCTCGTTCATTCTCGCAGGCCTCGGCCGTGCGCTCGGGCTGTTGTCGGCCGAAGGACAGAGCCTGATTCTCGCGGTCGCGCTGATCTCGATCGCGATGAACACGCTGCTGTTCGCGCTGATCGATCCGGCGCTCGCATGGATCCGCAAGCATTCGGCGTTCGCGCGCAAGCTCGAGGCGCGAGACGATCCGCTCGCCGCGCTGCCGATGTCGACGCCGCAGACGCATCTGACCGGGCAGGTCGTGATCGTCGGCTATGGCAAGGTCGGCACGCGGATCGCGCATGCGCTGGACGAGCGCGGCATCGCGTATGTCGTCGTCGAGCAGAATCGCGAACTCGTCGAGAAGCTGCGCGCGGACGGCATCGCGGCCGTGTCGGGCGACGCGATCGAGCCGATCGTGCTCGTGCAGGCGCATATCGCCCGCGCCGGGATGCTGGTCGTGACGCTGCCCGACGTGTTCGACGTGCGGCAGATCGTCGAGATCTCGCGCACGCTGAATCCGACGCTCGAGGTCGTGCTGTGCACGAACAGCGGCGACGAGGCCGCGCTGCTGTCGAGCGAGGGCGTCGGCACCGTGTTCATGGGCGAGACCGAGCTCGCGCGGGGGATGACCGAGCACGTGCTCGGGCGGATGGCGAAGCCGGCCGCGGCCGCGCATTGACGGCGCGCGGCCGCGATCGGCCCTGCGTGCGCCGGTCTCGGCGGTGCGTTCCTGGAGAGCGGGGTGGGACGGGGCGATGCGGACACGGCATCGCCCGTGGCGCCGTCAGCCGGCGGTAGCCGCCTTCGCGGGCGCGGGGAGCCCGGATTGCGCGGTCGTCTTGAGCGATGCCGACGGTTTCTGCGCGACGGTCGTCGCCGCCGCTTTCGGCGCCGCGGCCGTCTTCTGCGGCGCGGCGGCCTTCGCCGGCGCATTCTTCTCCGGTTCGACCGGTGCATCGGGCGGCACGCCGAGCAACTGCAGCGAGCCGCTCGTGACCGACGCGAACACCGGGCCGGCCACCGTGCCGCCGTAGTAGCCCTTGCCGCGCGGCTCGTCGATCATCACCGCGACGATCAGGCGCGGGTCGCTCATCGGCGCCATCCCGGCGAACAGCGCGCGGTACTTGCCCTTCGCATAGGTCGCGCCGACCTGCTTGCGCGCGGTACCCGTCTTGCCGCCGATCCGGTAGCCGTCCACGCGCGCGCGGCGCCCCGTGCCGCCTTCACCCACCGCCATCTCGAGCATCGAGCGGATCGCGGCTGCCGTTTGCGGCGACGTCACGCGGTGGCCGCGATGCGCGTCGATCGTCTGCTGGTCGGTGCCGTTCTTCAGCAGCGACACCGGGTGCAGCGTGCCGTCGCCCGCATAGGCCGTGTAGGTCTGCGCGATCTGCAGCAGCGACATCGACAGCCCGTAGCCGTACGCCATCGTCGCCTGCTCGATCGGCCGCCAGCGCTTGTAGCCGCGCAGCCGGCCCGCTGCGACGCCCGGGAACGTCAGTTCCGGTGCGCGGCCGATCCCGTACTCCTGGTATTTGTTCCAGATCGTTTCGGCGGGCAGGTTCAGTGCGAGTTTCGCGAGCGCGACGTTGCTCGACTTCTGCAGCGCCTGCGATACCGTCAGCGACCCATGGTTCGACGTGTCGTGGATTACCGCCGGGCCGATCTTGTAGGTGCCCGGCGACGTGTTGATGATCGTGTTCGGCGTGACCTTGCGCTCGTCGATCGACAGCGCGACGACGAGCGGCTTGATCGTCGAGCCCGGTTCGAACGTATCGATCACCGCGCGGTTGCGCAATTGCTGGCCGGTGAGGCGGGCGCGGTCGTTCGGGTCGAAGGTCGGATAGTTCGCGAGTGCGAGGATTTCGCCGTTCTTCGCGTCGAGCACGACGACGCTGCCGGCCAGCGCGTTGTTCTCGATCACGGCGGCCTTGAGCTGGCTGAATGCGAGCTGCTGGATGCGGCGGTCGATCGTCAGCTCGATCGTCGCGCCGTGCTGTGCGGGGACGAGCGGGCGCGTGTCCGACACGATGCGGCCGAGCCGGTCGCGGATCACCTCGCGCTGGCCCGACGTGCCCTGCAGGCGTGCGTTCGCCGCGAGCTCGACCCCTTCCTGGCCCTTGTCCTCGACGTTCGTGAAGCCGACCACGTGCGCGGCCGATTCGCCTTCCGGGTAGAAGCGCTTCGAATCGGCGATCTGCGTGATGCCGTCGATCGCGAGCTTGTCGAGCCGGCTGGCGGTGTCCGCGTCGACCTGCCGCTTGAGCAGCACGAACGTCTTGTCGTTGCCGAGACGCCGCTTCACCTCGACGAGCGGCATGTCGAGCAGCTTCGCGATCTGCGGGTAATCGGTGTCGGCGACCTGTTTCGGGTTCGCCCAGATTTCATAGGTCGCCAGGCTGACCGCGAGCATCGCGCCGTTGCGGTCGACGATGCGCCCGCGCATCGCGTCGAGCTCGATCGTGCGCTGATAGCGCTTCTGGCCCTGGCCGACGTAGAAATCCTGGTTGGCGACCTGCACCCAGAAAGCGCGCGCGATCAGCGCCGCGAACGCGAGGAACACGACCACCACGATCAACCGTGAGCGCCACATCGGCAGGCGCGAAGCGAGCATTGGATTCTTGGTCGCCGTCGCGTACGGATCGGCAGGGTGGGTCTTCTTTTTCACGCTCATGCAATGGCCGGGGTCGGGCCGCCGGACGGCGGCTGGTCAGTCTGAATAATGCGATTGTAATAAATGAGTAAACATCGTGTGGGGAAAGTATGTTCCGGCCCCGCAAAAAGACGAATGGAAGGCAGCCTGGAAAAGGGGGAAGAGCAGGAAAGGCGCGGCCGAGTGCGGGATTTCGCACCGGGTGCGGAGGATTAAATACGGACGACTCATCGCATGCCGACCCGGGCGGTCTCCGGCGAGGCTCGATGGCGATCGTCCCGGCGTACGATCAATTGCCCGCGCCTCGGTTATTTCTTTAATCCCGAAAATGAAAAGCGCCTCCAGTCGAGGCGCCATTCATGCTGAATATCGAAATGAATATTACTTCTACCGGAATAAACCCGAAAACCGCAGACGATTGACGTCAATAGTACTTGTCGATATCTATCGGGCAACGGAAATAAATTCCCGGTATTCCGGCTGGGTCGTGCAGGTATCGACAGCCTGCAGGCGCCACGCGCCGTCGGGGTGCTCGCCGGCGAGCACCGCGGGGCCCTGTTCGCGCTGCGTCGCATCGAACGACAGCCCCTTCAACTGGCAGACGGCATTGCCGCCGTCGGCCGCGCAGAGCGCCATCGCGCCCTCCACGTCGCGGACCTTGCCCCAGGTTGGAAGGTCGATGCCCTGGTGTGCCTCGCGCGACCACAGCCCTTCGTCGGTATCGACCCACAATACCGCGAACGAATGCCGGGTTGCCGATTCGCTGCCATTAATCCGAATGGTGAGGCGCATTGCATCGTCTCCTGAAAAAAATGACACATTCGACCGTTTGGACTTGAACAGTCTAGATAGACTGGTGTGAAACGCAAGTGATAATCCGCAATAAATCCGTATCGAGTCTATTTCGGTTTCAGATGAAACGACGTCTGACGATGCATGGTCTTCCCGATGCGCCAGCACACACGGGCGATACCGGCAACGACGATGTCCGGGCGGGCACGCGCGGTGACCCAGACATGGGATGACAGGGCCGCCGGCCGCGTCGATCGGTCGCGCACCGGCCGCCGTCGAAACCGGTGCGATCGACGCGCTGCGGAGCCGGTCGAATGCAGCCGGACCGAACCTCTCGGCGCGTCGACGCGGCGGCCGGCACGACACACTCCGACAATCGCGTACAAATCGGCACACTTTCACGAAACTTTCGGGACAGACTTGCATGCGGTCCGGCCCCACACTGGAAGCTTCCCGATCCTGTGCGACGGACGCCCGTCCGCGCCGGCTGCCGCCGCCTCGTGCCAGAGCGCGATCGACGCGATCGCTGGCCGCATGCCCGATCGGGAGCCGCCGGGGCGCGCGTCAGCCCCGGCCCGGCCAGTGAGCCGTGCGCCGCCCGCAACCGCGGGTGCCGCGCCGCCTGGCCGACTCTTCGAAGGAGACTATCGTGCTGATCTGGAAAACCGCGTTGTCGCTGAACTGGCGGACGAGCCTCGTGTCGCCGGCCAGCGCACCGGTCGCGGCGGCGAACGTCGGACGGCTGGTGCTGACCGGCGCGACCGGCTTCATCGGCAGTACCGTGCTGACGGCGCTCGTCAATGCAGGGCTGCTCGAACGCATCGTCTGCGTCGTGCGCGCGCAGGATCGCGGCCACGCGGTCGCGCGGCTGCGTGAAGCGGCGCTCCGCGCGGGGCTCGCGCCGTACTGGGCGTCGCGCCTGACCGATGCGAACGTGATCGTCGGCGCGCTCGCCGACGTCTGGCACGGCGCCGATGCGCCGCGCCTGGCCGGCGCGACACACGTGATTCACTGCGCGGGCCATGCGTCGCCGGCCGACGGCGCGCACCTGCAGGCCGACATCGCCGATGCGGTGCGCTTCGCCGAACGCTTTGCGCGCGCGCCGCGCCTGCAGCGCTTCGTCTACGTCGGCACGGCCTACGCGCATGCCGGCCGTGGCGGGATCGTCCAGGAGGAGGCGGAACGCGACGCGGGGAACGATGCCGCGCCGGGCGGCGAAGGCCTGCCGGGCGCGGTGCTCGCGGCCGGCTACCTGCACGCGAAGGCGCAGACGGAACAGCGCCTGCGTGCGCTCGGGCTGCCGCTCGTCGTCGTGCGGCCGTCGCACGTGGTCGGCCACACGGTGCTCGGTACGCGGCCCGCGCCGAATTCGTTCTGGATGTTCCGGCTCGCGCATGCGGCGCGCCGCTTCACCGCGCGGCCGATGACGCGCATCGACATCGTGTCGGTGGACGACGTCGCGCGCGCGACGATGCTGCTGGCCGTCAAGCCGACGCTCGCGCACGACGTCTATCACGTGTCGGCCGGCGACGAGGCGCCGCAGGTCGCGCAGATCGTGCGCGCGATGGACGAGGCGGCGGGGATGACCGGGGCGCCGCGCTACGCGGCATGCGCGCCGGCCGAACTGCCGCTCGTCGTGCGCGACGTGCTCGGGCGCCGCGATCCGGCACTCGAGCGCGTGATCGGCCGGGCGTTGCAGCGCTGCGGGGAATTCGCGACAGTCGATCGCGTGTTCGACAATCGCCGCGTGCGCGACGAAATCGATTTCGAGCCGTTGCCGTTCATCGATTACGTCGAAGAGTGCATGCGCACGTCGCGCGGCGTGGCCGTGACCGAGCTGATGCGCGGCGCGATCCACTGACCGCCCGCGTCGTACCGGCGCCCGTTCCCGCACGTGGCGGGCGCGGGCGCCGCCTTTACGCGTGGCTGCCGAGCTCGATGAGCCGGTCGAGCGCGCGGTAGATGTCCTCGAGGCCGTCCTGGCCGAATCGCGATTCGAGCTGACGATATTGCTCGTCGATGCGCGGACCGATTTCCGTCACCAGTTTCCTGCTTTGCGGCGTCAGGCTGACCAGCAGCCGGCGCTGATCCTCCTGCGCGCGCATGCGCGTAATCAGGCCGTCGCGCTCCATCCGTTCCAGCACGCCGGTCAGGCTCGGGCTCAGGATGCAGCAGCGTTTCGCGATCTGCCCGGCTTCGAGCGCCTGCGCCGGTTCGCCGTCGAGCACGCGGATGATCCGCCATTGCTGTTCGGTCAGCGAGAATTCCTTGAGAATGGGGCGAAACAGGCCCATCAGCGTTTCGCGGGCCTCGAGCAGCAGCATGGCCAGGTTGCGATGGTCGAGCGTACGGTTCATCAGGGTGAGCAGAGGACGGGGACGCATCAATCTTAACAGCCGAAGCTGATGAATTTCGTGTATCAGGGTAATCGAGGTTGCCAGCGCCCAATTGTTTACTTAAGATATTAACTATTGACGATGCGCCGCGACGCGCGGCAGGGGAATGACGCATGGAGCTGTCTTGCACGACCGCCGCGGCGCCGCCGTTGCCGGTCGCCATCGGTACCGTCTACGGCGCGCTGCTCAACGAGCGCGCGGCGCTCGCCGCGCTCGGCGATGCGGTGAACGCACCGCCTTACGGCCGCCCGCCGCAGGCGCCGATCCTGTACATCAAATCCGCCAACACGCATGTGGCCGACGGTGCTGCCGTCGTCGTGCCGGCCGGCGTCGACGCGCTCGAGATCGGTGCGTCGGTGGCCGTCGTGTTCGCCCGGCGCGCGACGCGCGTGGCGGCCGCGCAGGCGCTCGACTACGTGCACGGCTTCACGCTCGCGAGCGACGTGTCGGTGCCGCATCCCGACTACTACCGTCCGGCCGTGCGTTTCAAGTGCCGTGACGGCTTTTGCCCGCTCGGCCCGGCGATCGTGCCGGCTGCCGCGCTCGCCGACGTCGACGCGATCGGCCTGACGGTGCGGATCGATGGCGAGGTGGCCGCGTCCGCATCGACCGCGACGCTGATTCGCCCGGTGCGCGAGCTGATCGCCGACGTGACGGCCTTCATGTCGTTCGACGCGGGCGACGTGCTGCTGCTCGGCGTCGCGGGCGGCGCACCGCGCGCCCGCGCGGGCAGCACGATCGAGATCGCCGCGGCCGGTATCGGCGCGTTGCGGCATACGTTGATTGCGGAGGAAGCACGATGAAGACGGCGCGCGTGATCTACAACGGCGCACTGCATGCAGCCGAACCGGCCGGCGACGGCGCGATCCGCCTCGATACGGGGCGCGTGCTGGCGGAGGATGCGGTGGCATGGCTGCCGCCCGTCGCGCCGCGTACGACGTTCGCGCTCGGCCTGAACTACGCCGACCATGCGAAGGAACTCGCCTTCAATGCGCCGAGCGAACCGCTGATCTTCCTGAAGGGGCCGAACACGTTCGTCGGCCACCGGTCGCGCACGGTGCGCCCGGCGGACGCCACGCACATGCACTACGAGTGCGAGCTGGCCGTCGTGATCGGCCGGCCAGCGCGCCGCGTGAGCCGCGCGCAGGCCATCGACTACGTGGCCGGCTATACGGTCGCGAACGACTACGCGATCCGCGACTATCTCGAGAACTACTACCGTCCGAACCTGCGCGTGAAGAACCGCGACACCTGCACGCCGCTCGGGCCGTGGTTCGTCAGCCGCGACGAGATCGGCGACGCGGGCGACCTGACGCTGCGCACGACGGTGAACGGCCGGCAGACGCAGCGCGGCAGCACGCGCGACATGGTCTTCGACGTGCCGGCGCTGATCGAGCACATCAGCAGCTTCATGACGCTCGCGCCGGGCGACCTGATCCTGACCGGCACGCCCGAGGGGCTGGCGGACACGCAGCCGGGCGACGAGGTCGTGACCGAAATCGAAGGGATCGGCCGGCTCGTGAACACGATCGTCGGCGAAGCAGACTACTATCGCGCCGGCTGAGCCCGTCGCCCAAGGAGAGCACATGACCATCAAGCACTGGATCGACGGCCGCGAAGTGGAGAGCCGCGAAACCTTCACGACGCTGAACCCGGCGACGGGCGACGTCATCACCGACGTCGCGTCGGGCGGCGAGGCAGAGGTCGACGCGGCCGTGCGCGCGGCGAAGGAAGCGTTCCCGAAATGGGCGAACACGCCGGCAAAGGAGCGCGCGAAGCTGATGCGCAAGCTCGGCGAGCTGATCGAACGGAACGTGCCGATGCTCGCGGCGCTGGAGACGCAGGACACCGGCCTGCCGATCGCGCAGACGAGCAGGCAGTTGATTCCGCGCGCGTCCGAGAACTTCAACTTCTTCGCGGAAGTGTGCGTGCAGATGAACGGCCGGACCTATCCGGTCGACGATCAGATGCTGAACTACACGCTGTACCAGCCGGTCGGCGTGTGTGCACTGGTGTCGCCGTGGAACGTGCCGTTCATGACGGCCACGTGGAAGACGGCGCCGTGTCTCGCGCTCGGCAACACGGCCGTGCTGAAGATGTCGGAGCTGTCGCCGCTCACGGCCGATCAGCTCGGCCGGCTCGCGCTCGAAGCCGGCATCCCGCCCGGCGTGCTGAACGTCGTGCAGGGTTACGGCGCGACGGCCGGCGATGCGCTCGTGCGGCATCCGGACGTGCGCGCGGTGTCGTTCACGGGCGGCACGGTCACGGGCAAGCGGATCATGGAGCGCGCGGGCCTGAAGAAGTATTCGATGGAACTCGGCGGCAAGTCGCCGGTGCTGATTTTCGACGACGCCGATTTCGACCGCGCGCTCGACGCGTCGCTGTTCACGATCTTCTCGATCAACGGCGAACGCTGTACCGCGGGCTCGCGGATCTTCGTGCAGCGCACGATCTACGACCGCTTCGTGCAGGAATTCGCGCGCCGCGCGAACAACCTGGTGGTCGGCGATCCGTCCGATCCGGGCACGAATCTCGGCGCGATGATCACGCGCCAGCACTGGGAGAAGGTGACGGGCTACATCCGCATCGGCGAGCAGGAAGGCGCGCGCGTGGTCGCGGGCGGCGCGGACAAGCCGGCCGGGTTGCCCGACCATCTGCGCAACGGCAACTTCGTGCGGCCGACCGTATTCGCCGACGTCGACAACCGGATGCGCATCGCGCAGGAAGAGATCTTCGGGCCGGTCGCGTGCATCATCCCGTTCGACGACGAGGAAGATGGGCTGCGGCTCGCGAACGACACGACGTACGGCCTCGCGTCGTACATCTGGACGCAGGACGTCGGCAAGGTACATCGGCTCGCCCGGGGCATCGAGGCCGGGATGGTGTTCGTGAACAGCCAGAACGTGCGCGACCTGCGCCAGCCGTTCGGCGGCGTGAAGGAGTCGGGCACCGGGCGCGAGGGCGGCGAGTACAGCTTCGAGGTGTTCGCGGAGATCAAGAACGTGTGCATCTCGATGGGTTCGCATCACATTCCTCGCTGGGGCGTGTAACGGGAGCGGGTCGTGTCGCCGCAAGAACGAACGATTCCTTGGCCGGCACGCCGGCCAAGCATGGGGCCAGCGTAAGCGCTAAAGCGCTGACTCTGGCCGACCGCGAAGCATG
This sequence comes from Burkholderia sp. MSMB1459WGS, assembly GCF_001534535.1. Classification (NCBI taxonomy): domain Bacteria; kingdom Pseudomonadati; phylum Pseudomonadota; class Betaproteobacteria; order Burkholderiales; family Burkholderiaceae; genus Burkholderia; species Burkholderia sp. MSMB1459WGS. Next base: position 311,682 of record NZ_LPMU01000023.1, read on the forward strand.
GGACCGGAGTAACCGCTAAAGCGCTAACTCCGGTCGACAGGGAGACTTGAACGATGGGCAAATTGTCCCTCGCTGCGAAGATCACGCACGTGCCGTCGATGTACCTGTCGGAACTGCCCGGCCGGCATCACGGCTGCCGTGAGGCGGCTATCCGCGGCCATCAACTGATCGGCGAGCGCTGCCGCGCGCTCGGCGTCGACACGATCGTCGTGTCGGACGTGCACTGGCTCGTCAACGCGGGCTATCACGTGAACTGCAATGCGCGGTTCGCCGGCACCTATACGAGCAACGAGCTGCCGCACTTCATCCGCGACATGCAGTACGCGTATCCGGGCAACCCGGCGCTCGGCCGGCTGATCGCGGAAACGGCCACCGCGCGCGGCGTCGCGACCCGTGCGCACGAGATCGACAGCCTCGAGCTCGAATACGGCACGCTCGTGCCGATGCGCTACATGAACGGCGACCAGCACTTCAAGGTCGTGTCGATTGCCGGGTGGTGCATGTGGCACACGCTCGACGAAAGCCGGCGCTTCGGCGAGGCGCTGCTCGAAGCGATCGAGAAGAGCGATTCGAACGTCGCGTTCCTCGCGAGCGGCTCGCTGTCTCACCGCTTCAACTACAACGGCAGCCCCGAGGAATCGATCCACGAGATCAGCCGCGAATTCTTCAGGCAGGTCGACCTGCGCGTGGTCGAGTTGTGGAAACAGGGCGATTTCAAGACCTTCTGCGCGATGCTGCCGGAGTACAACGTGCATTGCCACGGCGAAGGCGGCATGCACGACACGGCGATGCTGCTCGGGCTGCTCGGCTGGGATCGTTACGATCGGCCCGTCGAGATCGTCACCGACTATTTCGCGAGCTCGGGCACCGGGCAGATCAACGCGATCTTCCCGCTGCCCTGAGCGTTACCGCCCGCCACGCATTCGAATCCGACCGGAGACCTGCCATGCCACACATCGTCGTCGAATACACCGCGAACATCCGCGACGACGCACGCATTCCCGTGCTGCTGCGCACGATCAACGCGACGCTGATCGCACAGGGCGGCGTGTTCCCGACCGGCGGCATCCGTTCGCGCGCGATCGAGCTGCGCGACTACTGCGTCGCCGACGGCACGGAGGACGACGCGTTCGTCCACGTGACGCTGAAGATCGGCGCGGGCCGCACCGACGCGCAGAAAAAGGCCGCGTGCGACGCGCTGTTCGACGCGATCAAGGTGCATTTCGCCGAGTTGTACGCGACACGCTACCTTGCGCTGTCGATGGAACTGACCGAGTTCAGCGAAAGCGGCTCGTACAAGCACAACAACATTCACGCCCGCTACAAGCGGGCCGGCTGAACTCCATTCCCGATCCGACCATGCTCGAACCCGCCATCATCGACCAGCTCGCGCACCGTCTGCACGACGCCGAACGCGCGCGCACGCAGATCCGCCAGATCTCGCTCGACCATCCCGACATCACGATCGACGACGCGTATGCGATCCAGCGCGCGTGGGTGGCCCTCAAGCTCGCGGAAGGCCGCACGCTGAAGGGGCACAAGATCGGCCTCACGTCGAAGGCGATGCAGAACACGTCGCAGATCGACGAACCCGACTACGGCGCGCTGCTCGACGACATGTTTTTCGAAGACGGCGGCACGATTCCGACTAGCCGCTTCATCGTGCCGCGCGTCGAGGTCGAGCTCGCATTCGTGCTCGGCAAGCGGCTCACCGGCCCGAACTGCACGATCTTCGACGTGTACGACGCGGTCGATTACGTCGTGCCGGCGCTCGAGATCATCGACGCGCGCAGCCAGTCGATCGACCCCGATACGAAGCGGCCGCGCAAGGTATTCGACACGATCGCCGACAACGCGGCGAACGCGGGCGTCGTGATCGGCGGCCGGCCGGTGCGCCCGCAGGACGTCGATTTGCGCTGGGTGGCGGCGATCATGTCGCGCAACGGCGTGGTCGAGGAAACCGGTGTCGCGGCCGGCGTGCTGAACCATCCGGCGAACGGCGTCGCGTGGCTCGCGAACCGGCTGTCGCGCTTCGACGTCGCGCTGGAGCCGGGGCAGATCGTGCTGGGCGGGTCGTTCACGCGGCCGTGCGCGGCGCGTTCGGGCGATACGTTCAGCGTCGATTACGGCCCGCTCGGGACGATCCAGTGCTACTTCGAATGAGTTGAGCGAACGATGCAGATTTCGTCGAATGTCTTCAAGGCCGCGCTCGCGCGCGGCGATGCGCAGATCGGGTTGTGGCTCGGCCTCGCGAATCCATACAGCGCCGAAGTGGTCGCGGGCGCCGGTTTCGACTGGCTGCTGATCGACGGCGAGCATGCGCCGAACACGGTGCCGACGATCCTCGCGCAACTGCAGGCGATCGCGCCGTATCCGTCGCATCCGGTCGTGCGCGTGCCGTGGAACGATTCGGTGATCGTCAAGCAGGTACTCGATCTCGGCGCGCAGACGCTGCTCGTGCCGATGGTGCAGAGTGCGGACGAAGCGCGTGCGGCGGTGGCCGGGACGCGTTACCCGCCGCACGGCATGCGCGGCGTCGGCAGCGCGCTGGCGCGCGCATCGCGGTGGAATCGCGTCGGCGAGTATCTGCATCGCGCGAACGACGAGATGGCTGTGCTCGTGCAGGTCGAGACGCGCGCGGGGCTCGATGCAATCGATGCGATCGCGCGGGTCGACGGCGTGGACGGCGTATTCATCGGGCCGGCCGATCTGGCGGCCGATCTCGGTCATCTCGGCCATCCCGGGCACCCGGACGTGCAGGCCGCGATCGACGGTGCGATCCGCGCGATCAAGGCGGCCGGCAAGGCGCCGGGGATCCTGAGCGCGGATGAGGCGGCCGCGCGGCGCTATCTGGACGCGGGGGCGCTGTTCGTCGCGGTCGGCGTCGATACGACGCTGCTGGCGCGGAGCGCGGAACGGCTCGCCGCGCAGTTCAAAAGGAGCAGCGACGCCGCCGCGAAGCAGGGCGACGGCACGTATTGACGCGGCAGCAGGCGGTGGTCGTGTGCCGCCCGCGGCGTTTCGCCACGCGGCTTCGTGCCCGCGCGTGGCCGCGCCTATCCGTTCGCGCTTCGTCCCGCCTCCATATACCGTCCTGGTGTCGTTCCCAGCGCGCGTCGGAACATGTCGATGAACGCGCTCACGTTGTCGTACCCGAGATCGAGCGCGATCGTCGTCACCGGCGCACCGTCGGCAATGCGCTCCAGCGCCCGCAGCAGTCGCGCCTGCTGACGCCACTGCGCGAACGTCAACCCCGTCTCGGCGACGAAGCGGCGGCTCATCGTCCGTGCGCCGATGCCGGCCCATTCGGCCCATTCCTCCAGCCGCCGGTCGTTCGCGAGATCCGCGGCCAGCGCATCGGTGATCTTCACGAGGCGCGGATCCCGCGGCCGGACCAGGCCCAGCGCCTCGGCTTCCGATGCCGCGATTTCATCGAGGATCACGTCGGCGATCCGGGCCTGTGCGGCATCCAGCTCGCCATCGCCCCAGCTTGCCGCGCGCTGCACGGCTTCGCGCAGCAGCGGCGTCGTGCGGATCGCGCGCGGCGTCGCCGGCAACGCCGCGCAGCGGGCTTCGGCGACGAACGCCGACCAGCCGGAAATGGGCCCGAACGAGCGCAACGAATGCCGGCAATGCGGCGGGATCCAGATCGCATGGATCGCCGGCACGACCCACTCCTGGTCGTCGAGGCCGATCGTTACCAGGCCGCTCAGCGCGCCGACGAGCTGGCCGCGCGCATGCGAATGCGGCGCGGTGATGCGCGGGTCGCGTTGCGACAGGACGGCGGCGACCACGAACGGGCCGTCGTCGGACGTGACGAAGCGGGCGGGCAGGAGCGGATCGGACATGGCCGGATATCGGTATCGAATGGCCGTTATACCGGAGATTGGACGGATTCGCACGCCTACACTGCGTCCATCGATGACAACCGGAGCAAGACGCGATGCGAGCCGAACAGATGCTTCCCGACCATGCCGACCGGGTCGATGCCGGCGGAACGACGATTCGCAAGGGGACCGTTGGTGCGTTTCTGGTCAACGCACGGGTGTTGACCGATCCGAATGCCGCGCCGGCGGAGCGGGCGCGTGCGGAGGCCGATGCGATCGACGCGTTGCCTGCGCTGCGTGCGCTCGGCCTGTTCGACGTGCTGGAAGTACGCGATCCCGCGCTGCGCGCATGGCTCGATGCCCGGTAAAGACCCATCTTCCAGAATTGAAGGAACCACCATGAAAGCAGCAGTCGTGACGGGTGCCGGCGAGCGTCCCGTTCATACGGAATTCGACGCTCCCGGCGCGATGCCGGGCCACCGTCTGATCGACGTGACGGCGTCGGCGTTGAGCCGGCTCGCGCAGGGGCGCGCGGCCGGCACGCATTACTCGTCGGACCGCCGCTATCCGTTCGTCGTCGGTGTCGACGGCGTCGGGCGTCTCGACGACGGTCGGCGCGTCTACTTCTTCGGTGCCCCGGCGCCGTTCGGCGCGATGGCTGAACGCACGATCGTGCCCGATACTCAGTGCGTGCCGCTGCCGGACGCGCTCGACGACGTCACGGCCGCGGCGATCGCGATTCCGGGGATGTCGTCGTGGGCGGCGCTGACCGAACGCGCGCGGCTCGTCGCGGGCGAGACGGTGCTCGTCAATGGCGCGACGGGCACGTCGGGGCGGCTCGCGGTGCGGATCGCGAAGCATCTCGGCGCGGCGAAGGTCGTCGCGACCGGCCGCAACGCGGCCGCGTTGCAGGCGTTGCTGAATGCCGGCGCGGACGCCGTGGTGTCGCTGCAGCAGGACGACGCGCATCTGGCGCGAGCGCTCGAGCCGCATTTCCGCGCGGGCGTGGATGTCGTGCTCGATTATCTGTGGGGGGCCAGCGCGCAGACCCTGCTGGTTGCCGGCGCGAAGGCGACGCCCGATGGCCGCCGGCTGCGTTTCGTGCAGATCGGCTCGATCGGCGGCGCGGACGTGCTGCTGCCGGGCGCCGTGCTGCGGGCGACCACGATCGAACTGATGGGTAGCGGGATCGGCAGCGTGTCGCTGTCGCGCTTGCTGGCGTCGGTGCGCGGCGTATTCGAAGCGGCCGGGCCGGCGGGCCTCGCGATCGACACGCGCACGGTGCCGCTGTCGGACGTCGGCGAACATTGGGGCGATACGAGCAGCCTCGTGCGTCCGGTGTTCACGATGCGGGGCGAGTAAGCGGCGCATCGTCACGCGGCGGGCCGGCGTGGGCGTCGGGTTGCGCGGCAGCATCGGGCCGTTCGCCGTTGTGCCGCCGCGCATGGTGTGAACGCCGGCGGGCGGTTGCTGCCCGCCGGCGCCTGCAGAGTCAGACTCAGAACCGCTGCTGAATCCCCGCCGTGACCCCGACCTGCGTGGTTCCATACCCCGCGAAATCGCGCGACACGCCGACCTTCTGGTCGTGTTTCGCGATCGCGAACGCGCCGGCCGCGTACAGCACCGTCCGCTTCGAGAGCGCGTAGTTCGCGCGCATCGACACCAGCGTCGGATCGGCGTCGCTGCCGCCCTTGATGTTCTGGTGATAAACGGCTGCGATCAGCGAGAACGTCGGCGTGAACTGGTACGACCCACCGAGCCAATACATGTCGCTCAACTGGTTTGCGGCCGTCGTGTGATACGTGCGCCGATAATTTCGATAGCCGGCCATCGTTTTCAGGTTGCCGAAGTCGTAGCTCAGGCCCGCATGGATGCCCTGAACGTAGTTGACGGTATCGACCGGCGTGACGCTGTCGGCCGCGCCGTTCTGCCGGTCGAACGTGACGACCGCCGCGAACGGGCCGGTCTCGTAACCGACCGCGAAATCGTATTTCGAGCTGGTTTTCATGCTGCCCGGCACGTTGCCGAAGCCGTACAGCGCGCCGAACTTGAAGCCGCTGAATTCGCCGTCGTAGCGCACCGCGTTCGACGAGCGCGTGAACATGCCGTCCTTGCGGCCGCCCGTCGCCATCGACGACGAGGCCCACGAGTAGTTCTGCGCGTAGCCCATCGGGTCGAACGGCAGCATGTAGTCGTAGGTGACGGTGTAGTTGCGGCCGAGCGTCAGTTCGCCCCATTTGCTCTTCAGGCCGACCGTCGCGCGGCGCGCGAAGATCGAGTCCGGGCCGTCGTCGAACGCGCCGTTCGCGAGATCGATCCCGCTTTCGAGGCGGAACACGGCCTTCAGCCCGCCGCCGAGATCCTCGACGCCGCGCAAGCCCCAGCGCGATGTGTTCTTGTTGCCCGACTTGAGCTTGACCGAATTGCCGCCTTCCGGCGCCGCGTGGTTGGTGAATTCGATGCCGGCGTCCATGATCCCGTATATCGTGACCGACGACTGCGCGTGCACGGCCGGCGCGGCGATACAGGCCGCCGCGGCCGAACCGGTGAGGACTACTGTTCGAATCGAACGTTCTGCGCGTGACTTCATTTTGACGGTGTCTCCTTGGTTTGTTCTGGGTGGGGTGAAACGGAAAACCGGTATTCGGCGCGCCATCGGCGAACGCCATGACGGGTTCGCCGATGCGAGGCCGCAACGGATGCGTGCCTGACTGCATGCGCGGCGGCACGCGGGCCGCCGCGATCGGGTCAGCCCGCTTTCGCGAACGCCCAGCAGTCGTTGGTCGGGAATTCGATCCAGTGCTTGCCGGCCGCGCGCGGCACATGGCCGAACGCACGCAGGCGCATCTCGCCGCAATGGAACAGGTATTCCCAGCGGTCGCCGAGATACATCGACGTGACGAGGTCGGCCTGCAGGCGGTTCGCGCCCGGGCCGTCGGCGACCTGCACGCGTTCGAGGCGGATCACGGCCTGAGCGTCCTGACCCGGCGCGAGCGTGTCGCGGGCGACGGCGCGCAGCTCCCAGCCGTCGCCCGCGAGCGTCACGCATTCGCCGTCGATCGCGGCGACGCGCGCATCGATGCGGTTGTTGCTGCCCATGAATTCGGCGGTGTACAGCGAGCGCGGCGCGCCGTACAGCTCGGCCGGCGTGCCTTCCTGCTCGATGCGGCCGTTGCGCAGCAGCAGGATGCGGTCGGACATCGCCATTGCTTCGGTCTGGTCGTGCGTCACGCACAGGGCCGACAGCCCGAGCGACACGATCAGCTCGCGCAGCCACGCACGCGCTTCCTCGCGCAGCTTCGCGTCGAGGTTCGACAGCGGCTCGTCGAGCAGGATCACCGGCGGGTTGTAGACGAGCGCGCGGGCGATCGCGACGCGCTGCTGCTGGCCGCCCGACAGTTGATGCGGAAAGCGTTCCGCGAGATGACCGAGGCCGAGCTGGTCGAGTGCGGTCTGCACGCGGCGCTTCTGTTCGGCCGGCGCCACACGCCGCAGCTTGAGGCCGTACCCGACGTTGTCGGCGACGGTGCGGTGCGGCCACAGCGCGTAGGACTGGAATACGAGGCCGAGCGAGCGTTGTTCGACCGGCAGGTCGACGCGTTGCGCGCCGTCGAAGAACACGCGATCGTCGAGCTGGATGCGGCCGTCGGACGGCTGTTCGAGCCCGGCCACCGCGCGCAGCAGCGTGGTCTTGCCGCTGCCCGACGCGCCGAGCAGGCACACGACTTCGCCGGCCTTCAGTTCGAACGACACGCCCTTGAGGATCGGGTTGGCGCCGTAGCTGAGGTGCAGATCGTCGACGATGAGCTTATCCATGAAGTTTCACTCCGAAGCGCAGGGCCACGCCGAGACCGGCGCCGACCATCGCGATGTTGATGACAGAGAGCGCGGCGACCTGGTCGACGGCGCCGGTCGCCCACAGCGACACGAGCAGCGCGCCGATCACTTCGGTGCCGGGCGACAGCAGGTAGACGGCGGTCGAGTATTCGCGCTCGAAGATCATGAAGATCAGCAGCCAGGCGGCGAGCAGGCCGAAGCGCACGAGCGGCAGCGTCACGTCGAGCGACACGCGGCTGCGCGTCGCGCCGACGCTGCGGCCGGCTTCCTCGAGCTCGGGGCCAACCTGCAGCAGCGCGCTCTGGATGAGCCGCATCCCGTACGCGAGCCACACGACCGTGTACGCGATCCAGATGCTCCACATCGAGTTCTTCAGCTCGCGCAGGCCGGGCACGAACAGGAAGATCCACAGGAACGCGAGGCCGGCGAGCAGGCCCGGCACCGCGCGCGGCAGCAGCACGAGATAGTCGAGCAGCCTGGTCGCCCAGTCGGGGCGGCGGTGGCCGGCGAACGCGACGAGCGAGTAGAAGCCGATCGCGAGCGCGCCGCCGATCACGCCGATGCCGAGCGTGTTGACGATGGCGCGCACCAGATTGTCCTGCTCGAACAGCTCGATGAAATTCGACAGCGTCAGCACCTCGGCGAGCGCGACGCCTTCGCCCCAGTTGGTCACGAACGCACGCAGCACGATGCCCGAGATCGGCACGATCACGGTCAGCAACAGCCACAGCGCGACGATCGCGAGCGCGACCCAGCGCCATACGCCGAGCGGCAGCACCGTCGCGCGTCCGGCCTTGCCCTTCACGGTGACGAAGCGGTTCGCGGTCTTCAGCAGGCGGCGCTGCAGCAGCACGAGCGGGAACGTGATCGCGACGATGCACACGGCGACCGCGGCCATCAGGTGATACGACGGCACGCCGAGCTTGTTGGTCAGCTTGTACAGGTAAGTCGCGAGCACGAGGTGGCCTTCCGGGTCGCCGAGCACGAGCGGCAGCCCGAACACCTCGAAGCCGAGGAAGAACACCAGCACGCCGGCGAACAGCAGCGCGGGCATCGTCATCGGCAGGCTCACGTCGAGCGCGACGCGGAACGGGCGGGCGCCCGTCACGCGCGCGGCTTCCTCGACGTCCGAGCCGAGGTTGCGCAGCGCGGCCGACGAATACAGGTACACGTGGGGCACGTGCGTGAGGCCGACGATCACCGTGATCGCGAAGATCGAATAGACGTTCCAGGGCACGTTCTGCACCCCGAACAACTCCTTGAACCACACCGAGTAGAAGCCGACCGGGCCGGCCGCGACCACGTAGCCGAACGCGAGCACCATCGGCGACACGAACACCGGCGTGAGCAGCAGCGGTTCGAGCCAGCGGCGGCCGGGCAGGTCGGTGCGCACCATCAGGAACGCGAGGATGCCGCCGAGCGGGATCGAGATGAACAGCATCCCGCCGGCGATGACGAACGAGTTCTTCACGGCCGACCAGAAGTCGGGATCGCTGAAGATGAAACGGAAGCCTTCGACGCCGAGCGTTTTGTTCGCGTCGAAGAACGGCGCGGACAGCAGGCTCTGGAACAGGATGAAGCCGAGCGGCAGCGCGACCGCGACGGTCAGTACCGCGACGACGATCCAGCGCAGCATGCCGGCGAGCGGCTGCAGGCTGCTGACCGGCAGCGCGGGAATCGCGTCGCGCGGGCCGGTGGCGGGCGGAACGGCCGGTGCCGTGCCGCGTGTGCTGGTTGAAAGCATGAGTTCGCCCCTGCGGCCATCCGGATGGCCGCCTCAAGGAAGTCGGTAAGGGGAAGGAGGCGCCCGCGCGACGTGCGGCGGGCGGCCCGAGGTCAGCGGCTCAGCGCTTGATCGCCTGCTGCCATTGCTTCAGGAACGCGAGGCGCTTCGACTGATCGAGATAGACGAGCAGGCCGGTGCCGATCTGGATCGGCTTCAGCGAATCGCCGAGTTCCTTCGTGAGGCTCGCGGCCGACGTTTCGCCGGTCACGTCCGCGCGGATCGCGTACAGGTTCGCCTGGTTCGCGATCAGCGTCTGGCCGCGCTTCGACAGCAGGTAGTCGACCCACAGCTTCGCGGCGTTCGGGTTCTTCGCCTTCTTCGATACGGTGGCGAGGCGGCTCACGACCTGCGTGTAGTCCTTCGGAAACACGTAGCCGATCGACTTGTCCTTCTTCGCCTTGGCATACGCATACGAACCGATGATGTTGTAGCCGATCAGGTTCTCGCCCGACGAGATGCGCTCCATCATCGCGCCCGTGCTCGACTGCAGCTTCGGGCCGGTCGCACCGATCGCCTTCACGAGTTCCCACGTGACCTTCTCGTTCACGTGGGCGTCCTGCGTCAGGTAGTTGAAGCCGACGCCCGATTTCTCGATGTCGTAGGTCGTGACCTTGCCCTTGAACTTGTCCGCTTGCGTGGTGAGGAGCTTGATCAGGTCGGCGCGCGTCGTCGGTACTTCGTTCTCGGGAATCAGGCGCTTGTTGTAGACGATCGCGAGCGGCTCGAACGTCGTGCCGTACGCCTGCTTCTGGTACTGCGCCCATTGCGGCACGTTCGGGCTTTCCGGCGAATCGTAGGACGCCATCAGGCCGTCGTTGACGAGCTTGACCTGCAGGTCCATCGCCGAGCTCCACAGCACGTCGGCGCTCGTGCTGCTCGCCGCGTTCTCGCTGATGTAGCGGTTGTACAGCTCGGTGCTGTTCATGTCGTTGTACTCGACCTTCACGCCGTACAGGCTTTCGAAGTCCTTGATCAGCGGACGCACGAGGCCCGTGTCGGTCGTCGAGTAGACGATCAGCTTGCCTTCCTTCTTCGCGGCGTCGATCACGCCCTGGTAGTTCCCCGGGTAGCCGGCCGGAACCTGCGCGACGGCGCTGCCGGCGGCAGTGCCCAGAACGACCGCCAGCGCGGCGGCGAGGTGCTTCGGTGCAAACGGCATGTCTTCCTCCAGTTACGCTTATGTGTTGTTCGAGTGCAGCGGATGGTAATTGCGCGGCACTTTCAGCCCGCTTTCATTTCCGTTCACAATCGCGCCGTTCATGTCATGGATTTCCCGAGGTCGAAGCGGCCGCCGCCGCGGGTTTGCGGCGCGCGGCAACGCTTGAAAGGGAGAGGCGTGCGGGCTACGCGGGCGTGGCCAGCAGTTGTCCGAGGAGGCGGCCGCCATGCCGCGCGTGCGCGGCCGTCAGCGCGGCATATCCGACGACGACGCCCGCTTCGCACCGGGCGCTTCGACAGAAGCCGCGGATCGGCTGCAACGCGACACCGGCCGCGCGGGCTTGCGCGACACAGGCTGCTTCGTCCATGCCAGGCGGCAGCCACAGCACGAAATGAAAGCCGGCGTGCTCGCCGGACACCGTGTACCGGCCGCCGGCATGCTTCGCCAACTGGTCGAGCACGATGTCGCGCCGCTGGCGGTACGCGTGGCGGGCGGCGCGCAGGTGCTTCGCGAAATCGCCGTGGCCGATGAAACGGGCCAGCGCGAGTTGCGGCGCCGCGCCGACCGAGCGGGCGGTCGCATGCCACACGGCGGACAGCGCCGGCCGCAGTTCCGCCGGCACGACCATGAAGCCGATGCGCAACCCGGAGAACAGCGTCTTGTTGAACGACCCGCAGTAGATCACGCGATCGCACGCGTCGAGCGCTTTCAGCGCAGGGAGCGGGGCGGTCTGGTAGCTGAATTCTCCGTCGTAGTCGTCCTCGATGACCCACGCGCGGTTGCGCTGCGCCCAGTCGAGCAGTTCGAGCCGGCGCGATACCGACATCGTGACGCCGAGCGGCGCCTGATGGGCCGGTGTCACGTACGCGGCGCGCGCATCGGGATAGCGATCCAGCGATGCGGTGTCGATGCCTTCCCGATCGACCGGCACGTCGATCACGGTCGCGCCCGCGATCGTGAAGATCTGCCACGCCGACGCATAGCCGGGATCTTCCATCAGCACCGTCGTGCCGGGCGCGAGCAGCGTGCGTGCGACGAGGTCGATCGAATGGCGGATGCCGGTCGTGATGACGATGTCGCCGGCCTCGCACGGGATGCCGCGGTATTCCCGCAGGTACGCGGCGATTTCGATGCGCAGGCTTTCGACGCCCTGTGCCGGCGTCGCGCCGAGATCGTCCGCGGTCGCGGCAAGCAGGCTGGCGCCGAGCGCCTTCTTCCAGTGCTGCATCGGCAGCAGGCCGGGGTCGGCGAGCCGCGCGACGAACGGGACACCGGGACGCACGCCCTGCTCGGGCTCGGCCGCGGCGGCCGGCATGGCGAGCGGGACCGCACGCGGACCGCCGTCGCCCGATTGCGCGGCCGCGCGCAGATAGCTGTCCGGCACGACCGCGCACACGCGCGTTCCGGATCCCCGCGTGCGGGCGATGTAGCCCTCGGCGCACAGGATGTCGTACGCCGCTTCGACGGTGCCGCGCGCGACATCCCAGCGCGCGGCCAGCGTCCGGCTCGATGGCAGCGGGCCGTCGCCGGGCAGCAGGCGCTTCAGGATTGCGTCGCGAATCGTGTCGGCGATGCATGCCTGCTTCGACTGCGGGCTGCCGCCCAACAGCCCGGTCGGGCGTGGCAGATCCAGCGGAATCGCGGCTTTGCCTCGCGGCATAGTGGTCCAGTCGATGGTCGATTTAATGGTCCTTCAGCTTATATCACTTTCGCCTTAGATTGCTGTCGACCCACCCATCCGACCGAAACGGACTTACCGCATGAAGACGCGTTCATTACCCCGATGGGGCTGGCTGTTCCTGTTGATGCTCGTCGTGTGTCTGCCGCGCGTCACGATCGATGCGTACCTGCCGTCGCTGCCCGCGATGGCGGACGCGCTGCACGGCACCGATGCGCAGTTGCAGCTCACGCTGACTCTCTACATGGCCGGATATGCGTTGTCGATGCTGGTGTCGGGGCCGCTGTCCGACCGCTATGGCCGCCGCCCGGTGCTGCTCGGCGGCCTGTGCGTGTACGTCGTCGCGAGCGTCGCCTGCGCAGGGGCGACCAGCATCTCGACGCTGATCGTCGCGCGCGTGTTCCAGGCGCTGGGCGGCTGCAGCGGCACCGTGATTGGCCGCGTGATCGTGCGCGAGCGCTTTCCGGCCGCGACGCAGGCCACGATGCTCGGCCATCTTTCGGCCGGCATGGCGCTGTCGCCGGTGGTCGCGCCGCTGGCCGGCAGCGCGATCGCCGAGTGGCTCGGCTGGCGCGGCGTGTTCGGCTGGCTGGCGGCGGCCGGGCTGATCGCGACCGCGATGGTGCTGCGCTATCTGCCCGAGACCCGCGAGCGCGCTGCGCGGCCGCCAGCCGGCGCCGGACTGCTGCGGACCTATGCCGGCCTGCTGCGCGAGCGGCGGTTCCTGCGCTATTCGCTTGCCATCGGCTTTGCCTACTGCACGTACTATCCGTTCATCGCGGAATCGTCGACGCTGTTCCAGCGGCAAATCGGCGTGTCCGGGCCGGTCTATGCGGCGATCTTCGGCGTGACCGTGCTCGGCTACCTGATCGGGTCGAGTGCGTTCGCGCGGGCCGGCGCGCGCCGGACAGCCGATTCGGTCGTCGCGGCGGCGGCGGCCGTCAATCTGGTCGGCGCCGCCGGACTGTGGATCGGCGGCGCGATCGCCCCGGCTTCGGTGCCGGCCCTCGTCGCGCCGATGTTCGTCGTGATGATCGCGGTCGGGATCGCGATTCCGGCCTGCCAGTTCGCGGTGATGCAGCCGTACACGAAGATCGCCGGCACGGCGTCGGGGCTGTTCTTCTTTATCCAGATGGCGATCACCGCCGCGTGCGGCGGCGTGCTGGCGTGGCTGTCGGACGGCACCGCGCATCCGATGATCGTCGTCACGGGCGGCGCGAGCGTCGCGTTCGTCGCGGTGGTGGCCGGTTTGCGCGAGCGCGGCGCGCACCCGGCCCGCCGCCGAGCGCTGATCGCGGAACGGGGCCGCCGGCACCGCAGGCGGCGGGTTCGCGGCATCGCGCAACCCGTGTTTGCGCGAGGCGTGGAGACGGAAAGGATCATGTAATGTAGCGGGCTGTCGCTGACCTTACCGGAATCCCCATGCGTGTGCTGCTCGTCGAAGACAACCCGAACCTGGCCCAGTCGCTGAACGACGCGCTGAGCGCCGCGCGCTTCGCGGTCGATCACATGGCCGACGGCGAGGCGGCGGACCACGTGCTGCGCACGCAGGATTACGCGCTGGTGATCCTCGATCTCGGGCTGCCGAAGCTCGACGGGCTGGAGGTGCTGCGGCGGCTGCGTGCGCGCCGCAACCCGGTGCCGGTGCTGATCCTCACCGCGCACGGCTCGGTCGAGGATCGCGTGAAGGGGCTCGATCTCGGCGCCGACGACTATCTTGCGAAGCCGTTCGAATTGACCGAACTGGAGGCGCGCGCCCGCGCGCTGATCCGGCGCAGCCTCGGCCACGAGCATTCGCGCGTCGAATGCGGGCCGCTTTCGTACGACAGTATCGACCGCGGCTTTCATCTCGCGGGCGAGCCGCTGTCGCTCACGCCGCGCGAGCGCTCGGTGCTCGAGGTGCTGATCCTGCGCAACGGCCGCGCGATCAACAAGGACACGCTGTCGGAAAAGATCTTCGGGCTCGACGAATCGGTCAACGCGGACGCGATCGAGATCTACGTGTACCGGCTGAGGAAAAAGCTGGAGAACAGCGGCGTGGCGATCGTCACGCTGCGCGGGCTCGGCTATCTGCTCGAAGCGAAGGCGCAGAGGACCGAATGAACTGCGCGCCTGCTCGCGTGTTTCGCATGGGACGGAGGTACGCGCTGAAGCGCGACTCCGGATCGACGGTTTTGCATGGGACCGGAGTAAGCGCCAGAGGCGCCAACTCCGCATCGACAGCCTTGCGCTCGGCGATGCGCCGCGAATGCGCCGCCACGCCGCTCGGAGCGGCCCGGCGGGAGGTACGATGACCCGCCCGAACCTGCGCGCGCAGGTCGCGCTGTGGCTGCTGCTGCCGCTGCTCGGCCTGCTCGCGCTCGACTCGTGGCTCACGTACCAGCGCGCGATGAGCGCCGCGCACGTCGCGTTCGACCGGACGCTGTCGTCGTCGCTGAAGTCGATCCGCGAAGGCGTGCGGCTCAACGACGGCGAGATCGAGGTCGACCTGCCGTATCTCGCGCTCGAGATGCTCGAATCGAGCGACGGCGGCAAGATCTACTACCTGATCCGCGAGGGCGACGGCCGCACGGTCACCGGCTATCCGGACCTGCCGCTGCCGCAGGGGCGCGATGCGGGCGACGGCGCGCCGTTCGTCACGCGCTACTACGACGTCGTGTATCGCGGCGAACAGTTGCGGATGGCCGCGCTGCGCATCCCGGTGCACGACGTGCCGACCGCGCAGTCGCGCATCGTGTGGGTGATGGTTGGCGAGACGATCGAGGCGCGTCAGGCGCTCGCGCGCGAGATCCTGATCGGGTCGCTGCTGCAGGAAGGGCTGCTCGTCGTGCTGGCGCTCGGGATCGTGTGGCTCGGCGTCGGGCGCGGGCTGCGGCCGCTGAACCGGCTGTCGGCCACGGTTGCCGCGCGCAGCGAGGACGACACGACGCCGCTCGACACGGGCGCGATGCCGAGCGAACTCGCGCCGCTCGTCGATTCGATCAACCAGTACATCGGCCGCACGCAGCGGATGCAGGTGGCGCGGCGCCGCTTCTTCGCCGATGCGGCCCATCAACTGAAGACGCCGCTCGCGGCCGTGCAGGCGGGCGTCGAGCTTGCGTTGCGGCCCGACGAACAGCCGCGCGCGAACGTGCACCTGCGTCGCGCGAACGGCGCGGTGCGGCAGGCCGCGAAGATCGTCCAGCAATTGCTGTCGCTGTCGCGGCTCGATTCGGACAGCGGTCATGCGGTCGCGCACAAGCCGGTCCCGCTGCACCGGCTCGCACGCAGCGTGACGCTCGACTGGTCGCCCGTCGCACGCGCGCGCGACATCGATCTCGGCTTCGAGCACGAGGCCGATGTCGACGTGAACGGGCAGGCCGACCTGCTCGGCGAGATGATCGGCAACCTGATCGACAACGCGATCCGCTATGCGGGCGACCATGCGGTGATCACGGTGCGCGTCTCGCGCGACGGGGGCGACGCGCGGCTCGACGTGATCGACAACGGGCCGGGTATTCCGGCCGACGAGCGCGACGCGGTGTTCGAGCGCTTCCATCGCGGCAGCAAGACGCAGACGGTCGAAGGGACGGGGCTCGGGCTGTCGATCGTGCGGGAAATCGCGCGCGTGCATCAGGGCAGCGTGACGCTCGCCGATGCGGGCGGCGGCGGGCTCGTCGTGACGATCCGGCTGCCGGCGGCGACGAGCGATGCGATGCCGCGCGCGGCGTGACGGCGCGCGACGATACGGCACGCGCAGGGAACGGGCCGGCGCAAGCCCGTTATTGGCCGGAACAGGTCCTGGCGATCCGGCTCAGTCGCCGAAGCCGATCTCCGCTTCGACCGGCTGGCCGATTTCGAGCCACGCGCCCGCACCCTCGACGACGATCGCATTGATGCCGAACGTCAGCGCACCGCCGTAGTTCGGGTTCGCGCGATAGGTCTGCATCGTGTCGGTCGGCTCGTGCGGCCATTCGGGATTGGGCGCGCCGGTGGCCTGGTCGATCGTCGGCATCGGGCAGCGCGTGCACAGCTTCACGAGCCGCAGCCGCACCGGCGTGTCGCCGCCGGTGTCGAGGTGCTCGACGAAATCCTCTTCGTACGCATCGAGATCCGACACGACGACGTTCGGCCGGAAGCGGTTCATCGGGATCGCCGGCGCGCCTTTGGCGGCAAGCCGCGCGTTCAGGTCGTCGAGCGACGACTGGCCGATCACCAGCAGCGGATAAGCGTCCGCGAACTGCGTATGCGTATCAATCTCGCCGGTCCACTTGCGGTCGCAATCGCGTCGGGCGTCGGCGGCGAAGCGCGCGAGCTTCGTCGGCACGCCGAGGAATTCGGTGAGCCATGCGGCCGTTTCGGTGCCCGTGTCGATCGCGTCGACGGTGTCGCGCCACACGGTCGCGGCCATCTTCGGCGTGGCGGGCGTCGCGTCGCCATCGAGCGGCGTGCGCAGTGCCGGCATGCCCGGCGCGTTCAGCACGAGCGCATCGTCGTCGAGTGTCGGGCGGATCAGCGCGAGGCGCGGGTGCGTGCGTTGCGTGAGCATTTGCCCGTGCGGATCGGTGATCAGCCAGTGGCGATCGTAGGCGAGGCCCGTTTCGAACAGTTGCGCGCGCGTCAGCGCGACGCCGGCACAGGATTTGATCGGGTAGACGAAGAGTTCGGCGATGGCTGGCATGACGCTGGCTGAAGGCGGGGTGATCGAATCGCGATTGTGCCAGATCGTGCCGGAGCCGTTTGACGGCTGCGCGCCGCCACGCGCCCGTCAGGCGAGCGGGAAGCCTGCATCGAAGGTCGTGCGCACGTCGAGCGGCTGGCGCAGCAGCCCGGCCTTCAGGTAGAAGTCGGCCGTGCGCTGCTGTTCGGCGATCACCGCTGCGTCGATCGGCAGCCAGCGCGTGCCGCGCCGCTCGAACTGCAGCTTCGCGGCGGCCGGCGGAATGCCGATGATGCGCGCAAGCGCCGCCGAATACGCGTCCGCATGCCGGTACGACCACGCTTGCGCACGCACGACACGCTGCAGAAAATCGCGCAGCACGTCGCGTTTCGACGCGATCGCCGCTTCGGTCGCCGCGACATAGCTGAGGCCCGACCACAGCCCGCGGCCGTTGACCAGCACACGCGCGCGGCGGCTCGTTTCGGCGAGCGCGGTATAGGGCTCCCAGGTCGCCCACGCGTCGATCGAACCGGTTGCGAGCGCAAGCATCGTGTCGGCCGGCGGCAGGAAGCGGAACGACACGGCATCCGGCGGCAGGCCGGCCGCATCGAGCGCCTTCAGCGTCACGAAATGGCCGATCGAGCCGCGCGTGGTGCCGATCCGCTTGCCCTTCAGGTCGGCAGCGCCCTTGAGCGCGGCGTCGGGGCGCACGAGCACGGCCGTGCCGTACGGATCGGAGCGGTTCGCGCCGATCACCTTGATGCGGGCGCCCGATGCGAGCGCGAAGATCACCGGCGCGTCGCCGATCGGCCCGCAGTCGACGGCGGCCGCGTTCAGCGCTTCGGCGAGCGGCGCGGCCGCGGGGAATTCGGTCCATGCGATGTCGTACGCGAGGCCGTTCAATTCGCCGGCCGCTTCGAGCAGCGCACGCAGCCCGCCTTTCTGGTCGCCGGCGCGCAGCAGCGGGCGGGCGCCCGATTGCGCGCGCAGGGTGGCCGGCGCGGCGGCGATCGTGGCAAGGGCGCTCGCCTGGGCGAGGAAGTGGCGTCGAGTCGGATTCATCGTGAATTTCTGTCGAAGGAAGGATTCGTGAGTTCAATGCGCAAGCCCGGCCTGTACGTCGCGCACGGGTTCCGCGTCGACGCGCAGCAGCAGCGCGGTCAGTGCGTCGCCGCCCGTGGCGCGCGCGGCCGGTCGGGCCACCGCATCCGAGCGGCACAGCAGGTCGGCATCCGACCAGCCGGCGCTGCCGGGCAACGCACGCGCCCGCAGCCAGCCGCGTCGATCGGCAAGCAGTTGCGTGCCGCCGAGCGCATCGGGCGGGACGCCGGCAATCGTCGCGAACGCGAGCCACGCATCGGTTGTCGTCGCGACGCAGTTCGCACGCGAGTCGACCGACGACGGCACGGACGCGCCGGGTTCGGCGACGAGCAAGGTCTGCCAGCGCGCGTCTTCCGGCGGTGGCGTCGCGCCTGCTGCGAGCGCGACGACGCGCACGCGCTGGCCGTCGCGCCAGCGTTCGAGCGCCTGAGGCGCGGCGTCGCCGCACCGTACGTCGAGTGCCGGCAGCGGGACGGGCACCGGCCACGCGCCTTCCGCCCGCGCGCCGCTACCGGCTGCCAGCGCTTTCAGGTAGGCGAGCACGGCCCATGTGTCCTGTGGACCGAGCGTGGCCGCGAAGCCGGGCATCGTCGACGCGCCGTGCGCGTCCTGCGTGCCGTGGCGTACGCGCCAGAACAGTTCGCCGTCGAGCCGACGCGCGAGCAGCGCGCCGGCGAAGGTCGGCGGCCAGTGCGCGAGCGTGGCCGCGAGCGGCCCTTCGCCACGTCCGTCCGCGCCGTGGCAGGCCGCGCAATGTTGCGTATACAGGTGGGCGCCGCGCATCACGTTCGCGACCGAAAACGGCGCGGGATCGCGCTGGAAACTCGTCGGCACGGCAGGCGCGAGCCACAGCGAAGCGGGCGGCCACGGCGCGAACCATGCGACGGCCAGCGCGGCGATGGCCGTCGCGACACGCCGCTTGCGCGCAGCCAGCGCGAGGCAGGCGAGCACGACGGCCAACGCCGTCGCGCCGCCGGCGAACGCGAGCTGCCGCGTGAGCCCCGCGTCGATGCGCAGCGTTTCGAGCGCGATGCGGTGTGCCCACGGCCACGCCGCCTGGCCATCGGCGTCGCCGGTCAGGCCGATCGCGTGCAGCACGCGCGCCAACGCGATTTGCGCGCGATACAGCAATTGCAGGAACGCAATGGCCCAGTCGGCGAACGGCGGCGCGTTCATCGCGCGCGTCCGCGGCGTGCCGCAGCCAAACGTCGAACGGCGCCGGGCATCTACCAGCTCGCATCGAGCCCGAGATGCCGCAGCGCGTCGTGGCGCAATTCGGCGAGGCGCGGGTCGCCGCGATGGCGCGGGTAGGGCAGGTCGACGCGCAGTTCGGCGACGATCCGTGCCGGGCGTGGCCCGAACACGATTACGCGCTGCGCGAGGAACAGCGCTTCTTCCACGTCGTGCGTGACGAGCAGCGCGGAGAAGCCGTCGCGTCGCCACAGGGCGGTCAGCTCGGCCTGCATCGTGAGCCGCGTCAGCGAATCGAGCTTGCCGAGCGGTTCGTCGAGAATCAGCAGGCGCGGATCGTTGACGAGCGCGCGCGCGAGCGCGACGCGCTGCGCCATCCCGCCCGACAACTGATGCGGAAACACGTTCGCGAAGTCCTGCAGCCCGACGCGCGCGAGCGCATCGTCGACGCGATGCTGCGCGGTGCGCGCCACGCCGCGCGCTTCGAGGCCGAGCGCGACGTTCGCGCGCACGCGCCGCCACGGGTACAGCGTCGGGTCCTGGAACACGACGATACGCGACGGATCGGGGCGCTCGATCGGCACGCCGTCCTGCGCGATCGTGCCTTGCCGCGCGGCGTCGAGCCCGGCGACGAGGCGCAGCAGCGTCGATTTCCCGCAGCCGCTCGGGCCGAGCAGGGCGACGAATTCGCCGGCCGCGACCGACAGCGACACGTCGTCGAGCACCGGCAGCGCGCCGCCGGGGCCGTCGAACGCATGGCTCACGCGGCGGATGTCGATGCGCGCGCCGCGCGGCGTCGTGACGGCGGGCGCGGCGGCCGCGGACGGTTCGAGTACGGCGGCGCTTACCATTTGACGGTTCCTTTCTGCCACGCGAGCACACGGTCGCGCACCGCGAACAGCAGCGCGATCAACCCGGAAAACAGCAGCGCCATCACGAGCAGCGCCGCATACATGTTCACGTACGACGCCCAGCCCTGCGCCCAGCTCAGGTACCAGCCGAGCCCCGACTTGACGCCCATCATCTCGGCGACGACCAGCACCGTGAACGACGCGCTCAGCCCCATGAAAATGCCGACGAACACGTGCGGCAGCGCGGCCGGAATCGCGACGCGCAGCACGAGGAAGCGCGCGTTCGCACCGAGCGTGCGCGCAACGTCGTAGTACTGACGGTTGACGCTCGCGACGCCCGACCACGTGAGGACGGCGACCGGGAAGCCCGTCGACAGCGCGATCAGGAACGCGGCGGCCGAATAGCTCGACGGAAAGAAGTAGAACGTGAGCGGCAGCAGCGCGGTGGCCGGCACCGGGCCGAGCACGCGCAGCACCGGATGCACCCAGTAGCCGATCCGGCGCGACCAGCCGATCGACACGCCCACCGCGAAACCTACCGTGACGCCGTACGCGAAGCCGAGCGCGAGCAGCTTCAGCGTGTTACCGGCGCTGCCGGCGAGGCGCGGCCAGTCGTCGACGTAGACCTCGATCAGTGCCTGCGGCGGCGCGAAGAACGGCGTCGGCAGCCAGCCGGTTTTCGCGGTGACGATTTCCCACGCGGCGAGCACGAGCGGCAGTGCGACGAGCCACGGGCCGGCCGGTTGCACCCGCGCGAGCCGCGTGCGGGTCGCGGCCACGAGATGACCGAGCGTCGCGGCGGCGAGCAGCAGCGCGGCGATCGTCCACGCGGCCGTGCCGAACGTGTCGGTGTACGCCCAGTCGCTGAAGCCGACGATCCGGTTCGGCCACAGTTGCGTGAGCGCGCCGAGCGCGGTCCACGCGAGCGCGGCGGCGATCCCGGTCGGCCAGATGCGTTCGCGCCGGGCGTCGGCGGTCAGCGCGGCGTCGCAGGCCGTGCAGGCCGTGCAGGCCGCGCGCGCGGTAGCGTCGGCGTGGGCGGCGCCGCCGGCCGATGCCGATGCGGCGGAAGCATGTTCGATCGTCGACATCGCGCTACCCCAGTACGTTGGCATAGACCTGCTGCGCGAAGCGCTGCGGGTCCGTGCTCTTCTTCAATACGCTGATGCGGCGGAAATCGTCCGCATAGAACGCGATTTCCTGCTGCAGGTCGACGTTGGTCGGGTGATGCGTGTAGGTGAGCGTCGCGTACAGCTTGCGCAGATCCTCGGGGCTGATCTTCGGCGAATACTTCGCGAACACCTTCGCGGCCTCGTTCGGGTTGTCGTGCGTGTATTCGGTGGCCTGCACGATCGAGCGCGCGAGCGCGGCGGCCGACGGCCGGTCGTTGCGTACGAGGTCGCCGCGCGCGCCGATCACGCAGCACACCTTGCGCGCGTATTCGCCGGACAGGTTGGTCGCGAGTTCGGTATACGCGCCGTTGCTGCGCTTTTCGAGCAGGTAGAGATTCGGGTCGCCGTCGGCGATCGCATGGATTTCGCCCTTGTCGACCGCGACGCCGAGCAGGTCGGCCGGATACTGCCGCCACGTGACGTCGCGTTCGGGATCGATGCCGTTCTTCGCGAGCAGGATCGAGAAGAAGTGCTTGCCGGGCGCGGCGAGATCGCTGACGCCGACCGTCTTGCCCTTGAGCGCCTGCAACGTCGTGACGCCGGCCGCCTTCGCGCCGAGCAGCCGCACGCAGCCGCCGTGCGAGCTGCCGATGATCTTCACGTCGAAGCCGGCTTCGAGCGGCTTCAGCCAGCGGTGGATCATCCCGACCGCCGCATCGGCCTTGCCGGTTGCGATCGATTCGAGCAACTGGTCGGTCGAGCCGCTGTAGTTGATCAGCTCGACTTTCAGCCCGTTTTTCTCGAAGAAGCCGCGCTCCTGCGCGACGACGATCGGCGTCAGGCAGAACGCGTTCTGGTTCCACGCGAACGTGAGTTTCTTCAGCGGCGGCGCGGACCAGGCCTTGCGGCCGAGCGTGATCGCCGGCACGGCGAGCGCGGCGGCGCCGGCCGCGCGCAGCAGCCGGCGGCGTTGGTCGTCGTGCGCGTCGGCGGGTATGGGTGCGGTGGTTTCGGTCATGGTCTGGTCTCCGGTGTGGCGCGAGAACGGGTCAGTCGAGCAGGTCGGGTTCGTCGGCGACGACGCGTGCGAACAGGCTGTCGAACGCATGCAGCGCGCCGTCGGGGCCACCGATCTGGCCGTGCGTGTGGCGCGCGGTTTCGTGATCGATCGGCTGCGGCGTGCCGGCCGCTTCAGCCAGCAACTGCGTGTGCGCGGCGTTGTCGAGCGCGATGTACCACCATGCGGCGGCCTCGACCGTCGGGCCGGCCGTCAGGATGCCGTGGTTCTTCAGGATCACGCCCTTGTGCGTGGTGCCGTCCGGCTTCGCGAGTGCATCGGCGATCCGTGCGCCTTCGCTGGTGTCGACGACCATCCCCGTGAAGTCGTCGAACAGCGCGTGGTCTTCGTAGAACACGCAGGCGTCCTGCGTGAGCGGATCGAGCGGGCGGCCGAGCGTCGACCACGCCTTGCCGTACGTCGAGTGCGTGTGCGCGGCGGCGACGACGTGCGGATGGGCTTCGTGGATCGCCGCATGGATCGCGAATGCGGCCTTGTTCAGCGGCCGCTTGCCGATCGCGGTTTCGCCGCGCGCGTTGACGAGCAGCAGGTCGGACACCTTGATCTGCGAGAAATGCACGCCGAGCGGGTTCACCCAGAAATGATCGGGCAACTCCGGATCGCGCGCGGTGATGTGGCCGGCGAGGCCCGACGCGAAGCCGAAGCGCGCGAACAGGCGGAACGCGGCCGCGAGCCGCTCCTGCCGGTGGCGGCGCTCGGCGGCCACGTCGATGCGCGGCGCGGGCGGATCGAACCAGAAATGCTGGCGCGGGGTGTCGGCGAGCACGAGGCCCGATGCGGTGCGCTCGGGCGAGGAAAGGACGGCGGACATGATCGCGTATCGCTCCGTCTCAGGCGGCACGGCGCGCCGCGTCGCGGGTGGCGACGGCGCTGCGCACGCGCGGAATCAGTTCGCGGCCGTAGTCGATCGCATCGTCCAGCGGATCGAAGCCGCGGATCAGGAAGGTCGTCACGCCGAGGTCGTAGTAGTCGAGCAGCGCGTCGGCGACCTGTTCGGGCGTGCCGACGAGCGCCGTCGAATTCGAGCGCGCGCCGGTAAGCTTCGCGATCTCGGTCCACAGCCGCTTGTCGACGCGCGAGCCGCGCTCGGCCGCGGCGAGCAGGCGGCGCGCGCCTTCGCTCTGCTGCGGGCCGCCGGCGCCGAGGCCGGCCGCTTCGCGCAGCCGGCGCGTTTCGTCGAGGATGCGGTGCGCACGCGCCCACGCTTCGTCCTCGGTCGCCGCGAGGATCGGCCGGAACGACACGGAGAAGCGCACCTGGCGGCCGTGCTTCGCGGCTTCGGCACGCACGCGCGTCGTCAGGTCGCGCACCTGGTCGAGCGATTCGCCCCACAGCGCATAGACGTCCGCGTGCTTGCCGGCCACCGCGAGCGCGGCTTCCGACGCGCCGCCGAAATAGATCGGCACGTGCGGCTGCTGGAACGGCTTCACTTCCGAAAATCCCTGCTTGAAGCGGTAATGCGCGCCGTCGTGATCGAACGGCTGCGTTTCCGTCCAGATCCGCCGCAGGATGCCGAGGTATTCGTCGGTGCGTGCGTAGCGCGCGTCGTGATCGAGGAAATCGCCGTCGCGCTGCTGCTCGCTGTCCGAGCCGCCGGAGATGAAGTGCACGGCGAGCCGGCCGCGGCTGAACTGGTCGAGCGTCGCGATCTGCCGCGCGGCGAGCGTCGGCGCGGTGAAGCCCGGGCGATGCGCGAGCATGAAATGAATGCGCTCGGTCGCGGCCGCCGCGAACGCGATCGTCAGCGTCGCCGACGGGCCGGTCGAATGGTGCGGCACGAGAATCCGGTCGAAGCCGGCCGTTTCGTGGGCGCGGGCAAAGTCGCGCACATAGTCGGGATCGACCGCCGGGCCGGACGCCGGGTGGATTTCCGACTGCTTCTGGCTCTGGATCATGCCGATGAATTCGACGCTCATCTGGGTCTCCGGTGCAGGGACGTTCCCGGCGCGCGGCCGGGCAGGAATGGAGCGCAGGTTAACGCCGGGATCATGCGGAATGGAAATAATCAATCCCGATTTGAATATCAGATTTGCATGGTTTGGGGCCGCATGCGTTGCGCATACGCTGTGGGCTCGCGAATGATGGGGCGCGCGTTGGCGCAGGCTTTGCCGCCGCTGTCGTTTTACGCCGCCGTGTTCGAACTACCCAGGGAATCCGTTTCGATGTCCGCCAGCCTTGCCGCTTCCTCGCCGTCACGGCAGCCTGCACTGCACGTCCTGCTTGCCGCCGCCGAAGCCGCCGACGAGACGAGCGACGCGCGCGTTGCCGCGCTGCTCGAGCGCCTCACCCCCGAACTCGCCGCCGATGCGGCCCGCAACGACGTCGAAGGCCGCTTTCCGCACGAGAATTTCGCGCGGCTGCATCGTGCCGGGCTGATCGCGCAGGTCGTGCCGCGCGAGCATGGCGGCGCCGGGGCGACGCTTGCGCGGGCGAGCCGGATCGTCGCCGCCGTCGCGCGGGCCGATCCGGCGACCGCGCTGGTGCTGACGATGACGTATCTGCAGCATCGCGCGCTCGGCCGCGCCGACAACCGCTGGCCGGCCCAGGTGCGGCGCGCGGTGTTCGACAGCGCGGTCGAGCACGGTGCGTTGATCAATGCGTTGCGCGTCGAGCCCGCGCTCGGTTCGCCGTCGCGCGGCGGGCTGCCGGCGACCGTTGCGCGCCGCGTTGCCGACGGCTGGCGGCTGTCGGGCCACAAGCTCTACAGCACCGGGATTCCGGCGCTGCGCTGGCTGGCCGTGTGGGCGCGCACCGACGAACCGGCACCGCGCGTCGGCGTGTTTCTCGTGCCGCGCGACCGCGATACCGACGGCGATCGCATCCGCGTGATCGAAAGCTGGAATCACCTCGGCCTGCGCGCATCCGGAAGCCATGAAGTCGTATTCGACGACGTGCCGCTGCCGGCCGATCACGCGGTCGACGTGCGCGCGCCGGACGCATGGGCCGTGTCGGCTGCCACCCACGCGGACGCCGACGCGCAGGCGGACCAGCAGGCGTGGATGGTCGCGCTGCTCGGCAGCCTGTACGACGCGGTGGCGCGCGCGTCGCGCGACTGGCTGGTCGAATTCGCGACGACGCGCGCCCCGAGCGGGCTCGGCGCACCGCTCGCGACGCTGCCGCGCGTACAGGAAGCGGTCGGCGAAATCGAGGGCTGGCTGCACACGAATCGCGTGCTGCTCGACGATCACATCGCGCGTACCGATGCGGGCAACGCGCCTTCGGCGACGACCAGCGGCCTCGTCAAGCGCACCGTGACCGAGCAGGCGATCCGGACGGTCGAGCAGGCGCTGAAGCTGTCGGGCAATCACGGGCTGAGCCGCGGCAATCCGCTCGAACGCCACTATCGCGACGTGCTGTGCAGTCGCGTGCATACGCCGCAGGACGATGCGATCGCGGTGGCGGCGGGGCGGGCGGTGCTCGATGCGGCGACGCGCGGGGGAGCGAACGCGGACGCGGACGCCACGTCACGCAACGGGGGCGAACGCGGCCGACATGATGCGTGAGCCGGTGCGGGTTGCCGCGCGGGGCGACGGCGCGACGCGACGCGGGCGCCGCGCGGCCGCGTCACGCGGCCTTGTCGTGCGATTGCTCGGGCAGCGCGAATGCCGTGCGCGCATGCGCGGCGACGGCCGCGAGCGGCGCATCGAAGCGGGCCGCATCGTGCCGGCGCAGCAGCCACAGGTCGATCTGCGGCTTGAAATCGGCGAGCGGCACGATGTCGAGCGCGTCGCGCAACGGGCTGCGTTCGACGAGCGGCAGCGGCATCAATCCGAGGCCGACGCCGTTTGCAACGCTTTGCAGTTGCAGATCGCGGCCGTACGCATCGAGCGTGACCGGCATCGGCAGGCCTTGCGCGTCGAGCGCACGCCGCAAGCCCGCACGAAAGCCGCAGCCGTCCGGATTGAGCACCCAGCCGCGCGCGTGGCAATCGGCGAGCCGATAGCTGCGGAGCGGCCAGTCGCCCTTGCGGCCGACCGCGACGAGCCGCGTCGCCAGCAACCGAACGCCTTCGACCTGCGCCGGCAGCACCATTTCGCGCGCGAGGAAGACCAGCGCCGCATCGAGTTCGCGGCGCGCGATGCGTTCGACGAGCTGGCCGCCCCATGCGGTCGTGACGTGCGTCGCGAGTGCGGGCCACTGCGCGGCGAGGTCCGCGATGAGCGCCGGCAGCATCAGCTCGCCCAGCCCTTGCGTGAGCCCGATCCGGAATTCGCCTGCGGGCGGCTGCTCGCCGGCCGTCAGTTCGCGCAGCGCGTCGACCTCGCGCAGGATCGCGCGACATTGCTCGAACACCTGCCGGCCGATGTCGGTCGGGCGCGGCGGCTTCGTGTTGCGGTCGAGCAGCGTCACGCCGAGCGCTTCCTCGAGATTCTGGACGCGCCGCGTGATCGCGGGCTGCGTCATCCCGAGCTCGGCCGCGGCCTGGCTCAGGGTCTGGCAGCGGACGACCGCTGCAAAAGCGTCGATATCGCTAATTTTCATGTTTGTTCTGCATGGTCTTTCCGGTGCATCATGACGATCCATCATATTCGGCATCATATTCGAGGAGACGGCCGATGAGTACGCTTTCGTTGCAGCAGACGCCGCTGCGTCCGTTCGTCGAGGGTCTGGATGCGCTGCTCGCGTCCGGCGCGGACGAGGCGCGCATACTCGACGAGGGCGGCGCGCTGCTCGCCGCGCTCGTCGAACACGACGACTGGTTGCCCGACGCGTTCGCGCAGCCCGATCCCGAGCGCTACCGGCAGTACTTGCTGCATCTCGACCCGGACGAGCGCTTCTCGATCGTCAGCTTCGTGTGGGGGCCCGGCCAGACGACGCCGATCCACGACCACACGGTGTGGGGGCTGATCGGGATGCTGCGCGGCGGCGAGTTCTCGCAGCCGTACCGGTTCGACGCGGCCGGCAAGCCGGTGCCCGCGGGCGACGCCGTGCGGCTCCGGCCGGGCGAGGTCGAGGCCGTGTCGCCGCGCATCGGCGACGTGCATCGCGTGACCAACGCGTTCGCCGACCGCGTATCGATCAGCATCCACGTGTACGGCGCGAACATCGGCAAGGTCGAGCGCGCGGTGTACCTGGACGACGGTACCGTGAAGCCGTTCGTGTCGGGCTATTCGAATGCCTGACGCGAAGCCCGCTCGCGCGGCCTGGTGCGGGTGCGCGCCGGCAGGGCCAGGCTCGATCCGTTC
Source organism: Burkholderia sp. MSMB1459WGS (assembly GCF_001534535.1). Lineage (NCBI taxonomy): Bacteria > Pseudomonadati > Pseudomonadota > Betaproteobacteria > Burkholderiales > Burkholderiaceae > Burkholderia > Burkholderia sp. MSMB1459WGS. Next base: position 339,127 of record NZ_LPMU01000023.1, read on the forward strand.
CGCTTTCTTCACTGACTTCAACGTATTCGACACAGAGACATCGTGACGCCATCCGCCGATTCCACCTTCCGCTTTCCCGTCGCGTCGTACCAGGACGTACGCGCGCGCCTGCTGGCCCGCGACGAGATCGCGCTGATCGACGTACGCGAGGAAGATCCGTACGCACAGGGCCATCCGCTGTGGGCCGCCAACTTTCCGTTGTCGAAGCTCGAACTCGACGCGTGGACGCGGATTCCCCGCCGCGACACGCCGATCGTCGTGTTCGGCGAAGCCGGCGGCGAGGATCTCGCGCCGCGCGCGGCCGCGACGCTCGCGCGGCTCGGCTACACCGACGTGCGGCTGCTCGACGGCGGCCTCGCGGGCTGGGTCGCGGCGGGCGGCGAACTGTTCATCGACGTGAACGTGCCGAGCAAGTCGTTCGGCGAATGGGTCGAGGCCGAGCGTCATACGCCGTCGCTGTCCGCGCAGGAGGTGCAGGCGCTGATCGACGCGAAAGCCGATGTCGTGATCGTCGACGCGCGCCGCTTCGACGAGTACCAGACGATGAACATCCCGACGTCGACGAGCGTGCCGGGCGCGGAACTCGTGCTGCGCGTGCGCGCGCTCGCGCCCGACCCGCGGACGCAGGTGATCGTCAACTGCGCGGGCCGCACGCGCAGCATCATCGGCACGCAGTCGCTCGTCAACGCGGGGCTACCGAATCCGGTCGCCGCGCTGCGCAACGGCACGATCGGCTGGACGCTGGCCGGCCAGACGCTCGAGCACGGTGCGGCGCGCCGTTTTCCGGACGAGATCGACGCGACGCAGCGCGCCGAAGCGCGTCGGGCCGCCCGCGCGGTGGCCGAGCGCGCCGGCGTGCCGCGCATCGCGCTGGCCGACGTCGCGGCGCTCGACGAACCGGGCCGCACGCTGTACCGCTTCGACGTGCGCACGCCGGAGGAATACGAAGCCGGCCACCTGCCGGGCTTCCTGAGCACGCCGGGCGGCCAGCTCGTGCAGGAGACCGATCATCACGCGGCCGTGCGCGGCGCGCGGATCGTGCTGGCCGACGACGACGGCGTGCGCGCGGACATGACCGCGTCGTGGCTCGCGCAGATGGGCTGGGACGTGCGCGTCGTCGAACCGGCCGGCGCCGCGGCATTCGTCGAGCGCGGCCAGCCGCCGCGCGACGTGCCGGCGCCGCCGCCCGCGACCGACGTGTCGCCCGCGACGCTCGCGGGCTGGCTGAAGGAGGCCGCGCCCGGCGAACTCGCGATCGTCGACGTGACGGCCAGCGCGAACTACGTGAAGCGTCATGTCCCGGGCGCGTGGTTCGCCGTGCGCGCGCAGTTGCGCGACGCGCTGGCGGCGATTCCGCCCGCGAAGCGTTACGTGTTCACGTGCGGATCGAGTCTGCTGGCGCGGTTCGCGGCGCACGACGCCCGCGCGCTGCTGCCGGCGTCGGCCGACATCCGGGTGCTGACCGGCGGCACGGCCGCATGGATCGACGCCGGGCTGCCGCTGGAGAGCGGCGAGATCCATCTCGCGTCGCCGCGCGTCGACCGCTACCGGCGCCCGTACGAAGGCACCGACAACGCGGCGGCGGCGATGCAGGCGTATCTCGACTGGGAATACGGGCTGGTCGACCAGTTGAAGCGGGACGGCACGCACCATTTCAACGTGATCTGAGCGACGCGGCGCAACCGGGCGCGGCGCGTCGTACGCGGCGCCCGGTCGCGATGCGGGTGGGCGCTTCGTATCAGCGCGCGAACGTATCGACGGCCGTGCGGCCGACGGCCGGATCGTCGGTGAAGAAGCCGTCGATGCCCGCGCGCAGGTACGCCTGGATCTCGCGCACCGAGCCGGCCGTGTTGCGCGTGGCCGGCGTGCCGCCGTCCTTCAGCGACGCGGGCAGGAAGTTGTTCTCGGGGCGGAACGTGTACGGATGCACGACGAGGCCGGCCTCGTGCGCGTAGCGCACGTACGGCGTCGGCTGCTGCAGCGTGCCGTCCGCGGCGACCGCGATGATCGACGTCTTGTACGGCCCGACGCCGTTCGCATAGGTCGCGATTTCGCGCATGCCGTCGCGCGTCGACAGGTCGCCGTAGGTGCGCTTGTCGTTCGCCTTCACGAAGTCGTACGGGCGCTGACCGGCTTCGTCCATCAACTGCACGAGCTTCCAGTTCGGCTGGCTCGACTTGATCCGGTTGCGGATCGTCTTCAGGTTCGCGACTTCGAACGACTGGATATAGACGGTCGCCGTGCGCGACGTGTACGGATCCTTCAGCAGTGCGTCGACGAGGCGGTCCTCGAGCGGCAAGTCGATCGACTGGAAGTAGGTCGGATGCTTGGTTTCCGGATACAGGTGGATCGTGCGGCCGGTCTGTGCGGACATCTGTTTCGCGAGCGCGACGATCTCGTCGAAGGTCGGGATCTCGAACTGGTCGTTGTACGCGGTGTTGGCGGGGCGCACCTGCGGAATGCGCTCGCGCGCCCGCAGCGTCTTTAGCTCGGCGAGCGTGAAATCCTCGGTGAACCAGCCGGTCAACTGCACGCCGTCGATCGTCTTGGTCGCCTTGCGGCTCGCGAACTGCGGCAGCGTCGACACGTTCGTCGTGCCCGAGATCTCGTTCTCGTGGCGCGCGACCAGCACGCCGTCGCGCGTCGCCACGAGGTCGGGCTCGATGATGTCCGCGCCGTCCTCGATCGCCTTGCGGTACGACGCGAGCGTGTGTTCGGGGCGCAGCGCGCTCGCGCCGCGATGGCCGACCACCTGGACCTTCGCGGAAATCGGCTGCATGGGATCGCGCGTCAGATCGTCGTCGCCGCCGCACGCGGCGAGCAGGAACGCGGCGGCACAGGCGAACGGGACGTAGCGCAGGGAGGTCGGGCGCTTGAGGAGCATGTCGATGAACCTTCGAAACGGAGTCGGAAAAGGGCGCTCGCGCCGGTGGCCTGGCGGCGCGCCGGGCTGAACGGGATCGAACGGAGCGCGATCGTCGCACCGAATGATTACATATGTATTACTTGTGCCTTTCCGTTTGTTTTTGAGGGCGGCGAGGGCGGGCTTGCCCGCGCGGCATCCGCCCGTCGCAGGCTGCCCGCGCGCCGGATGCACTAAACTTGCGGGAATTTTGCATCGCCGCACCGGGGCCGCCGCCGCCGGGCGCGGCGATGCGGCGACTCGCGGGCCGGCGCGGGCGCCCGGCGCCCGTGTGCGTCCGGGGTCCGCGCCGGCCGATTTTTCCCGACCCATGACGACCCATACCGATCCCGCCTATCTGCTCGGCGAGCTGCTGAAGAACGTTTCCCGCTCCTTCTACCTGACGCTGCGCGTGCTGCCCGACGGCATGCGCGACCCGGTCGGCCTCGCGTATTTGCTTGCGCGCGCGGCCGACACGATCGCCGACACGGCGCTCGTCGCGCCCGACCGCCGTGCGGCGCTGCTGACCGACCTGCGCGACGACGTCGAGCGGCTCGGCGACGGTGCGGCGCTGTCGCGTTCGCTCGAGGACGTGACGCGGATGCAGGCCGATTCGCACGAACACCTGCTGCTCGGCTCGATGGAGCCGATGCTCGCGCTGCTGCGCGCGCAGCCGGAGGCCGATCGCGCGTCGATCCGCAAGGTCGTCGCGACGCTCACCGCGGGGATGGAATTCGACCTGCGCACGTTTCCGGACGAGCAGTCGGGGCAGGTCGCATCGCTGCCGACGCGCGATGCGCTCGACCGCTACACGTACCTCGTCGCGGGCTGCGTCGGCGAGTTCTGGACCGACATGACGGACGCGCACACGCGCGCCGCGCGCGGCTGGGATCTGCCGGACATGCGCGAGAAGGGCATCCGTTTCGGCAAGGCGCTGCAGATGACCAACATCCTGCGCGACTGCGCGAAGGATCTGCGCATCGGCCGCTGCTACCTGCCCGACGACGTGCTGCGCGCGCACGGGCTCGTCGTGGCCGACCTGATGCAGCCGGAGGCTTCGGCGCGCGCGCGCGGCGTGCTGGTCGACCTGCTGCGCGTCGCGCTCGACCAGTATCGCGACGCATGCCTGTATACGCTCGCGATCCCGCGCCGTTTCGTGCGGCTGCGGCTCGCCTGCCTGTGGCCGATCATGATCGGCCTCGAAACGCTCGAACTGCTGGCCGGCCACGCTGCGTGGCTCGACCCGGCGAAGCCGGCCAAGGTGCCGAGAAAGCGCATCTACCGGATCATGGCGGCGTCGCTTGCGTTGGTCGGTTCGAACTCGGCGATCCGCGCGCGCCTGAACGCGCTCGTCGATGCCGTGAGCGCGCGGCTCGCGCACCCCGCGACGCAGCACTGAAGATCGCCGGCGCGGCAGGCGCCGGCATCCCCTCCCGGCCCGCATTCGTCGGGCCGTTCTCGTCTCGTCACCGGCACGCCGACAAAAACGTTTTCATGATTTCGTGTTTCGAAATGCGGCTGTCATGAACGTCGGCGATCCTGCGCGGCGGCGTGAATCGCGGCGTCAGCTTCGATCGCGCATTTGTAAGACGTTTCATTGCCGAAGGCGTCTGACGACATCGGACGGTCGCGTGGCACCCGTAAAAATGTAAAGCTAGGGTTTTCACCGGCAAATGCCGGAAACGCCCGCCGCACAAGTGTTTCGGGCTGTCATGTAACCGTTTGGTGAACCCGCGCGTTGCGTCGATCATACGATGACCGACTGCACATGTTGGGAAACAATTGGTAATCCGTCAGAATCGCGTCGGCATGTACTCGCACATGTGTCAGTCATAAAACCACACCAGAAAAGAAATCATTCTTTGAGGACGGAGAATCAATGAAAAAGCGCGTCGCTTTCGCCATGACGGCAGTCGGTCTCGCAGCCGCTACCGCCGCCCACGCCCAGAGCAGCGTGACCCTGTACGGTATCGTCGACAACGGTCTGGCTTGGCAGAACAACTCGTCGGCAGTCGGTGCAACCTCGGGTGGTCACTCGAAGGTGCAGATGTCCACCGGCGTGTGGGCAGGCAGCCGCTTCGGCCTGAAGGGCAGCGAAGATCTCGGCGGCGGCACGAAGGCGATTTTCCAGTTGGAAGCCGGCGTCAACACGGCTAACGGCTCGTCGCAGTGGACCAACGGCATCTTCACGCGTCAGGCATGGGTTGGTCTGACCAACACCACGTACGGTACGCTGACGGCCGGCCGCCAGTACACCGCGTACTACACGCTGCTGTCGCCGTACAGCCCGACGACCTGGCTGACCGGTTACTACGGCGCGCACCCGGGCGATATCGACTCGCTGGATACCAGCTACCGCGCGAACAACTCGCTCGTCTACATGTCGCCGAAGTTCTACGGCTTCACGGTCGGCGGTTCGTACTCGTTCGGCGGCGTTGCAGGCGCGACGAACCGCGGCTCGACGTGGAGCGCGGCGATCCAGTACCTGAACGGCCCGGCAGGCATTGCGGTCGGCTACCAGAAGGTCAACAACTCGACGCTCGGCGGCGGCGTGTGGGGCGCGAATTCGACGGTCCAGAACGGCCTGACGGCAACGGGCGACGGCAACCAGCCGGCAGTTTCGTCGATCAACAACGGCTACGCGACCGCGCAGTCGCAGCAGCGGATCGCCGTGACGGCGGGCTATCAGTTCACGCCGGCATGGGACATTTCGGCGTCGTACTCGAACGTCCAGTACACGCCGGGCACGGGTTCGTTCTTCCGGAACAAGGCCATCTTCAACACGGCTGGCGCCGTGCTGCACTGGAAGGCAGCAGCTCAGTGGGACTTCGCGGCAGGCTACTCGTACACGGCCGCCACGCAGTCGAACGGCATCACCAGCGCGGCCAAGTACCACCAGGTCACGCTGTCGCAGTACTACAGCCTGTCGAAGCGCACGGGCCTGTACGCGGTTGAGGCTTACCAGCACGCGAGCGGCAACACGCTGAACACCAAGGGCAACGCAATCATCTCGGCGACCACGTCGATCGGTGACGGCGTGGGCGCAGGTTCGAAGCAGAACCAGATCGGCGTCGGTGTCGGCCTGATCCACCGCTTCTGATGCCGCGCGGCGCGCGAGCGCCGCTCACGGCATGCGGGATGAAAAAACCGGCTTTCGAGCCGGTTTTTTCGTTTACGTCGCGAGCGTCGCCCGATCCGCAGGATCACTGATCGATCGGCGACTTCAGCGGCTGATGCTCGCCCGTCAGCCCGAACACGACGAGTTGCGCGGGCTCGGTCGCGCTCGCATTGCGCGACACCTGATGTCGCGAGCCGGGCGGCTCGTACCAGCCTTCGCCGGCGCGATAGCGTTGCAGCGGGCCGCCGTTCACCTGCGACAGCACTTCGCCTTTCGACACGACGGCGAACACCGAGCCGAGATGCCGATGCGCTTCGGAAGCCTGGCCGGGCGCATAGTCGACCGTCGCGACGACGACGCGCTTGCCGGGCGCTTCGGGCACGGCCTGCTGCATGACTGCGTGCACGCCGTCGTCGGCGTCGTGCGCGCGGGCGGCGGTTGGCAGTGCCGCGGCGAGCACGAGCCCGGCGCACAGCGCGACGCAATGGAGCGGGGAACGGATCATCGTCGCCTCCTTACTCGGGCATCTTGCGGAACGCGATCGCGAAGCGGTTCCACGAGTTGATCGTCGCGATCAGCATCGACAGGTCGAACAGCTCCTCGTCGGTGAAGTGCGGCTTCACGGCTTCCCAGACGGCGTCGGGCACATGGTTGCTGGCCACGAGCGTCAGCGCCTCGGTCCATTCCAGCGCCGCGCGTTCGCGCTCGGTGAAGAACGGCGTTTCGCGCCACGTGACGACGGTCGCGAGACGGCGATCGGTTTCGCCGCCCTTGCGCGCGTCGGTCGTATGCATGTCGACGCAGAACGCGCAGCCGTTGATCTGCGACGCGCGCAGGCGGACGAGCTCGGCGAGCGGTTTCTCGATCGAGCTTTTCGCAAGGAATTCCTCGGCGTTGCGCATCACCTTGATGGCATTCGGGCTGGCGGCATAGAAGTTCAGGCGCGGTTGCATGGCAGGTCCTTTCCGGTTGGGTAGCGCCGGGGTGGCGCGACAGGACCTACTTTAAGACGCGTACTGGCCTGCCTGAATAGCCAATTTCTTGAAAATTCAGGTAACCGGTGGCGGCCCGCCCGCGAGGCCGGCGTCCAGCAAACCGGCCAGCTTCGCGAGCGCCGTGTCGATGCGCGGCGCGTCGATTCCGCCGTAGCCGAACAGCAGCCCCGGGCGCACCGGCACGCCCACGTGGAACGCCGAGATTCCGTACAGCCCGAGGTCCTGCGTCCGCGCCGCGCGGACCAGCGACGCTTCGTCGAGCCCCGGCTTCAGGTGCGCGGCGAGGTGGATGCCGGCGGTCGGCACGATCGCGTCGAACCACGGCGCGAGTCCGCCGCGCAGGTGTGCGATCAGCATCTTGCGACGCGCGTCGTAGTGCTTCTGCACGCGTTTCAGGTGCCGTGCGAAATCGCCTTCGAGCATGAAGCGCGCGAGCGCCGCCTGCGTCAGCGTGCACGTGTGCCAGTCGACGATCTGCTTGGCCTTGGCGAGCGCGCCGCGCAGCGCGCGCGGCGGAATCGCGTAGCCGATCCGCAACTCCGGAAAGATCGTCTTCGAGAACGTGCCGACGTACGCGACAAGGCCCGTGCGGTCGAGGCTCTTCAGCGATTCGACCGGCCGCCCTTCGAAGCGGAATTCGCCGTCGTAGTCGTCCTCGATGATCACCGCGCGGCGGCGCTGCGCCCATTCGAGCAGCGCGACGCGGCGATCGAGCGTCATCGGCATGCCGAGCGGGAACTGGTGCGACGGCGTCACGTAGACGAGCCGCGCGTCGTCCGGCAGCCGCTCCGTGACGAGGCCCTGCGCATCGACCGGCACGCCGATCACCGTCGCGCCGAGCGACGCGAACGCGGCGCGCGCCGGCGGATAGCCGGGATCCTCGACCGCGACGACGTCGCCCGGCCGCACGACGACGCGCGCGAGCAGGTCGAGCGCCTGTTGCGCGCCCTGCGTGACGAGCACGTCGTCCCAACTGCAGGCGACCGCACGGCTGAATGCGACGTAGCGCGCGATCGCGCCGCGCAACTGCGGGTCGCCGGCCGGGTCGTGATACTGGCCGGGGCCGCGCGCCTGCTGGCGCAGCGCGTGATGCAGGCAACGCCGCCATGCGTCGAACGGGAACAGCGTCTTGTCGGTCACGCCGCCGCGAAAGTCGAAGCCGGGCGAATCCTGCGGCGCGGGCATCGCGAGCGCATCGGGCAGGTCGTTCCACAGCGCACGCGCATCGACCGCGTCGATGCGCGGCGTCTCGTCGACGATCGACGGCGCCGACGTCGCCGCGGCGTGCGGCACGCGCGCCAGGCCGTCGGCGACGAACGTGCCGTCGCCGGCGCGGGTGGTCAGGTAGCCCTCGGCGACGAGGCGCTCGAATGCGTCGAGCGTCGTCTTGCGCGACACGCCGAGCTGTTTCGCGAGGTCGCGCGTCGACGGCAGCCGCGCGCCGCCTTCGAGACGCCCGTCGACGATCGCGGTGCGCAGTTGCCGGAAGATTTGCCCCGTCAGGTCGTGACGGCCTTCGATGCGGATCGCGATGTCCATCGCAGTGGTTACCTCGATTCGAGTCGTTTCGCGTGAATCAGCATACCGGAAGTCGCCCGCGTCAGCGGCGGTTAAAGGGGGCGAGCGGCTTCGCGCGACGACGGCCGGGCCGCGCATTCCCGCGACGGGAAACTGCTGCCGCATGGCGTGCGCGTGAACGTGGTCAGCCCGGGGCCGGTGCAGACGCCGCTGTACGGCAAGCTCGGGCTCGATGCGGCGACGCTCGACGAGACGGCCGACAAGATCAAGGGCCTCGTGCCGATCGGCCGGTTCGGCACGCCGGACGAAATCGCGTCGACGGTGCTGCACCTGAGCGCGCCGGAATCCGCGTTCATCGTCGGCGCGGAAATCATCGCGTCGGGCGGGATGGGCTTGCTCTGAGGGGCGACGCGGGCGGGACCGCAACCGGCCGATACGGTGCCGGGCGAGCGGCCCCCGTCACATGCGCTAGCGGGATGCACACGCGCCGCGCGCGGCGTCACCGGTTTCCAGTTGCGTCACCGTCAACCCCGCGAACGTCGCGCGGCCTTGCTCGGCAAACACGGCCACGCGATCCGCATCGAGCGGCGGAAAGATCAGGTCCGTCAGCGCCACGCGGCCGCCGTTCGCGAAGACCTCGACCGACCCGCGATCGACGACGATTTCGAGCCGCAACTGCCCGTGTTCGAGCGGCAGATCGACGATGTGCTCGCGGCTGAACGTGCCGGCGAAATTCGCTTCGCCGGATTGCGAGCGGTCGAGCGTCAGCGTGCGTTTCGCGGTGTCGTACACGATCCGGGTGCCGATCGAGCCGTCGCCCGAGCGCCGGACGATCAGCCCCGCACGCGCGGCACGCTGCGGCGAGATCGTCACCGTGATGCGCTGGACGACGCCGCGCGTGGCGGCCGACAGCACCCGGGTAGCGGAGTCGACCGTGACGTCGCCTTCATGCACGGCGGGCCGGCCGTCGGCCCATGCGTCGAAGGCGGCGGCGGGCGCGACGACGAGTCTCGGCTCGCCGTCGATCGTCTTCAGCGACAGTTCGCGCGGCAGCGTGGTCGCGCCGCGCCATGGGGCGGTCGGCGCCTTTGCCGCGTAATCCCAGTTGCTCATCCATGCGATCGCGACCGGTCGGGCGCCGGGCGCGCCGGAGAACGTGCCGGCCGCATAAAAATCGGCGCCGTGATCGACCCAGCGGAATTGCGCGGGATCCGAGCCGCCCGGCGCGACGCGGTCGGGCACGAACGTGCGGCCGTCGAAGTCGCCGACGAAATACATCGCGCCGGAACCGCCGGCGATCGACCACGGATTCACGTTGACGATCATCACCCACTTGATGCGGCGGGGATCGCCGTCGAGCGGCAGCGGGACGAGATCGGGCATTTCCCACAGCGCGCCCGCGTGCGGCACGTCCGGCAGCGTGAAATCGCTCAGGAACGACCAGTGGATCAGGTCGTCGGAACGATAGAGCTTCACGACCTGCGCATCGGCGACGACCGTCGTCATCAACCAGTAGCCGCCCGGCGCATACCACGACACTTTCGGGTCGCGAAATTGCTTCGATTCCGGGTCGAGCGTCAGCACCGGGTTGTGCGCATACGGTTGCCAGGTCGTGCCCCGATCGAGGCTGTACGCGAGCGACTGGGCCTGTATGCCGGGTGCGTGGCCCGAGCCGGGCTTGTAGACGCTCGTATAGAGCGCGACGAGCGGCGTGTGGCCCGGTTTGCCGAGGCCGGACGTGTTCAGGGTATCGGCGACGATCGAGCCGGAGAAGATTTCCTCGGTGGCGTTCGCGCGCATCGCGACCGGCTGCTCGCGCCAGTGGACGAGATCGGTGCTGATCGCGTGGCCCCACGACATGTTGCCCCAGTCGTTGCCGAGCGGGTTGTACTGATAGAACAGGTGATAGCGGCCGTTCTCGTAGACGAGCCCGTTCGGGTCGTTCATCCAGTTGCGCTGCGGCGTGTAGTGGAGGGCAGGCCGCCATTGCGGCGTGCCGTTTTCGGCCGGCGTGTGGCATGGCGCGGCGGCGGCCTGCGTGCAGGCCATGCAGACGAGCAGCAGCCGGACGAGGCGGACGGAACAGCGGAAAGACGTCGATTTCATGCGGGGCCGGGCGCTTCGTCGGGCGAAGCGGGAAAGGAGGGCGCAGGCCGGCTGCAACGGCGGCATGCGCGATGGTCGAAAGAAAAGTCGAAATAAAAAGAGGAGGCGCACACGCGACACGCGCGATACGCGCCTCCCGAACCTCGTGCCTTCAGAGACGATCGTTATCGTTGGTTATCCTGATTGCCGCCGTTACGGGCGGGTGCCCGGGCCGTCGTCGTGGCCGGCCCCCGTCGCCGGCAGGTTCGCCGGGATGTCGCCGTAGCCGCCCAGGCCGCCGCGCCCATACGTGCGGTCGACCGCCGTCGACGTGCCGTTGATGTTGACCTTCACCGTCGGCGCGAGCGTGCCGCCGCGGCGCGGGCCGATCGCATCGATGAACGACTCGACGAGCCCGCCCGGCATCACGTAGTGCGAATACGACTGGAATTCGCGCGGGTTCTGGTTCGGGTCCTGCGAATACGGTGCGCCGGCCGGTGCGGAGAAGTCGGTCGGGTTGCCGAGCACGAGGCCGCTGCCGCCGTTCAGCGGCAGGAAGTCGCTGCGGATGCCGTTGCCGACGAAGCCGTATACGCCGTCCGGGCCGTCGACGCCGGCCGCCATCGTCGTGCGGTGGCTGATCGTGAACAGGTAGTACTTGCCGTCCTTCAGATAGATCTGCGGACGCTCGGTCTGGTCGTCGACGCAGTTCGCCGACAGGATCGGCGGCAGGAACTTCCATTGGGTCAGCTGCGGATTCGTCGCGACCGCAAGGCCGACGTTGGCCTTTTGATACACTGCGCCCGAATTCATCACCGCGTTGAGATCTTCCCGGTTCGGATCGTTCGGCGCGTAGCCGAGATCGGCCTCGGTGCAGGTGCGTGCGCCGCGCGGGCCGCCGGTGTTGCCTTCGAACACCATGTAGGTCTTGCCCGGATGAGCGGGATCGGTGAACACGAACGGATCGCGGAACGAGAAGTAGGTGTTCTGCTGGCCGGTCTGGTAGTAGTTGCCGTCCGGTTCCAGCAGCGCCTTGTGATCGTCGAAGCCGGTGAACCACACGTGCTTGTCGTCGGCGTGGATGTGGCCGTCGGCGCGCGTGATGATCGCTTGCGGCGGCGTGATGTCGGCGCCGCCGGGGGCCGAGCGGTTGAACGACGTCGCGGTGTAGTAGAGGCTGACGTTGTCACCGTGCGTGAGGCGCGCGGAGCCCGACCATTCGGCGTTGTTGGTCATCGGCGCGGTGCCGAACACCTTGGCGCTCGCGCCGTCCGGGAACAGGTGGCCGCCCCAGGTCCAGCCGCCGTTCGCCGGGCGTTGCGACGCGGGGATGCCGGCGCGGCGATAGAAGAAGCCGATGCGGGCGTGGACGTGACGGTCGTCGAACGTATAGCCGGCGTGCGGATCGGCGGTGAGCGAGAAGATCACCTCCCAGCCCTTGTAGCTGAGCTGGTTCGCGCGCAGGTCGGCCAGCGGCCACGTGTCCCACACCCACACGTTCGAATTGATCAGCGGGAAATCCTGCGGGATGTCCGGCATCGTCAGCGCTTGCGGCAGCGAATTCTTGTCGGCGCCGGCGGTATGCGATTGCGCGACGATCTGGCGGATGTCCGCCCGCGTCCAGCGCATCGTGAAATTGCCTTCGGGATCGTAGGCCTGCTGCGTATGGGGCGTGGGCATCGGCGTGCCCGTGCCGCCGGACTGCGCGTGCGCGACGGACGCGAAGGCGGCGAGTGCGCCGCCAGCGAGCAGCAAACGTTTGGCCGCGGCCGGGCGGAAAAGGGGAAAGTATGTCATCTCGTCGTTGTTTCCTGGGTAGGTGAAAGTGAACGGCTGAGTGGGCATCGATGTCCAAACCGGTTTGGATGCTATTTCAAACCGGTTTGGAACGCAAAAGATATTTATTTGACGGTAATCGTTACCAAATGGAAATAATTACCCGGTCGGTGCGTCCAGGTGTTCGGGCGGCCGGGCGGATCGGCGACTGCGAGGAATGACGGTGAAGGTGAATCTGAAGGCGCTGTCGGATGCGCTCGGTCTGTCGCGGACGACGGTCAGCCGTGCGTTGAACGGCTACGACGACGTCAGCGAGGCGACGCGCGAGCGCGTGGCGAAGGCCGCGCGTGAAATGGGTTACGTGGCCGATCCGACCGCGCGCCGGCTGGCGACCGGCCGGGCGGACATGATCGGGATCGTCTATCCGTTCGGCGCCGGCGATCTCGGCGATCCGCGGTTCGGCGAAGTCGTCGCGGGCATCACCGAGCGGCTCGCCGAGCGCAATCTCGATTTCATCATCGCGTCCGCGCGACCGAACGCGGAACTGGACACCTATCGGCGCATCGTCGACGGCAAGCTCGTCGACGGGTTGATCGTCGCGCGCACGCTGGTGGACGATCCGCGTATCGCGTACCTGCGGGCGAGCGCGTTTCCGTATGTCGCGTACGGCCGCACGCAGGCCGCCGGCCCGTATGCGTGGTTCGACTTCGACAACGAGGCGGGCGCGCGCGACGCGGTGCGCCGGCTGATCGGCTTCGGGCATCGGCGCATCGCGATGATCAGCGCGCCACTGACGCTGAATTTCGCCGCGCAGCGGCGCGCCGGTTATCTGTCGGCATTGCGCGAAGCCGGCATCGACATGCAGCCGGCGCTGCTCGTCGAGTGTCCGTTTACGCACGACGGCGGGCTGCAGGCGGCGCGGGCGTTGCTCGCGCACGCCGAGCCGCCGACCGCGCTGCTGGTCGACAACAACATCGCGGGCGGCGGCGCGTTTCGCGCGCTCGTCGACAGCGGGTTGCGTCTGGGCGCGGACATGTCGCTGATCGTCTATGACGGCGTGCCGTCGGATATCGCGCATCCGTATCGCGTCACGGCGGTCGTGCAGCCGACCGGGCATGCATCGGGGCGCACGCTGGCGGAACTGATGCTGCGGCTGCTGGACGACGGCGTGTGCGATCAGCGGCTCGAAGCGCCGGCAATCGAAGCGGGCGATACGGACGGTCCGTTGCGCGAGTAGCCGGCGGTGGCCGGCGCTGCAGCAGGGCGGCGGGCGGCGATGGCGATGCCGAACGGCGCGCCCCGTTGCAAAAGCCATGACGATGGCAGGGGCGAATACGCGTTCTTCTAGACGACCGGTCTAATCCGGGGATATCATCCGTCCTCGTGAATGCGGCGACGTTCCTGGCAGGTTCATGCAGCGGGACGCCGTCGTTTTATTTCGGCCGCTTCTAGACGACTGGTCTAATAGGCGTGTATCGCATGCGGATGAATGGATCGCACGTTGCCGCTTGCTGGCTGACTAACCGACAGGCGTGCCGTGCCGACGTGCGGCCCCTTTCCCCGTTCATTTTCGAAGGAGTGTCCGATCATGAAGATTCTGGTTGTCCTGACCTCGCACGACGCGCTTGGCGACACCGGCAAGAAAACCGGCTTCTGGCTCGAGGAACTGGCCGCGCCGTACTACACGTTCAAGGATGCGGGCATCGAGCTGACGCTGGCGTCGCCGAAGGGCGGCCAGCCCCCGCTCGACCCGAAGAGCAGCGATCCGGCCGCCCAGACCGACGCGACGCGCCGCTTCGACGCCGATGCGGCGGCCAAGGCCGAACTCGCGTCGACGCGCAAGCTGGCCGAGGTGTCGGCGGACGACTACGACGCCGTGTTCTACCCGGGCGGTCACGGCCCGCTGTGGGATCTCGCCGAGGATCTGCATTCGATCGGCCTGATCGAGCGCATGCTCGCGGCCGGCAAGCCGGTCGCGGCGGTCTGCCACGCGCCGGGCGTCCTGCGCCACGTGAAGAACCCGCAGACCGGCGAGTCGGTCGTGCGCGGCAAGCGCGCGACGGGTTTCACCAACAGCGAGGAAGCGGCCGTCGAGCTGACCGAAGTCGTGCCGTTCCTCGTCGAGGACATGCTGAAGACCAACGGCGCGGAATTCGAGCGCAGCGCCGACTGGGCGCCGCATGTCGTCACCGACGGGCTGCTGATCACCGGGCAGAACCCCGCGTCGTCGGCGCCCGCAGCCGAGGCGCTGCTCGCGAAGCTCGGCCACCGCTAACCGCATGGCGCCGGCCGGGCCGGCGCCGCTTCCTTGCCGTCGTCGGGCGCAGCCGGCCCGCCGACGGCCCGTATCGTCGCGCCGTGCGCCCCGCACCGCGCATTCCCAGCCGTTTTCGTAGAACCAAGCAAAGGAGTCGTGGATGTCTGCCCTGTTCGAACCGTTCAAACTCAAGGATGTCACGCTGCGCAACCGCATCGCGGTGCCGCCGATGTGCCAGTACGTCGCCGAGGACGGCGTCGTCAACGACTGGCATCACGTGCATCTGGCCGGCATCGCGCGCGGCGGCGCGGGCCTCGTGATCGCGGAGGCGACGGCCGTGTCGCCGGAAGGGCGCATCACGCCGGGCTGCGCAGGGTTGTGGAACGACGCGCAGGCCGACGCGTTCGCACCGTCGGTCGCGGCGATCAAGGCGGCCGGCGCGGTGCCCGGCATCCAGATCGCGCATGCGGGACGCAAGGCGAGCGCGAACCGCCCGTGGGAAGGCGACGACCATATCGCCGACGGCGATCCGCGCGGCTGGCAGACCATCGCGCCGTCGGCGGTGCCGTTCGGTGCGCACCTGCCGAAGGTGCCGCGCGAAATGACGCACGACGACATCGCCCGCGTGCAGGCCGACTTCGTCGCCGCGGCACAGCGTGCGCGCGACCTCGGTTTCGAATGGCTCGAGTTGCACTTCGCGCACGGCTATCTCGGCCAGAGCTTCTTCTCCGTGCATTCGAACCAGCGCACCGACGAATACGGCGGTTCGGCCGAAAACCGCGGCCGCTTTCTCGTCGACACGCTTGCGGCGGTTCGCAAGGTCTGGCCCGAGCATCTGCCGCTGACCGCACGCCTGGGCGTGATCGAATACGACGGCCGCGACGAAGAGACGCTTGCCGAGTCGATCGCGCTCACGCAGCGGATGAAGCGGGAAGGGCTCGACATGCTGAGCGTGTCGATCGGCTTCTCGACGCCTGCCGCGCAGATTCCATGGGGCCCGGCGTTTCTCGCACCGATCGCCGAGCGCGTGCGCCGCGAGGCTGGGCTGCCGGTATCGTCCGCGTGGGGAATCGACACGCCGCAACTGGCGAACCGCGTGATCGAGCAAGCGCAGCTCGATCTCGTGATGGTCGGCCGTGCGCACCTGGCCGACCCGCATTGGCCGTACTACGCGGCCAAGCAGCTCAGCGTCGAGCGTCCGTCGTGGACGCTGCCCGCGCCGTACGCGCACTGGCTCGAGCGCTACCGGATCGCCGACAAGGCAGCCTGAGCGGGGCGCGTCGACGTAGCGCCGGGTGGCCCGCGCATCGCGCGGGCCGCCGATCCGGCGCCGATGGATAGAATGGCGGTTCGTCCAGGCCGGTTGCCTGGGCGAGCCGCCATTTTTTCATTTCGACAGAGGTGCCATGGGCGCACATGTCCCGTCGTCTCACGATTCCGCCGCGCGGCCGCGCGCCCAGCAGATCGCCCGCGTCGCGCTGTATGCGGCGCTGCTGGTGCTCGCGCTGTGGGTGATCCGCGACTTCATTCCCGCCATCGCATGGGCCTGCGTGATCGCCATCGCGATGTGGCCGCTGCTGAAACGCTTCGAATCGCATCGGCTGTTCCGCGATCGGCCGACGTTGATCGCGACCGTCATCACGGCGGCGATTTCGCTGCTCGTCGTGCTGCCGGTGGCCGTCGCGACGACCCAGGCGATCGCGCAGGCGCACGACCTGCGCGAGTGGCTGCGCACGATCCAGGACAACGGCATTCCGCTGCCTGACGTGGTCGGCCGGTTGCCGTACGGCGCCGCGCAGATCACCGAATGGTGGCAGGCCAATCTCGGCCATCCGCTGCATGCGGCCACCGCGATGCACGGCGTCAACGGCGAGAAATTCATCGCGTTCGGCCGGCAATTCGGCACGAAGCTCGCGCATGTGCTGCTCGAATTCGGTTTCATGCTCGTCACGCTGTTCGTGATCCTGCGCGCCGGCCACAAGCTGTCGGGCGCGCTGCTGCAGGGCGCGCGGCGCGCGTTCGGGCGCAACGGCGCGGAACTGATCGAACGCATGGTTGCGGCCGTGTACGGCACGGTGACCGGGCTCGTCGTCGTCGGGCTCGGCGAGGGCGCGTTGCTCGGCGTCGCCTATGCGCTCGCCGGCGTGCCGCACGCGGCGCTGCTCGGGCTCGTCACGGCGATCGCCGCGATGCTGCCGTTCTGCGCGCCGGTCGTGTTCTGCGGCGCGGCGCTCTGGCTGTTCGTGCAGGGGGCAACCATGTGGGCCGTCGTGGTGGCGGCGCTCGGGTTCGTCGTCGTGTTCGTCGCCGAGCATTTCGTGCGGCCGGTGCTGATCGGCGGTTCGACGCGGCTACCGTTCCTGCTCGTGCTGTTCGGCATCCTCGGCGGCGCCGAGACGTTCGGCCTGATCGGGCTGTTCGTCGGGCCTGCGCTGATGACGGTGCTGACGATGCTGTGGGCCGAATGGATCGCTTGAGCGCGCATGCCGTTGCACGGGGCCGCTGCGCCGGTGCAGCAGGGCGGATGCGCGCACGCGTGCATCGTCTGCGACGATCGATGACGATCCGGCCGTCGCGCAGGCGCGCAAGCGCAGGGATTCGGATAAAGATCTCTACATTTCTTTTCGATCCGGACCCAAAGGTCGAGTAGCATGGGGCTTTCGATCACGCCGGTATGGCGCAGCAGATTTCCCGAGCATGCGATTGATTTCGATGTCCCGTCCCGCAGCGACGCTGTCCCTGGCCGCCGGCTGCCTGATGTTGCATGGCTGTGCGTGGTTCGACTCGTGGTTGCCGTTCTCGTATTCGCGCACGCCGCTTGCACGGGCCGCTGCGCGGCACGGCGCGACGCGCGCCGACGTCGTCCGCGCCGCCGGCAACCCGCGCAGCGTCTGGATGGTCCGTAACGGCAGCGGCGTCTGCTACAACTACTTCATCGAGCACGGCAACGATCACCGGCCGTACTTCGTCGTGTTCGACAAAGCCGGTGTCGTCACGCAGTACGGCTTCGATACCTGCATGGATGCCGATCGCAAGGGCGCGCTGCAGGCGGGCAAGAGCGCGTCGCGATAGTGCGGCGGCCGCGCGCCGCGCGAGGGCGAGCGCATGATGCTGCCGTCAGGCTATCGTGTCGACCACGCCGCCGTCGACACGCAACGCCGCGCCGGTTGTCGCCGAGGCCTGCGGCGAGCAGACGTACACGACCAGGTTCGCGACTTCCTCCGTCGTCGCCGGCCGCTGGATGATCGAACTCGCGCGCTCGCTGCGCACGAATTCCACTGCAACGTCGTCGATGCTGCGGCCCGTTTCGTCGGCCTGCGCCTTCAGCATCGTGCGCACGCCTTCCGACATCGTCGGCCCCGGCAGCACCGAATTGACGGTCACGCGGGTCCCGGCCGCGAGCTTCGCGAGGCCGCGAGCGATCGACAACTGCGCGGTTTTCGTGAACCCGTAATGAATCATGTCGACGGGGATGTTCAGGCCCGATTCCGACGAAATGAACACGATGCGCCCGGCATTGCGTTCGATCATTCCTTTCAGGTAATGCCGCGCGAGCCGCACGCCGGACATCACGTTGATCTGGAAATAATGCTCCCATTCGGCGTCGTCGATGTCGAAGAACGCCTTCAGGCCGTAGATGCCCGCATTGTTGACGAGAATGTCGGCATCCGGCGTGTGCTGTGTGACGCGCGCGACGCCGGCCGCGTCGGACAGGTCGGCGGCGACGCCGTCGAAGCTTGCGCCGGGCACGGCGTCGCGCAGTTGCTCGAGCGCGGACTGCACCGACGCATCGCTGCGGCCGTTGACGACGACGTGCGCGCCGGCGCGCGCGAGCCCTTCGGCGATCGCGAATCCGATGCCGGCGGTGGAGGCGGTGACGACCGCGGTCTTGCCTTTCAGATCGATCTGCATGAGCGTGATGGGGAAGAGTGAACGGGAACCGCCGCGCGTGCCGCGGCGGACGGAATTCAAAGCTTAGGCAAATTCCGGTCGATCGGCCATCTCGCGAGCGTGTCCGCGGCGTCGATGCGAAGCCGATCCTCTCGGCTCGAGCGCCCGAGCAGGCGGCATGCCTGCAAGCGGGGGCGGAGGCCGTTACCGCGTAAGCGCGACATGCTCCGCATCTTGTGTCGAAGCTTCGGCGGGGCAGGATGGCGCCCACGATCGTTTTCGCGCGTGCAATCGCGCCGAACGTCGAAGCCGACGGGGCGGTTGCGCGGCGCTGCACAGTCTTGTACGGTGAGCGTTCGTCGTCCGACCCGGGAACCCGCCGCGTGAGCCGCATTGCCAACCGATCCGCCGTACCGTCGCCGTTCTGGCGCGATACCGCGCTGCCGTTCATCGAGGCGCGCACCGTCGACGACGGGCGCGCGATCTGCTACGCGAAGCACACGCACGACACGTTTTCGGTGGGCGCGATCGTCGGCGGCACGAGCACGTACGTGAACGGCGCGACGCACGCACACGTCGGGCGCGGCGTGCTCGTGATCATCGATCCCGAGCAGGTGCACGCATGCAACCCGTACGGCCCCGACGCGTGGGCGTACCGGATGGTCTATGTCGACGTGCCGTGGCTCGCGCGGCTGCAGCACTCGCTGGGTCGCAATCCGAATCGCGATTTTCAGGGTTTTTCGCCGAAGTTGACTGAGCGCGGCGATCTGTTCGCGCAATTTGGCGGCTTCTACCGCACGCTCGTGTCGCCCGGCATCGACGCGCTCGGCAAGGAGAGTGCGGCGGTCGAATTCTTCACGGCGCTGCACGGCGCGCTCGATCGCGAACCGCCCGATCCGCGGCCGGGCGACGACAACGCGAAGCTCGCGCGCGCGGCCGACTACATCGCCGGCCATTGCCGCGAGGCCGTCACGCTCGATGCGATCTGCGCGGCGGCCGACCTGTCGCCGTCTTACCTGATCCGCGCGTTCAATGCGCGTTACGGGATGACGCCGCACGCGTTCCTGATTGACCGACGCGTGCAGTACGGCCGCACCGAACTGCGCCGCGGCCGGCCGATCGCCGAAGTCGCGCTCGACGCCGGCTTTGCGGACCAGGCGCATTTCCAGCGCGCATTCCGGCGGATCGCGGCCGCGACGCCCGGGCAGTACCGCGGCGCCATGCGCTGAATGCCGCCGCGGCCAGCTACACGTCGAGCAGAAACAGCGCACTGCCCGCGAGCAGCAGCGCCATCAGCCGGTTGAACATACGCATGCGTCGCGCGTTCGCGAGCCGGTGCCGCAGCGACGCGCCCGCATAGCCCCAGCATGCGATCGATGCGAAGCAGATCACCAGATACAGCGCGGCGAATTGCCAGATCTGCGCGCGATCGCCGTCGGCCGCATACGCACCCATCGCGGCCACGCACGCGAGCCATGCCTTCGGATTGAGCCACTGCATCGCCGCGCCTGCCGCGGCCGACGGGCCGGCCACGTCCGGATCGGCCGACAGCCGGCCGTCGTCGAGCGCGAGCCGCAGCGCCATGTACAGCAGGAACGCGATCCCCGACCACTGCGTGGCCGTCGTGAGCATCGGCCAGCGCGCGAGCGCCGCGTGCAGGCCGAGGCCGATCAGCAGGAACAGCGCGACGAAGCCGAGCGTCGCGCCGGCCGCGTAGCGCAGGCTCGCGCCGAGGCCGTGGCGTGCGCCCGCGCTGAGCGCGACGATGTTGACGGGACCGGGGGTGATCGACGAGGCGAGCGCGAACGCGGCCATCGAAACCAGGATGCTCATCAGGTGTCTCCATGCGAAATGTCGAAAGTCGCATCGAGACTACGGGCGCCGCGTCGGCCAGTATTGAAGAAAACTGCCCTCGGCGGCGCGCGGCCGCCGTCAGTGCAACGCGCGCGGCGCGTGCGCCGGCCGCGGGCCGTGCGGATCGGCCGAATCGGCCGAATCGGCCGAATCGGCGGGACCGGTGGAACCGGTCGGGCCGACGGCGTCGGCCGGACGCAGCGGCCCGCCCGACCAGGGTTGCGTCGACACCGAGAAGCCGAACGTGTTGACGCCGCCCGAGCACGAGACGAACACGCTGCCGCCGTGCATCTCGGCCACGGCCTTGACGATCGACAGCCCGAGCCCGTGGTTTTCCTTGCTGTTCGCGCGCGCTTCCTCGAGCCGGTAGAAGCGCTCGAACACGTGCGAGCGCCGCACCGGGTCGATCGGCTCGCCGGGGTTCGACACGGCCATCTCGACGAGCGTGTCGCGGCGCGCGATCGTCACGTTCAGCGTCGCGCCGGGCGCCGAATGCTGGATCGCGTTGATCAGCAGGTTCGTCATCGCGCGGCGGAACAGCGACGGATCGACGGCCGCGCGCGCGTCGCCGTGCAGTTCGGCGCGCAATTGCGCCTCGTCGAGCGGGATTTCGAGGAAGTCGAGCATGCGCCGCACCTCGTCGGCGAGCGACACGTCCTTCAGGTCGGTCGCGCGTTCGCCGCGGTCGCTGCGCGACAGGAACAGCATGTCGTTGATGATCACGCGCAGCCGCTCGAATTCCTCGAGGTTCGACTGCAGCGTCTGGCGCATCCGCTCGACCGAGCGGTCGCGGCTCGTCAGCGCGACCTGGGTCTGGCCGATCAGGATGCTGATCGGCGTGCGCAGCTCGTGCGCGACGTCCGCGTTGAACGCTTCGAGCCGCGCGTAGGTTTGCTGGATGCGTTCGAGCGCGCCGTTGAACGACGTCGCGAGATCGCGCAGCTCGGTCGGCAGCGCGTCGGTGTGCAGCCGCTGGCGGCGGTTCGTCGCGCTCACGCTTGCGGCGTCCTGCGACAGCCGGTCGAGCGGCGCGAGCCCGAAGCGCGCGACCGCGCGGCTCAGCATCAGCGTGATGACGGTGGCCGTCGCGATCAGCGCGGCCAGCGTCCACACGAAACGGCGCAGCATCCGCTGGGTGCGCTCGCACGACGACGCGACGATCAGCTTCACGTCCGGACGCTCGCCGCTGCCCGCGATCGCGACGGTCTTCGTCATCACGTTGTAGCTGCTGTTGTTGAGGGCGTACTGTTGGAACGCGCCGAACGGTTTGCCGTCGGGCACGCCGTCGACCGGATGGCCGAAGCGGAAATCGGCATCGGGGCTGTCGACCTGATAGCGTGTCGATCCGTCGGGCGGTTCGAGGTCGGCGAGCTTTTCCTGCATCAGGCGGCCGCGCGCGGCCGTGGTCGCGTGCGACACGATCATCTGCGCGACCTTCGCGCGCGTGTCGATCGTCGCGCGCAGCTCGGCGAGCAGTTGGCGCTCCATCATCACGAACAGCCCGCAGCCGACCAGCGTGAACACGAGTAGCGACACGATGCCGAACATCGCCGACAGGCGCAGGGCGATCGAGCGTTTCATGCGTGCTTCTCCGTGTCGCCTTCCTCGCGCGCCTCGAGTACGTAGCCCATGCCGCGGATCGTGTGCAGCAGCTTGTCCGCGAACGGGCCGTCGAGTTTCGCGCGCAGGCGCTTGATCGCCGTCTCGACGACGTTCGCGTTGCTGTCGAAGTTCACGTCCCACACGAGTTCGGCGATGGTCGTTTTCGACAGCACCTCGCCGCTGCGCCGCGCGAGCACGCCGAGCAACTGGAATTCCTGAGCGGTCAGATCGAGCCGCGCGCCGTCGCGGGTCGCGCGGCGGCCGATCAGGTCGACGCGCAGGTCGCCGATCGAGATCAGCGTCGATTCCTGCACGCGCGCGCGGCGCGTCAGCGCACGCAGCCGTTCGATCAGTTCGAGAAACGAGAAGGGCTTGGTCAGGTAGTCGTCGGCGCCGCCGCGCAAGCCCCGCACGCGGTCGTCGACGCGATCGCGCGCGGTCAGCATGATCACGGGCGTCTGCTTCTGCGCGCGCAACGCACGCAGTACGCCGAAGCCGTCGAGCTTCGGCAGCATCACGTCGAGCACGACCACGTCGTAATCGAATTCGACGGCCTTCCACGCGCCGTCCTCGCCGTCGAGCGCGGTATCGACGACCCAGCCTTCCTCGGTCAGGCCGCTCTTCAGGTATTCGACGACTTTCGGTTCGTCTTCGACGATCAGTACTTTCATGTTCGTTGTCCGCGTAACCGGGTTAAGGGCGGGTCAAGGGCCGACGCCCGCGCTGCGCTGCGGGGCCGCCGACGCGACGTCGGACGGTGCGGGGTCGTTCGCCGCACCGCCGTCCCAGCCGCCGCCGAGCGCCTTCGCGAGAAACACGACGAGCGCCGCGCGCTGGCCCTGGATCTGCACGGCCTGGCGCTCGCTCGTCAGCAATTGCTGCTGGGCCGTCAGCACGTCGATGAACGGCGTCAGGCCGCCCGCGTAACGGTCCTGCGCGAGCGAGACGAGCTTGCGCGCGTCGTCGACGGCCGCGGATGCCTGCTGCGCCGCCTGCGCCAGCACCGACAGGCCGGTCACCGCATTTTGCACCTCCTGGAACGCGGTGAGCACGGTCTGCCGGTAGCTGGCCTGCGCGGCCACGTAGCCGGCCTGCGCGAAATCGACGCCGGCCTTCAGCTTGCCGCCTTCGAACAGCGGCTGGCTGAGCGACCCGCCGACCGACCACAGCAGCGCCGGCACGGTGAACAGGCCCGCGAAGCGCGTCGCGTCCCAGCCGATGTCCGGCGACAGCGCGATGCGCGGGAAATACGCGGCGCGCGCGACGCCGATCCGCGCGTTCGCGGCGGCCATCGCGCGCTCGGCCGACGCGACGTCGGGGCGCCGCTGCAGCAGGTCGCTCGGCATGCCGGTCGGCAGCGCGGGCGCGTTGATCGGCACCACGCGCGGCGGCAGCGAGAAGGCGGGGGCCGGCGTGCCGACCAGCGTCGCGATCGCGGTTTCGACCTGCGCGCGCTGCTGGATCAGCAGCTGTGCCTGCGTGCGCGTCGCGTCGAGCTGCGCGCGCTGCTGCAACAGATCGAGGCCCGACACCGCGCCGAGGTCGTGGCGCGCGCTCACGTAGTCGAGCGCCTTCTGCTGCAACTCGATCGAGCGCTTGACGACGTCGATCTCGGTGTCGAGTTCGCGCAGCGCGAAATAGCTCGACGCGAGATCGGCACTCAGCACGAGACGCGCGTTCGCGAAATCGTCGCGCGCCTGCTCGGAGCTGGCCTGCGCGGCTTCGACGCCGCGTCGCACGCGGCCGAACAGGTCGAGTTCGTAGCTGACCGCCGCGCCGACCTGGATCTCGTTCTGCACGGTCGACATGCTCTTCGTCGCGTAGTTGGTCTGCGGCCGGTCGGCGGAGATCTTGAAGCGCTGGCCGCTCGCGTTCAGGCCGACGGCCGGATATTGCGCGGACGCGACCGATGCGAGCGTCGCCTTCGCCTGGTCGTAGCGCGCGGCCACCGCCTTCAGGTTCTGGTTGTTGCGCAGCGCATCGGTTTCCAGCGCGTCGAGCTGCGCGTCGCCGAACGCGGTCCACCAGGCCGGATCGAGCGGCGCGCGGGCCGGTGCGGCCGGGTGCCAGTACGCGTCGGCCGGGTCGAGTCGCCACGCGGCCGGCGTGTCGACGGCCGGGCGCCGGTAATCCGGGCCGACCGTGCAGCCGGCGAGGGCGGCCGCCGCGATGATCGCGACGGCGCGGATCGCGGCCGGGCACAGGCGCGCGCGCATCGCGCTCACGACTTCGCTCCGGCAACCGCGGATGCCGGCTTCGCGGCCGGCGCCGCCTGCACGACGACCGTGTCGCCGTTCGCGAGCGCGTCGCTCGGGTTTTCGACGAGGCGGTCGCTCGGCGTCAGCGGGCCATCGACTTCGAGCGTCTGCCCGATCGTGCGCGCGATGGTCACGGCTTTCAGATGCACATGGCCGTTCGCATCGACGGTCGCGACCGTCGGGCCTTCGGCGCGGAACAGCAGCGTATTGGCCGGCACCTGCAGGCGGCCGACCGGCGTCATCGGCAGCGTCGCCTGCACGTACGCGCCGGGCAGCAGCCGCCCGTCCGGGTTCGGCAGCGTGATCTCGATCTGCAGCGAACGCGTCGCGACGTCGATCGCCTCGGACGTGCGCGTGATCGTGCCGTCGAACGTTCGCCCAGGCAGCTCGGCCTGCGCGACGCTCACGTGCTGGCCGACCTTCACCTGCTGCGCATACGCCTGCGGCACCTGTACGTACAGCCGCAGCCGGTCGGCCTGCACGACCGAAAACAGCGAGCGGCCCGCGTTGCCGGAATTGACGAGATCGCCGACGTCGACGTTGCGCTGCGTGACGATCCCGTCGATCGGCGCGACGATCCGCTGGAAACCCTTCAGCTCGGTGAGGCGGCGCATGTTCGCATCGGCCGCGGCGAGGTTCGCGGCGCCCTGGTTGAACGCGCCTTGCCGGTCGTCGAGCTCCTGTTGCGACACGGCATCGCGCTGGCGCAACTGCTGCGCGCGGTCGAACGACGTCTTCGCGAGCGCGAGCGCGGCTTGCGCCTGCTGGCGTTGCGCGGTGGCCTGCGCCAGTTCCTGGTTCAGTTCCGGCGTGTCGAGTTCGGCGAGCGTTTGCCCTTGCTTCACGTGCGCGCCGATGTCGGCATGCCAGCGCAGCACGTAGCCGCTCGCGCGCGCATAGATCGGCGCCTCGACGAAGCCGCGCAGCGTGCCGGGCAGCGTCAGCTTGCCGCCGGTGGCCGCGTCGACCGGATGCGCGACGCTCACGTACTGGCGCGTGTTCTGCGCGGCGACCGCGTCGAGCCGGTTGCGGTTCAGACCGTTGACGATGAGCGTGCGCGCGGCGCCGGCGGCCAGCAGCACGCCGATCACGATCGCGACGATGCGCGCGCGTCGCGACACCGACGCGCGCGCCGGCAGGTGCATGCCGTGTTCGTCCACTTGAATGCCGACGGCGCTGTGATGTTTCTCTTCCATGAATTCAACCAATTCAACCGGGTAGTGGGGCGAAAGTCAGTGTCCGGCCTGGCGCGCGCGCCGCCGGGCCAGTCGCGTATGCACGCCGCCGAACACGAGCGGCACGAACAGCAAGGTCGAAACGGTCGCGAACAGCAGCCCGCCGATCACCGCGCGGCCGAGCGGCGCGTTCTGCTCGGCGCCTTCGCCGAGGCCGAGCGCCATCGGCACCATCCCGATGATCATCGCGAGCGCCGTCATCAGCACCGGCCGGATCCGTGTCGCGCCGGCCTCCAGCGCGGCCGTGAGGGGCGGCGCGCCGTCCGCGAGGCGTTGCCGCGCGAACGACACGACGAGAATGCTGTTCGCGGTCGCGACGCCGACCGTCATGATCGCGCCCGTCAACGCAGGCACGCTCAGGTGCGTGCCCGTGACGAACAGCATCCATGCGATGCCGGCGAGCGCGGCCGGCATCGCGCTGACGATGATCAGCGGGTCGAGCCACGACTGGAAATTGACGACGATCAGCAGGTAGACGAGCACGATCGCCATCGCGACGCCCGCGCCGAGGCCGAGATACGACGTGCGCATCGTCTCGATCTGGCCGCGCATCGCGAGGCTGGTGCCGCGCGGCAGCGTCGCGCGCGCGTCCGCGACGATGCGGTCGATCTCGCCCGCAACCGCGCCGAGATCGCGGCCCTCGACGCTCACGTACACGTCGATCGCCGGGCGGATGTTGAAGTGCGTGATCACGGCCGGGTTCGCGGCACTGCGCACCTGCACCAGATTGCCGAGCAGTTGCAGCGGCATGCCCGTGCGGCCGCTGGCCGAGATCGGCGTGCCGAGCAGGTCGTCGACCGACGAGAGGTTGTATTGCGGGGTCTGGATCTGCAGCGGGTACTGGACGCCGGTGCGCGGGTTGATCCAGAACGACGGCGTGGTCTGCGAACTCCCCGACAGCGAGATCAGCATGTTCTGCGCGACGTTCTGGGCGGAGAGATTGAGCTGCTGCATGCGCGTACGGTCCATGTCGGCCAGCAGGGTCGGCTCGTCGTTGCGTTGCAGCACGTGGACGTCGACGGCGCCGGGGATTTGCCTGATCTTTTTCATCAGGCTGCTCGCAATGGTCATGTTACTCGCGAGATCGTTGCCGAGTACTTGCACGTCGATCGCCGCCGGCTGCCCGAAGTTGAGGATCTGCGTGATGATGTCCGACGGCTGGAAGAAGAACTCGACGCCCGGGAAGCGTTGCGGCAGCAGCGTTCGCAGCGTCTGCACGTAGTGGCCGGTCGCGCGGTGGCCGGGCTTCAGCGCGATCAGCAGCTCGCCGTCGAGCGTGCCGATCGTGCCGGCGTTGCTGTACGACAGGTTGATGCCGCTCACCGGCAGTCCGAGATTGTCGACGATCGCGCCGAGCTCGTCGGGCGGCACGGTGGCGCGGATCACGCGCTCGACCTGATCGGCGAGGCGCGCGGTTTCCTCGATCCGGTAGCCGGTCGGCGCGCGCAGGTGCAGACGGATGTTGCCGGAATCGGCGTTCGGGAAGAAGTCGCGGCCGAGCACGAACACGAGGCCCGTCGACGCCACGCAGAAGCCGAGGAAGCACAGCGCGTAAAAGCGGCGGCGCACGAGCAGGATGCTGAGCAGCACGATGTACCACGCGCGCAGCCGTTCGAACGCTGCGTTGAACGCGTGATGAATGCGTGCGAAGCGCGACGTGGAATGGCCGGAGCCGGTGCTCGCCTGCTGCGGGCGGAACAGCAGCATCGCGAGCGTCGGCACCAGCGTGCGCGACAGCACGTACGACGCCAGCATCGCGAACACCACGGCTTCGGCGAGCGGCACGAACAGGAAGCGTGCGACGCCGGTCAGGAAGAACATCGGCACGAACACGATGCAGATGCACAGCGTCGACACGAGCGCGGGCACCGCGATCTCGCCGGCGCCTTCGAGGATCGCGTCGTGAAGGTTGGTGCCGAACGACGACCCCCACGCTCCCTCCGGTCGCTGCCCCCCGAGGGGGCTGCTCGGCACGCTAGGGGCGGCCCGGCGCGTACCGAGATGCAGATGCCGCTCGATGTTCTCGATCGTGACGGTTGCATCGTCGACGAGAATGCCGACCGCGAGCGCGAGCCCGCCGAGCGTCATGATGTTGATGGTCTCGCCGAGCGCGGACAGCGCGATCAGCGACGTGAAGATCGACAGCGGGATCGAGATCGCGATGATCAGCGTGCTGCGCCAGTTGCCGAGGAACAGCAGGATCATCATCGCAGTCAGCACGGCGGCGATCAGCGCCTCGTGGATCACGCCCTGGACGGCCGCGTCGACGAACACCGACTGGTCGAACAGCGGCGTGATCGCGAGCCCCTCGGGCAGCGTCGGGATCACCTTCGGCAGCAGCGCCTTCAGGTCCGACACGACCTTGAGCGTCGATGCGTCGCCGCTTTTCAGGATCGAGATGAGCACGCCGCGCTGGCCGTTCTGGCGCACGACGTTGGTCTGCGGCGCGAAGCCGTCGCGTACCGACGCCACCTCGCGCAGGTAGGTCGTCGCGCCGTTGACGGTCTGGACCGGCAGGTCGTTGATGTCGGCGATCGTATCGGCCGACGCGTTCGTGTCGATCCGGTACTCGGTCTGGCCCATCTTCGCGGTGCCGGTCGGCAGCACGAGATTCTGCGCGTTGACCGCGTTGACGATGTCGGCGGGCGTGAGGCCCTTCGCGAGCAGCGCCTGCGGATCGAGGTCGATCGCGACCACGCGCGTGCGCCCGCCGTACGGGAACGGAATCTGCACGCCCGGCACAGTGATCAGTTGCGGGCGCAGGAAGTTGAGCGCGATGTCGGCGAGCGACTGTTCGCTGAGCGTCTTGCTCGACAGCCCGAGCTGGATCACCGGAATGCTCGACGCGGAATAGGTGATCACGAGCGGCGGCGTCGCGCCCTGCGGCATCTGCCGCACGATCGCCTGCGCGGACGAGACCGTCTGCGCGATCGCCGTCTGCACGTTCGCACCCGGTTGCAGGAACACCTTCACGACCGCGATGCCGGGCAGCGACGTCGATTCGACGTGCTGGATGTTGTTGACGGTCGTCGTCAGGATCCGTTCATGTACGGACGTGATGCGGTTCGTCATCTCCGTCGCGGAGAAGCCGGTGTAATTCCAGATCACGCTGATCACCGGGATGTTGATCGCGGGCAGCACGTCGACCGGTGTGCGCATCAGCGCAAGCGGGGTGGCCAGCACGATCATGATGGCCATGACGATGAACGTGTAGGGGCGCCTGAGCGCGAGATTGACGATCCACATGGAGGCGGCGGAACAGGCGGTGATCGGGCGGCGGTGAAGGGAACCCGAATGATAGGCGTCGGCCCGGCACGGGTTACTGTCGCGAAACTGGCTGAATTGTCAGGTTGGGGCGCGCCGGCCGTCGGCCGATTCCGCGGACGGAATGCCGCGGCGCGATGGCGGCGGTTTCGCGCATCGGGCGGCACTCACAGCTGCTCCATGCCGAAGCGCGCCAGCGCGTCGAGATCGACGACGTCGATCTGGTTGTACGCGAGCCGCAACGCGCCGAGCTTCTCGAGTTGCTGCAGCGCCTGGTTGATCCGCTGGCGCGACACGCCGACGAGCATCCCCAGTTCCTCCTGCGAGATCGACAGCGACGGGCCGGTATCCGGGTACAGCGCGGGGTTGAAGAGCTGCGCGAGCGCCTGCGCGACCCGTGCGTCGACATCGAGCAGCCGGCTGTTCTGGATCGACGCAATGAATTCGCCCATCCGGTTGTTCAACTGATGAATCACGAACCGCGTGAACGGCAGGCTCGTGTCGAGCAGTGCATGGAACGTGTCGACCGGCACGAACAGCACGGTCGAGCGCTGGATCGCGACGACCTCGTACTTGCGCCGCTCGCGCTTGATCACGCTGCCTTCGCCGAACCAGCCGCCCGACGGCACGCCGGAAAACGTGCAGCCGCGTCCCGACGCGTTGAAGATCGCGAGCTTCAGCAGCCCCCGATGGACGCCGATCCAGTATTCGGACGGCGCGAGCCGGTGCGCGATCACGTCGCCGGCGTCGCACTGCTCGACGTGCGACTGGGCCAGCACGAGGGCCTGGTGTTCGGGCGCCAGCGTGCGGAACCATGCGCACTGGCCGAACAGCGTCGCCAGCGGCGGCAGCGGGCCCGGTTCGGGAAGCGTGTCGGCCGGGTCGGCGGCCGCGTCGGGGTGGTCGTGCATGGGTGCGGGTTTGCGAGGATAGGGATAACGCGCAGCGCTCGAGCGGCACTCTGTCGTTTCGACGACAGACGGCTCACAATAGCGCCCGTTAGGCTGTCGGCAATTGAACCACATCAAAACGCGCCGGGGTGCATGCGCCCCGGTCGACAGAACACGGGAGACAGGATCATGACGCAGATGTTCGAGGCCGGGCTCGGCCGCCGCGACGCCAACTACGTCCCGCTCACGCCGATCGATTTCCTGGTCCGCGCGGCCGAGGTCTACGGCGAGCGCACGGCGATCGTGCACGGCGACGTGCGGCGCACGTGGGGCGAAACCCATACGCGGGCCAGGCAACTGGCGAGCGCGCTCGCGCAGGCCGGCGTCGCACGCGGCGACACGGTCGCGGCGCTGCTGCCGAACATCCCGGCGATGGTCGAGGCGCACTTCGGCGTGCCGATGGCCGGCGCCGTGCTGAACACGATCAATACGCGGCTCGACGTGTCGTCGGTGCTGTTCATGCTGCGTCACGGCGAGGCGAAGGTGCTGATCGTCGACACCGAATATGCGGAGGTCGCGCATCGCGCGGCGCTCGAGGTGCCGGGCCTGAAGATCGTCAGCGTGGCCGACGCGATGCCGGCGGATCCCGACCGTTTCGCGGGTGCGACCGACTACGAGGCGTTCGTGGCCGGCGGCGACCCCGGCTACGCATGGACGCCGCCCGCCGACGAATGGGAGGCGATCGCGCTGAACTACACGTCGGGCACGACGGGCGACCCGAAGGGTGTCGTCTACCACCATCGCGGTGCGTACCTCGCGGCGATCAGCAACATCCTCGAATGGGACATGCCGAAGCACGCGGTGTATCTGTGGACGCTGCCGATGTTCCACTGCAACGGCTGGTGTTTCCCGTGGGCCGTCGCGGCGCGCGCGGGCGTGAACGTGTGCCTGCGCAAGTTCGACGCGAAGACGGTGTTCGACCTGATCCGCCGCGAGCGCATCACGCATTACTGCGGCGCGCCGATCGTGCAGAGCGCGATCGCGAACGCACCGGCCGAGCTTCGCGACGGGATCGAGCATACGGTGCATGCGATGGTCGCGGGCGCGGCGCCCGCGCCGGCCGTGATCGCGAAGATGAAGGAGATCGGCTTCGACCTGCTGCACGTGTACGGGCTGACCGAGGTCTACGGCCCGGCGACCGTCTGCGCGAAGCAGTCGCACTGGGACGCAGCGTCCGACGAGGAACGCGCGCGGCTCAATGCGCGCCAGGGCGTGCGCTATCACCTCGAGGCGGGCGCGACGGTGCTGGATCCCGACACGATGACGCCGGTGCCGGCCGACGGCGAAACGCTCGGCGAGATCATGTTCCGCGGCAACATCTGCATGAAGGGCTATCTGAAGAACCCGAAGGCGACCGACGAGGCGTTTCACGGCGGCTGGTTCCATACCGGCGATCTCGCGGTGCTGATGCCGGATGGCTATATCCGGATCAAGGATCGCAAGAAGGACATCATCATCTCGGGCGGCGAGAACATCTCGAGCATCGAGGTCGAGGACGCGCTGTACCGCCATCCGGCCGTCGCCGTGGCGGCCGTCGTTGCAATGCCCGACCCGAAATGGGGCGAGGTGCCGTGCGCGTTCGTCGAGCTGCGCGAAGGCGCGAGCGCGACCGAGGAGGAGATCGTCGCGCACTGCCGGCAACTGCTCGCGGGCTTCAAGGTGCCGAAGGCCGTGCGCTTCGGCGAGCTGCCGAAGACGTCGACCGGCAAGATCCAGAAGTTCCAGTTGCGCCATGCGGTCGGCTCGGACAAGGCGATCGATCTGGCCGGCGACTAGAAGTAGGCGGCGGGCTTGCCGCCGCCGCGCGTCGACGATCGCGAGATTACGCGCCGCGCTCCAGCCGGAACACGCTCACCGCTTCCGACAGTTGCGCGGCCTGGTCGCGCAACGCGACGGCCGCGCGCTCGGCATCCGAGATCAGCCTTGCATTCTGCTGCGTCGCGTCGCCGATCTGGGTGACGGCCAGATTCACCTGCTCGATGCCGGTCGATTGCTCGCGCGACGCGGCGCTGATCTCGCCGATCAGCGTGCGGACCTGGTCGACCCGCGCGACGATGTCGCGCATCGTGCCGCGCGCGGCGTCCGCGATCCGGTAACCCTGTTCGACCGTCGTCGACGATTCGGTGCTCAGCGTGTCGATCTCCTTGACCGCGGCCGCGCTGCGTTGCGCGAGCGCGCGCACCTCGGCCGCGACCACCGCGAAGCCCTTGCCGTGTTCGCCCGCGCGGGCGGCCTCGACGGCCGCGTTCAGCGCGAGGATGTTGGTCTGGAACGCGATGCCTTCGATCGCGCCGGTGATCTCGGCGATCCGGCGCGTCGCGCGGCCGATGTCGTCCATCGTCGCGACCACGCGCTGCACCGCGGCGTCGCCGTTCGTCGCGGCGGCCGATGCGTCCGCGACCAGCGCGTTGGCTTGCGCCGCATGCTCGGCGCTCTGCTGCACGGCGGCGGTGATCTGCTCCATGCTCGCGGCCGTCTGTTCGACGCTGCTCGCCTGCGTCGCGATTCGCGCGGCGATGTCGCCGCTGCCGGCCGCGATGCCGACCGTGCCGTGCGCGATGTCGGCCGCGCTGTTGCGCACCTGCGCGACGATTCGCGCGAGGCCGTCGCCGATCCCGTCGACGGCCTGCACGAGCCGGCCGATCTCGTCGTTGCCCGCGCCGTCGTGCGCGTTCGCGCCGTCGCGGATACGCACGCTGAGGTCGCCCGCCGCATAGCGCTCGGACGCGCGTGCGGCGGCTTCCAGCGGCCGGCTCACGACGCGTCGCACGACGATGACGAACAGCGTCGCGAACGCCGCGACGAGCACGGCGCCGATCATCAGGAAGCGATTGCGGGTGGCGCGCATGGTGGCGAGCAGCTCGTCGTCGAGCGCGATGCCGCCGACGAGCCATTGCCACTGCGGAATCGTCGTGAAGGACACGACTTTCGCGGTCGGCCCGCGGTCGTGCGCGGCCGGGTCGATCGACGTGTACGCGAGCCGGCCCTGGCCGGCCGCGAGCATCTGCGCGTAGGGCGCGCGCGTGCCGTCGGCCGGTTGGCCCGCCGCATCGGGATGCACGACGAACGCGCCGCGCGACGGACCCTGCGATGCATCGAGCACGAAGTAGTAGCCGTTGTCGCCGATTTTCAGCGAGCGGATGCCGTCCTCGACGAGCTTGAGCTCGGCGCCGACGTCGAGGCCGACGAACAGCGCGCCGATCACGCGGCCGGACGCGTCGGTCACCGGCCTGTACTGCGTGATGTACGGCCGGCCGAACAGCTTCGCGAGGCCGGTGTAGCTGCGCCCGGCGACGAGCGGCGCGTACGCGGGGCCGGCGCGGTCGAGCTTCGTGCCGACCGCGCGCGCGCCGTCCTGCTTCTTCAGCGACGTCGTGATGCGCACGAAGTCGTCGCCGTCGCGCGCGAAGATCGTCGCGATCGCACCGCTTTTCTTCAGAAACTGGTCGGGAATCGAATAGTCGAGGTCGAGCGGCTGGCCGCCGGCGGACAGCGTCGGCGCGGCGACGCCGCCGATGTCGACGGTGCGTGCCGGATCGAGCGCGAAGTCGGCCGGCAGGAAGCTCGCGAACAGCGTCATCGCGCGCGTCGCTTCGGCCGACAGCGCCTTGTCGAACAGCTCGACCATCGCGCCGATCGACTGCTCCTTGTCGGCGATCCTTGCGTGCGCCTCGTCGGCGAGTTGCTGGCCGGCAAAATGGGCGAGCGCCCATGCGAAAACGGTGAACAGCAGTGCAACGAGCGCGCACGCCAGCGCGGCAAGACGCGTACCGACGCTCACCCGGCCCAATTGGGTCAATCTCATACGGGATCCTGAGTGGGGAGAGAGGGGCGGAACGCACGCGTCACCGCTTGTTGTAAGGTGATCGGCAGTTTCGGCGAATTCTTTAGCGGCGCGCGCATGGCGACGGCATGCGCCGGCTCGACCCGCGGAACCGGATGACGGACGGCTTCAGTGCGTCACGAGCCACGCGACGGCCAGATAGCGGCCGACTTTTGCGATCGTCACGATCGCGAGAAATGTGGGCAGCGGCTCGCGCAGCACGCCGGCGATCATCGTCAGCGGATCGCCGATCACCGGCGCCCAGCTGAGCAGCAGCGACCAGCGGCCGTAGCGCGCATACCAGCGCTCGGCGCGCGCGAGCGCGGACGGCTTGACCGGAAACCAGCGGCGCTCGCGAAAATGCTCGATCCCTCGGCCGAGCGCCCAGTTGATCGCCGACCCCGCGACATTGCCGACGCTCGCGACGAGCACCAGCGCCCACACGGGCTCGCGCCCGGCCAGCAGCAGGCCGGCGAGCACGGCTTCGGATTGCAGCGGGAACAGGGTCGCGGCGACCATCGACACGGCGAACAGGCCGCCGTAGGTGAGCAATTCGGACATCGCGCGATTGTACCGGCCGCGCGGCGGCGAGCCCGGGCCACGCGGCCACGGGATCGCCGGCTCGCGGCGTCATCGGGCATCGGTCGTGCCGAACGGCAAGCGCGAGATCGTCACTCGTCGGCCGGTTCGTCGTCGAGCGTGCCGGCGAACTGTTGAGACGAGAGCGCCATGTCGGATTTCAACGGCGTAGCCGTTCGGGCGCGCTGCCACGCTCACGCGCACGACCGTCCGCGCGGCCGTTCAATTCCAGCCGACCATGATCGCGCCCATCCCGACGAGCAACCCGCCCGTCACGCGGTTCATCGCACGCATGCGCGCCGGCCGCTGCAACGCGCGGCTCAGCCGGTGCGAGAACAGCGCCATCGACGCGACGCCGCCCGCGAACAGCAGCGCGAACGTCGCGGCGAGCAGCAGGTATTGAAGGTTCAGGCTCCAGTCGGCATTCGGGCTGATGAACTGCGGAAAGAACGACGGAAAGAACAGCAGCGTCTTCGGATTCAGCCCGGAAGTCGCGACGCCGCGCCAGAACAGCGCGCGCCCGGTGTCGGTATCCGGCGCGGCGCTTGCCGTTCCGGCGCCGGCGTCGGCCGGTGCCGCGGCTGCGCCGGCCGGCGCACGGCTCAGCCATTGCTTGCCGCCGAGCCATACGAGATACGCGGCGCCGGCCCAGCGAAGCACGGTCAGCGCGTGTTCGTCGAGGTGGACCAGCGAATTCAGGCACAGCGCGGTCAATGCGAGTTGCAGCAGCACGGCGAGCGTGCCGCCCCAGACGCACGGCAGCGCGCGGCGCCAGCCGGTGCGCAACGCCTGGTTCATCGTGAGCAGGTTGACGGGGCCGGGCGCATAGATGAGGACGACGGAAGCGGCGAGGAACGACAGATAAAGCTTGAACGACATGACGAACGGGCAGGAACGGGGAGGCAGGCACCGGCCCCGCACGCGGTCGGATAGGCGTGCGGGCGGCGGGGAATCGCATGCCTGCGGGCCGGCACCGCAACTCGTGATTGCGGCCGTGCGTCCCGCTGCGAGGGGTGTCGCGGGGAGCGTGCCGGCCAGCAGGCATGGAGAAAATGTATCAAGCGGCCCGGTTAAAAGGCTTCCTGTTTTCTGGCAAAACGCACCTGTAACCGGAATCCTGTTCAGATAGAATGCCGATTTTCAGTAGAAGATTCTTCTCGTCATGGCTACTCGCGAACGCACGCCGAAAACGCTCGACAATCAGGACCGCAAGATCCTGAGTGCATTGCAGAAAAATGCGCGTCTGTCGAACGCCGAACTGGCCGAACAGATCGGCATGTCGACCACCGCCTGCTGGAATCGTACGCGGCAACTCGAACTCGACGGCTACATCGACGGCTATGTCGCGCTGGTCAACCAGCGCAAGCTCGGCTACGCGGACATCGTGATCCTCGAAGTCACGCTCGATCGCCACGAGGACGACGCGCTGGCGCGCTTCGGCGCCGAACTGGCGGCGCTGCCGGAGGTGCTCGAGGCGTATCTGGTGTCGGGGGAGTACGACTACTGGATCAAGGTGGCGGTGGACGGCACGGCCGGCTACGAACGCTTCCTGCGCGAAAAGCTGTACCGGATTTCGAGCATCCGTCACAGCCGTTCCATGTTCGCGCTGCGATGCATGAAGGACGTGCCTTCGATTCAAGTGTGACGGAGCGGAGACGGGCGCGCGGCCGCCGTTGCAACGAGGGGCGTAGGCGGCGAGGCGCTGGCGCGGACGAAACCGGCGAACGGCCGAGGCTCGCCAGGGGCGGCCGGCGGACCCGCAAAAACGGAAGAATCTTCCGCCCGCGATGGCCGGGCATGATCGCGGGCTGGCGGGGAATGGCTTCCGGCTTGAGGCACGCGGCTGCCGGCAATCCACATCGATCCGTATCGGTCGGCGCCGATCTCGGGCTGCACACGGCCTGAAACACCGCCTCGAGACAATCTAGAAACGCTCGCCGCACGGCGAGCGTATTCGGCCGGGACGAACCCGGCCGCTTGCTATCTGACCGGCACGACCGTCGGTTGCCCGGCGCAACAGCCGCTGTCGGCGTGCGTTACCGCAAGCGAATCAAGCGGCCGGCAGTCGGCTCAGCGCGGCAGGCGCGCGTGTGCTTCGGCGATGACTTCGCAGTTCGCGAGATGCAGTGCCCAGGCTTCTGCCAGCAGCTCGCCCACGCGTGCGAGCCAGCCAGTGGATTGGGCGGAACGATCGGAGACATTAGACGTTTGCATGACGAAGCCCCATGTAGGTGGCGAGTTAGGGATAACCCTAATCATAGCGAAGGGCTGCCGTCTTGTGAAATGCGATTTCGTTATATGAGAATTACTGACAATTCCTGTTGCTGCCACGCAACATGAACGTCGGCTGCGCCGGCGTGCCGGACAGGCGCGACGCGGCCGTGCCGGCACGGCTGCGCGTGGAGGAAAAAGGAATTCGAGCGTACGGAACGGGCGCGATTACCGGCCGATCCATCCGAAGCGCCATGACAATCGCCGCGTCGCGGCCCGCAGCGTCTGCGCCAGCTCGCTGTCCGGCCCGCGCGGAAAGCCGCGCGACGAGCCGATGATCGCGATCACGAGCCGGATGCTGCCGGTGTGATCGAACACGGGCGCGGCAATCGTCCCGATGCCCGGCACCGGCGCGTCGAACGCGAAATCGAGTTCGTCCGCGCGGATCGTCGCGAGCCGGGCGCGGAAGGTCGCGTCGTCCGGTGCGACGGGCGCGCCGGCGAGGCGCACGGGCTCGTTGACGAGCAGGTCGGCCAGCACGTCGTCGGACATGCCGGACGCGAAAACCCTGCCGATCGCCGTATTGACGAGCGACATCACGGTGCCGACCTGCAGGCTCACGTGCTGCGGCCGCGCCGATTCCTCGAGCCGGATCACGGTCGGCCCGAGCGGCCCGAGCGTCGCGGCGGCCACGCTCATGTCGGTCGCGGCGGCGAGCGCGACGATCTCGGCTTCCGCGTCGCGCGTCGGCGATACGCGCTGCATCGCGATCAGGCCCAGCGCCTGCGCGAGCGGGCCGCCATCGAAGCAGCCGGCGTCGTCGCGGCTCAGCAAGCCGATCTTCTGCAGGCTCACGAGATGCGGAAACGCCTTCGCGGCCGGCATGCCGGCCGCCGTCGCGAGATCGCGCAGCGGCAGCGCGCGGCCGGCCGACACCAGCGCGAGCAGCAACTCGCCGGTGCTGTCGAGCGCATTGATTCCGCGCTGCGCTTTTGCGTCGTCGGCCAGCGCGGGCGGGACGCGCGCGGCGCCCGGCGCCGGCGCGGGCGCCGGTTCCGCACGCGCGGCGCCGAGCGACGCAGTGGCCTGCCGCGCCGCATCGCGCAAGGCCGCCGCGATCGGGCCGTCCCAGTCGACATCGATCGATCCCGTCGAACCGATTACCGTCAACGCGAGTTGCAGCCGCCCGTGCGTATCGAAAACGGGCACGCACATCCCGCTGACGCCCGGGCTCGGCCGGTCGATGCTGCGTTCGATGCCGCGCGTACGAATCGTGTCGAGTTCGACGTGTTGCGCATCGCCGTGTGGCGCGCCCGACGCGCTGTCGGCGCCGGCGAGCGTATCGCCCGCGCCGGCCTGGCTGGCCGCCATCGCGTCGAGTTGCGCAGCGTCGCCGAACGCGCGGAACACCCGGCCGGTCGCCGTCGTGTCGAGCGACATCACCGAACCGACGTGCAGGTTCATGTGCAGCGGATAGCCGCCGCGCTCGATGCGCACGATCGTCGGGCCGAGCACGCCCGGCACCGACAGCGCGACGCTCAGCCCGACCGTTTCCGCCAGCCGCGCCGCGTGCGGCAGCGTCGCGCGGTAGGCCGGCTGGCGCTCGATCGACATCAGCCCGAGCCGCAGCGACAGCGGGCCGGGCTCGTAGTTGCCGGTGATCGCATCGCGCTTGACGAGCGCGAGCCGCGTCAGGCTCACGAGATAGGTGTGCGCCTGCGCGGTGGAAAGATCGGCCGCCGCGGCCAGCTCCGACAGCCCGAGCGGCTTGCGCCGGCGCGCGAGCGCGTCGAGCAGCCTGCCGCCGACCTCGACACTCTGGATACCGCGCTGCGCCTTGGGCGGCGCATCGTCCGCGCTGACTTCGTGGTTCTGCACGCGATGATTCTTCCGTTGACGAAACCCCGCATGGTATCCGACGCCATTTCTCGCGCCAGCCCGCAGGTTTACCCGTATTAGACAATAACAAGCGTGTTTGTCATTGACAAATATTCGGTGCAGGCAGATGATCCGCTCATTCCCCTCAACACATGGCTCGTAGCCACGGAACGCACAATGGCCAAAGCATTTGCCTCCCAAGCCGATCTGGAAGAGAAGAAAGTCACCTGGACGCAATTGTCCGAGAACGCGTACGCGTACACGGCCGAAGGCGACCCGAATTCGGGCGTGATCATCGGCGACGACAGCGTGCTGATCGTCGATACGACCGCGACGCCCGCGATGGCGCAGGACCTGATCGCGAAGATCCGCAGCGTGACCGACAAGCCGATCAAGCACGTGGTGCTGTCGCACTACCACGCGGTGCGCGTGCTCGGCGCGTCCGCGTACTTCGCCGAAGGCGCGCAGCACGTGATCGCGAGCCGCGGCACGTACGAGATGATCGTCGAGCGCGGCGAGGCCGACATGAAGTCGGAGATCGAGCGCTTCCCGCGCCTGTTCGCCGGCGTCGAGACGGTGCCGGGCCTGACCTGGCCGACGCTCGTGTTCGAGCGCGAGATCACGCTGTTCCTCGGCAAGCTCGAAGTGAAGATCATGCACGTCGGCTCGGGCCACACGAAGGGCGACACGATCGTGTGGCTGCCGTCGCAGAAGGTGCTGTTCTCGGGCGACCTCGTCGAATACGACGCCGCGTGCTATTGCGGCGACGCCCAGCTCGAACAGTGGCCGGCCACGCTCGAGGCGCTGCGCGCGCTCGGCGCGGAGAAGCTCGTGCCGGGCCGCGGCCCCGCGCTGCTGAATCCGGCCGAGGTCGACAAGGGCCTCGACTACACGAAGGATTTCGTCACGACGCTGCTCGCGCAGGGCCGCAAGGCGGTCGAGCGCAATCTCGACCTGAAGGCGGCGATGGCGCTCACGCGCGAAGCGATGGATCCTAAGTTCGGCCACGTGTTCATCTACGAGCACTGTTTGCCGTTCGACGTGTCGCGCGCGTTCGACGAAGCGAGCGGCATCACGCATCCGCGCATCTGGACCGCGCAGCGCGACAAGGAAATGTGGGCCGCGCTGCAGGATTGAGCGGCGCACGGCGGCGGGGTGGCGTTCACATGACCGCATCGCCGTTTTTCTGAAGGTGGCGGCATTCGCGGCGGCATCGCGCCGCGGTGCCGGCATCCGTTTCCGGTCTCACAAGAAAGCAGGGCGCATGCACGCCCTCGGAGACTGCTGCGCGCTCGACGGCGCGCGGCCCGTTTGGAGAGAGACATGCCTCAATCGCTTCCCGCCGAAGCGACGCTCGCGCACGCGAGCGCTTCGGCGTCGACTTCCGCATCCGCATCGAGCGATGCGCTGCTGTTCCGCAAGATCGCGTGGCGGATCGTCCCGTTCCTGTTCCTGTGCTACGTCGTGTCGTTTCTCGACCGCATCAACATCGGCTTCGCGCAGTTGCAGATGAAGCACGATCTCGGCTTCAGCGATGCGATGTACGGGCTCGGCGCCGCGGTGTTCTACGTCGGCTACGTGTTCTGCGAAGTGCCGAGCAACATGCTGCTCGCGCGGTTCGGCGCGCGCCGCACGTTCACGCGGATCATGCTGCTGTGGGGCATCGCGTCGACCGGAATGATGTTCGTGTCGCAGCCGTCGCATTTCTACGTGCTGCGCTTCCTGCTCGGCGTGTTCGAGGCCGGCTTCTTCCCCGGCATCGTGCTGTACCTGACCTACTGGTTTCCCGCGAACCGGCGTGCGGCGGCGATCTCCGTGTTCTTCGCGGGCGTCGCGGTGGCCGGCGTGCTCGGCGGGTTGCTGTCCGGCTGGATCATGCGCGACATGAGCGGCGTGCTCGGCCTGCACGGCTGGCAGTGGATGTTCGCGATCGAGGGCGCGCCGGCGATTCTGCTCGCATTCGCCGCGTTCACGTTCCTCGTCGACCGGCCTCGCGACGCCGCGTGGCTCACGTCCGACGAAAAGGCGCGCGTCGCCGCGCTGTGCGCCGAAGGCCGCGCACACGGCGGCACGCACGACGGGCGCAGCGTGATGGCCGCGCTCGCGAACCCGCGCGTGTACCTGTTCGCGTTCGTGTATTTCTCGCTGACTTGCGCGTCGCTGACGCTCAACTTCTGGATGCCGCTGATGATCCGCGACTTCGGCGTGACCGACGTCGTCGCCGTGAGCCTCTACACGGTCGTGCCGAACGCGGTGGGGGCGGTCGGGCTGATCCTGATCGCGCGCCGCTCGGATCGGACCGGCGAGCGCCGCAAGCACTTCGCGTGCTGCACGATAGGCGGCGGGCTCGCGCTCGCGGCGCTGACGCTACACCTGCACAGCTTCGTGGCGATGCTCGCGTGCCTGTCGATCGCGGCGACGCTGATCTTCGCCGCGCTGCCGATCTTCTGGGCCGTGCTGACCCGCTACCTGTCCGGCAACGCGGCCGCGGCCGGGATCGCGCTGATCAGCAGCATCGGGATCACGAGCGGCATCGTCAGCCCGTGGGTGATCGGGATGATCCGCACGCGCACGGGCAGCATGGATCTGGCCGTGTATCTGCTCGCCGCGCTGCTGGTCGCGAGCGGCGTGGCGCTGATGGTCGGCGTGAAGGGCGAAGGCGCGCGGCGCGGTTGAACGGGCAATGGCCGGTCGTCGCCCGCGGGCGGCGGCGACCGGCGTTCATCCCCGTCCGCACCGGAATCCGTCGAGGAGACGATCGATGTCAGCCCCTCTGCAAGCACACGTCGCGCGCGACGGCGCGACCGACGACGCGTTGTACCGCCGCATCGGCGCGCGGATCGTGCCGTTCCTGTTCATCTGCTACATCGTGTCGATTCTGGATCGCAGCAACATCGGCTTCGCGCAGTTGCAGATGCGGCAGGACCTCGGCCTGACCGATGCGATGTACAGCCTCGGCGCGGTGCTGTTCTTCGTGGGCTACGTGCTGTTCGAGGTGCCGAGCAATGCCCTGCTGCGCCGCTACGGCGCGCGCCGTACGTTCGCGCGGATCATGTTCCTGTGGGGTGCGGTGTCGGTCGCGATGATCGCCGTCGACAGCGCGAAGCACTTCTACGTGCTGCGTTTCCTGCTCGGGCTGTTCGAGGCCGGGTTCTTTCCGGGCGTGGTGTTCTACCTGACGTACTGGTATCCGGCGCGGCGACGCGCGGCGGTGCTGTCGATTTTCTACGCGGGTGTCGCGGTGGCCGGGATGGTCGGCGGGCTGCTGTCGGGCTGGCTCATGCGCGGGATGTCCGGCGTGCTCGGTCTGCACGGCTGGCAATGGATGTTCGCGATCGAAGGCGCGCCCGCGATCCTGCTCGGCGTGATGGCGTGGTTCTGGCTGTGCGATCGTCCGGAGCACGCACGCTGGCTGTCCGACGCCGACCGGCAGCGGCTCGCGGCCGACCTGGCCGCCGATCGCATCGGCGCCGGCACGCAGGCGCCGCATTCGCTGCGACAGGTGTTGGCCGAACCGCGTACATACCTGTTCGCGTTCATCTACTTCTCGCTGACCACCGCGCTGCTGATGCTGCTGTTCTGGATGCCGCTGATGATTCGCGAATTCGGCATCCACGACGTCGTGCATATCAGCCTGTTGTCGGTCGTGCCGAATGCGATCGGCGCGGTTGGCCTGATCGCGATCGCGCGGCGCTCGGATCGCAAGTGCGAGCGGCGCCGGCATTTCGCCGCGTGTGCGTTCGGCGGCGCGCTGGCGCTCGCGTTGCTGACGCTGCACCTGCCGAGCATCGTCGCGATGATGGCGCTGCTGTCGGTCGCGGCCATGCTGATCTTCGCCGCGCATCCGGTGTTCTGGGCCGTCCCGTCAGCGTATTT
Source organism: Burkholderia sp. MSMB1459WGS (assembly GCF_001534535.1). Lineage (NCBI taxonomy): Bacteria > Pseudomonadati > Pseudomonadota > Betaproteobacteria > Burkholderiales > Burkholderiaceae > Burkholderia > Burkholderia sp. MSMB1459WGS. The sequence goes on from NZ_LPMU01000023.1 coordinate 381,199, forward strand.
CTCGGGCGCCGGCGCGGCGGGCGGGATCGCGCTGATCAGCAGCATCGGCGTGTCGAGCGGGATGATCACACCCTGGCTCGTCGGGTTGATCCGCACGCGAACCGGCAGCATGGACCCGGCGATGCTGATGATCGCGGCGCTGCTGGCCGCGTGCGCGGTCGCGATGCTGCTGGGCGTGCCGAAAGGCGCACGCGCCACGCGGCAGACGGTCCCCCATTCGACGAGCGGCGCAAGGGCCCGCTGACGATCGACGCGCTTGCGCGTACGATCCGCCGGCGGTCCCGGAGCGCGCCTAGCGAGCCGGCGCGTAGCGCGGCGCGGGCGTATCGGCCGACAAATGCGGCGCCATCGTGCGGCGCGCAGCCTCGTACGCCTCCCATTCGTCGCCCGCGTGCAGCGACGGGATCGTCACGAGTTCGCCGCGATCGAATCCGACCAGCGCCGCATCGACCAGGTCCGACGCCCTCATCACGATCTCTTTGGGCAGGTGCTCGAGCGGCAGGCCACCCGTCTGCCAGAAATCGGTGGCCGTCGCGCCGGGCAGCACGGCCTGTACCTGCACGCCCTGGCCGGCGAGCTCGTGATGCAGCGACTGGCTGAATGCGAGCACGAACGCCTTGCTGCCGCCGTACACGCCGTTCAGCGTTTCCGGCGAGATCGCGACGATCGACGAAATGTTGATCACCGCGCCGTGGCCGCGTGCGACGAAACCGGGCACGGCCGCATAGGTCAGGCGCGTGAGCGCGGTCACGTTCAGGTCGATCATCCGCGTCATCGCGTCGACGTCGCTGTCGAGCAGCGGCGCATGCGTGCCGATGCCGGCGTTGTTCACGAGCAGCGTGATGCTCGCGTCCTGTTTCAGCTTCGCTTCGACAGCGGCGAGCGCCGTGCGGTCGTTGAGGTCCGCGTCGACGATCTCGATGCTGCGCTGCGTGTCGTTCGTGATGCGGTCGGCGAGGGCGCCGAGCCGGTCGCGGCTGCGCGCGACGAGGATCAGGTCGTAGCCGCGGCGCGCGAGGCGATCCGCGTAGACGGCGCCGATGCCCGACGATGCGCCGGTAATGAGGGCGGTACCGCGATGTGCTTGCGTCATGATGTACTCCGTTTCGCTGAGGATGGCCGGATGGCGTGAACGCATTCTGGCCTCGAAGCGTTGCGACGCAAATGACGTAGATGGGTATGATTCCGGACATCGGGCCAATCGACACGCGACCGGAGAACGCACATGCACCGAATCGGCTTCTTGATCAGCGACGGCTTTCAGATCATGGCGCTCGCCGCGCAGTCGGTGTTCGAGTACGCGAACATGGGGCTGGACACGCCGTTCTATGCGATGGGCAACTACTCGGTCGACGGCGGCGACGTCCGCTCGTCGCTCGGGCTGCCGATCGCCACGCGCGCGTTGCGCGGCCGGCTCGGCGTCGATACGTGGATCGTCGCGGGCGTCAACGATCCGCTCGCCGCGCCGGCGCCGGCCGGCGTCGTCGCTTACCTGCGCCGCGCGAGCGCGCATGCGCGGCGGATTGCCGGCATCTGCACGGGCGCATTCGTGCTGGCCGAGGCCGGGCTGCTCGCGCAGCGTCGCGCGACCACGCACTGGGCGTTCGGTCGCGACATGCAGCGGCACTACCCGGAGATTCGCGTCGAGGACGACCGGATCTTCATCGTCGACGGCCCGATCTGGACGTCGGCCGGGATGACGGCCGGGCTCGATCTCGCGCTCGCGATGGTGGAAAAGGACCTCGGCGCCGACGCCGCGCGGTCGGTCGCGCACAAGCTGGTGATGCATCAGCGCCGGGCCGGCGGCCAGTCGCAGCATTCGGAAATGCTCGATCTCGCGCCGAAATCCGACCGGATCCAGAACGCGCTCGACTACGCACGCCGGAATCTCGGTCGCGCGCTGACCGTCGAGGCGCTGGCCGAAGCCGTCCATCTGAGCCCGCGCCAGTTCAGCCGCGTGTTTACGCTCGAAACCGGGCAGTCGCCCGCGAAGGCGATCGAGCGGCTGCGGCTCGAATCGGCGCGGCTGATGATCGAACAGAGCCGTCATCCGCTCGACGTGATCGCGAAGGAAAACGGTTTTCGCGACCGCCGGCACATGCGCGACGCGTTCGTGCGCGGGTTCGGCGTGCCGCCGCAGGCGTTGCGGCGCGATGCGCGGGCGGACGCGCCGGCAGCGGGCTGACGAGCCGGCGGGGCGGCAGGCGCCGTTCGACGCGTGCCGGCAAAATCGCGCAGAATCTCCATCGACGTTCGTCGCGAGGAGACACCATGCACACGGAACCGTTCGACATTGCGATCCCCGAGCCCGCGCTCGACGATTTGCGTCGGCGCGTGCGCGACACCCGCCCGCCGAACCTGACGCCCGCCGAGCCGTGGCAGCAGGGCATCGACGGCGCGTGGCTGCGCGAATTGGCCGCGTACTGGGCCGACGGCTTCGATTGGCGCGCGGCGGAACGCGCGCTGAACCGGCTGCCGCAGTTCGTCGCGGACGTCGGCGGGCGGCGTGTGCATTTCGTGCATCGGCGCGGTACGGGGCCGAAACCCTATCCGATCGTCGTCACGCACGGCTGGCCGGGTTCCGCATTCGAATTCCACGCGCTGATCGATCGCCTGTGCGATCCGGCCGCGTTCGGCGGCGATCCGGACGACGCGTTCGACATCGTCGCGCCGTCGCTGCCCGGCTTCCTGTTCTCTCCCGCACCGGCGGCGCCCGGCATGTCGGCGCTTCAGGTCGCCGACTGCTGGGCGGAATTGATGGCCGGCCTCGGTTACCGCCGGTTCGGCGCGCAGGGCGGCGATCTGGGCGCCGGCGTGTCGATCGCGCTCGGTGCGCGGCACGAGGGCGTGGTCGACGGCATCCATCTGAACTACCTGCCGGGCAACTACGACCCGCCGATCGATGCGGCGCTGCCGCCGACCGACGACGAGCAGGCGTTCCTGAAGCAGCGCGGCGATTGGGCGGCGCTCGAAGGCGGATACGCGCACGTCCACATGACGAAACCGCAGACGCTGGCGGTCGCGCTCAACGATTCGCCGCTCGGGCTGGCCGCGTGGATCGCCGAGAAATTCCGTGCGTGGAGCGATTGCGACGGCGACGTCGCGCGCCGTTTTTCGCACGACACGCTGCTGACCGGCATATCGCTCTACTGGTTCACCGGCTGCATCGGCTCGTCGATGCAGATGTATTGGGAGAACCGGCTGCAGCCGATGCGCTTCGCGGCCGGGCAGCGCGTGGCGGTGCCGGTCGCGTTCGCGCGCTTTCCGAAGGAGATCAGCCGGCCGCCGCGCAGTTGGCTCGAACGCGTATTCGACGTGGTGCAGTGGACCGACATGCCGAGCGGCGGCCACTTCGCCGCGATGGAGGAGCCGGACTTGCTGGCCGACGATATTCGGCGGTTTTTCAGGCGCTTCCGGTAACGGGAGGCAAGCAGGCGGGCGCAAACCTGCACCGGACCTCGCTCACGCGGGACGGGAGCGGCCGATGCGGATCGCGCCGCCTGGCTTACCGCGTAACGAACGCCGTGGCGGCATCCGGCGCCGTACGCGCATGCTTGCGCTGGCGCAGCAGCGCGACGCGGCAATTCTCGCGCGCCGTTTCGCGGCCGTCGTCGTCGAGCAGCACGAGATCGCCGCGCATCACGTTCAGCGTGATCACGTCCTCGCCCAGCGCGCCGAGCGTTTCCGGCGTGTGCACCGAGCCGGCCGGTTCGAGCACCGTCGAACCGGCGTGCGCGATCCAGTCGTATTCGCGGTAGCGCCACGCACCCTGCAACGTATGGACGAACACCTCGCCGTCGTGACGGTGGCGCGGCAGCGTGCCGCCGGCCGGCATCTTCAGCAGTGCGGTCAGCGTGTCCTCGGCCGCATTGATGTGCAGGTACTTGATCGCGAGCCCCGGCAGGTCGGCGCTCATCGGCAGCCACGGCAGCGCATCGCCGGGCAGGCACGAGATCGGCGGCAGGTCGGTGGAGAGCGGGGCGGACGGCTGCGTCATGGCGGAAGGCGGAGCGAAAACGGGAAGCCCGCATTATCGCAGAGCCGGATCACGCGGCCGAACGGATGCGGCGCCGCGCCGAACACGTGCGCGACGGGCCGATCCTTACGCGCTGAAATATACAGTCAAACTGTACAGTTTGGCTGTCGACATGCTATCTTGAATTTATGAACCCGCCATCGCCCCCTCCCGACACGCTCCCGCTGGCCGGTCTCGCCGGCGAACTCCGTATCTCGGTCGGCAAGCTGATGCGGCGGATGCGCGAGCAGACCCATCCGAACGACCTCACGTCCTCGCAGAAATCGGTGTTGCTGCGGCTCGATCGCGACGGCCCGGCGACCGTGTCGGCGCTCGCGCGTGCCGAAAGCGTGCGCCCGCAGTCGATGCGCGTGACGGTCGCGACGCTCGAGGCGCTCGGCGCGGTCGCCGGCGCGCCCGATCCCCGCGACGGCCGGCAGACGCTGATCGCGCTCACGCCCGGTTTCCGCAAGGTGCTGCAAGCGAACCGCGCGGCCAAGGACGACTGGCTGTTTCGCGCGCTGCACGCGCAACTGTCGGCGGCGGAACAGGCCGAGCTGGCGGCGGCCGTGAAGCTGTTGCAGCGGCTCGCCGAATTCCAGGACCCGGCGCGTCCGTGAACCGTATCGGCCCGCTCGCCGAAAGGATGGCCCGTACATGAACCTCCTGCATCTCGTGTCGTACTTCTTCGGCGGCGCGTTTCTCGCGAACGCCGTGCCGCATCTCGTCAGCGGGCTGCGCGGCGAGCCGTTCCAGACGCCGTTCGCGCATCCGCCCGGGCGGGGGCTGTCGTCGTCCACCGTGAACGTGGTGTGGGGCGTCGTGAACCTCGTCATTGCTTATGCGCTGGTGTGCCGGGTCGGCGATTTCGACCTGAAGGTCACGGCCGACGCGGCGGCGTTCGGGCTCGGCATCCTGGTGCTGGGGCTGATTCTCGCGCGGCACTTCGGCGCATTGCACGGCGGCAACGCGCCCGACCGGGAGCGGCGATGAGCGTGCCGGCTGCGGGCGTGTTCCGCTCGCTTCGCAGCTTCAACTATCGCGTGTGGGCGATCGGCTCGCTGGTGTCGAACATCGGCACGTGGATCCAGCGTACCGCGCAGGACTGGCTCGTCCTCACGCAGCTCACGCATCACGACGCGTCGGCGGTCGGCACGGTGATGGCGCTGCAGTTCGGGCCACAGCTGCTGCTGTTGCCGTGGACCGGCTACGCGGCCGACCGCTACGACCAGCGCAAGTTGCTGATGGCGACGCAGGCGCTGATGGGCGCACTGGCGCTCGTGCTCGGCGTGCTGACGGTTACCGGCGCGGTGCGGCTCGAGCACGTGTACGTGTTCGCGTTCCTGTTCGGCTGCGCATCGGCGTTCGACGCGCCGGTGCGGCAGACCTTCGTCGCCGAACTGGTCGGCGACCGCGAACTCGCGAACGCGGTGGCGCTCAATTCGACGTCGTTCAACGCCGCGCGGATGGTCGGTCCGGCGGCGGCGGGCTTCCTGATCGCATCGGTCGGCACCGGCTGGGCGTTTCTCGCGAACGGGCTCAGTTTCTTCGCGGTACTGGCGTCGCTGTCGCGGCTTCGGGAAGACGAACTGCGTGCGAACGTGCGGGCAAACCGCTCGCGCAGCAGCCTGCTCGACGGGTTCCGTTACGTGTGGCGCCGGCCGGACCTGACGGCGATTCTCGCGATGCTGTTCCTGATCGGCACGTTCGGGCTCAATTTCCAGCTGTACATTTCGACGATGGCCGCCAGCGTGTTCCACGTCGATGCGCGCGGGTTCGGTTTCCTGTCGTCGATGATGGCGGTGGGCACGATCTCGGGCGCGCTGCTCGCCGCGCGCCGCGAGCAGCCGCGGTTCCGCCATCTGTGGATCGGCGCGGCGCTGTTCGGGCTCGGCTGCACGTTCGCCGCGCTGGCGCCCGGTTACTGGTCGTTCGCCGCCGCGCTGGTGCTGACCGGGATCGCCGCGATCACCTTCATGAATTCGACCAACAGCCTGATGCAATTGTCCACCGAGCCGGCGATGCGGGGCCGCGTGATGGCGCTGCGCCTCGCGGTCGCGCTCGGCGGCACGCCGATCGGCGCGCCGGTGGCCGGCTGGGTCGCGAACCATCTCGGCCCGCGCTGGGCGCTCGGGGTCGGTGCGGCGTCCGGTTTTGCGGCGGCGCTCGTCGCGACCCATTTCGTCGCACGCAAGCGGGCGTCGCCGCGGGCGGGCGACGGCGCGGCCTGATCGAACCGAACGCCGCCGCTATGCCGCCGGCCGCGTTGCCGCATGCGCGGCGTCGAGGCACGACTGGAACAGCAGCGCGGCCCGTGACGGCTGCGGCGAGCGTCGCAGCAAGCTCACGAACCGGCACCGGTAATTGAACCGGTGCGGCGCGATCGGCTGCATCAGCCCCTTGCTTTCGAAACTTTCCGCGTAGTGATCGGGCAGGAAGCCGAGATAGCGGCCGGACAGAATCAGCGTCGCGATCGACTCCTGATCCGACGCGGTCGCGCTGCGCGTGAGCTTCGCGCGATGGCTCAGCTCCATGTTCGGCGAATGGAAGCCGAGCCCCGCGAACGCATGGTTGCGGATCGTCGTCCACGTGAGCTTGCCGTGCGGCGCATCGAAGAGCGGATGCTGGCGGCCGCAGTACAGCAGCATCCGTTCGTCGAACAACGCCGAATAGACGAGGCTGCCCGAGTTGCGGTGCACGGGAATGATCCCGATCTGATAGCTGCCGTCGATCACCCCGCGCTCGACCTCGTTGATCGACGCGACGTGCAGGTTCAGCGCGACGTCGGGCGCTTCGTCGGCGAACTGGCGGATCGCGTCGCCGAGCCGGGCATTCGCGTTGGTGGCCGTCTTGTCGAACACCGCGATGTGGAGTTCTCCGCCCATCTTGTCGTGAATGCCGTCGATCCTGCTGCGAAAAGCTTCCATCGAAGCGAGCAGCCGCAGCGTCTCCTCGTACACCGTCTGGCCCTCGGGCGTCAGCGTGAAGCCCGCGCGGCCGCGCCGGCACAGCACGAGGCCAAGCCGCGTTTCCAGATCCTTCACGTGCCGGCTGATCGTCGAGATGCCGATATTCAGTTCCAGTTCGGCGGCCGCCATCCCGCCGCACTGCACGACGCCCTTGAAGACCCGCAGCAGGCGCAGATCCATGTCGCTGAGCTGCCCGAGCAGCGCGCGGCTCTTCGGTTTCTTTGCTTGCATGATCGAGCAAGTGAACATTGATATTGCGATATTCAAAAGACTAATTGTCGTCCCGACAATGTGCAACATCATCACGAGGAGGAGGGGCGCGCCGCGCCGACCGACATGACCGACATCACCACCGTCCAGCACGACGACACGAATCTCCGCACCGACGCCGCGTGGCTCGATGCGCACTGGATGCCGTTCACGGCCAACCGCCAGTTCAAGGCCGATCCGCGCATGATCGTGTCCGGCAAGGGCGCGTATTACACCGACGGCGAAGGCCGCAAGATCTTCGACGGCCTGTCGGGGCTCTGGTGCACGGGCCTCGGTCACGGCCGCACGGAAATCGTCGAAGCCGTGAGCCGCCAGGTCGCGCAGCTCGACTACGCGCCGGCGTTCCAGTTCGGCCATCCGAAATCGTTCGAGCTCGCCAACAAGATCAAGGAACTGACGCCGGCCGGCCTCGACTACGTGTTCTTCACGGGCTCGGGCTCGGAAGCGGCCGACACGTCGCTGAAGCTGGCCCGCGCGTACTGGCGCGCGAAGGGCAAGGGCACGAAAACGCGCCTGATCGGCCGCGAGAAGGGTTACCACGGCGTGAATTTCGGCGGCATCTCGGTCGGCGGGATCGGGCCGAACCGCAAGCTGTTCGGTCAGGGCATCGACGCCGATTTCCTGCCGCATACGCAACTGGCCGAGAACAAATTCTCGCGCGGCATGCCCGAGCACGGCGCCGAGCTGGCCGACCGGCTGCTCGAGCTGATCGCGCTGCACGACGCATCGAACATCGCGGCCGTGATCGTCGAGCCGTTCTCGGGTTCGGCGGGCGTGGTCGTGCCGCCGAAGGGCTATCTGAAGCGCTTGCGCGAGATCTGTACCGCGCACGACATCCTGCTGATCTTCGACGAGGTCATCACGGGCTTCGGCCGCGCCGGCGCGATGACGGGCGCCGACGCCTTCGGCGTGGTGCCGGACATCATGAACTTCGCGAAGCAGGTGACGAACGGCGCGCAGCCGCTCGGCGGCGTGATCGCGACGAAGGAGATCTACGACACGTTCATGGCCGCGGGCGGCCCCGAGTACATGCTCGAGTTCCCGCACGGCTACACGTATTCGGCGCATCCGGTCGCATGCGCGGCCGGCGTCGCGGCGCTCGACCTGCTGGTGAAGGAAGACGCGGTGGCACGCGTGCGCGATCTCGCGCCGCATTTCGAGGCGGCCGTGCACGGGCTGAAGGGCCAGCGCCACGTCGCGGACATCCGCAACTACGGGCTGGCCGCCGGCCTGACGATCGCCGCGTTGCCGGGCGAGCCGGCACGGCGCCCGTACGAGATCGCGATGCGCTGCTGGGCGAAGGGCTTCTACGTGCGCTACGGCGGCGACACGATCCAGCTCGCGCCGCCGTTCATCGCCGAGAAGCGCGAGATCGACAACCTGGTCAACGCGCTGTCCGACGCACTGAACGAAGTGGACTGAGCCCACGCTCGTTCCAAGCGACAACCGAATTCACGAAAGAGCCTGAACGATGAAACACGACAGCAATGTGACCTCCACCGTCGGCCACCTGATCGACGGCAAGCGCGTCGACGGCGGCAGCCGCGTCCAGCCGGTGTTCGACCCGGCGACCGGCGAATCGCACAAGAGCGTCGCGCTCGCCGACAAGCTGACCGTCGAAGCCGCGATCGCGTCCGCGCAGGCCGCGTTCCCGGCATGGCGCAACACGCCGCCGCTGAAGCGCGCCCGCGTGATGAGCCGCTTCAAGACGCTGCTCGAGGAGCACGCGGAAGAACTCTGCGCGCTGATCACGGCCGAGCACGGCAAGGTGCTCGCCGACGCGATGGGCGAGCTGCAGCGCGGGATCGAGAACGTCGAATACGCGACCTACGTGCCCGAACTGCTGAAGGGCGAGCACAGCAAGAACGTCGGCCCCGCGATCGATTCGTGGAGCGAGTTCCAGGCGCTCGGCGTCGCGGCCGGCATCACGCCGTTCAACTTCCCGGTGATGGTGCCGCTGTGGATGTGGCCGATGGCCGTCGCGTGCGGCAACACGTTCGTGCTGAAGCCGTCCGAGCGTACGCCGTCGTCGACGCTGCGCATGGCCGAGCTCGCGCTCGAAGCCGGCCTGCCGCCGGGCGTGCTGAACGTCGTGAACGGCGACAAGGAAGCGGTCGACACGATCCTGACCGATCCGCGCGTGAAGGCCGTGAGCTTCGTCGGCTCGACGCCGATCGCCGAATACATCTATTCGACCGGCTGCGCGCACGGCAAGCGCGTGCAGGCGCTCGGCGGCGCGAAGAACTTCGCGGTCGTGATGCCGGATGCCGACATCGGCAACGCGGTGAATGCGCTGATGGGCGCGGCATACGGCTCGTGCGGCGAGCGCTGCATGGCGATTCCGCTGGTCGTCGCGATCGGCGACGAAACGGGCGACAAGGTTGTCGCGGGGCTGAAGGCCGAGATCGAGAAGATGAAGGTCGGGCCGGGCAACGGCGCGGGCGTCGACATGGGGCCGCTCGTCACGCAGCAGCATTTCGAGAAGGTGACGGGTTTCGTCGAAGCGGGCGTGGCGGCGGGCGCGACGCTCGTGGTCGACGGTCGCGGCGTGAAGGTCGACGGCCATGATGGCGGCTACTACCTCGGCCCGTGCCTGTTCGACAACGTGAAGCCCGGCATGCCGATCTACCAGCACGAGATCTTCGGGCCGGTGCTCGGCGTGATCCGGCTGAAGTCGCTCGACGAGGCCATGGCGCTGATCGACGCGCACGAATACGGCAACGGCACGTGCCTGTTCACGCGCGACGGCGAGGCCGCACGGTATTTCAGCGACAACATCCAGATCGGCATGGTCGGCATCAACGTGCCGCTGCCGGTGCCGGTCGCGTACCACTCGTTCGGCGGCTGGAAGCGTTCGCTGTTCGGCGACCTGCATGCATACGGCCCGGATGCCGTGCGGTTCTACACGAAGCGCAAGACGATCACGCAGCGCTGGCCGTCGGCCGGCGTGCGCGAAGGGACGGTGTTCAGCTTCCCGTCGAATCGCTGACGCGACGCGCGCCCGGTTGCATGCAGCCGGTGCGGCGTGCGAGGCTGCCGAGGCCCGCCTCGATCGACGATCGGGGCGGGCTTTTTTTACGTCCGGGCGATATGCGCGGAACGCGGCGAAAGAAGGCTTACGGCGCGACCACGTGCCACACGTTCTTGAAGTTGTCGCCGTTGCGCTCGCCCTGTTTCATGTCCTTCGAGAAGAAGTACAGCGGCTTGCCCTTGTACGCCCATTGCGGGCTGCCGTCGTCGCGCTTGACGATCGTGTAGGGCCCGACCGGCACGTCGGTCGCGCTGGCCTTGTACGGCGGCCAGAGGGTTTCGCATGGGCCCGTACAGGCGCTGGTGCCGGCGTTGGGTTTGTCCTTGTCGAACGTGTAGACGGTCATCCCGTTGGCGGCGACGAGCGCGCCGTTTTCTTCCTTCGTGATGGATCCCTGGGCCGTGGCCGAAGCTGACGCAATGGCGAGCAGGGCGGAGCTGACGAGCAGCGCGGCTTTCATGAGTGCCTCCTGATGGTCCGGTGGGCGGCCGCGATCGCGCACGGGCGAGCGTGCGCCGGAATCGCGATGAATGGTGCCGGAGCACGGCGCCGTCGCCGATCGCCCGCCCGCGCGAGCGATGCCGGGGCGAATGGCGACAAACGGGGCGCCTTATTCACGATAGGCGGTTTTTGGCGGCGCTGCGAGAAGATCGGGGGGCATATCGGCGGCACGCAGGCCTCGCGCGACGGCGCGACGATCGTCGAGGTGCCGGGGTATTCGGCATCCGTCCCCGAGCCCGCGCCGCGCGTGCGTTGCGGGGGCAACGACCCCGATACGGGTTTGCGTGGATGACATCGTGCGCATTCCGCCGGAATATCTTCGTCAGCGCGAGCCGGGCTCGCGCCGAGCCTTCCGGGAGGTAACGACGATGCTTCAGGAGCCAGGCAATGTTGCGCGCGCCAGCTATCGCGCGTATGTCGACAAGGACCGCGGCGCGATCGAAGCGCTGATCGCGCCGGATTTCCATTTCACGAGCCCGCTCGACAACCGGCTCGACCGCGATGCGTATCTCGCACGCTGCTGGCCGAACAGCGCGATGCTCGCCGGTTTCGAATTCGTCGACGTCGCCGTGCACGGCGAATACGTGTTCGTCGTGTACGAAGCCGTCACGACCGCCGGCAGGCGGTTCCGCAACGCCGAACGGTTGCGCATGCGCGATGGCCGGATCATCGAGGCCGAAGTGTATTTCGGCTGGTACGTGCCGCATCCGGCGCCGGATGGCGGATTCATCGAATCGGGCAGGTGAACGCAGTCGCGCGGCGCGAAGCTGACGTTTTGCCGTCGCGCGCTGCCCGCGAAGGGTCGCCCGCCGGGGTGTGTCAACCGCGGCCATCCCGTTGCCGTTATCGTGTCATCCAACCACGGGAGCGATCGATGCGCAAGTTGCTGACGGCGATGTTACTGGGTTGTGCCTCCGCGATCGCCGGTGCGCAGACCGTCGTCCACTTCCCGTCGACCGACGGCCCGACGACGATGCTCGACGGCTATCTGTTTCCTGCGCCCGGCGCCGGCCGCCATCCGGCGCTCGTGTTTCTGCACGGCTGCGGGGGGATGTTCGCCAAGTCCGGCAAGATCTACGCGCGCGATCGCGACTGGGCCGAACGCTTCAACGCGGCCGGCGTCACCGTGCTCGAAGTCGACAGCTTCACGCCGCGCGGTCACGGCGAGATGTGCGCGCCCGCGCATTTCGTCGGCGACATCTATCGGGCGCGGCCGTTCGACGCGTATGGCGCGCTGCGGTATCTGCAGACGCTCGACACCGTGCAACCCGACCGGATCGGCGTACTCGGCTGGTCGCAGGGCGGCGGCACGGTGCTGAACGCGATCCGGGCGTCCAGCCCGGCCCGGCCGGCATCGCTGCCGGACGGCGACTTCCGCGCGGCCGTCGCGTTCTATCCGGCCAGTTGCAACACGACCGCGCAGGGGCCCGCCTGGCAGAGCCCCGTGCCGCTGCTCGTACTGATCGGCGAGGGCGACGTGTGGACGCCGTACGCCGCCTGCAAAACGCTGTTCGATTCGGTCGCGCCGGGCACGGACGCGACTTTCCATGCGTATCCGGGTGCGTATCACGATTTCGACTGGCCGAACATGCCGGTGCACGCGATCGCGTCGTTCACGACGCGCGCCGGCGTCGTGCCGATTACAGGCACGGAGCCGGCCGCACGCGCGGACGCACAGCAGCGTGTCGCCAATTTCGTCGGCGCCAAGCTGCTCGGCCACTAGGCCGTCGGCGGCGACGTATGGCGTGTGCCGGCGTGCGTTCCGCTCAACCGGCTGCGTCGTCCTCGCCCAGCGCCTGGATGAACCGCGAAAACAGCTCCGGCTGCGACGCGATCCCGAGCTTCGCGTAAAGGTGCCGCCGATGCACCTTCACCGTTTCGGGTGAGATCGCGAGGCGCTCGGCGATCGCCTTCGACGAATTGCCGCGCAGCACCATGCGTGCGATCGCCATCTCGCGATCGGTCAGCACACCCGCGCCGAAGCGGGCGAGCGCTTGCTCGACGCGCACGCCGAGGCCCGCGTCGGGCGTCGCGCGTGCGGCGTCGCCCACCAGTCGCCAATGCTGCCGGATCGCCGCGATCACCCACGGCATCGCGGCCGTCAGCTTGCCGAGCGGCTCGACGTCGAAGCGCGTGGATGCACCGAGCGACAGCGACAGCAGCGTGTCGGCATTCGGCCGCACGAGAATCTGAATCTCGTCGTCGCCGACGGCGTCGCGGAAATAGCTCAGGAAATACTCGCTCTGCCGGAACAGGTCGGGTGCGACTTCCTCGAGCCGGTAGCAGCCGTCGGCGAGCCCGTCGTGCGCGGCCTGCAGGAACGGATCGAGCAGATATAACCCATTCAGGTAAAGCGGCACCGGCGACGCGGCGTCGGTGCCGCCCGTGTCGTATTCGTCGAGCACGAGCGGCACGCCGTCGCGGCCGATCGCGGTCGCGAGCGCGTTGTCGAACGGCGTCATTTCGTTGAGCAGCAGCACGAGGAACCGCCAGAAGCGCGGCTGGCCGAGATGATCGATTGCGCGGCCAAGCGCCTGGTGCATCGCGATTTCGGAAAAGAGACGATCCATACCACCACCGGAAGGGCGTAACACGAAGGGGGAATAGCGGTCCTGAAATTGGCTTCCTAGACTGCCACGCAATCAATCGGGCCCGAGTATGGGTGTTCAAAAATACGCAGGATAGGAGCGACAGGAGAACGAAATGGCGATGATGTCGGAATCGACGGGCAGCCTGCAAGCGGCGCCTGCAACGGAAGACGCGCCGCGCGCGTTGTCGCAGACGCTCAGTGTGCGCGACGCGGTGATGATCACCGTGTCGGGCGTGACGCCGGCCAGCTCGATCTTCGTGATCGCGCCGTTCGCGATCCAGCAGGCCGGCAGCGGCGCGGTGCTGTCGTTCGTGCTCGGCGGCGTGCTCGCGCTCGCGTTCGCGCTCTGCTATGCGGAACTCAGCGCCGCGCACCGCAGCGCGGGCGGCGAATACGTGATGGCCAAGCGCGTGTTCGGCACGCTGCCCGGCTACTTGACCTTCATCACGGTGCTGTCCGTCAGCGTGTTCATCCCGGCCGTGCTCGCGAGCGGCGCCGCGCCGTACCTGAACAACGCGCTCGGCACGCACTTCGGCAACCAGTCGGTCGCGCTGACGATCGTACTGCTCAGCTATCTGCTCGGCATGCTGAACATCAAGACGAACGCATGGATCACCGGTGCGTTCCTGGTCGTCGAAATCGGCGTGCTGATGCTGATCGCGGGGCTCGGTTTCGGGTCGCCGCACCGCGGCGCCGACGTGCTGATCGCACCGGTCGTCGCGAGCGGCAATGCGCTCGTGCCGGCGACGCTCGCGGCCATCGTGCCCGCGATCGGCACCGCGATCTTCTGCTACAACGGCTTCGGTTCGGCAGCCTATCTCGCGGAAGACCTGCGTGGCGGGAACCGCAACGTCGCGAAAGCGGTGATCTATTCGCTGCTCGTGATCCTCGCCGTCGAACTGGTTCCGCTCACCGCGATCGTGCTGGGTGCGCCGTCGCTGACCGAACTGACGAAGAGCGCCGATCCGATCGGCTACGTCGTGCGCTCGCTGAGCAATCCGGCCGTGTCGCGCGTGGTCAGCGGCGGGATCTTCCTGTCGGTGTTCAACGCGATCATCGCGATCGTGATCACGATGGGCCGCCTGCTGTACAGCAGCGGCCGGCATGCGCTCTGGTCGCGCACCTGCAACCGCGCGTTCTCGACGATTCATCCGCGCCTCGAATCGCCGTGGCTCGCGACGATCGCGCTCGCGATACCGTCGGCCGGGCTCGTGTTCGTGTCGAGCCTCGACGAGTTGACCGCGTTCACGGTCGACTTGCTGCTGCTGATCTATCTCGTCGTCGGGCTGGCCGCGCTCGCGAGCCGGTTCGTGCGCCGCGACGTCGAGCATCACTACCGGATGCCGCTGTGGCCCGCGACGCCGCTCGTCGCGGTGGCGGGCGCCGCGTATACGCTGGTCACGACGTTGGCGACGGCGACGAAGCCGACCGACCTGATCATCATCGCGGGGCTGCTGGTCGCGGCGCTCGTGATGTACGTGGCCTGGGCGCGCCACAGCGAAGCGTTCCGCGCGCTCTGAGCACCGGATCGACACCTTGTACCATCGACACACCGAACCATTGAAAGACGGGAGGAATCGCATCATGCGCACGAGGGATCTCGGCATCCGTATCGGACTCGGCACGCCGGGCCGCTTCAACGCGATCACGGACGTGCCGGGCGTGCGGGTCGGACATTGCACGCTGAGCGTCGAGAACGGCGACGCGTCGGTCCGCACCGGCGTCACCGTCATCGAGCCGCGCGCGGGCGCCGCGCACGATTCGCCGTGCTTCGCGGGCGTGCACGTGCTGAACGGCAACGGCGACGCGACCGGGCTCGAATGGATCCGCGAAGCGGGCCTGCTGACGACGCCGATCGCCTACACGAACACGCACAGCGTCGGTGCGGTACGCGACGCGCTCGTCGCGAACGAACGCGAAGCGGCGGCCGGCCGCGTGTACTGGTGCATGCCGGTCGTGATGGAAACCTACGACGGACTGCTGAACGACATCTGGGGGCAGCACGTGAACGCCGCGCACGTCCGGCGCGCGCTGGCTGCCGCCCAGACGGGGCCGGTTGCCGAAGGCGGCGTGGGCGGCGGCACGGGCATGATCTGCCACGAGTTCAAGGGCGGCATCGGCACCGCGTCGCGCGTGCTGGCGAGCGACGCGGGCGGCTGGACCGTCGGCGCGCTCGTGCAGGCGAACTACGGCGTGCGCGAGATGCTGCGCGTGGCCGGCTACCCGGTCGGCGAAGTGCTGCGACACGTGCATTCGCCGTTCCGCGACGCAGAGGCGAAGGGCGAAGCCGGCATGGGTTCGATCGTCGTCACGATCGCGACCGACGCACCGTTGCTGCCGCATCAATGCACGCGTCTCGCGCAGCGCGCGAGCGTCGGGCTCGCCCGCGTGGGCGGCGGCACCGAGGATTCGAGCGGCGACATCTTCGTTGCATTCGCAACCGGTAACGACGGCTTGCCGGCCGCGAACTACGGCAGCAAGGGCACGCCGACCGCCGACGTGCGGATGGTCAACAACGACCATATTTCCGCGCTGTTCGTCGCGGCCGCGGAAGCGGTGGAGGAGGCGATCGTGAATGCGCTGGTCGCGGGCGGCGACGTCGAGTCGCGCGGGGCGCGGGTCGAAGGGCTCGGGCAGGCGCGCTTGCTGGATGCGTTGCGCGAAGTGGGCTGGCGGCCGGGGCGCGGCGCCTGAAACGGCAAGCGCCGCTTCAATCGAAGCGGCGGGGAGCAGGGCGGCGATGCGGCGATCGGCCCGGCCGCCGTCGGCCCGCGCACGTCATGCGTGCGGTGCGGGCGATGCGGGCCTGGCCGTGACGACGCGACGTCATGCTCAGCTGCCGAAGTAGATGTTGCAGAAGCTGACGGGGCCGACGCAGGCGTTCGGGTCTTCCTGCTTCGATTGCGCGCGATCGACGCGGCCGGCGGCCTTGATCGCTTCGGCGCGGTTCGCCTGTTGCGGTGCGGCGTCTGCCGGCGCCGGCTGCGCGTGGGCGACGGCAGCGGTGAGCGACAGGGCAACGAGGGCGAGGTGCAGCGGCTTCATTTTGTTTCTCCTGGGTGAGTGCCAGTCTCGCTGGCAGTGAGGAAACTATAGGCTCGCACTGCTTGAAGATTAATCGCCGTGGCTGGAGAGCTTATTTCCATCCGGAACAACGATCCCGTTGCGCGCGCATCGAGCTTCAACGGCGATGCCGATTGAACGGCGCGTCCTTGTCGAGCAGCGCGCTGCGCATGAAGTGCAGGCAACCGACGATTCGCTGCATGTTGCGACGCGCGTCGGGCACCGCGTACCACGCCTGCAGCGCATGCTGCGCCGCGCGGATCGCGAGATTCACGGATTTCAGCGTGCGTGCATGGCGAGCGGGCGTCGGATCGTCGAAGAAGCGCGGCAGTTCGCGCAGCACCGTATCGATCGAACCGGTCCAGCGCAGCGTCTGCGGCGGTTTCGATGCACGGAACGCGTGCAGCTCGTCGCGCAGGTCGATGACCGCGTGGCCGACCTCGAGCGTCGACAGCATCCAGCGCAGCGCATCGCGATGCTGCCGCGTGCGGCGCACCAGCAGCGTACGCAGTTGCGCCATCAGGTCGTGCGTGCTCGACTGGAAGCGTTGCGCGAGGCCGTCCGGCGCGCCTTCGCACGCCAGCGTGACCTGGCGGCGCAAGTCATGCGCGATCCGGCCGGTGAGCCAGGGCATATGCGTCGGGAACACGACGGCGAACACGAGCGCGCACGCGAGCATCGCGACGACGATCGCCAGCCCGTTGTTGATCAGCACTTCAGGCGTATACGCGATCGCGTTGTCGGGGCCTGCGAGCAGGCAGAAGAACACCGCGAAGCCGATTCCGTAGCCGGACAGCCCGGGCCGCATCGCGAGAAACGCGCCGAGGCCCAGCACCGGCGCAAGCGCCGCGCACAGCAGCGGAAAGCCGTCGATATTCGGATAGACGTAGCACAGGAACAGGTAGCCGACCGCGGTCGCGCACGCTGCACCGATCCCCATCTGCGCGACGAACTTCGGCGCGCGCGGCGAGGTCGAGCTGAGCGCGCATGCGATCGCGGTGGCGATCACCGCGAGCGAGCCGCTCGGCCATTCGGACGCGATCCAGAACGCGCTCATCGCACCGACGGCGACCACCGTGCGCAGGAACGCGAAACCGACGAAGAACGCGTTGGTTTTCACCGCGTAATGGGTGACCGAGCGCTCGAACGCGTGATCGTCCTGGTCGAGCGACGCGTACGTGTCGACGTAGCCGAGGTATTCGCCGACGAACCGGTACAGCAGCTCGATTGCGGTATCGAAGTCGAGCAGGCCGCCCGCTGCATGGTCTTCGATCACCCGCCGCGACGCACGCGCGGCCTTCGGCAACGCACCGTGAAAGCGGCGCAGTTCGAGCAATGCGCCGGTCGCCGATGCGAGGCCGCGCCGGCGTTCGTCTCGCAACGCGGCGAAGCGCGACGCGAGCGCGTCGACGTGCGGCGCCAGCGCATCGAGCACCGCGTCCGAGCGATTCGCGCGCAGCCGTTTGACGAGCTGATGCAGCGCATGCAGCCGCGTGCACGCGTTCATGAACTCGCTGTTCAGCCGCGCAAGCCGGCGGCTGCGCGCGCGAATGTGCGGATCCTCGAACGACGCGAACGCGCGGTTGGCTTCGAAGCCGACGATGTCGTCGACGAAATCGGCGAAGCGTCGCTCGAAATCGCCGCGCGCGACGTCGCCTGACAGCGCGCCGGCCGCGAACGCGGCAAATGTCGCATGGCGCGCGCTCAGCGAACGCATCAGGGCCTTCGCGGAGCTCAACGGCAGGATCAGCGCGCTGACCGCGCCCGAGCATGCGATGCCGAGCGCGACTTCCGCGGCACGCGTGAGCGCGGACTGGAACAGCGTCTGCGGCGTCATCACGGCCGGCAGGCCGATCAGCGCGGCCGTGTAGCCGGTGAGCACGAAGCCGTACCAGCGGAAATGGCGGTTGCGCACCGCGAGTGCGATGCAGCCGCCGATCCACAGCGTGATGCCGGCCATGTACAGCTCGGGCTGCTGCGCAAACAGCCCGCCGAGCGCGAGCGCGCCGACGAGGCCGGCCGCCGTGCCGAGCACGCGATAGAAACTCTTCGCGAACACCATGCCCGATAGCGGCTGCATCAGCACGAACACGGTGGTCATCGCGGTGCGCGGCTGCGACATCTCCAGACGCATCGCGATGCCCATCGCCAGCAGCGCTGCGAGCACGGTTTTCGCGAGGTGCAGCCAGATCAGCCCATCGGTCGCGGCCCAGTCGCGCGCCGCATTGCCGAGCGGGTCGAGCCATGCGCTCCATCGTGCCGGTTCGATGGAAGGTCGCTCGATCGCAGGTTGTGGCTTCATGAAAAGAGGGGGCCGGCGCGGTGCCGCGGCGCGTCCGAACGGCCCGTTCGACTGGGGAGGCGCCGATTGTAGGAGGGCGGCGCGCGCGCATTAACGCCGTTGCGGGGAAACGATAGTTGCAGCCGAAGTAACAATCTGTCGCATCCCGTGGAGGAAAATGGCGGCTCCGCTACAGGTTGCTCACAGGAATGGATACCCTACAAAACATGCGGGTGTTTTCGCGCGTCGTCGAGACGGGCAGCTTCACCGCCGCCGCACAATCGCTGAATTCGACGACGGGCGCGATGTCGCGCGCGGTGTCGGAGCTCGAGGCGCGCCTGCGCACCCGTCTGATGAATCGCTCGACGCGCCGTCTCGCGCTCACGTCGGCCGGCGAAAGCTATCTGCGGCGCTGCCGCCAGATCCTCGCCGACGTGGACCGCGCAGAAGAGGAGGCGAGCTGCGCGCACGAGCGCCCGGCCGGCGTGCTGCGCATGCACAGCTTCGCGAGCGTCGGTCACCACTACGTCTTGCCCGCGCTGACACGCTATCACGCGCAGTTCCCGGACGTATCGATCGAGCTGTCGCTGTCGCAGCGCATGCCCGACCTGTTCGACGGCACGAGCGACATGGCCGTCGTCACCGCGTCGTCGCTGCCCGATTCGGAACTCGTGTCGCACCTGCTCGGCTCGACGTTCAGCATTCTGTGTGCATCGCCCGATTACGTGAAACGGCACGGCGTGCCGGCCCGCCCGCAGGATCTCGCCGCGCACGCGTGCCTGACGCTGTGTACGCCGGCATTCCCGACGCATGAATGGGTGCTCGAAGGCCCCGAAGGCGTCGAGCATATTCACGTCGCCGGGCCGGTGCAGACCAATACCGCCGAATCGCTCGCACTCGCGATCCGCGACGGCATCGGAATCGGCATGCTGCCGCTGTATTCGGCGATCGACGCCTTGCGCGACGGCACGCTCGTCCGTGTGCTGCCCGCGCATATCCTGCAGAAGATGAACGTGCATGCGCTGTACCCGTCGCGCCGCTTCGTCGATGCGAAGGTGCGGACCTGGGTCGAGATGCTGCGCGCCCAGGTGCCGGCGATGATCGCGCGCGACGTCGAGATGCTGAACGCGATCGACCGCGAACCGCAGGCCGCCTGAACGCAGGCCGCCTGAACGCCGTGCGCGCATCGGCGCGCGGCGGGTCGTTTCACGCCAATGCCGACTACGCGTCGGTTCGCAATGCATGCGCGATGCGAGCGACGCGCGCCGTCACGGCGCGGTCCTGGCCGCCGCGCCCGATTCGGTTGCCGGCTCGCCGGCCGGGCCGTACGCGGCCTGCGTCGCTTTCCGCTCGGCGAGACGCCTCGCCTGCAGTCGCTCCTGCGCCGCGAGGATGTCGTCCGGATAGTTGCCGACTTCGCCGCGCGCCGGGTTGTAGCCGACCGATTCGAGATCGATCAGCTCCTGCAGTACCTGCGCGCGCGTGACGGGCGACTTTGCCTGCTGGGCGAACGACAGGGCCGGTGCGGCAAGCAGGACGGCAGCGGCAGCGGTAACGACGAGCGATTTCACGAGATTCTCCTGGTACGGGGTAGGCGGCCGGCGCCGCACGCGCCGCGCGGCTTCGACCTTCGACGTCAGTCTACGCAGCGCTGCCACGCGCAAACACCCTGATTCCAGGAGGGCTGCGTTCCAGAAGGAACAACATTGATGGCGTCGCCCGCGGCGACCGAACCCGTGTGCGAACACGGGCGCCGTGCAGACGGGCGCCGTGCACACGGGCGCCGTGCATACGAGCGCCGTGCAGAGGGACGACGTCGCGCGACGCCGATCAGAACCGCGTACGCATGCCGATCGTGCCGACCACCTGGTTCGCCGTGCTCGATGCGCCACCCGACGTATTGATGAACGCCTGATAACCGCGGCCCGACGCATGCTGGAACATCGCTTCCGCGTACAGGTCGGTGCGGCGCGACAGCTTGTACACGGCCTGCAGATCGACCTGATGCCATTTCGGGTCGGCTCCGTGCTTGCTGTCGGGATTCGACACGCTGGCGTCCGTATAGACATAGGCCGCGCCGACGCTGACGGCCGGCGTGACCGCATAGCGCACGTTCACGTCGTAGTTGTTGAACGCGATCTGGCCGCTGGAGCCGAACGAGCCCGTGTTGTCGTACTGCGAGCGCGTGTAGACGAAGCCGGCGGTCACCGGGCCGAATACATAGCTGGCGCCGCCGCCGTAGGTGCGCATGCGGTCCGAGCCGATCGACCAGCCGCCTTGGTTCAAGCTCTTCGCTTCGGCCGAATCGGTCGCGCCGGGGCTCGCGCTCGTCGAGCCCTTCGTGCCGTTCATCTGCAGGTAGGCGCCGGCCAGCTTCAGCGGGCCGTTCGTGTAGCTCGCGGCCACGCTGTATGCGCGGTTCGCGCCGAAGTTCGCCGAGTTGGAGAACGCGTACAGCGCGCCGAGCTTGAAGCCCGCGATCGTGTCGCTCGTGTACTTGATTGCGTTGTTGATGCGCAGCGAATGGTTCAGGTTGTCGTTGTCGAACGGATGCGCGAAGCCCGTATCGCCGAAATCGCCCGACGTCGCCGACAACGGCGCGACGAAGTCGACCATCGTGTCGTACTGGCGGCCGAGCGTCAGCGTGCCGTAGCCGGCGCGGCTCAGGCCGACGTACGCATGCCGGCCGAACAGCTTGCCGTCCTGGCCGAGCCCGCCGTTGTTCGCGTTGAAGCCGTTTTCGAGCACGAACAACGCCTTCAGGCCGCCGCCGAGATCCTCGGCGCCGCGCAGGCCGAAACGACTGCCGTTGATCGTGCCGGTCGTCATGCGCCATTGCGACGCGCCGTTCACGTTGTTGGTATAGGCGATGCCGGCGTCGATCAGGCCGTACAGCGTGACCGAGCTTTGCGCGTGGGCGAGCGGCGCGAACAGGGCGCCGGCGCATGCGCCGGCGATCAGGTTTTTTTTCATCGTGAAGCTCCTGCGTGTGGGACTGGAAACCAAAGTTCGGCGCAAGTATAGGAATGCGCGGCACGCGCAAGGACGCAGCGGCCGCGAGCGCACCGTTCCTGATCCCGCAAGAGTCGTTCACAAAACCGACACGACGACGCGCGTGCGCGCCGGGCCGGCGGTTCCTGCCGGCGGCCGGCACGCGGCTTCGGTCCGGCGCGGCCCGGCTGTCGTGTCGATGCAACATGCGCGGCACGTGTGCGCGTCGCCGCTTTCCTCCATACTGGTCGTCCGGACCGCACGGCCGCCGACGCAGATCGCGCGGTCGTGTTCACGCATACGACAAGAGGCCTCTCCATGAACCTGTTCAACGTACGCTTGCGCGGCCGCGACGGCCTGTTCACGATCGGCATCGATGCCGGCAGGATCGCCCGCATCGATGCGCAAACCGCGCCGATCGCGTCGACGAACCCGGACCATATCGACGGCGGCGGCCGCCTCGCGATTCCGCCGCTCGTCGAACCGCATATCCACCTCGATGCCGTGCTGACGGCCGGCGAGCCCGCGTGGAACATGAGCGGCACGCTGTTCGAGGGCATCGAGCGCTGGGCCGAGCGCAAGGCGGCGATCACGCACGAGGACACGAAGGCGCGCGCGCATGCGGCGATCGGCATGCTGCGCGATCACGGGATCCAGCACGTGCGCACGCACGTCGACGTGACCGATCCGACGCTCGCCGCGCTGAAGGCGATGCTGGAGGTGAAGGACGAGGCGCGCGGGCTGATCGACCTGCAGATCGTCGCGTTCCCGCAGGAGGGCATCGAATCGTTCGACGGCGGCCGCGCGCTGATGGCGCAGGCGATCGAGCTCGGCGCGGACGTCGTCGGCGGGATTCCGCATTTCGAGAACACGCGGGAGCAGGGCGTCAGCTCGATCCGCTTCCTGATGGATCTCGCGGAACGCACGGGCTGCCTTGTCGACGTGCACTGCGACGAGACCGACGATCCGCATTCGCGCTTTCTCGAAGTGCTCGCGGAAGAGGCGCGCGTGCGCGGCATGGGCGCACGCGTCACCGCGAGCCACACCACCGCGATGGGTTCGTACGACAACGCGTACTGCTCGAAGCTGTTCCGGCTGCTGAAGCGGGCGGGGCTGAATTTCATCTCGTGCCCGACCGAGAGCATCCATCTGCAGGGGCGCTTCGACACGTTTCCGAAGCGGCGCGGGGTCACGCGCGTCGCGGAGCTCGACCGAGCCGGGCTCAACGTGTGCTTCGGGCAGGATTCGATCAAGGATCCGTGGTATCCGCTCGGCAACGGCAACATCCTGCGCGTGCTCGATGCGGGCCTCCATATCTGCCACATGATGGGTTATCAGGATCTGCAGCGCTGCCTCGACTTCGTGACCGACCATAGCGCGACGGCGATGCACCTCGGCGACGGGTACGGCATCGCGGTCGGGCGTCCGGCGAATCTCGTCGTGCTCGACGCGGACAGCGACTACGAAGCGGTGCGCACGCAGGCAAAGGCCACGCTGTCGATGCGCCACGGGAAGGTCATCATGCGGCGCGAGCCGGAGCGCCTGACCTATCCGGACTGACGCGGCAGGCGGTCATCGCGGGCCGTCGGCGTGTTCATGCATTCGATGCATGAGTTGATTATAAAAATACGTTTGTCTCATGATGAGCGCGGGCCTACGATGCGGTCCTGACGACGGCGTGCACGGTGCGCGCCGTCTTTCCGATCCCGTTCGCCGACCCCATGCGCCTCGATCTTCCGTCCGCTCCTGCTGCTTCGCCGCCGCCCGCCAGCCCATTCGCGCGCATGGCCGTCGTCACGATCCTGACCGGCATCGGCGCGGGTCTCGGCGGCATGCTGCTCGCGTTGCTGCTGCATGCGATCCAGCACGTCGCGTACGGCTACGACGTCGCGCACGCGATCGGGGCCAAGAGCTTCCTCAGCGGTGTGACCGGGGCCGAGCCGCTGCGCCGGCTCGCGGTGCTGGTGGTCTGCGGGATCGTCGCCGGCGGCGGCTGGTGGGCGCTTTACCGATACGGCCGGCCACTCGTCGGCATCCGCCGTGCGGTGCGCGCGGCCGATCCGCGGATGCCGTTCGTCAGCACGACGGTCCATGCGCTGCTGCAGATCGTCACCGTCGCGCTCGGCTCGCCGCTCGGCCGCGAAGTCGCACCGCGCGAGATCGGTGCGCTGCTCGCCGGGCGGTTTGCCCATGCGGCGGGGCTCACGCCCGACGACTGCCGGCTGATGGTCGCGTGTGGCGCCGGCGCGGGGCTCGCGGCCGTCTACAACGTGCCGCTCGGCGGCGCGATCTTCGTGCTCGAGGTGCTGCTCGGCACGTTCGAGTGGCGTGCGCTGGTCGTGGCGATCGTGACGTCCGCGATCGCGGCGATCGTCGCATGGATCGGTCTCGGCAACGAACACCAGTACACGGTGCCGGCGTTCGTGCCGAGCACGCCGCTCGTCGCATGGTCGATCGTCTGCGGGCCGCTGTTCGGCGTCGCCGCGTACGGTTTCGTGCGGCTCACCACCCGCGCGCGGGCGAACGCGCCGAAGGACTGGCGGCTGCCGGTGTTCGCGCTGCTCAACTTCGCGGCGGTCGGCGTGCTCGCGACGAGGTTTCCGCAACTGCTCGGCAACGGCAAGGGCCCGGCGTCGCTCAGTTTCGACGGCACGCTGACGATCGGTCTCGCGGCGGCGCTGCTCGTGCTGAAGGTGCTGATCGAGGCCGGCAGCCTGCGGGCCGGCGCGGAAGGCGGGCTGCTGACGCCGGGACTCGCGAACGGCGCGCTGCTCGGTGTCGTGCTCGGCGGACTATGGAGCATCGTGTGGCCCGGCGCATCCCTCGGCGGATACGCGCTGATCGGCGCGACCGCGTTTCTCGCCGCGTCGATGCAGATGCCGATCACGGCCGTCGTGCTGCTGCTCGAATTCACGCGCGCGAATCACGACAGCCTCGTGCCGATGCTGCTGGCCGTGGCGGGGTCGCTCGTCGCGTACCGGTTCGCGCAGCGGCTGGCGGAGCGGCGGGGGCGCATGGTTGCGACCGCGAGTACGTCGGCGACGGTGGGGCGTTGATATGCATGAGCGGCCTGAAGGTGGACGATCCGCTGAAAATTGACACTCTGTATCCGTTCAAATGCCTGTCGCCGCCGTGGTGCATTCGTGCGCAACGACGAGGCTGCGGCAGTCGGAAGCGCAAGCCACGCGGTACTTCACAGGATCTGCACGAGATCCGCCAATCACATCCGGACAGACGCTTGTCGCGGCAATCTACCGGTGAGTCCGTTGTTTCGCCTTCGCCACTCACGCTAGCCTTTTCTGCTCGTTCAAATTCAAGCTATCAGAGAAAAAATGGCGAGCACGTACAGATACGGCATTCACGAGGGTTTGAGCCGCGATGCATTGTTCTTCCTGATCTTTATCGAAGAGACTGGCAAGGCGTTGGGGGCAGATGATGCGGTCGGCGTCGCGATGGTACTGTTGGGTCAGCGCTTTATCCCGACGCGAGGCAAGTTCGCGAACGCGGTCAAGGGCACGTCCATCGCGTCCGTCGTTTCGCGTCGGCTGCTGCCATACGAATTGAAGCACCGGATTTTGCCGACCGTTACCTCATTCAGAAGCCTGATCATGTTGCGCATCAAGTTGACGCAGAATATCGGCGCATTCGTCGGGCGGGCGGTTCCCGGAGTCGGTTAGGCGATCCTGGCGACGGACGTCGCGTTGATCACTTATCGTACGATCGGCGCGTACAACAGCATGGTGAAGCCCGAGGATCGCTTATATGGCTGACACATGGAAACGCCTCGAAGCGTTCATCGCGACTGACATCGCAAGGCTCCGGATCGATCGCATCGAACTGTCGCGAGACACGGATCTTTATCACGATCTCGACCTCGAACCGAACGACATCGACAGAATCATTCGGCAATGGGGTGCGACGTTCGGCGTCGATTTGTCCGCGTTCGACCTCCATTATTGCTATCCGTCCGCGAAGCTCGGCCTCGGTTCGTTTCTCACGACGGTCGTCAAATCCCCGTTCAGCCCAGAGGCGAGAGAGACGCTGGGGGGGCGGTCACTGACACTCGGAATGATGGAGCAAGCGATGGAGCGCGGGCGTTGGGAGCCTTGATTCGCTGACCCGTCGAGATTCGCGAGACACACGACGGGACGAATATCGCCGCATGAAGCGCCCGCCTGATCCGCAGTCAGGCGGGCGCTTTTGCATGCGCACGTCCTTCATGAATTCCAGTCTGCAGCGATACGCACCATTGGCGTTCGTCACTCGGCTGCCCCGGCTTCGGAGCCGGTCGCGGCCATGTAACGAATTCGATAGCCTGCCGAAGTCGACCGACCCGATTCCCGACAGGGGCATCGACGCAAGCAATACGGTTCTGTGCAAGAATCCGCGCGTTTCCGCGCCTCAACCAACAACGATACGCGCGGATGTCCCTATCAGGAAACGAGGAGCTCAAGTTGATCCAGCGCATTTCCCGCTTCTTCACGCAGGTGGTTCACCGCGTGTTGCCCGACCCGTTGATTTTCGCGATCCTGCTGACGATCGTCACGTTCGCGCTCGCGTTCGGGCTCACACCGAACACGCCCGTGCAACTCACGACGATGTGGGGTTCAGGCTTCTGGAACCTGCTCGCGTTTTCGATGCAGATGGTCATGATCCTCGTGACGGGCCACGCGCTCGCGAGTTCGCCGCCCGTGCGGCGCCTGCTCGTCGCGCTCGCCAGCGCCGCGCGCACGCCCGGGCAGGGCGTGATGCTCGTCGCGTTCGTCGGCGCGCTGGCCTGCGCGATCAACTGGGGCTTCGGCCTCGTGCTCGGCGCGATGCTGGCGCGCGAAGTGGCGCGCCGCGTGGCCGGCAGCGACTACCGGCTGCTCGTCGCGTCCGCCTACATGGGCTTCCTGAGCTGGCACGGCGGGCTGTCGGGTTCGGTCCCGCTCGTCGCGGCCACGAAAGGCAATCCGATGGAAAAGACCATCGGCTTGATTCCGGTGTCCGACACGATCTTCACCGGCTACAACGCGTTCATCACGATCGGGTTGATCGTGATGCTGCCGTTTCTCGCACGGATGATGATGCCGAAGCCGGGCGAGGTCGTCAGCGTCGATCCGGCGTTGCTTGCCGAGCCGCCGAGCGTCGAGCGCAAGCTCGCGCCCGACGCGACGTTCGCGGAACGGATGGAGGAGAGCCGCGTGCTGTCGATCGTCGTCGCGGCGCTGTGCGCGGCGTTCCTCGTGCTGCGTTTCGCGCAGAAGGGCTTCGCGCTCGACATCGACACGGTGAACCTCGCGTTCCTCGCGGCCGGCATCCTGCTGCACCGGACGCCGATGGCCTATGCGCGCGCGGTGGCCGGCGCGGCGCGCGGCGCCTCCGGGATCATGATCCAGTTCCCGTTCTACGCGGGCATCCAGGCGTTGATGGATCACTCCGGGCTCGCGGGCGTGATCACGAAATGGTTCGTCGATATCGCGAACGTCCACACGTTCCCGCTGCTCGCGTTCCTGAGTTCGGCCGTGATCAATTTCGCGGTCCCGTCGGGCGGCGGCCACTGGGTCGTGCAGGGGCCGTTCGTGATGCCGGCCGCGCAGGCGCTCGGCGCCGATCTCGGCAAGGCCGCCATGGCGATCGCGTACGGCGAGGCGTGGACCAACATGGCGCAGCCGTTCTGGGCGCTGCCCGCGCTGGCGATCGCGGGGCTCGGCGTGCGCGACATCATGGGCTATTGCGTGACGACGCTGTTGTTCTCGGGTGTGGTGTTCGTCGCGGGGATGTATCTGTTCTGACGAAGCGAGGCGGGATGCCGGCGGCGATGTGCCCGCATCCCGCCGGCTCGAGTTTCGTTTTGCCTTCAGTCGCGCGAGCGCACGTCGGCGCGCTCGTGCCCGTGACGCAACGCGAGGCTCGCACATGCCGCGACGACGAGTGCGGCCGCCAGCAGCGTCAGCCCGTTCTTCGCATTGCCGGTCGCCTGCTCGATCGCGCCGATGACGGTCGGCCCGACGAAGCCGCCGAGCAACCCGCACGTATTCACGAGCCCGAGCCCGCCGGCCAGCGCGCTGCCGGCGAGCCGCGAAGCCGGAAACGTGAACACGATCGACTGCACGACGAAGAACATGGACGCGGCCACGCACACGCAGAGCAGTCCCGCCAACGGCGACGCATGCGCGGCGCCGATCATCCCGGCCGCCATGACCACCAGCCCCGCACACAGCATGCGGCGCGAGTGGTGCGATTCGCGTGCGAAGCGCGGCAGCGTCCCGGCCCCGAGCGCGGCGGCGAGCCAGGGCAGCGACGTCAGCAACCCGACCGCGACCGGCGAGAGGCGCCCCGATGCGCCGATGATGCCGGGCAGGAAGAAGATCACCGTATAGATGGTCAACTGGTGGCAGAAGTACACGAAAATCGCGAGCCAGATCTGCGGATCGCGCAGTGCGGCACCGAACGCGTGGCCGCCGTGCGCGGCGATGCCCGCGTCCTGTTCGGCGGCCAGCCTGCGCTCGAGCGCGCGACCGGTTTCCGGGGCGAGCCACGGCGCGGCGCTCGGCCGATCCGGCAAGCGCGTCCAGACGACGAACGCGAGCAGGATCGCCGGAATGCCTTCGACGACGAACAGCCATTGCCAGCCGTGGAACCCGAGCGTGCCGTCGAGCTCGATCAGCGCGCCGGCCAGCGGCCCGCCGACGATGTTGGCGATGCACACGCCGAGCAGGAAATAGCCGGTGGCGCGTGCACGCTCCTCGCGGCCGAACCAGTACGTCAAATACAACATCACGCCGGGAAACAGGCCGGCTTCGGCCACGCCGAGCAGCAGGCGCATCACGTAGAACGACGTCTCGCCGCCGACGAACGCCATCGCGACCGACAGCGCGCCCCACGTGATCATGATCCGCGTGATCCAGAAGCGCGCGCCGACGCGATGCATGATCAGGTTGCTCGGGATTTCGAAGAGCGCGTAGGTGAGAAAGAACAGCCCCGCGCCGAGCCCATACGCGGCCGATGAAATGCCGAGATCGACGCCCATCGAATGTTTGGCGAACGCGATGTTGGTGCGGTCGAGAAAACTGATCACATACGCGGCGATCAGCAGCGGCATGAGTTTGCGGAACAGCAGCCGGTTCAGCGACGCGTTCGCGTCGCCGGCGGCGGACGACAGGGCCTGAGCGTGATGAGTGGACATGCGGACGACTCCGGTAAGGGCGAACCGGCGCGCACGGCAAGCACGGCGCGCCGCGTTCGGCAGATGCCGCTGCGGTGCAGGCAGCGAATGGGCAGACGACGGAGCCGCGCCGGCGGCGCTC
Organism: Burkholderia sp. MSMB1459WGS; assembly: GCF_001534535.1. Taxonomy (NCBI): domain Bacteria; kingdom Pseudomonadati; phylum Pseudomonadota; class Betaproteobacteria; order Burkholderiales; family Burkholderiaceae; genus Burkholderia; species Burkholderia sp. MSMB1459WGS. The sequence goes on from NZ_LPMU01000023.1 coordinate 410,202, forward strand.
GAACGGAGCGGGGCGATGAAGGGCGTCCTGGCGCCGGCCGGCTCGGGCCGGCGCCTCGTCACTGCGCTTGCGGATACGGGTGTTGCGGGCGCGAGCCGGCGCTGAGAAATTCAGAAATTCACCGCGTCGCCGCCCTTGAGTGCGAGCATCGCGCGCGCCTCGGCCGGCGTCGCGATCTCGAGCGACAGGCCTTCGAGCACCTGACGCATTTTCAGGACTTGCGCGGCGCTCGATTCCGCGAGCTTGCCCGGCGCGATCCACAGCGAATCCTCGAGCCCGACGCGTACGTTCGCACCCTGCGCTGCGCCGATCGTCGCGAGCGGAATCTGGTTGCGCCCGGCGCCGAGGATCGACCACACGTAATCGCTGCCGAACAGACGGTCGGCCGTCCGGCGCATGTGCATCAGGTCCTCCGGATGCGCGCCGATCCCGCCCAGCAGGCCGAACACGCTTTGCACGAAGAACGGCGGCTTCGCCAGCCCGCGATCGACGAAGTGCGCGAGGTTGTACAGGTGCGAGATGTCGTAGCACTCGAATTCGAAACGCGTGCCGTTCGCGCCGCAACGCGTGAGGATCGTCTCGATGTCGGCGAATGTGTTCTTGAACACGAGATCGCGGCTTTTCTCTAGATGTTCGCGCTCCCACGGATGCTTCAGCTCGCGGAAGCGCTCGAGCATCGGGTACAGCCCGAAATTCATCGAACCCATGTTCAACGACGCGACCTCGGGTTGGAAATGCAGCGCGGGCTGCAGCCGTTCGTCGACCGTCATGTGCGGGCTGCCGCCCGACGTGAGGTTGATCACCGCGTCGGTCTGTGCCTTGATGCGCGGCAGGAATTCGGCGAACACGGCCGGATCCTGCGTCGGTTTGCCGTCGGACGGGTTGCGTGCGTGCAAGTGGAGGATCGCCGCGCCGGCCTGCGCGGCCGCGACCGCGGCCGTTTCGATTTCGTGCGGCGTCACGGGCAGGTACGGCGACATCGACGGCGTGTGGATCGCGCCGGTCGGCGCACAGGTGATGATGACTTTGCGAGCGTTTGCCATGGATGGATTCCTTTCGACGAGCGATGCAGGAGGCGTCAGAGCACTTCGACGTTGCCGCAGACGGAGATCGCCTGCCCGGTGATCCCGTGTCCGCCCGGCGAGCACAGGAACAGCGCGGTCGCGGCGATCTCGGTCGGATCGGTCATGCGCCGCAGCGAGATCTTCTCGAGATAGCGCTTCTCCATCTCGTCGTAGCCGATGCCGAGCTGCTGTGCACGCGCCTCGATCACGCGGCGCATCCGCGGGCCGCGCACGATGCCGGGCTGGATCGCGTTCACGCGGATGCCGAGCGGCCCGAGTTCGATCGCGAGGCTCTTCACGAGGCCGACCACCGCCCATTTGGTGGCCGCATACGGCGTGCGGAACGCGTAGCCGAGCCGGCCGGCAACCGACGACAGCGCAATGATCGCGCCGCCGTGTTTCGATTCGCGCAGCAGCGGCACCGCACGGCGCGCGAACTGGAATTGCGCATTCAGGTTGATCGCGACCGTTTGTTCCCATTGAACGGGGTCGATTTCGTCGATACCGCCGGTCGGGCCGGCGATGCCCGCGTTGTTGACGAGCACGTCGAGGCCGCCGAGCGTGGCCGATATGTCGGCGAACACACGGTCGACCGCCGCCGGAACGGATACGTCGGCCAACGTTGCGCTGATCGCGCTCGTCGCGGCGTGCGGCGGCCGATCGGCGAGCGCCGCGATCGCGGCTTGCGACGCATCGCACACGTGCACGCGCGCGCCGCATTCGGCGAACGCGCGGGCGATTTCGAGACCGATGCCCGACGCGCCGCCCGTCACGAGGACGCGCAGGCCGTCATAGGGTTTCAGCAGGTCGGAAGCTGTCATGTCGGGTTGTCTCCATCGTTGATCTAGTAGGGGTGGCCGGCCGCTCGTGCAAAGGCCGGCCGTGGCAAGCGGCCGCTACGGCTTCGCCTTCGCGGTTCGCGGCGTCTGTTCGGCCCGCAGCGTCTCGGCGAGATCGTGTGCGGCCCCGCCGATGTCTAGCGCGATGCCGGCTCGCACGCCGGCGCCGTCGCGCCGTTCGAGCGCATCGACGATCGCGAGGTGCGCGTCCATCGAGCGCCGCATGTGCGGGATGTCGAGCGCGACCATGTTGAGGAACGGGCCGACGCGCATCCACAGGTTCTCGACGATCGCGAGCGTGTTTTCGCTGGCGCCGTGCGCGTAGATCGCGCTGTGGAACGCAAAATTGCTTTGCAGGTAGGCGCGCGAGCGGCCGGCCTCGACGTGCGCCTGCATCGTCTCGCAGGTCTTGCGCACGGCCGCGATCTGCGTATCGGTCATCCGTGCGCACGCGCGCTCGGCGATGCAGCCTTCGAGCGCGATCCGCACGTCGCGCAGCTCGTCGAGCGTGTCGAGCGTCATCGGCGGGACGACGAGCGCGCGGTTCGGGCCGTCGACCAGTGCGCGTTCGGCGCGCAGCCGCGTGAGTGCGGCGCGCACGGGCATCGTCGACGAGCCGACCGCCTCCGCGACGCTGCGCAGGCTCAGTGCCTGACCAGGCGCGAAGCGGCCGCTCATCAGCGCTTCGCGCAATTGCAGGTAGACCTTGTCGGCCATCGTTTCCTGTTCGATGGCTTTCAGTGCGGGCGGGACGATACGAGGCGGCAAGGCGGGGTTCTCCTGGGTTTGATCTGCGATCTGTGATCACACTGGCGATGGGCGAAGTTTTGTCGATCGGGGCGCAGGAGTCAAGTCGAACGGGATCGGGGAAAACGAGGGGGGTGAAGCAAGGATCGGCATCTGGAAAGTCGCCATCCTTACAAAATTGTTTCAATCGCGCATCATGCCCCCTGATTCGAAGGACTCGAAGGCACTCGGAGCACATGAGCTGTCGCGAGTTTTCGATGCGTTCCTCGAGCCGGATTCATTTCAACAACAAGGAGCCAACAAAGTGAAACGACCATCATTTGCCATTGCGTGGGCGGGCATCCCAGCGAATCTACGACCCGGCAAATTCCGGTGAACGCGTCGCGAAAGTGATAGGTGGATACGTCGAGAAGAACGTCAACAATCCGAATTCGACAGAGCGATGGAGCAACACATGCGCGGTGAGGATGAGTTATATCCTGAGTGAAGCCGGTATGGTGATGCCGAGAATCCCCGAACAAACGATGTCGGCAGAGGCAATCGGCAATACTTTTTTCGTGTCAGGGACTTGATCCGTTTTCTCGAGCAACGATGGGGAAAGGCTGAGGGCGTCAAATATCCGCCGGCGAACGGAGGGCCACTTGCCGGTCGACAGGTCGTCATTCTGTTCGAGGTGTCGGGGTGGAGCGATGCACAGGGGCACGCCACGCTGTTCAACGGGCGGACATGTTACGACCATTGTTACTTCAACGAACCGGGCACGCGGTATCGTACCGATCGCGCAAATTTTTGGAGCCTGTCATGAGGGGAGTCCGGATCGCTGCGGCGTTGGCGTGCCTCGCGTTTCAACCTGCGATGGTCGTGGCGAAGGACGCCGGACAGGTGTCGCCCGGGGCCGGTTCACGCACTTACCTCCAGAACTTCAAGGACATGGCGCTCGCGGAGTGTCTGGCTACCGCATACGAGCAGACGCCCGGCGTGAGCAAGGACATCGGCAGCAGTACCCGTGCGTTGCGCGACTGGACCTACTACGACATGGAACGTGCGCCGGACGTCATTCACGCGCTGGTCGCGAAGTATCTGGCTCGCGATTACCGGAATCCGGTTGTCGAATCGGAAGTCGCGGATGTGAAGTTCGACTTCCTGAAGTGCATCGATCTGTATCACGGCAAGGAACTGGACGCCGCGGCGAAGCAACTCGTATCGCGCCCGAATCGTACCTACCGGGCCGAGCATCCGCCAAAGCCGCAGTAGCGATCGAACGCCGTTGCGCGATGCAACGGCGCGCCGCGTGCCGTTTCGCCGACGCTATTCGAGCGTCCGGATCGAACTGCTGATCCCGCGCGCCGCTGATGCGGCACGCCCCCCCGGCAAGCGCTCAGTGCTGCGCCGGCGCGTCCGTCAGCGTGCCGAGAAACGCTTCGATATCCTTGATGTCCTGCGCCGTCATCGCGGGCTTGTCGCCGGGCTTGCGATCGAAAGGCGCATCGGTCACGTCGACGTTCGCACGATATTTCGGCGGAATGTCGTCGTATTCGTCGACCTTGCCGTCCGCGCCGCGCGAATAAAACTTCTGCGGCGAGATGCTGCGCTCGTTGTAGAACGCCATCACCTGGTCGAGCGTGTGGAACACGCCGTTGTGGAAGAACACGTGGCGCGTCGCCGAATTGCGCAGCGTGGGCGTCAGGAACATCCCGCAGTACTGGGTCTGGTCCTTCAGGTCGTCGCGGAACGGCCCGCACACACCGAGATCGTAGAACGCGGGGTTGCGGTTCTGCGCGAGCGCGCGGTTGCGCGGCGCGCCGAGCGCCTCGTACTGGTAGTCGGTAAACATCGGCGGCAGCCCGTCCTTGCCGGGTTTCGACAGATGACAGCCGGCGCAATTCGCCTTGTCCGGATCGTTGAACAGGCGCAGCCCGCGCAGTTCGGCCTGCGTGAGACGCGCGCGGCCTTCGAGCCAGCGGTCGTACTTGCTGTCGTACGGATGGAAGGACGGATCCTCGACCTGATAGCGCGCGATCGCGAACATCGCCTCCGACACCGCGAGCTGCGGGCTGTCGAATACGCGCGCGCCGAACAATTGTTCCAGTTGCGCGCGATGCGACGACTGCGCGAGCTTGTGCGCGACGTCGTCGACGCTCGCGTTCGCCATTTCGACCGGATTCAGCAGCGGGCCGAACGCCTGTTGCTGCAGCGTATCGGCGCGGCCGTCCCAGAACAGCCCGCCCTGCGGCACGAGCTGAGGCGCGGCCGACGTGCCGGCCACCTTCTGCGCCTTGACGACACCGGCCGCCGCCGTGGCCTGCTGCGCGACGCTCGGCGCGGCGTCGTTTTCCCCGGCATCGGGGCCGATGCTGAAATTCGGCTGGCGGTACAGATACATCAGCGACGGCGGCGGACGATAGCCCTGCTGCGTCATCGCGAGGCCGCCCGGCTGCACGTCGAGCGCATTCGGCGGGCCGTACGCATGATCGGGGCTGTGACACGACGCACACGACTGCTTGCCCGACGCCGACAGCGACGGATCGTGGAACAGCGCGCGCCCGAGCTGGGCGACCGCCGACAGCGGCTGCACGGCGGGCCGTTGCAGCACGACCGGGTGCGGGTTCGCGCCGGTCCAGTCGGCGACCACGGCGCCGATCGCCGCGGGTACCCGCGCGGGAAACGCGATAGCGAACGCGCCATAGCCGATCGCGGCCGTGCCGAGCACGAATGCGGCGCGGCGCAGCAGGCGGGAAGGGGCACGCGGCGCGGGCGTGCCGGCGGCATCGGGAGACGGAAACGCGGGGCGAGCTGTCATGCTGTCGGTCGAAAAACGAGTGTCGCGCAACGCGGCGCGTTGAAATGGAAACGGCCGGCGCATCTGCATGCGCCGGCCATGCGGTCAGGCCGCGACGGTCAGATCGACGGTGCGGCGCTCAATACGGTACCGAGCGTCGGGTCGAGATAGAGCGGCGTCGTGTTCGGCTTCGACGTGAAGTCGAACAGGTTGCGCAGGTCGCCCGCCGTCGCATCGAACGAGCCGCCGCCGATACGCTGGCCGCCGAGCCAGTTGTCCTCGATGAAGCGCACGACGGACGACTGGTCGAGCATCGTGTGATCGACGTAGTTCTGCTTCGCATACGGCGAGATCACGACCAGCGGAATGCGCACGCCCGGGCCGCAGCGGCCGTTCACGGTCGCGCCGTTCACGCCGGTGGTGCCGCCCGTGCCGCACTTGCCGGCGCCGTTGAGCTGATCGACCGGGTCCGACGACGCGTGCGTCGGCGACGTGTACACGTGGTCGTACCAGCCGTCCGAGTCGTCATAGGTGACGATCACGGCCGTGTTCTGCCAGTCCGGTTGCTGCTGCAGGAAGTTGACGACCTTCGTCACGAACGCCTGCTCGTCGAGCGGATCCGAATAGCCCGCATGCCCGTCCTGCGCGGCCGGCGCCTTCAGGTAGCTGACCGACGGGAAGTTGCCGGCCTTCACGGCGGCGAAGAAGTCGTCCGTGTCGTACTGATGGTTCGCCGGTTCGGGGGTCTTGCCGTCGGTCTCGACGCTCGAACCGATCGCCGCGATCGAGCTCGGGCGCGTGTGCTGCGGGTTCGCGGTCGACGCGTAGTACTGGAACCAGTTGTGGTGCGGAATGTAGTCGGCCGTCGCGGCGTTCACGGCGGTGGCGACCGTGCTGCGCGCGCAGCCCGTCGTGCCGTTGCCGTTCGTCGTCGACAGGTTGAAGCCGCCCATGAAGCCGCCCCACGTGATCTTCGCGGCGTTCAGCAGGTCGCCGATGTTCTTGCCGGTCATCATCGCCTGGTCGGTCGTGCTCGAACACACGTCGAAGCCCGGGTCGACGTCGTTGATCATCGTGAAGCCGCCCTGGCCGTCGTTGATGTAGTACGAGCTGGCGGCGAGCGTCGACGGCTGCTTCGATGTCTTGACGATCTGCATCCCGTTGGTCTGACCCGCCACGACGTTCAGTGCACCCGGCGTCGACGGACCGTAGACCGTCGTGTACGTGTTGTCGCTCATCGCGAAGCGCTGCGCGTAGTTCCACAGCGCGGTCACCGTGTTGCCGTCGAAGTAGCCCATCACCTGGCCCTTCGTGCCGAACGCGCCGGCGCCGCCGGACGAGCCCTTGCCCGTGTATTTCGGGAACAGGTCCGCGAGGCCATTGTCTTCGGCCTGCTGTTCGGCGGTGTAGGCGTGGTTCTGGTCCGCCGTCGCGGCCTGCGTGCGGTCGAGGCGGAACGGGTTCGCCGCATCGGTGCCGTTGGCCGTGTTCGTGAAGTTCGGGTTCGCGGTGAGCAGCGTGCCCGTCAGGCCGTTCGGCGTCGGCGTGCCGGGTTTCGCGGTGAACGCCGGTTCGCCCGACGGGTTCGTCGCGTTCGGATAGGTGCCGAAGTAGTGATCGAACGAGATGTTTTCGCCGTAGATCACGACGACGTGCTTGATCGGCGTGGCGGTCTGCAGCGCATCCTGCGACGACACGGCGGGCGTCGGCGTGGAATCGTCGCTGCCGCCGCAGGCGAACAGCGCCAGCGCTGCGGCTGCGCAGGCAGTGACGAGCAAGGCTTGACGGAACATCGGGAAACTCCAGGGTAAGGTCTTCGATGGTGGAGAACGGCCCCGTCGCCGTGTCGGTTCGGCGCGAAGCTCGTGAGGGAGCACGCGCATTGGAACAGCTGCGTATGAAGATATGGGGACGGAGTGTTTTCGCGACGGTTGCGCTGTGGTATCGATTCCATTACGCCGCGGTGCGAGGCGAAAGAGAACGGAAAGGGGTGGATCGCCGGCAACCTTCGCGTCACATGGGGCAGCGTGCAGGCCGAGTGCGGCGCACGCGTTGCAGGGCGGGCGACCGGGGCAGGCAGCCGAATCCTTTACGGCGGGCCGTCGGTCGCTTTTTTGACAATCCGGTGACGCATTCATACGATGAACGCCTGCCGCGCATCGCGCGCCTTCGACCGTCAGGGAGTGTTCAGCGTGCCGATCCCCATTCTGTTCGCCGTTCTGTGTGCGGCGTTCCTGCACGCGTCATGGAATGCGCTGGTGCGCAGCAGCGGCGACCGGCTGCGTTCGGCCACGGTGCTGCAGATCGCGATCGGGCTGTTCGCGCTGCTGTTCCTGCCGGCTGCCGTGCCGATCGCGCCGGCGAGCTGGCTCTGCGTCGTTGCATCGGCCGTGATCCACGTCGTCTATACGCTGCTGCTCGTTCGTGCGTACGAACACGGCGACCTGAGCGTCGCGTATCCCGTCGCGCGCGGCACGGCGCCGCTGCTCGTCACGCTCGGCGCGGCGGCGTTTGCGGGCGAGCGCCTGAACATCGGCGCGCAATGCGGGCTCGTGCTGATCTGCGCAGGGATCATGGCGATCGGGCTGGAACGCCGGCGCGGCGCGCAACACCGGATGATGCAGGTGCTGCCGACCGCGTTCGCGACCGGCGTGTCGATCGCGGCGTACAGTGTGGTCGACGGGATCGGGGTGCGCGAGAGCGGCAGCACGGTCGGCTATACCGCGTGGATGTTCGTGCTGACGGGCGCGCTGATGGCCGCGTACTACCGGCTGCGGGCGGGGCCGCTGCGGTTGACGCAGGAGGTCGGCGAGACGGCGAAGGCCGCATGCGGCGGCGTGTTCGCGGCGCTCGCCTACGGCATCGTGATCTGGGCGATGGATCGCGCGCCGATGGGGCCGGTATCGGCGCTGCGGGAGACGAGCGTGGTGTTCGCGGCGCTGATCGCGCGCGTCTACCTCGGCGAGCGGCTGACGCCGCGCCGGGCGGCCGGTTGCGCGGTGATTGCAGCGGGAGCGTTGCTGATCGGTGCGTTCGAGGCGGCGAGCTGAACGCATCGGCCCCGCGCGCCGGGCGTGTCAGCCTTCCACCGGCATCGCGCTCGTGCACTTGATCTCGTCGAGGCACACGCTCGAATGCACGCCGCTCACGCCGGGAATACGCATCAGCGTTTCGAGCAGGAAGCGCGATAGCCCTTTCAGATCGTGCGCGATGACCTTCAGCACATAGTCGATGTCGCCCGTTACCGAGAAGCATTCCTGAATCTGCGCGAGGTCCGACACGAGTTTCTGGAACTTCGACAAATCGCGGATATGGCCGCGCTCCATCGTCACGTGCACGAACGCGGTGACGCCGAACCCGAGCGTATCGGGGCACAGCCGCGTTTCGTAACGGCGGATCGCGCCGATCTCCTCCAGCCGGCGGTGGCGTCGCAAGGTCTGCGCGGGCGACAGGCCGACCGCCTTCGCCAGGTCGAGGTTTGACGCGCGGCCATTCTCCTGCAACACCGACAGCAAATGGCGATCGATGCGATCGAGGACCGGTTCAGGCATTTTTGTTTCCTCATCTGTCTCCTGGATGCAATCTTATCTCATAATGTAGGGTTTGCATGAGCGGGTTACGCAACCCGATTTCGCCGTCGCAACGCTAAACTGACGCCGGATTTTCGTGTGCGGCCGCAGCAATGCGGCGCGGGCAACGAGTCGGCGGTCGATCTGGCCGCCCGCCGACGCGAATCGGACGCCCCGCGCGAGGATTGCAGTCCCCCAACTCGGCGGCTCCACGAACGGCCGCCGGCACAGCAAAACAGCGCCCGGCACACCGAGGCGCGCCGCACCGCGTCAGGCGGGGGCGGACAGAGTGGAGAAGACATGGTTTCTGGAAACGAGAGCGACGGCCTGAAGCGCGGGCTGAAGAACCGGCACATCCAGCTGATTGCGCTCGGCGGCGCGCTCGGCACGGGGCTGTTCCTCGGCATCGCGCAGACGATCAAGATGGCCGGCCCGTCCGTGCTGCTCGGCTATGCGGTGGCCGGCATCGTTGCGTTCTTCATCATGCGCCAGCTCGGCGAGATGGTGGTCGACGAGCCCGTCGCGGGGTCGTTCAGCTATTTCGCGAACAAGTACTTCGGCCACTTCACCGGCTTCCTGTCCGGCTGGAATTACTGGGTGCTGTACATCCTCGTCAGCATGGCCGAACTGTCCGCCGTCGGGATCTACGTGCAGTACTGGTGGCCGGGCGTGCCGACCTGGGTGTCGGCGCTCGTGTTCTTCGTCGCGATCAACCTGATCAACCTGACCAGCGTGAAGTCGTACGGCGAGACGGAATTCTGGTTCTCGATCGTCAAGGTTGCCGCGATCGTCGGGATGATCGGCTTCGGCGGCTGGCTGCTCGTGAGCGGTCACGCAGGGCCGGAGGCAACCGTCCGGAACCTGTGGCAGCACGGCGGCTTCTTCCCGAACGGCGTGTCGGGCCTCGTGATGTCGATGGCCGCGATCATGTTCTCGTTCGGCGGGCTCGAGCTGGTCGGTATCACCGCGGCCGAGGCCGACGATCCGAAGCGCAGCATCCCGCGCGCGACCAACCAGGTCATCTATCGGATCCTGATTTTCTACATCGGCGCACTGGCCGTGCTGCTGTCGCTGTATCCGTGGGAGAAGGTCGTCAGCGGCGGCAGCCCGTTCGTGCTGATCTTCCACGCGCTGAGCAGCAACCTGGTCGCGAACGTGCTGAACGTCGTCGTGCTGACGGCCGCGCTGTCGGTCTACAACAGCGGCGTGTACTGCAATAGCCGGATGCTGTTCGGCCTCGCGCAGCAGGGCAACGCGCCGAAGGTGCTGTGCTCGGTGAACAAGCGCGGCATCCCGCTCGCGGCACTCGGCGCATCGGCGCTCGCGACCGGCGTGTGCGTGCTGGTCAACTACTTCATGCCGGGCAAGGCGTTCGAGGTGCTGATGGGCCTCGTCGTGTCGGCGCTGATCATCAACTGGGCGATGATCAGCCTGATCCACCTGAAGTTCCGCCAGGCCAAGCGTGCTGCGGGAAAGGAGACTTCCTTCCGCAGTCTGGGCTATCCTTTCACGAATTACCTGTGCCTGGCATTCATGGCCGGCATTCTCGTCGTGATGTACCTGACGCCGGATCTCCGCCTGTCGGTGTACCTGATCCCGGTATGGCTCGCGGTGCTCGCGATCGGGTATCGCTTCCGTCAGAAGAATGCGGGCTTTGCGGTGCACGACGGCGCTTCCGCACGCTGACGCAGGCCACGACCGACCCTTCTTCCAAACGAGACCGACTCAAGCCATGTTCGAACACATCGACGCGTACCCGGGTGACCCGATCCTGACGCTCAACGAGAACTTCCAGAAAGATCCGCGCGATCGGAAAGTCAACCTGAGCATCGGCATCTATTTCGACGCCGAAGGCCGGATTCCTGTGATGGGCGCCGTGCGCGAAGCCGAAACCGCGCTGCAGCGCGACAGCGGCCCGAAGCCGTACCTGCCGATGGTCGGCCTGGCCGCGTACCGCGACGCCGTGCAATCGCTGGTGTTCGGCGCCGATCACCCGGCCCGCGCGGCCGGCCGCATCGCGACGCTGCAGACGCTCGGCGGCTCGGGCGCGCTGAAGGTCGGCGCCGATTTCCTGAAGCGCTATTTCCCGGATTCGCAGGTGTGGCTCAGCGATCCGAGCTGGGAAAACCACCGCTTCATCTTCGAGCGCGCCGGCTTCACGGTGAACACGTACCCGTACTACGACGAGGCGACGGGCGGCCTGAAGTTCGACGCGATGCTTGCGGCGATCGACGCGTTGCCGGCGCGCAGCATCGTGCTGTTGCACGCGTGCTGCCATAACCCGACCGGCGTCGATCTCGACGAAGGCCAGTGGGAGAAGCTGATCGACGTGATCGAGGCGCGCGGGCTGCTGCCGTTCGTCGACATGGCGTACCAGGGCTTCGGCGCGGGCCTCGACGCGGACGCGTTCGCGGTGCGCGAGCTGGCCCGCCGCGGCGTGCCGACGCTCGTCGCGAATTCGTTCTCGAAGAATTTCTCGCTGTACGGCGAGCGCGTGGGCGGCCTGAGCGTCGTCTGCGAAGACGCGGCCGCGGCCGACCGCGTGCTCGGCCAACTGGCCGGCGCCGTGCGCTCGAACTACAGTAACCCGCAGACCTACGGCGCGAAGGTCGTCGCGGCCGTGCTCGGCACGCCGGCGCTGCGCAAACAGTGGGAGGAGGAACTGTCGGCGATGTGCCGCCGTATCGCGAGGATGCGCCAGTCGATCCACGACGGCCTGCGCGACCACGTGAGCGGCGAAGCACTCACGCGCTACGTGAAGCAGCGCGGGATGTTCACGTATACGGGCCTGACCGAATCGCAGGTCGACGCGCTGCGCGAGGTGCACGGCGTGTACATCCTGCGCTCGGGCCGGATGTGCGTCGCGGGCCTGAACGACTCGAACGTCGGCATCGTCGCGGACGCGATCGGCAAGGTGCTGAAGAGCGGCGTCTGAACGCGGCGCGGCGGCGCGCCACGCACGATGCGGAACCGGCTGTATCCCGTCGCGGGAGCAGCCGGTTTTTTGTTGGGCAGCCGTCATGTGCGGTGCCCGGCTGACGCGCGGGCAGACGGGGCGGTACGATCACGGGATCGTATGCAAGACAGGGGAGCAGAGGAGCGACATGGGCATCCGGATCATCCAGCTCGGCACGCCGCGCGCGGCCGGCGAAGGCCTGCGGATCGGCACGGTGCGGCGGCCGCCGCGCGGCGTGCCGAAGGCGGAATTCGCGTCGCGCAACTACTATGATGTATGGTTGCCGACGCTGTCGCCGAGCCCCGAGCTCGTCGCGCAGGCGCAGGCCGCCGAAACCGACGCCGAATGGAAGGCGTTCAAGCGCCACTTCCGCGCGGAGATGGCGCACGGCGATCCGGCGAAGGTGCTGGACCTGCTGGCCGCGCTGTCGGCGACCACCGCGCTCTCGATCGGCTGCTACTGCGACGACGAGCGCCGTTGCCACCGCAGCGTGCTGCGCGAGCTGCTCGCGGAGCGCGGCGCGGCGATCGAGCCCGACGCGGGCTGAAGCGGCGTCGGGCGGCCGCACCGCGATCGTGCGGTGCAGCGAACCGGTTGACGTGGGTCAAGCGCGCGGTCGCGCGCACCACTATGCTCTCGTCATGGAGCCATCGCGACGATGACAGGCCGACAGATGCACATCACTTTCCCGCCCGAGCCGCCGGAATACTGCGCGCGCGACCTGGTCGTCGCGTTTTCCGCGCTGGTGGACGGGCGTTGCGTCCAGTGCGCGGTCACCGCCGAGGCGCTGGAAGACCATTTCGGCGCGCGGTCGCTGCTCGAACGCGATCTGCTGAGCGCATTCGACGCGCACCGGCCGGCCATCGAGGCGATGGCACGACGAATGCTCGAGGAAATCGGCGGCCGGCCGGTGCTGCTGCACAGCGGGCACTTTCGGCTCGAAGGCTGATACCGCAGGAGGGCGCATGACACTGCAGGGCAACATTCACGAACGCGACTGGTCGGTCGAAGTGGAGACGCGCCCGTGCGAATCGGGCGAGTTCCGCTGCCGCGTATCGGTCGAGCACGGCGCCGGCGCCGCGCGGTTTCATCATACGTTCGAGCACAGCCACGCGTATCCGACGGAGCGCGAGGCGATGATCGAAGGGTTGCGGGCCGGCATGACGTGGATCGAGATGAAGGCATCGCAGACCTTCAACGTATGAACGGTTCCGCGCCGGCGACGCGCGGGCAGGCCATCGGCCGGCCGCGATCGAAACATGCGCGCCGCGCCACGGGAAACACGTGCTGCGCCATCGTGAGGCGGCCGGCACATGCAAGGCGGTCGACGAGCAGGCGGCCCCGTCAGGAGGGCGACATGGGCGTGGGCATGCAGATCGCCTGTCTCGGATTCACGGGTTCGGCAGCGATCGAAGCCGAAGCCGGCGCGCAACTGGTGCGGCTCGAACGGTTTCGCGCGTTGATCGATGGCTGCCAACTCGCGATCGAATCGCGCATGGTGGCCGATGGCGTGCGTCTGTACGACGTGCGGCTAGACCTGACGATGCACGGCGCGACGCTCCGATCGCTGCCGCCGTGCGTCGGCGCCGACGTGGACGATGCGCTGCGCCGCGCGTTCGCGCAGGCCGAGCAGGCGTTGATCGCGTGGCAGGCGGGCGCCGCAACGGCGGCGCTGCGCGACGCGGCGACGGGCGACACGATGCGGTAATGCCGCGCCGACGGTCGTGCGCCGTACGTCAGACCTGCGCGAGCGCTTGCGCGTCGATGATGCGCACGCGCTTGCCGCGCGTTTCGACGAGCGCTTCGCGATGGAACCGCGAGAACATCCGGCTGACGGTTTCGAGCTTCATCCCGAGATAGCAGCCGATTTCCTCGCGCGTCATCCGCAGGTTGAATTCCGTCGCCGAATAGCCGCGCGCCTCGAACCGCGACGACAGGTTCAGCAGGAAATGCGCGACGCGCTGCTCGGCCGACATCGTGCCGAGCAGCAGCATCTGGCTCGATTCGCGGACGATTTCGCTGCTCAGCATCTGGTAGAGGAAGTGCTGCATCGGCTTCATTTCGCGGCACGCGGCTTCGAGCGCGCCGAACGGAATGATGCACACCACGCTGTCTTCCAATGCGATCGCGTCGCAGCAGTGCTGGCCGCCGCCGATGCCGTCCATCCCGAGCGTTTCGCCGGCGATCTGGAAGCCCGTCACGTGCTCGCGGCCGTCGCGATGCATCATCACCGTCTTGAACGAACCCGCGCGCACCGCATAGATGCTCTGGAACGGATCGTCGGTGCGAAACAGCGCGTCGCCCTGGCGAACCTGTCGCGTCGTGCAGATGATCGCGTCGAGACGGCCGTATTCGGCGGCCGTCAGGTGCGGCGGCAGGCACATCGAGCGCATCGCGCACGCCGAGCAGCGGGCGGCCGGATGCTTGATGGCGTCGGCGCGTGCGGCCGGGCGCAGGGCAATCGTGGGCCGGGATACGACGGACACGTCGGCGGCGCAGGCGGTGGCGGTGGACATGAGTCGCTCCGGCTCGTCAGGGGCGGTGCACGCGAGCGTGCACCAGGGATTCGATGACACGGCACGCGGCGTCGAATTCGACCGTCTTGTCGAAGAAATAGTCGGCTCCCGCCGTCGCGCATGCCTCCCTGAATGCCGGCGCCGAATGATTCGTCAGCACGATCGTGACGATGCGCGGCGTGGCCTTCGACAGCATCCCGATCAGGTCGAGGCCGCTGCCGTCCGCGAGCCGCACGTCGACGATCACCACGTCCGCGCGACTGCTGCGGATATGCGTCCACGCGTCCTGGCCGTCTTCCGCTTCGCCCACGACGACGACGCCGCGGATCGCGCCGACGAGCAGCGCGATCCGCTGGCGAACGGCGACTGCGTGATCGACGAGGAACACCCTGAGCGCGGTGGGTGACAGGCTGGCATTCATGCCGGCAGTATCGTGTTGCGCCGCCGAAATTGAAATCGGCCGAATTGGAACTTCGTGTAGGCCGCGTCGACACGGTGTAGGGCGTTTCCTACACCGCGTACGGGAAACCGCCGGCGTGGCTCCGGCGATGCGATGCCGCGTGTGCGGCGTGAACGGTTGCGCGTGCGGGTCAGCCGGCGCGGCGCGCGGCCAGCGCGTCGCGCGCGGTGCGGCACGCGGCCAGGTCCCACGCGGCGCAGCCGACGCTCTTGAACAGCAGCGGGCCGCCGCGGGCGAACGTGCCGTTCAGCACGTCGGCGAGCGATGCGACGTGCCGCCAGTCGACCTGCGCAACGATCAGATCGCCGGCTTCGTGGCGCGCGCCGGCCGGATCGTCGACGACGAGCCGGCTGCCACGCACCGTGCTCGCGTCGATCTCGGCGGCATCCGCGGTGAACGCGCCGACGCCGACCACGAGCCGGCCTTCGCGCGCGGCTTCGCGGTAGACGGGCGTGCGGCTCGTCGTCAGCGTGACGACCACGTCGATCGCATCGGGAACCGCATCGCCGTCGAGCGGCACGAGTCGCGGTGCATGCGTGCGGTGGGCGGCGCAGAAGGCGGCCGCGCTGTCCGCTGTCGTGCCGCGCACGTGAAGGCGCGCTTCCGGAAAGATCGCCGCGAGCGCTTCCGCGTGATTGGCCGCCTGCTTGCCGGTGCCGATCAGCAGGATGTCGCGGGGTGCGGCGCCATGCAGCGCCTGGATGCCGAGCGCGGTGATCGCCGCCGTGCGGCGGCCGGTGACCGTCGGGCCGTCGAGCGCGAAGCGCATTGCGCCGGTGGTGGCGTCGTACGCGGTGACCTGGCCGAGGATCGTCGGCAGCCCACGTGCGCCGTTGCCGGGGCACACGTTCACGAGCTTGTGGCTCGCCAGGTCGTGGGCGCTCGACGGCATCGACAGCATCACGCCGCCGCCTTGCAGCGGCACGACCAGGCGTTCGGGGCTGACGATGTCGCCCGCCGCATATTCGACGACCGCTTGCCTGAGCGTGGCGAGCAGCGCCGGGTAGTCGAGCAGCGCGGCCGTATCGGTCGCGTCGAAAACGGGAAGCGGGGAAGAGGCGGTCATCGTGTACGTCGTGGGCGTCGGTGAGCGTGAACGGCGGACGCATGCCGCGCCCGCCACAGATCTGCCGGATACCGTGACACAGGGCAGTGGATCGAATCTATACCACTTTCTGGCGCACCCGCAACCCAGAAAATAAAGCGTTTCGTGGATTTTGGTTCTAATATCTGGCCAGAAGGCTCGCCGCTGCCGCGCTGGCCGCGCCGCTCCGGTATAGTGCGAACCCATTCCAGATCCACGCCCGCGAACGGGCAGGAGCCATACGATGATGTCCGCGCGTCCCGACTCACTCGAAGGCGGTTTCAGGCCGCTGCAGATCTACGAGCAGGTAGCCGAAAAGATCCGCGACGAGATCCGCGCGGGACGGTACGCGGCCGAATCGCGGCTGCCGTCCGAGCGCGAACTCGCGGCGCTGTTCCAGGTTGGCCGGCCGGCCGTGCGCGAAGCGCTCGGCGCGCTGCAGAACGAAGGGCTCGTGTTCACGAAGCGCAATTCGGGCACCTACGTCGTCGCGGCGCCGCTCGACGTGCTCGCGCAGCGCGGCGACGCGCACACGGCCTCCGAGGCCGACTTCAGCCCGACGTCGACGCTCGACGTGCGGCTGATCCTGGAGCCCGCGATCGCGCGCCTCGCGGCCGCCCATGCCCGCGCGGACGCCGGCGCCGAGCGCTATCTCGCGCAGATGGAAACCATCACCGACGTCGACGATCCACACCAGCGTGCGCTGTGGAACGAGAGCGACCGGCTGTTTCATCGACAGCTCGCGCTGATGACCGGCGATGCGCTGATCGTGAAGATCGCGGACGAAGTCGCGAAGACGATGGACCAGCCGCTGTGGAAGCGGCTGAAGGACGACGGCATCTACGACGCGGGCCGGATCCGGCTCTATGTGTCCGAACACCGGCTGATCTATGAGGCGATCGTGTCCGGCGACGCCGATGCGGCCGCGTTCTATGTCGAACAGCACATTCGCCGCGTGCGGCGCGATATCGCGCCGAAGTAGCACGCCTGCACGCACTTCTATCTGGTCCTCTAAATGACCAAAATATCCGGAATATTTTGAAATTGCTTGCGATGTGACCACGTGTGTCCTACATTGGTTTCATACAAAACCAATCAGGAGACATCATGCGACACCTCACGACCGTGCTCTCGGTGGCTGCTGCCGTCGGCGCGCTGACTTCCGCGCACGCGCAGGAAGTCGTGACGATCGGCCATTCGGCGCCGCTGACGGGCCCGCAGGCCGCCAACGGCAAGGACAACGAAAACGGCGCGCGGCTCGCGGTGGACGAGCTCAACAAGGCTGGCGTGAAGGTCGGCGGGAAGACCGTTACGTTCAAACTGGTTTCCGAGGACGATCAGGCCGATCCGAAAGCCGGCGTACAGGTCGCGCAGAACCTCGTCGACAAGGGTGTCGTCGCGGTGCTCGGGCCGTACAACTCGGGCGTCGCGATTCCGGCCTCGCGCGTGTATGCGAACGCCGGCGTGCCGATCCTGCCGGTCGCGTCGAACCCGGCACTCACGCGGCAGGGTTTCAAGAACATCTTCCGGATCGGCGCGAGCGACGAGCAACTCGGCGGCACGATGGCCACGTTCGCCGCGAAGACGCTGAACGCGAAAACCGCCGCCGTGATCGACGATCGCACCGCGTACGGGCAGGGCGTCGCCGAGCAGTTCATGAACGTCGCGAAGGCGAACGGCATCAAGATCGTCGACCAGGAATACACGAATTCGTCGGCCACCGATTTCCTCGGCATTCTCACCAAGATCAAGGCCGCCAACCCCGACGTGATCTTCCTCGGCGGCTATGCGGCGCAGGGCGCGCCGATGGCCAGGCAGATGAAGCAGCGGGGCTTGCGCGCGAAGCTGCTCGGCGGCGACGGCATCTGCTCGGCCGACATGGGCAAGGTCGCGGGCGAGGCGGCGTCGATCGTCTATTGCGCGCAGGGCGGTGTCGCGCTCGAGAAGACGCCGGCCGGCCGCGAATTCCTGAAGAAATACCACGACGCCTATCACACCGATACGCAGGTCTACGGCGTCAATTACTACGACGGCGTGAAGCTGCTCGCCGACGCGATGGTCAAGGCCGGCACGACCACCGACAAGGCGAAGCTGATCGCGCAGCTCGCGAAGTCGAGCTACGCGGGTGTCGCGGGCACCTATTCGTTCGACGCGAACGGCGACCTGAAAGGCGCGCCGACCACCGTCTACGTGATCCGCAACGGGCTGCCGCAACCGTACGCGAAGTAATCGCCGCACCCACCCGTCACCGGACGGCGGCCGCGCCGCCGTCCTTCGTTTCAACGCATTCGATCCCCATGAAAATTTCCCGCTCCCTTTCCACCGTCGAAGCGCACACCGGCGGCGAGGCGTTCCGCATCGTCACGAGCGGGCTGCCGCGGCTGCCCGGCGACACGATCGTCCAGCGCCGCGCGTGGCTCAAGGAGAACGCCGACGAGATCCGCCGCGCGCTGATGTTCGAACCGCGCGGCCATGCCGACATGTACGGCGGCTACCTGACCGAGCCCGTGTCGCCGAATGCGGATTTCGGCGTGATCTTCGTGCACAACGAAGGCTACAGCGACCATTGCGGACACGGCGTGATCGCGCTGTCGACGGCGGCCGTCGAACTCGGCTGGGTGCAGCGCACGGTGCCGGAGACGCGGGTCGGCATCGACGCGCCGTGCGGCTTCATCGAGGCCTTCGTCAAATGGGACGGCGAACATGCCGGGCCTGTGCGCTTCGTCAACGTGCCGTCGTTCATCTGGCGGCGCGACGTGTCGGTCGACACGCCGTCGTTCGGCACCGTGACCGGCGACATCGCGTATGGCGGCGCGTTTTATTTCTATGTCGACGGCGCGCCGTTCGACCTGCCGGTGCGCGAATCGGCGGTCGAAAAACTGATCCGCTTCGGCGCGGAAGTGAAGGCGGCCGCGAACGTGAAGTATCCGGTCGTGCATCCGGATATCCCGGAAATCAACCACATTTACGGCACGATCATCGCGAACGCGCCGCGCCACGCGGGTTCGACGCAGGCGAACTGTTGCGTGTTCGCGGATCGCGAGGTCGACCGCTCGCCGACCGGTTCCGGCACCGGCGGTCGCGTCGCGCAGCTCTACCAGCGCGGGCTGCTCGCGGCGGGCGACACGCTCGTCAACGAATCGATCGTCGGCACGGTCTTCAAGGGGCGCGTGCTGCGCGAAACGACGGTCGGCGATATCCCGGCCGTGATCCCGGAAGTGGAAGGCAGCGCGCATATCTGCGGGTTCGCGAACTGGATCGTCGACGAGCGCGATCCGCTCACGTACGGATTTCTCGTGCGCTGAGCCGCAGCGCCGGTCGCGCCGCCGTCGCGTCCTCGCTGCGTCCCCTCGCGCGGCGTTCAGGTTGTGGTACCAGGTTTGGCGCGTCGTTCCGGTCGCGGAGCACGCGCCTTTTTTGCGTCGGCGCCGTCGCGAAACCGCATCGCCGTGTGCCGGCCCAGCGCCGCCGTGGGTCGGACGGCCGCGCGAGTTTGGTACGATGCAGCCTTTTCAGCCGAGCTCCACCCGCGTGAATCGCCGAAACGTGTCGTCAGTGCGTGCCTTGTGTGCCAGATGGGTCGCGCGCGCCCAACCTGTCGCGGCAGCCGCCGTCGCGCGGGTCAAGCCTCTCGCCGCCGCCGCGTGGCACCATGTCCGCCACCCGACGCGCCGCGGCGTGCTGCTCGCAGCCGCCGCCGTGCCGGCGCTGTTCGCGGCGTATGTGGTCGTGCTCGTTCCATTCACGCCGGGCATCGGCGACATCCGCAAGGCGCGCGTCGACCAGCCGGCGCAGGTGCTGTCGGCCGACGGCAAGCTGCTGGCCGAATTCAAGCCGTCGAACCGGGAATGGGTGCCGCTCGAGCAGATCTCGCCGCACATGGTCGACGCGCTGATCGCGACCGAGGATCACCGCTTCTACGCGCACCATGGCCTCGACTGGAAGCGCACGGCGTCGGCCGCGCTCCATACGTTCTCGGGCAGCCGCCAGGGCGGCTCGACGATCACGCAGCAGCTCGCGCGCAATCTGTATCCGGACGAGATCGGCCGCGCGCCGACGCTCACGCGCAAGGTGAAGGAGGCGATCACCGCGCTGAAGATCGAGGCCGTCTACAGCAAGGACCAGATCCTCGAGACCTACCTGAACACGGTGCCGTTCCTGTACAACGCGTACGGCGTCGAGATGGCCGCGCGCACCTATTTCGACAAGTCGGCCGACGAACTCGACGTGCTCGACAGCGCGACGCTCGTCGGGATGCTGAAGGGCAACAGCTACTACAACCCGGTGCTGAACCCCGAGCGCGCGCTGCAGCGGCGCAACACGGTGCTCGGCCAGATGGTGAAGTACGGCAAGCTGTCGCCGGCGCAGTTCGCGCAGTTGCAGCGCCGGCCGCTGCGCATCGACTTCGAACGCCAGAAGGAGCCGCCCGGGCCGGCGCCGCATTTCGCGCAGCAGTTGCGCAAATGGCTGATCGCGTGGGCCGACCGCAACGACTACAACATCTACTCGGACGGGCTGATCGTGCGCACGACGATCGATTCGCGCCTCCAGCAGATGGCGACGCAGGCGCTCACGCTGCAGGGCAATCAGTTGCAGGGCATCGCGAACAACGCATGGAGCGGCCGCGACGGCTGCGGCACCGACAACGAGGTGTTCCGCACCTTCATGCGCGAATCGCCCGAGTACAAGGCGGCGCAGGACTCCGGCAAGGACGACGCGGCGGCGATGAAGATGCTCGCGGCCGACCGCGGTTTCCTGCATGCGCTGTGCAAGGCGAAGACCGACGTGCAGGCCGGCTTCCTCGCAATCGATCCGCGCGACGGGCAGATCCGCGCGTGGGTCGGCAGCCGCGACTTCACCCGTGAGCCGTTCGACCACGTCGCGCAGGCGCGGCGTCAGCCGGGCTCGACGTTCAAGCCGTTCGTCTATGGCGCCGCGTTTGCGAGTGGGATGAAGCCGGACGACACGTTCATCGACCAGCCGGTCGAGATCCCGTTGAAAGGCGGCGAGATCTGGCGGCCGAACGACGACGTGCCGCCTACGGGCAAGCCGATGACCTTGCGCGACGCGGTCGCGCTGTCGCGCAACCGGATCACCGCGCAGGTGATGGAGAAGATCGGCCCGGCCGCCGTCGCGCGGCTGGCGCGCGACATGGGCGTGCGCGAAAGCCCGCTCGAACGCGTGCCGTCGCTCGCGCTCGGCACGAGCCCGGTCACGCTGAAGGAAATGGTCGCCTCGTACGCGACGATCGCGAACGGCGGGCTGTACGTCGAGCCGCAGATGGTCACGCGCATCGAGAATCGCCAGGGCGACGTGCTCGCCGAATACGCACCGGCGCCGCCCGAGCGCGCGCTCGATGCCGAAACCGACAAAATGCTGCTCGACGTGATGCGCGATGTCGTCACGCGCGGCACGGGCGGCAGCATCCGCACGCGCTTCGGCATCCGCGGCGACGTGGCCGGCAAGACCGGCACGACGCAGGACAACGCGGACGGCTGGTTCATCCTGATGCAGCCGGGACTCGTCGCTGGCGCGTGGGTCGGATTCGACGACGGCCGCGTGACGCTGCGCAGCGACTACTGGGGGCAGGGTGCGCACAGCGCGCTGCCGATCGTCGGCGATTTCTTCCAGCGTGCGCAGCGCGCCCGGATCGTCGATACCAAGGCGAAATTCGATACCGAGCCGTCGCCCGGCTGGTTCGCGTCGCTGCGCGAGCGCGCGGCCGACCTGTTCGACACATGGTTCCCGCCCGAGCCGAAGAAAGCGAGCGCACCGGTCAGGACGCAGCGTATCGAGCGCCCGGCCGAGGCCGACGAGGGTGCGACGTCGGCGGCATCCGCCGCATCGGCGCCGGATGCCGCGT
The DNA here is from genome assembly GCF_001534535.1 of Burkholderia sp. MSMB1459WGS. NCBI lineage: Bacteria > Pseudomonadati > Pseudomonadota > Betaproteobacteria > Burkholderiales > Burkholderiaceae > Burkholderia > Burkholderia sp. MSMB1459WGS. Next base: position 432,079 of record NZ_LPMU01000023.1, read on the forward strand.
CCGGCGGTATCGTCGAGGAATGGGTGCCGGCGTCCGAAGTGGCCGCATCGGCCGCCGCGCTGTCGGCGGGCGCCTCGCAACTGCAGCCGCAGCCTGCGCCGCCGCCGGCAGGCGCCAGTGCCACGAGTGGAAGCAGCGCCGGTATCGGCGTCGCCCCTTCGGCCGTGCCGGCTCCGCCGCCGTCGGTGCCGGCGCCGGCCGCGCCCGATGCGACCGGTGCTTCGCAGTAATGAAGCCGTGTCGCGGCATTCGGCGCGCAGGCGGCGATAATCATCTGACGAAACGACTTATTCCCGCTCGATTGTACGGTTTCGATCAACAGTGAATTTGCGATTTAAGTATTTACCCTGATAGCCGAGCCTCCTAGACTTCTACTCATGCGCAACGACCTCGAGTCCGAAGCGCCTGACAAAACAATCCCGGAGGTAACGCATCATGAAATCGCTGATCAAGGCAGTTGCACTGGCCGCCCTGGTGGCCGCACCGGTCGTCTCGTTTGCCCAATCGAACCAGCAGCCGCTGACCCGCGCGCAAGTGCGCGCCGAGCTGGTCCAGCTCGAAAAGGCCGGCTACAACCCGAACGACTGGATGAACTATCCGGAAAACATCCAGGCCGCCCAGGCCAAGATCGCCGCGCAGAACGCCGGTGCGCAAGCCGACGCAACCGGCTACGGTTCGAACCCGGTCGCGACGTCGCAGTCGGGCCCGCGCGCGGTCGTGCCGGCCGTGAGCGACCGCTCGTCGGTGTACTTCGGCCACTAAGCCAGCCGTCGTTTCGCGGCCTTGAAGGCCGCGGCTGACGTCGTATCGAGAAAGCCCGCATCCGGTTCAGTTCCGGGTGCGGGCTTTTTCCATGATGCGAAGCTCAGCGAACCGACGCACACGGCGGGCGAAATCGTCGGACGGGCAATCCGATATTCGCCGATACCGGAGGTCTCTCTTCCCATGGGTTCGTTCGGGCCAACGCCGGGAAGTCTCTCTTTCCATGGGTTCGTTCGAGCAAGATCCGCGGGCAATCGACCGCGACCACCCGCAGCACCCGAGACCGTGATTGCGGTGCATGCGCAATCGTTCCCGAGCGAGTGTCCGGCTGCAACCCCGGCCCCCCGCTGACAATCCGCCGCGCGTGCGCTAGCATCGCGGTCGATGTTGCCGCGGGGAGCGCGGCCAATCCACACGGGGCGCCGCAGGGCACCGGGTTTCCAACTTCAACGAACAACAAGGAGCATCCATGCGTGTCTTGACCGGTCTGCTGGGCTCGCTGGCGCTGGTGGCGAGCGTCGCCCATGCGCAGGCGAATTGTGCGGACGCGACGGATCAGGCGACGATGACGGCGTGTGCCGATCGCGCGTACAAGAAATCCGACGGGGAACTGAACCGGACTTACCAGGCCGTCACCGCGCGCCTGCGCGATGCGCGTCCGCTTGCCGACAAGCTCGTGAATGCACAGCGCGCGTGGATCGCGTACCGCGATGCCGAATGCCATTTCTCGAGCGCGAATGCCGAGGGCGGCAGTGCGTATCCAATGGTCGTATCGACCTGCCTCGACGATTTGACGAAAGCGCGCACCGAAACGCTGAAGGGCTATTTGTCCTGCGAGGAGGGCGACCTCGCGTGCCCGGTGCCCGCGAAGTAACGATCACGCGCGGGCCCGTCGAGGCCCGCACTACACTGGCTAGACGTCGTCCGCTACACGTCGTCCGTTACACGTCGTCCGTTTCGTCGAGCAGCTTGTGCCGCATCGCGTAACGCACGAGCGCCGCTTCGTGCGGCATCTGCATCTTTTCGAGAATCCGCGTCTTGTAGGTGCTGACCGTCTTCGCGCTCACGCACAGCGCATTCGCGATCTCGGTCAGCGTCTGGCCGGCGGCGATCCGCCGGAACACGTCGAATTCGCGGTCGGACAGCCGCTGGTGCGGCAGCGTTTCGGCCGGCTCGTTCAGGCTCTGCGCGAACTGCTCGGCCATCGCGAGGCTCACGTAGACGCCGCCCGACGCCACTTTCGCGACCGCGCCGACCAGCTCCGCGCTCGCGCTTTCCTTCGTCAGATAGCCGGACGCGCCCGCGCGGAACGCGCGCACCGCGTATTGCTGCTCCGCGTGCATCGTCAGCACCAGCACGCGCAGCGCGGGTTTCTCGTCCTTGATCTGCTTGATCAGCTCGACGCCGTTGCGGCCCGGCATCGACAGGTCGAGCACGAGTACCTGCGCGGGCGTCGCACGCACCAGCGCGATCGTCGACGGGCCGTCGCAGGCTTCGCCGGCCACCTCGAACCCGGTGGCGTTCTGGAGGATGTGCCGCAGACCGTCGCGTACGAGCGTATGGTCGTCGGCGATGAGCACCTTGATCATGTGATGAGCGTGTCCTGATGAACGGTGCCGAGCGGAAACGCGACGGTAATCGAGAAGCCGCGCGCGAGCGCGGTGTCGATCGTCACGGTGCCGCCCAGCATGTGTGCGCGTTCGCGAATGCCGATCAGGCCGAACGACTTGTCCTCGTGGGCCGGACCGCCGGGCGCCGCGCCGCGGCCGTTGTCCGCGACGCGCAGCACGCAAAAGCCTTCCTCGATGTCGAGCCGCAACGTCACGCGCGTCGCATCCGCATGACGCGCGACGTTCGTCAGCGCTTCCTGGACGATGCGGAACAGCGTGGTTGCGCCCGTACTGGTGAACGTGAGGCCGCCCGTTTCGATGTGACGCTCGACATCGATCCCGTAGCGGTTCGTGAAATCGTTCGCGAGCCATTCGATCGCGGGCACGAGGCCGAGATCGTCGAGCATCACCGGCCGCAGGTCGGCCGCGATGCGCCGCACCGACGCGACCGTCGCGTCGATCAGCCGCCGCATGCCTTGCAGATGCAATTGCACGCCTTCGTCGGGCTGCGCGCGGCCGGGCATGCGCAATTGCTGCTCGACGACGGACAGGTCCATCTTCAACGCGGTGAGCTGCTGCCCGAGGTCGTCGTGCAGCTCGCGCGCGATGCGGGTTTTTTCCTCTTCGCGCACGTTCTGCAGGTTCGCGGACAATTCGCGCAATTCCTCGCGCGATTGCTTCAGCGCATTCTCGGCCCGCTGCCGCTCGGTGATGTCGCGCAGCATCACCGTATAAAGCTTGCCCGACGCGTCGCGGATCTGCGAGATCGACGCTTCGATCGGGAATTCCTCGCCGTTGGCCCGCAGCCCGAACAGCACGCGCTGGCGGCCCATCTGCCGCTCCGACACGCCCGTCACGCCGAACTGGTCGACGTGCTTCGCATGTGCGGCGCGGAACCGCTCGGGAATGAAGCGCGACAGCGGCGCGCCGATCGCCTCCATCGCGGACACGCCGAACACCTGTTCGGCCATCGGATTGAAGATCACGACCTTCTGCGTTTCGTCGATCGTGATGATCGCTTCCATCGACGAACGGATGATGCCCATCATCCGCGCCTCGTTGAGGATGCCGCGGCTGCTCGCGCCGGCATCGGCGCGCCCGCGCAGCAGCGCATGGACGAGCGCCGCGAACCCGAACGACGCGATCAGCCCGGCGGCGAGCACGGTGCCGGCCGCGCGCTGCGCGCCGGTCGCGCTCGGCCGGCCGTCCGCGGAATAGGCGAGCGTCAGCGCGGTGCCGCCGAAATTCAGCACGTCGGTGCGCCGCATCAGGTCGGGCGACGCCGACGCTTCGTCGGTCGTCGTCTCGACGCTGACGATCGCGCGCGAATCGCCGCCGGCGGTCATCCGCAGATCGATCCCGCGCTCCGCGTCGAGCGCGCGCTCGACCAGGCGCCGCGCGCTCAGCGCCGCGAACAGCATCCCGTCGGCGCCGGCCTCGCGCGTGCCGGACGGCGTGGCGGCGGCCAGCGGCGAGGTCGTCACGGGCAGGAACAGCGTCAAGGTGCGCGCGTCGCGGGAGGTGTCGTCGTCGGCGGGGTGGACGCCGAGCGCGATATCGCCGGTCCGCAGCGCACGCGTGAGCGGCGCCGCGTCGAACGCGCCAAAGCGCACGACCGGCGCGTTCGACGCCGGGGCGCTGAGCGTCGCTGCCGCGAGCGCATCGGCCGGCAGCGGCTTCGTGCCGGCCAGCGCACCGCGCGCCGCGAGCGTCAGCGGCGCATAGCCGATCTGCCGGACCGGCGAGCGGCCGCTGTCGAGATCGAGCGTTTCCGCATACCGGCGCCATTGGCCGGGCGTCATGTCCGGCACGAGGCCGAACGCGCCGCGCGCGCCTTCGAGCACGGCGGCACCGGCCTGCAGTTCATGCCGCAGCATCGCGGTCACGTGCGTCGTCCGGCGTTCGAAACGCGTGTGAACGGCGCCTTGCCACTGCTCGCGCACCAGGAGCGCGACACCGAGCGATAGCACCGCACCCGCGCACAGCGTAACGACGCCGGCCGCGAGTGGCTGGCGTAACATGATCTGAAGGCGCGTGGGCCCTCGGGCGTCCCGCGTCGGGGTTCCACTGGCGGTCATTCGATGGCCATTCTGTTGTTCGGACTACCCGGGGCACTCGGGCAGCGCGGCAAAACCGGGGAAAACTCGCACCGGCTGCATGCAACGATTATTTTCAAGATGAAATTGTGCGCGTTTTACACGTTTTTTGTAATGGGGTCGGTTGAAATTGCAGCAAAGGCGTGAAGCAGCGCGCGCCGGCCGCGGTTGACGCGCGTCAACGCACGCGCCGGCACGTGGGGCAGACTGTTCGGCAGGCAAGCCGGCGCCGGGCCGGCTTGCGATGACGGGCCGTCGTTGCGCAACGCGCGACGCCTGCCTGGTCGGAGGGACGGACCATGTACAAGCGGATTTTCGTCGGGCTCGACGGCAGCCCGAGCGCGCGTCTCGCGCTGAACGAGGCGATCCGGATCGCGACGGCGTCCGGCGGCGAAGTGACGTGTGCGTACGTCGTCGAACATCGGCCGCAGCTCGTCGACGTCGACGCCGGCTTCGCCGCCGAGCACGACGGCGATGTCGCCGCGACCGATGCCGCGACGCCGGTACTCGACGCAGCGAAAGCGATGCTCGCGCAGCAGCATGTGCGAGGCACGGTGCGTGCGCTCGACGCGTACGGCGAGGACATCGCGACGGTGCTGATGCGTACCGCGGCCGAAGCCGACGCCGATCTGATCGTGATGGGCACGAGCGGGCGGCACGGCCTGCGCAGGCTGTTGCTCGGCAGCGTGGCGGAATCGCTGCTGCGTGCGGCCGACCGGCCGGTGCTGCTGGTACGGCACGACGAGGCGGGCACGTCGGCGGCTGCGTGACCGACGCGGTACGGCGGGCCGATGCGGCACCGGCGCTCGCCGTTGGCAGGCTGACGCGCGGCATTCCGGACTTCTTGCGTGAGCGGGTGTGCTGCGTCGTCGAATCGCCCAACACGGCGCGGCGAGCAGCGCCGATACGCATCGCCGATACGCGATTGCGCGTCCGCAGTTGCATCCCGGCATGCAGTTCTGGCAGCATCGGCCGGTGTCCGCTCGATCGCCGCGTGCATGGCAGCCGCGATCGACGCAGGGGCATCCGGCGGCACCCGGGCGCATGAATCGCGATCGGACAGTCGGCCGGATGCCGGTTTTCTACCTTACCGACGTCATCCGCCATGCCGATTTCCGCGACCGACCTGATTCGCCAGTTCGACCTGCAGCCGCATCCCGAAGGCGGCTATTTCCGCGAAACCTACCGCGCGACCGAGTCGGTCGTGCGCCCGTCCGACGGCGCGGCGCGTGCCGCGTCGACCGCGATCTACTACCTGCTGTGCGACGGCGCGTATTCGTCGTGGCATCGCATCCGTTCCGACGAAGTCTGGCATTTCTACGCGGGCGATCCGATCGAAGTGTGGGTGCTCGATGCGCGCGACGGGCTGACGATCCACCGGCTCGGCAACCCGCTCACCCATCCGGGCACCGTGTTCCAGACGGTCGTGCAGGCCGGAAGCTGGTTCGGCGCGCGCTGCGCGTCGCCGCAGCACGTCGCGCTCGTCGGCTGCACGGTTGCGCCCGGATTCGAGTTCGCGGAGTTCGAGCTGGCGGATGCGGCCGCGCTGGCGGCCGAGTTTCCCGACTACGCGGAACATATCGCACAACTCGCGCCGCGCTCCGACGTGTGACCGTCACGGTCGCGTCACGCCGCGCGCAAAGCCCGCGCCGCCGGCCGGTGTTCCGCGCGAGCGAGGCCAAACCCGTTTAGAATGCGCATGATGCATCGGTCGATCGCGGACGTGCCGCGGCGGCCGTTGCGCCGCCGTACCGACGGCCCTGTCGCGCGGCCCGCATGTCTTCCAGGAGCGCCGCCGTGTGGCACTTTCCCATCGCTATTCCATCGTCGCTCGGCCCGTGGGCCGTGTTCGCGAGCGTGTTGATCACGCAGCTCGGCGTGCCGGTGCCGGCCGTGCCGATGCTGATTCTCGGCGGCACGATGGCGGCGATGGGGCAGGCGTCCTGGGTCAGCATGTTCGCGGCGGCGATCGGCGCGACGATGCTGGCCGATTCCCTTTGGTTCTTCATGGGCCGCACGCGCGGCCGGCGCCTGCTGAACGGCCTCGTGCGCTTCTCGCTGTCGCTCGATACGACGCTGCGTTTCGCGCGCAACGTATTCGAAAGGTACGGCGCGCCGCTGCTCGTGCTGTCGAAATTCCTGCCGGGCCTTGGCCTCGTGTCGGCGCCGCTGCTCGGCACGACCGCGATCGGCATCGGCGTATTCCTGTTCTGGGATCTGGCGGGCGCGTCGCTGTGGGCGGCGTTCTGGCTGATCGGCGGCGCGGCCATTCACGACCAGATCGTCCAGTTCGTGCTGTGGGTGCGCGCGAGCGGCGGCACGATTCTCGACGCGTTTCTCGCGATCTTCATCACGTTCTTGCTGTACCGCTGGGTGCGTCGCGTGCAGTTCCGCCGCTATCTCGCGCAGGTGCGCATCTCGCCGCCGCAGCTCGTGGAGATGATGACGTCCGACGAACCGCCGCTGATCTTCGATGCACGTCCGAAGGCGATTCGCGAACGCGAGCCGTACCGGATTGCCGGCGCGGTGCCGGTCGATCTCGACTCGCCGGACCTGCTCGATCCGGAAGTGCTGAAACGGCCGATCGTCGTCTATTGCGTGTGCCCGAACGAGGCGACCGCGAAGCGGCTGATCGCGAAGATGCAGCGCAAGAAGATGATCCACAACATCCGGGCGCTGAAGGGCGGCCTCGATGCGTGGGAAAAGCACGGTTATCCGGTCGAGCCGCTGCCGGCGGATCTCGATTCGTCGCGGTATTTCGTGCGGCCGGAGCAGGGTGGGCTGGAAGGCGAGTATACGGTGCGGGCGACGTTGTCGAAGTGATGCAGCCGGCGTTGCTGGTATCGCTGAGCGTGTGAGCGCGCATCCTGGCCTGTTCGATCGCGTCATCGCTACCGGTGGCGATATGAATCTCATCGGGGAGGCGAAACTGGCCTGCATTCCCGAGCAGATCGGCGACGACTTCGTGTAAGCGGGTGATAGCAAAGCCCTCAGCGACGCCCTCTGCCGGTGCGCATCTCCGACGCCGCCGAAGCTGGCGGCATCGCAGTCGGTCTCGTAAATCGAGGTCTGAGCTCAAGAATGCGCGCCCGCCGCGCGCATTCGAATCCAATCACCGCTTTCACCCACCGCGATTTTCCCGAAAATCGCCTGGCGTGAAACCGCCGATCCTCCCTATAATCCCGCCTGCATATTGCGTGCGCTCGATTGCGCACATTCGACGCGCGTTCGTTCGCGCCGAAAGCGATGAATCCCGTTGCCGCTCGTCACGCGCACAGCCGCGTCGCGCGGGTCGGTCGGGTGTATTCCGTGAAAGGCCCTATCCGTATATCCGGACTGTTCCGGGAAATACGGATAATCCGCGGCAATTCCAACCGAATTGACGCGGCATCCGTGTCGTTTCTTATTCGGAAATCGACAATGGGGATTATTTCGTTTTCGGCTGCCGAAATCGGCATGAACGGTCGCGCATTGTCATCGACACAATGACGGCGGCCCGCCCGCGGCTGCCAGGAGACGAATTTGAAGCAACCAGAAGACCAACTGCACCGCGGGCTGGAAGAACGGCACATCAACCTGATGGCGCTCGGCGCGACGATCGGCGTCGGCCTGTTCCTCGGCTCGGCCACCGCGATCCGCACGGCCGGCCCGGCCATCCTGCTGACCTACCTGCTGGGCGGCCTCGCGATCTTCCTGATCATGCGCGCGCTCGGCGAGATGGCGATCACCAACCCGGTCGCCGGCGCCTTCAGCCGCTATGCGCGCGACTACCTCGGCCCGCTCGCGGGCTATCTGACCGGCTGGACCTACTGGTTCGTGTGGATCGTCACCTGCATGGCGGAAATCACGGCGGTCGGCGTCTACATGCACATGTGGTTCCCCGGCGTGCCTAACTGGATCTGGGCGCTCGCGGCGCTCCTGGCGATGGGCTCGGTGAACTTCATCGCGGTCAAGCTGTATGGCGAATTCGAATTCTGGTTCGCGCTGATCAAGATCGTCACGATCGTGCTGATGATCGTCGGCGGCGGCCTGATGATCGCGTTCGGCATCGGCAACGGCGGTGTCGCGACCGGCATCTCGAACCTGTGGTCGCACGGCGGCTTCATGCCGAACGGGATCAACGGCGTGATCGCCGCGCTGCCGATCGTGATGTTCGCGTATCTCGGCGTCGAGATGCTCGGCCTCACGGCCGGCGAGGCGCGCAACCCGGAGAAGTCGCTGACGAAGGCCGTGAATTCGGTGTTCTGGCGCGTGCTGATTTTCTACATCGGCGCGCTGTTCGTGATCATGTCGCTCTATCCGTGGGACCGGATCGGCACGCAGGGCAGCCCGTTCGTGATGACGTTCTCGCGCCTCGGCATTCCGGCCGCCGCCGGCATCATCAACTTCGTCGTGCTGACCGCTGCGCTGTCGTCGTGCAACAGCGGCCTGTTCAGCACCGCGCGGATGCTCTACAACCTCGCGCAGCAGGGCCAGGCGCCGGCCGCGCTCGGTCGCGTGAATCGCAGCGGCGTGCCCGTGTACGGTGTGGCCGTGTCGGTCGCGCTGCTGCTGATCGGCGTGTTGCTCAACTATCTCGCGCCGCAGCACGTGTTCACGTGGCTCACGTCGGTATCGACGTTCGGCGCGATCTGGACGTGGTGCGTGATCCTGATCGCGCAGATGCGTTTTCGCCGCACGCTGTCGGCCGACAAGATCGCGCGCCTGCCGATCCGCGTGCCGTTCTATCCGCTCGGTTCGTTCGTCGCGCTCGGCTTTCTCGTGCTGGTCGTCGTGCTGATGGCGTTTACGCCCGATACGCGCGTCGCGCTGGTGATCGGGCCGGTGTGGATCGTGCTGCTCGGCATCGCGTACGCGCTGTTCTATGCGAACCGTCCGGCCGCGTCGATGCCGACGAAGCCGTAAGCGGCGCAGGCAGGGTGCCGCACGATCGTTGATCGCGATCATGCACGCGCGGGCCGGACGGCCTATGCTGAACGAACGCATTGCTCGTCCGCGCTTCGCGTGACAGCCCGCCGATCCTGCGGCCACGGCGGCGGTCCGACGCGGCGGCGCCGCTGCCGCGCGAAGCCCCCGTCGTCGTTCGGCGACGACGTGCACGCACGGAGACCTTCGCCATGCAGCCTGCCCTGTCCATCCCGACGCTCGCGCGGATCGCGCTGGCCGTCGATCCGACGCCCGAATCGCTGACCGCCGCACGTTACGTGCGCACGCTGCTGCGTCCCGGCATGCGATTGCGCATCGTGTGCGCGATCGACAATCCGCGCCTCGTGCTGCCCGACATTCCGCGCATCGACGCGCTGCTGACGTCCGCGCGCGAGGACATGGTGCGCGAAGCGCAAGCCACCTGCGAGCGGATCGCGGCGCTGTTCGCCGATAGCGGCGTCGACGTCGAACGAACGGTCATCGATACGTCGATCACGGGCGGCTCGGTGGCGGACGCCCTGGTGAACGATACGTCGACGTGGCACGCGAACGTGCTGGCGATCGGCGCGAACCCGCATCACGGGTTGTTGCGGCTCGTCGAAGGCGCGATGTCGGACACACTGACGAAACGCGCGCGCTGTGCGCTGCTGATCGTGCCCGGCACCTATGCACGGCCGTCGGACGGCGCGCTGCAGCGGCTGATGTTCGCGGTCGACGGCAGCGAGCCGTCGCTGCACGCGCTGCGCGTCGGGCTCGGCTTCGCGGCGCCGACGACGTTGCTGTATGCGACGTACGTGATCGATCGCGCGGTTCGCCTGACCGATGTCGTGCCGGTGCGCGCGCTCGAGGATGCGTACCGCGCGGAAGGCGAGGATGCGCTCGCGAAGATCGGCCCGCTGCTCCATGCGACGGGCAATCCGACCAAGCGCGGCATCGTCGAAACGCGTCCGACCAGCGACGACGTGGCTCATGCGCTGATGCGCGAGGCCGTGCACTGGCGGGCGGAGCTGCTGGTGGTCGGCACGCATGGCCGTCGCGGCATCACCGCCTGGCTGATCGGCAGCGTCGCGCGGCGGGTCGCGCATCTCGCGCAGGTGCCCGTGCTGCTGGTGCGTGGCGCGGAATGAATCCCGCGTTATCGCGATCGAAGCGGGTTTGGATTGACCTGCATCAGAAACGCGGCGCACATCGCGTGAGACAGTGACGAAACGTCGGCGATGCGGCTGGCCCGTCGTGCATGTGCGATTCCCGACCGCGCCTGCATGCAGGAAGCGATCGCTACCGCGCTTGCCGCCGTCACATCGTTTTCAGGAGCGGCGCCACGTGTTTGTCCGGCGCGTCATCCGACCGGGAACTCTCTGGCACGAGGGTAGGCAACCGACGGTTGCCTTGGAGGACGGGCGGGGTGCAAGTCACCCCGTCCGCTTTCCGCCTTGCCCCATCGAATTCGCTTCCCCGCAGCAATGATGTTGAATGCGGCCGCGTCGAGCGGCGCGCCATCGTACGCGTAACCATTGCGTGGCCCCGTGCCGTGCGTCGTTTCCGTGCGCCGATCAGAGGGTACGAAGAATCGATCGCTGGTCGTGCCGGCGGTCCGCGCCGCGCCGTACCCGCGCATGCGGATGCACGACATGGAGCGGTGCGCATGCGTTGCACGTGCGGTTGCGCAAACGATTCGCATGCGGCCAGCCTGGGCGAGCCTTGCGACGCGGCTCCGACCTGGCTGGTGCGTCGGCTGCGTTTCGCGCGTGGAGCGCCGCGGCGAACCGCTGCAAAGCGAGGACCGACCCCACGACGCTCTGATACTTTTCGCGGCCTATCTGCCCGTCGAGCGTGACGAGCAATCCGGCCTCGCGTGCGAGCGCGAGCAAGGTGTCGAGGTCGTCGGACGGACGGTTGCCGGCCGACTCGGTGCGGTCGGGCAGGGCGCGCGCGTTGCTCGACGCGCGCCGCTGGCCGTGGCCCGGTAAGTTGCGATGTGCCATGGTGGTCTCCTGCGCCGAACCCCGCGTGCCGGCTCGATGGCCGGCTGGGCGATGTTCGGGTATGAACGCCTGGTTCATGTGATCAGTATCGTGTGGCGATGGCGCACTGCCAAGCGGCGCGCGCTGAAGTCGCTGTCAGGAAATTGCGCGACGCGTATCGGAATCTGCTGACACGCGCGGCGGCCGACCGGCCGATCCGGCGCGTTCGTCGGACGAATGGCAGCGCGCTTGACGCATGATTTCGGACGGTCTAAGTTTCCCCACTGCATCGGCGTCGCGCGGCGTTCCACTTGTCGCCCGTCGCCAGTGCCGCGCCCCGGGGTGGCGTGACAGGGTTTCAGTATCGTTCGCGGGCCATGTGCACGACGAACGCTGCGCGGCCGATTCGGAAAACGGATCCGCACGGCGGCACGCAACGTGCCGTTGATCGCGCGCAAACACGCGCCGGCGCATCGTACGCCGCGCGTCTGTCTTAGTCTTTAAGCTTCCAGTACCGTCATCTTTTTCGTTCCTCGACCGTCAGGAGTCTGTCGATGTCCAAGGACAATTTGCTCGATTCACTCAAGGAAGCCGCCGAACGGCGCGCGATCGGCGCGGATCAGTTGCGTGCGATGCTCGACGACGAAGTGCGCGCGCTGTCGTCCGATGCACGCGTGCACGACTACATTCACGTATTCGCGATCCGGCACCTGCGCGAACGGATGCGCCAGAAGGACGATTTCGATCGCGACACCCGGGCCGATGACGCGCCCGCGGACGCCGATCCGCGTCCGAGGCATCGGCTGTAGCGGGTAGCGGCCGGGGCGCCGGGACCGGCGCGAGGCACACCCGCCGCCCGGCCATCCTGACGATCTGCCGACAGTCGCCGGCGCGTTTCGTCATACGTTTCAACGAATTGTCACAACGACCTCAAGTAAGCGGCGCGATTTGCCGTTTACCCGGTGAATTCGTCCACCGGGCGTTCCCGCTCCCTTACCGAGTCGTTGCCATGTTCTCGTCCATTCGCGCCCGCATCCTCGCCGCGTGCGTCGCCATCGTCGTATTCGCGCTCGTCGCCACGACGCTGATCAACTATTTCATCGCGCGTTCGTACAACGACGATGCGATCGACCGCAATCTGACCTCGGTCGCCAGCGGCCACGTGGTCGGAATCGCCGACTGGGTCGCCACCCGCAGCCGGATGATCGCGTCGCTGCAGGATGCCGCGCTGACGCCCGATCCGCTGCCGGTGTTCAAGCAGATGGCCGCGGCCGGCGGCTTCACGAACGTCTATGCCGGCTACGCCGACAAGGCGTTCCACTTCTCCGACCCGACCGGCATCCCGCCCGACTACGACCCGACCGGCCGGCCGTGGTACAAGCAGGCCGCACAGGCCGGCAAGCCGGTCGTCACGCCGCCGTACGTCGATGCCGGCACGGGCAACCTCGTCGTCACGTTCGCGGTGCCGATTCTGCGCGACGGCGCGCTGAAGGGCGTCGTCGCCGCGGACGTGTCGATGGACAGCGTGATCGCCAACGTCAAGTCGATCCGCCCGACACCGGCCAGCTTCGGGATGCTGATCGACAGCAGCGGCCACGTCGTCGCGCACCCGGACGCGAAGCTCACGCTGAAGCCGGTTGCCGACGTATCGCCCGAACTCGGCTCGCTGGGCGTTGCATCGATCGCGGCGGCGAGCGCACCGGTCGAGGTCGGCGTCGGCGGCGACGCGAAGCTGGTGCGCGCGAAACCGGTGCCCGGTACCGACTGGTACGCGCTGGTGCTGCTCGACAAGACCGAAGCGACGGCCGGGATGCGTTCGCTGCTGACCGCGTCGCTGATGACGCTGATCGTGATCGTCGGCGTGGCGTCGCTGATCATCGGCGCGATCACCGCGACCGCGTTCCGCCGCCTGTCGCAGGTGCGCCAGGCGATGGCCGCGATCGGCTCGGGCGCCGGCGACCTGACGCAGCGCCTGCCGGCCGACGGCCGCGACGAAGTCGCCGACATCGCGCGCTCGTTCAACAGTTTCGTCGACAAGCTGAACGACGTGATGCGCCAGATCCGCGATGCGAGCGAATCGGTGCGCACGGCCGCGAACGAGATCGCGGCGGGCAACCAGGACCTGTCGTCGCGTACCGAATCGGCGGCGGCGAGCCTCGAGGAAACGGCGGCGTCGATGGAAGAGATCACCGCGACCGTCGGCCAGTCGGCGGCAGCCGCGAGCCAGGCCGACGAACGCGCGGCGGCCGCGTCGAGGATCGCGTCGCACGGCGGCGTGGTCGTGTCGGACGTCGTCGCGACGATGGGGAAGATCGAGGAAGCGTCGGGCCGGATCGGCGACATCATCGGCGTGATCGACGGGATCGCGTTCCAGACCAACATCCTCGCGCTGAACGCAGCGGTGGAAGCGGCCCGTGCGGGCGAACAGGGCCGCGGCTTCGCGGTCGTCGCACAGGAAGTGCGCAGCCTGGCGCAACGCAGCGCGCAGGCCGCGCGCGAAGTGAAGGTGCTGGTCGAATCGACGGTCGCGAGCGTGTCGGCCGGATCGGGGCAGGTGCGCCAGGCCGGCGACACGATGCGCGAGATCGTGTCCAACGTGTCGAACGTGACGACCATCATCTCCGAGATCACGCACGCGGCGAACGAGCAGACGCGCGGCATCCAGGAAGTGAACCGCGCCGTCAGCCAGCTCGACGAAATGGTGCAGCAGAATGCGGCGCTCGTCGAACAGTCGACCGCGGCGGCTACCGCGCTGCAATCGCAAGCGAACGCGCTGGCGACGACGGTCGGGCAGTTCAAGGTCGCCTGACGCGGCCGGCGGCCCGCGGCGTACGGCCCGCGATGCTCACGAGCCGCCCTGGTCGCGCATCAGCGCGAGCCGGTTGTAGAGCGTCTTCAGGCTGATGCCGAGGGCCTTGGCCGCACGCGGCTTGTTACCGTCGAAGTGACGCAGCGTCGCCACGATGAAGCGCTGCTGCGCATGGTGCAGCGTCGCGCCGAGCGGCAGCGCCATCGCGCCTTCCGACGTGCTGTCGACTGCCGGCATCGGCTGCTTCGGCAGCGCGATCTCGATGCCTTCGTCGGACAAGAGGTACGCGCGCTCGATCGTGTTGCGCAGTTCGCGCACGTTGCCTGGCCATGAATACGCGCGCAACGCGGCGATCGCCGCGCCGGTCAGCCGCTTGTGCGAGCGATGCCGCTCGTTCAGCGTGTCGACGAATTCCTGCGCGATCGTCTCGACGTCGCCGTCGCGCTGACGCAGTGGCGGCACGTAGATCGCGAACGCGGCGAGCCGGTAGAACAGATCCTCGCGCAGCCGGCCGTCGCGCACGGCGTCGGCCGGATTGTGGCGGGTGGCCGACACGAACCGCACGTCGAGCGGAATCGATTCGGTACCGCCCACGCGCACGATCGTATTCGACTCGATCGCGCGCAACAGCTTCACCTGCAGCGCCGCGGGCATTTCCGCGATTTCGTCGAGCAGCAGCGTGCCGCCGCGCGCGGCTTCGAAGAACCCTTCGCGCTGCGTGGTCGCGCCGGTAAAGCTGCCTTTCTCGTGCCCGAACAATTGCGCCTCGGCCAGCTCGGGCGGAATCGCGCCGCAGTTCACGGGCACGAACGGGCCGTCATGCCGTGCGCTGAGATCGTGCAGCCGCCGCGCGACGATATCCTTGCCGACCCCGCTTTCGCCGGCAATCATCACGCTCGCGCGGGTCGGCGCGATTTTCTCGATACGGCCGAGCAGCGTGCGCATCGCGGCGGACCGGCCGGACAACCGGCGACTGTCCGCGCGCTGCTTCGTCCGGTTTGCGGATTCACCCATAGGCGTTCGTGGGCCGTTTTGAAAAACGGCATCGCAGGTTCCGTTGCTTGCAATATTTATCATCGACAGCGAAACGGCCGCGAAGGTGCCGCGGAATAGAAAATTCCAATGTGCGCGACATGACCGACAGAAACGGGCCATCGGGCCGGTCGCCCGCCCTCGGTGTGACGCCGCGGTCGGGGTTGGATCGCCACTTTTTTACAGAAATCCGATGAAAAAAAAGGCCGGCGATACATCGCGGCGCGGCGCACGGCGATGCCGCCGGCCCGCCGCCCGGCCCGCCGGCGGCGCGGGCGTAGGGCGCGGCCATGCGTTGCCGCGAGCGCGACCTTGGCCAGCGCCGGGTACGTCGTTTGCTGACGCGTTCCTGCTCGCCCGGCGCGCTCGACGGGATGCCGGATGGTCGAAATGCGGCATCCCCCCGCACCAGACGGGAACCGGCGCGATGCAAGGATGCAATGAGGACTATGACCCGTGAGCTGCTTCGGCAGGGTGCATGGATCGTGCTGGCTGTCGGGGTGGCGTCCGCGCTGCAGGCGTGGGCGATTCAGGCTGTCGGCAAGCACGCGCCCTTTGCGCCGCTGCCTTTTTACGCCGGTGTGGCCGCCGCCGCATGGCTGACGTCGCTCACCGGCGGCCTTGTCGCGACCGCCGCCAGCCTCGGCGTGATCGCCGCATTGTGGTGGCGCGACGCGTCGCTGGCGACGCTGCTCGCGCAAGCCGGCGCGTTCGTCGCGATCGGTTTCGCCGAATGCGTGCTGGTGACGACGGTGAAGCCGCTGCTCGCAAACGATCGTTTGAGCGAGATCGATGACGACGACGGCGATCCGTACCCACCGCACCGTGAGCCGTCGTCCGTCGCCTGCGTGTCCGACGACGCGCTGCTGCGCCGCGTGGTCGATGCGTCGCCCGATGCGATCGTCGGGACCGATGCGCAGCGCAGGATCACCAGCTGGAATCCGGCCGCGGCAAGAATCTTCGGCATCGATACGGCCGAGGCGAACGGACGCGACGTCGCCACGATGATCGCGCCGCGCTGGCTGCGCCGACATGCGGTGCCCGCGTCGTTCGCGGACCTGCGCGAGCCGGTCGGGCCGCTCGACGTACTGTGCGTGCGCCGCGACGGCGGCCGTTTTCGCGCCACCTTCGTCGCCTCGCCGATCGTCGACGCGCAGGACCGCTGCGCGGGCCTGTCGCTGACGCTGCGCGAAGCGGGCGAACGCCGCCGCAACGAGCGCTACAACCTTCGCTCGCTGCGCGGCGCACGCGACGCGCGCATGCAGGCCGACACGTCGAACCGGCTGAAGGACGAGTTGCTGGCGACGGTGTCGCACGAACTGCGCACGCCGCTGAACGTGATCTACGGCTGGGTCGAGGTACTGCGCAACGCCGACGGCCAAGGCTTCGCGCAGCAGGCGGTCGACGCGATCGATCGCAGCGCGCGGTCGTTGTCGCACATGGTCGCCGATCTGCTCGACGCATCGTCCCTCGCGACCGGCCGGCTGCGCCTCGAACGCGTGCCGGTCGATCTCGTTCGGATCGTGCGCGACGCCACGCGCGAACTGGACGCGACGGCGCAGGCGAACGGGCTCGTGCTGTCGACGTCGTATGCGATGCCGGCCTGCGTGATCCCGGCGGACGGCGAGCGCCTGCGCCAGGTCCTGTCGAACCTGCTGTCGAATGCGATCAAGTTCACGCCGCCGGGCGGGCGGATCAACGTGTCGCTGACCCGCGCGGGGGAGCGCGTGCGGCTGTCGGTCTCCGACACCGGACAAGGGATTGCGCCGGAATACCTGCCGCACTTGTTCGATACGTTCAGCCGGCCGGAAGGCGCGTTCACGTCCCCCCGGCGCGGCCTCGGGCTCGGCCTGTCGATCGTGCGCAACATTGCGCAGCTGCACGGCGGCGAGGTCGTCGCGACGAGCGCAGGCGCCGAGCGCGGAACGACCGTCACGGTGACGCTGCCCGCGGGCTGGGACGCCGACGATCCGGTCGAGCAGCCGTCGCGCGCGAAGGGCAAGGCCGACATGGTCGCGCTCGACGGTCAGCGCGTACTGGTGGTCGACGACGATCCGACGTCGCGGACCAGCCTCGCGGCGGCGCTGGAGACCATGGGCGCGCAGGTATCGACCGCCTGGTCGGGACACGATGCGCTCGACGCGGTGGAGCGGCAGCAGCCGAGCGTCGTGCTGTCGGATCTCGCGATGCCGGACGGCGACGGTTACTGGCTGCTGGACCGGATCCGGCATTTGCCGAACGGCGGCGGACATCTGCCGGTCGTCGCGGTGACCGCGCATGCAGGCAAGGCCGACCGGCGCCGGGTGATGGCCGCCGGGTTCGATGCGTATCTGTGCAAGCCGGTCGACATGTCGACGCTCGCGAGCGTGATCGTCGACGTCGTGCCGGACGACATGGGCGACGGGAAGCCGCGCGAGCGGTAGCGGTACATACCCGACGTATAACCGACGCACACGCGGCGCGGCAATCCGGCCGCGTGGCCGTCCGGCCGCATACGAGAAAGGAGGCGCGATGGACGCAACGAAAAGCACGACGCGCGACGGCACGGGCAGCGAGCCGGCACGCACCAGGCATAGGACGCCGGTCGTGCCGATCGCGAGCATACTGATGCTGTCGTGTGCATGGATCGCGACGCCCCGCTACGCATCGGCCGAGGAGGGCACCCGTGCGAAGCTTGCGAGCCAGGCGTCGGCCGTCGGGGGGCAGATCCGCGATGCGACGCTCGCGTCCCGCGTCAGGGCCGCGCTCGTCGCCGAACGCGGCCTGGCCTCCGGCGACATCGACGTGCAGGTTCGCGACCGCGTGGTCGAACTGACGGGCAACGTGCCCGACGAGCGACAACGCGCGACCGCGATCCGCGTCGCGCACGACGTCAGCGGCGTGAGCGGCGTGCGCGACAAGCTGCAGATCCGCCGGAAGTAACGTGATGCGCGGGCCAGCGCCGGGCCGATCGGGCGTCGCGCGCCCGCGGTCCTGCGCGTCACTGGGCAGGAGGTTCGACATGGACACCATCATCGCGGGCCGTTTCTCGCGGCTCGAGCAGGCGGAACGCTGCGCGGAGCAGTTGCGCGGCCACGCCATGCATCGGGACGACGTGAAGGTCTTCTTTCTCAATCCGCCCGGACAGCACGCGCTGTTCTGGCTCGGCGGCGACGTCTATGCGGACTCCGCCGCGCGGCCTGGCGGCATCGGCGCGCTGGAAGGCGTGGCCATCGGCGCGATCGTCGGGCTCGCCGGGGCCGCGCTGCTCTATCTGGGCGGCCTTCATTCCCCGCTCGCGTGGATCGGCGTGCCGCTCGTCGGCGGGTACGTCGGCGCATTGTGCGGCGCGCTCGGCCGGATGCGCGGCGATGCGCCGGAGGGGCATGGCGCGCTGAAGCAGTGCGAAAACGGCGTCGTGCTGGCCGCGCACGTGACGCGGCGCACGATCGCGTTCGCGGAGCGGACGATGCTCGCCGCCGGCGCGCTATCGGTGGAGCGCACCGAGGGCGCATGGCACAACGGCGAGTGGACCGATTTCTTCACGTCGGCCCATCGTCCCGCGTGACGCTCCGTTGCCCGATACGGAGGCCCGGATGACGAAAACGAACCGGATGAAGCCACGCGGGCGTCGATCGGCGGCAATCGTCCTGACTGCCGCCGTGGGCGCGCTGGCGTTCGCGCTCTCGCATGCGCAGGCGCTGCCTGCTTCGTCCGCGCAGGTCGCGCCGGGCGTCGTGCGCCCCGGCCCGACCGCCGACGAGGCGGGCATGACCCAGCGGCCGATCGGCATCGACGCCGAGTTCGTCGACAAGGCCGGCATGATCGGCAAGGTGGAACGGCAGGCCGGGCAGCTTGCGCTCGATCGCTCGTCGAACGCGGACGTGAAGGCCTTCGCCCGCCGGATGGTCGACGACCATGCACGTATCGCGGACGAATTGCGGCACATCGGCGCGCAAAAGGGCATACCGGTCCAGACGCGCATGCTCGTCGACCCGGCGGTGACGGCATTGCGCGCGAAGAACGGGCGCGCGTTCGATACGGCGTACGTGGCGTTGGCGGGGCCTCGCGCACACGAAGCGGCAGTCCGGCTTTACGAAACCGAAGCGAAAGACGGCCGCGACCCGCAGCTTCGCGCATTCGCGGCCCGCACGCTGCCGATGCTGAACGCACACCTGAGCGCCTCCCGCCAACTCGCGAAGACGGTGGCCGCCGCGCAGTGATCCGCCTTTCGGCCGATGGGCTTCAGTGCCGCCGCGTGCCGTCTTCGGGGCCGCCCGGCGACGCCTCGTACGGCGGCGAATCGAGCGCCGTTTCGCCTTCCTCGATCAGCCAGTACGGCGAACGGCCGTAGTACGCATGCAGTGCTTCGGCCCATTCGGGGTCGGCCATCGTCGGCCACCGGCTCTTGTCGAAGCCGGGCGCCTCGCGCACACGCGCGGTGTCGACCGGCAACACGAAGCATTCGCGCTCGGCATCGAGTACGAGCGCGTTCCACGGCACCGCGAGCAGCTTGTCGCCGATCCCGAGCAGGCCGCCCGACGACACGACCGCGTATGCGATTCGTCCGGCGCGCACGTCGAGCATGATGTGGGTGACCTTGCCGATGTCGTCGCCGTCCAGCGTCAGCACGCGATCGCCTTCGAGCGTGCGGGCGGCCATCACGTCGGGGCCCGGGCCGCCGACGGCCGTACGCGGATTCGTGCCGACGATGCGCGCGGCGTCGCGCGACGGTTTGTCCGTTGTCATCGAAAACCTCCTGGTCGAAGCGGCAACCCGGCCCGCGCGCGAATTCGTCGCGCGGGTATTGCGCCGGGGCGGCAGGCCGCGCGGGATGATGGATGGGAACGCCGCTCAGCGGCGGCGCGGCAGCGATACGTCCTCGAGCGTGTTGGCCAGCTCGTCGCGAGCTGGGCCGCCCGCGCGCGTGGCGATGTCGCCGAGCGACACCATGCCGACCAGCTTCAGATTGCGGTCGAGCACCGGCAAGCGGTGCAACTGCACGTCGGCCATCCGCTGCTGGACATCGCCGACGCCGTCGTCCTCGACGCACCATTGCACGGGTCTGGACGCAACCGCCTGCACGGGCGTATCGGGCGAATGGCCGTGCGACAGCGCCCGCACCGCCAGATCGCGATCGGTCACGATCGCGACGAGTTCGGCGCCGTCGCAAACGGGCAGCACGCCGATATCGAAGCGCTGCATCAATTCGGCTGCATGGCGAATCGTGTCGGTCGGCGCGACGCACACTACGTCGCGCGACATGATCTCGTTGACGCGATACATGAACGTCTCCTTCGTGAGCGGGGACGATGCGGGAGCACCGCGCGTGCCGCGCGAGGCGCACGCGTCGGGCCCAAGGCCTCTTCACGCTGATAACGGGCTTGCGCCGGATAGCCGGCGACGGAGAAATTTGCCAGCCTGCTTGTACATCTTCCACGGCGCAGACGCGGCCGTCGACGCGGGACGTCAGTGGCCGATGCCCGTCATCGTGACGATTGCGAGGACCACCGCGCTTTCGATCGCGGCCAGCGCCGCGACGCCGGCTGCGCCGCTTACTTCATGCCATCTGCGTTCAAGGACTTTCATCGATCGCTCCTGATTGGGCCGGCGCGCGGCTGCGCTGTCACGCAGCGCGTGCCGGGTGCCGCCGTCAGCCGTGATCGCGGGGCGGGGAAGGGACGTGCGGCGCGCGACGTTCGCGCTCGCCGGACGGCTTGGCGGGGTCGATACGCGTCGCACCGCCGACGGCGGGCGGGTCGCTGGCCGGGAACGTCTCCTCGAGCCCTTCGTCGATGCGTTCCTCCGTCTTGTCTTCGGACGGCGGACGCGACGTGGCGAACCGGAGCAGTCCGGCAGCCGGTGACACGGCGTCGCGGCGGCCGGGGGCGTGAACGGTCATGATCGAACCTCCTTGTCGATGAGAAGGCGCAAGCGCCGTACCCGCGGCAACCGCGGCACGGCGCTTGCAAGCCGCGAGAACCGGCCGGGCATGCGGGTACGACGCGCACGGGGCCGGTATG
Source organism: Burkholderia sp. MSMB1459WGS (assembly GCF_001534535.1). NCBI lineage: Bacteria > Pseudomonadati > Pseudomonadota > Betaproteobacteria > Burkholderiales > Burkholderiaceae > Burkholderia > Burkholderia sp. MSMB1459WGS. The sequence goes on from NZ_LPMU01000023.1 coordinate 453,280, forward strand.
GACGAGAGGACATCGCGATGAATGCAGCCAGGGAAAGGATACGTTACGACGCGAACGTATGCGGCGGCGATTTCGGCCACGTGCGCGAGCGGTTCGACACGTGGAAGCGCGAATCGCGGGTCTATCGGCCGGAGCGGCGCATGTTCGACGGCAAGGACGAGGTACGCGAGCTGAACGACACCGTCTACGACGGCCCGGAGCGCGCGCAGCAGGCGCTCGTCGCCCATTGCGAACCGTCCGATCCGTTCGCGCTTGCCGTGCAACTGAGCGCCGAGGGGCGCACGATGTGGCTCGTCATGGCGGCCTACGACGACTGAACCCGACGGCGCGATAGCGGGCACGGCGCGATAGCGGGCACGGCGCTTGCGGGCGCTCGCTTCGCCATCGAAATGCGCGCGCCGTCGCGCAGGAGTGACATGAATACGCCATCCATGCTGCACCGCCCCGAACCGACGACACCCGACGTCGACCCGGATCCGCCGCCGCCCGGGCACGACGACCCGGTCGACCCGCCCGTGCCCGACGGGCTGCCGCAAGGCGATCCGCCGTCGAACCCGCCGCCGATGCGGATGCCGGACGGGGGCAGTGCGCCACCACCGGCCGCGCGAACACTGAAAGGAGGACCGTCATGGACATTCACGTGCAATCGCCGGACAAGCGCGCGATCGCTCAGGTACTGGGCCGCTATTTCGAATCGCGTTCGCTGCACTATCACATCGAGGAATTGCCGGGCGGCGTGCTGCAGATCGGCTTTCGCGCCAGCGGCCGCCCGGTCGCCGTCACCGTTTCGTTCGACGATGCCGCATACGACACTTATACGCACTGGGACGCGAGCCAGAAGCAACTGGCGCTCGGCCGGCTCGCCGACGGCTTCTCGCGGATGATGTCGTCGCGCAGTCCGGCCGCGCTCGCCGGCGACTATCACGTCGAGCGTTTCTGATTCCGCAATCATCCGCCGGCGCATGCCGGATCCCGGCAAAGTGCCCGTACACAACGGGCGCTTTGCGTCCGCACGCGTGTCGCGTAGGATGTCCGTTAATTCAGCGCACACTACGTTCGCGCAGCGGGCTGCCGACTGTTGCAGCCGCTGAAGCGCGACACGCTTTCCTTCAGGTTCGTTTCGTGCAGCCGACGGAGACCGCCTTGACCACTGTTGCTCGCCTGTTGCTGTCACCCGGCGCACGCCGGTTCGTATCCGGCCTGTCGGCATGCGCGGCGCTTGCCGCCGGCGCGCGCGACGCGGCGGCCCAGACGCCGTCGCCGCTCGGCGAATGGCAATACACGGCGGGCGTACCGCTCCAGAAACTCTTCGATCCGAATATTCCCGCCTGGCAGGTGAGCGTCGGCGCCGCGATGACGCTGCAGCCGCGCTACGCGGGCTCCGACCGCTATCGCGTGATGGGCGGCCCGAATTTCGACATCCGTTATCGCGACCTGTTCTTCCTGTCGACCGGCGAGGGCCTCGGCGCGAACGTGTTGCGCGGGCCGAACTGGCGCGTGAGCCTGGCGGTCGGCTATGACCTCGGACGGCGTTCGGCCGACGATCTCGGCCACCTGAACGGCCTCGACAACATCAACGCGGCGCCCGTGATGAAGCTCGCCGCCGATTACGTCGTCTCGAAGGATTTCCCGCTCGTGCTGCGCGCGGACGTCCGGCGCAGCATCGGCGGGTCGAACGGCTGGACCGGCGATTTCTCCGCGTACATGCCGATGCCCGGCAGCAACGAGCACTTCTTCTGGTTCGCGGGGCCCACCGTGTCGTTCGCCGATTCCCGCTACATGAACAGCTGGTTCGGCGTGAACCAGGGCGCGGCCGCGCGCTCGGGGTTGCCGGCCTATTCGTCGGGGGCCGGGATCAAGTCGGCCGGCCTCGGCGTGACGATGGTGTGGTTCGTGAACAAGCACTGGTTCGTCACGATGGACGGCGCGATCGAGCAGCTCGTCGGTCGCGCGGCGCGCAGCCCGATCACGCAGCAGTCGACCAACGGCGTGTTCGACATGTCGGTGAATTACCAGTTCTGACCGAAGCCGGATCGCAGGCGGATAGCGGGAGGGCGATGCCGCGTACAGCATCGCCCGTCACATTTGATATGATTGCGACCTGTACAAACGTACAGTGATCGATCCCCGTGACGCCTGCCTCACCGACGCCTCCGGCGTTTTACTACCTGACCAATTTCGAACGCGCGCTGGCCTGGCTCGGCGAGCGTTACGACGACCTGTTCGACGCGCACGAGCACGCGTTCGTCCGGCAGTTCGCGGCGCTGCCGCAGGCATCGCGGGCGCTGCTCGTGCGGATGCTGATGCGCAACGGGTCCGATTTCCGCGCGAGCAAGCTCGTGTACGACGAGATCGGCTGCACGCTCGACGCCGCCGCGCCGCTCGTCGCCCTCGGCTGGGTCGATCCGGCACCGCCGCTCACGCTCGACGAGCTGTTCGCGCTGTCGACCAAGGCCGATCTGCTGCGCATCTTTCCGTCGCTCGCCGCGCACGCGGGCGAACGCAAGGCCGACTGGCTCGACCGGCTGCGGCCCGCGCACGACGTCGCGCAACCGCTCGACGCGTGGTGCGCACAGGCCGACGACCGCGTACTGCGCGTGACGGTCGGCGCACTGTGCGACCGGCTGCGGCTGATGTTCTTCGGCAATCTGCATCAGGACTGGAGCGAATTCGTGCTCGCCGATCTCGGCGTGTTCCAGTACGAAAGCGTGCCGATCGCGCCGTCGTCGCGCGCGTTCCAGCAGCGTGGCGACGTCGACGCGTATCTCGCGCTGCAGATGTGCCGCGACGCGCTCGATGCATGGCCCGACGATCTGCCGTTCGACGACCTGATCCGCGCGCTGGCCGCAGTCGACTGTGCGCAGCCGTGGCTCGCGACGCGCCGCGCGAAGCTGCTGTTCGCGCTCGGCCAGGCGTGCGAGCGCCGTGCCGACTGGGGTACCGCCCTCGACGCGTACACCCGCAGCGCGTGGCCCGGCAGCCGCCACCGTCGCATCCGCGTGCTCGAACGCTGCGGACGCGACGACGACGCGCTCGCGCTGGCGCTCGACGCACGCGGCGGCTTCGAGAGCGACGAGGAGCGTCAGCGCGTCGAGCGCATGCTGCCGCGCCTGCAACGCCGCGCCGGCCAGCGGGTCGAACGCGCGGCTGCCGCCGCCGACGTACCGCGCGAGACGCTCGTGCTGGCGCGCCCCGACGCATCCGTCAGCGTCGAATTCGCCGTGCGCGATCATCTCGCGCAGCCGGCTTCACCGGTCCACTACGTCGAAAACACGCTGATCAATTCGCTGTTCGGGCTGCTGTGCTGGGAGCCCGTGTTCGCGGCCGTGCCCGGTGCGTTTTTTCACCCGTTCCAGCGTGGCCCGGCCGATCTGCACGCACCCGATTTCGCGATGCGCCGCGCGGCGGCCTTCGACGCATGCTTCGCGCAGCTCGATTCGGGCGCGTACCGCGACACGATCCGCCGGCATTTCGCGACGAAGGCCGGGCTGCAATCGCCGTTCGTGTTCTGGGGCGTGCTGACCGACACGCTGCTCGACGAAGCGCTCGCCTGCCTGCCGCCCGAGCATCTGCGGCTATGGTTCACGCGCCTGCTCGCGGATATCCGCAGCAACCGGTCCGGCCTGCCCGATCTCGTCCGCTTCTGGCCCGACGAACGCCGCTACGAGCTGATCGAGGTGAAGGGCCCCGGCGACCGGCTGCAGGACAACCAGACACGCTGGCTCGCCTACTGCGTCGCGCACCGCATGCCGGTGCGCGTCGTCGACGTCGAGTGGGCCGGCGCGGCCGTCGCGCACGCCGAAGCGGCGGGGTTGTCCGCATGAGCTACGTCGTCGCGGTGCGGGCGATGTGCGAGTTCACCGCGCGGCGCGGCGATCTCGACCTGCGCTTCACGCCCGCGCCGACCGCGCTCGAAGGCATCGCCGGCCACGGCGCGGTCACGTCGAAGCGCGGCGCGCGCTACGAAACCGAGATCGCGCTGACGGGCACGTGGGGGACGCTCACCGTGCGCGGCCGCGCGGACGGCTACGATCCCGTGGCGAACCGGCTCGAGGAAATCAAGACCTATCGCGGCAGCCTCGACGCGATGCCGGACAACCATCGTGCACTGCACTGGGCGCAGGCCAAGGTCTATGCGCACCTGATGTGCGACGCGCGCGATCTCGAGGAAATCGACGTCGCGCTCGTGTATTTCGACATCGTGTCCGAGCGCGAGACCGTGCTGACGGAAACGCTGGATGCCGGCACGCTCGCGACGTTCTTCGCCGAGCAGTGCGCGTGCTTCGTCGGCTGGGCCGAACGCGAGACGGCCCATCGCGCCGCCCGCGACGCGGCGCTGCGCGCGCTCGCGTTTCCGCACGCGCAGTTCCGCAGCGGCCAGCGCGAGCTGGCGGTGGCCGTCTATCGCGCGGCGCGCGACGAACGCTGCCTGATGGCGCAGGCGCCGACCGGCATCGGCAAGACGCTCGGCACCGTGTTCCCGCTGCTGAAGGCATGCGGCGAAGGCGAGCTCGACCATGTGTTTTTCCTGACCGCGAAAACGCCCGGCCGTGCGCTCGCACTCGAAGCGGCGACGACGCTCGGCGCCGGCACGCCCGCGCTGCCGCTGCGCGTGCTGGAACTCGTCGCGCGCGACAAGGCGTGCGAGCATCCGGGCAACGCGTGTCACGGCGAATCGTGCCCGCTTGCGAAAGGCTTCTACGACCGGCTGCCGGCCGCGCGCGACGCGGCGATCGACGCCGGGCTGCTCGATCGCGACACCGTGCGCGCCGCGGCGCTCGCGCACGACGTCTGTCCGTATTACCTGGCGCAGGAGCTCGCGCGCTGGTCGGACATGGTGATCGGCGACTACAACTACTACTACGACGGCAGCGCGATGCTGCACACGCTCGCGCAGCAGAACCAGTGGCGCGTCGGCGTGCTCGTCGACGAAGCGCACAACCTGCTCGACCGCGCCCGCAAGATGTACAGCGCGTCGCTCGATCCGTTCGCGTTCGCGGCCGCGCGCGAAGCCGCGCCCGCGGCGCTGCGCAAGGCATTCGACCGGCTGGCCCGTGCGTGGGGCACGCTCAATCGCGCACAGGCCGAGCGCTATGCGGCCTATCCCGACGTGCCGGGCCCGATCGTATCGGCCGTGCAAAACCTCGTCGCGGCGATCGGCGAACACCTGACCGACGCGCCGCGCGCGAACGGCGACGCGCTGCTGCGCTTTCATTTCGAGGCGATCCAGTTCGGCGTGCTGGCCGAAGCGTTCGACAGCGCATCGATCTTCGACGCGACGCTGCATGGCGAACCGATGCCGCGGCAGCCTGCGCTCGACGGCGTGGCGACGGCCGGCCGCCGGCGCCGCGTCCAGTCGACGCTGTGCGTGCGCAACGTGATCCCGGCCGGCTTCCTGGCGCCGCGCTACGAAGCCGCGCGCGCAACCGTGCTGTTCTCGGGCACGCTGAGCCCGTTCCATTTCTACCGCGACACGCTCGGGCTGCCCGGCGATACGGGCTGGCTCGACGTCGACGGGCCGTTCCGCGCCGAGCAACTGACGGTGCGTGTCGCGAGCCACGTGTCGACGCGCTGGCGCGACCGCGATCGCTCGCTCGAGCCGATCGCCGACCTGATCGCCGCGCAATACACGGCCCGGCCCGGCAACTATCTCGGCTTCCTGAGCAGCTTCGACTACCTCGGGCGCGTGGTCGCGCTGATGCAGACGCGCCATCCGGACGTCCCCGTGTGGGCGCAAGCGCCCGGCATGGCCGAAAGCGAGCGCGACGCGTTTCTCGCGCGCTTCGACGCGGCCGGCCGCGGCGTCGGTTTCGCGGTGCTGGGCGGGGCTTTCTCGGAAGGCGTCGACCTGGTCGGCGAGCGGCTGATCGGCGCGTTCATCGCGACGCTCGGATTGCCGCAGGTCAACGACGTCAACGAGCAGATGCGGCGCGCGATGGACGCGCGCTTCGGCAACGGTTACGACTACATGTACCTGTACCCGGGGCTGCAGAAGGTCGTGCAGGCGGCCGGGCGCGTGATCCGGACCGAGCACGACGAGGGGGTCGTGCATCTGATCGACGACCGTTACCGGCGGCGCGAGGTGCGCAATCTGTTGCCGCGTTGGTGGCGGATCGGGTGAAGGGCAAAAACCGGCCGACGGACTACCGGTTGCGGCGCAGGGCGCTATTCGTTACGTAGCGGGGTTGCAGGCGTTGCACCGGGGCCGTTCGCGGCGAGCAGGGTGCGCTACAGCACGTTGAGCATCGCGAGCGCCGCTTCCTGCAGATGCGGCAGCACGCGCCGCACGGCCGCGTCGGTCGTCTCCGCGCCGATCGGCATGTTCGTGCTCAGCGCGGCGACGACTTCGCCGTGACGGTTCTTCAGCGGCACCGCGATCCCGCGCACGCCAACCTGCAACTGCTGCTCGATCGCCGCGTAGCCGGCGTCGCGCGCCTGGTCGATCTGTTCGAGCAGCCGCGCCTTGTTGGTGATCGTGTGCGGCGTGAACGGCGGCAACTCGGTCTCGTCGAGCCACGCGCGCACGGCCTCGCGATCGGGATGATGGGCGAGCAGCACGACACCGGGCGACGTCAGCGGCGCCGGCACGCGTGCGCCGAGCACGAAGCCCGTCGTCATCACGCGCGACACGCCGTTGCGGGCGATGAACACGAGCTCCCAGCCGTCGAGCACGCTGACGTACGCCGATTCGTTCAGCGACGCGCTCAGTTGCTGCAGATAAGGCTGGACCGTGCGCGGCAGCCGCGCCGAATCGAAGTACGACCAGCCGACCCGCAGCACGCGCGGCGTGAGGCCGTACAGCTTGCCGTCGGTGTACACGTAGCCGAGCGACTCGAGCGTCAGCAGGTAGCGCCGCGCGGCCGTGCGCGTGAGGCCGGTGCGGGCGGCGGCCTGCGTGGGCGTCATGCGCGCGTGCTGGCTGTCGAACGCCTCCAGGATCATCAGGCCTTTTTCGAGGCCGGCAATCCAGTCGCGTCGGTCGAGATCGGGCTTTTTCATCGTCGCAGGCGGGCAGTGGATGCGCGGTATTCGCGCGGGAGTGAGCGATTATCGCGCGAGTCATGGGTAATGGGGCGCGCGTGCCGGCCCAATTGTCCATTCAGTCGAATTGCGGATTCGCACCAACAATATACAAACGACGACGTATATCCATGGAGGCTCGGATGCAGGTCGCTAAATGGGGCAATAGCCTGGCGGTTCGTCTTCCGGCCAGTGTGGTCGACGCACTGGAACTGCGCGAAGGCGACGATATCGAGATCGTGGTCGACAGTCCCCGCGTTTTCGCGGTAAGCCGCAAGCCGCAAGCCGAGGCCCGACGAGATTCTGGAGCGACTACGGCGTTTCAGGGGCAAGTTGCCCGCGGATTTCAAGTTCAGCCGGGACGATACGAATGAGCAGGATTGAGACGGAGAAATCGTTCGTCGACAGCAATGTCGTGCTTTATCTGCTGTCCGACGACGAAACCAAGGCAAATCGTGCGGAGGTGCTGTTCCTTCGCCGGCCAACCATCAGCGTCCAGGTATTGAATGAGATCGCCAGTGTCTGCAACCGCAAACTGCGGATGCCGTGGCGCGAGGTTGGGGAGTTTCTGGAGCCGATCAGGCGTTTGTGCCATGTCGTGCCGCTCACCGTCGATGCGCACGACCTCGCGCGGCGGCTGGCGCAGTGGCATCGCTTGTCCTTCTACGACGCATGCATCGTGGCAACTGCTTCGATCGAGGGGTGCGAATATCTGTACACCGAAGCCATGTACGGCGGCCTGCAAGTGGACGGCGGTCCGGTATTGCGCAACCCGTTTGCTTGAGGACGGACGAACCGGAAAAGCGGAGGAACCGGATGCGACGCGACCGTTACGCGCGCCGCATCCGCCATGGCCTTACTCGCTGCTCGTCCACTCGACGTTCGCGCCGACCGAACGCAGGTTCTCGACGAAATGCGGATGCGCGCGGCGGATCGGCAGCGCGTTCATGATTTCCGAGCGGCCTTCGATGCTCGCGGCCACCATCAGCAGCGCGATCGCGACGCGGATGATGTACGGGCTCTCGACGCGCGCCGGCGTCAGTTGCAGTCCGCCGAACGTGATCAGCCGGTGCGGGTCGGACAACAACACGTGCGCGCCGAACTTCGACAGTTCGCCGGACCAGCCGAGTGCGCCGTCGTAGACCTTGTTCCAGAACATCGCGCTGCCTTCCGCGCGCACGCCGAGTGCGATGAAGATCGGCAGCAGGTCGACCGGCAGGTACGGCCATGGCGCGGCCTCGACCTTGGTCAGGATGTTCTGCGTGAACGGCCGGCGCACGCGCAGCGGGCCGTCGCGCTCCGCGCGCGACCAGCCGTCCCGGTGCGTGACGGTGACGCCGAATTTCGCGAACGTGCGGTCGATCAGCGGGAAATGCTCGGGCGACGAATTGCGCACCGTGATGTCGCCGCCCGTGATCGCGCCGAGCGCAAGGAACGTCGCGATTTCATGGAAATCCTCGGCGAAGCGGAACTCGCCGCCGCCGAGCTTGCCGCCGCCCGTCACGCAGAGCCGCGACGTGCCGATGCCCTCGATCGCGACGCCGATCATCGCGAGGAACTGGCAGAACTCCTGCACGTGCGGCTCGGAGGCCGCGTTCATCAACGTCGACGTGCCGTTCGCGGCCGTCGCGCACAGCGCGAAGTTCTCGGTGGTCGTCACCGACGCGTAGTCGAGCCAATGAGCGTTGGCCGTCAGCGGCCCGTCGGTACGGACGATCAGCGAATCGGGCGTGCGCTCGATGTGTGCGCCGAAACGTTCGAACACCTCGACGTGCGGATCGATCTCGCGCACGCCGAGCGTGCAGCCCTTCACGTCGTTCTCGAGGCGCGCGACGCCGAAGCGCGCGAGCAGCGGCGGAATCAGCATGATCGACGAACGCATCGCCTCGGGCAGCCGGTGGATGGCCGGATCGAATTGCGTGTTGCGATGGTGAAGCTCGAGCAGACCCGTCGTGAAATCGACCGACACGTCGCTGCCGAGCGTGCGGAAGATGTCGAGGATCTTGCGTACGTCGGTGATGTCCGGCACGCCGACGAGGCGCAGCGGCTGATCGGTCAACAGGGTGGCGCACAGAATCGGCAGGACGGCGTTCTTGTTCGCGGACGGCTTGATGTCCCCGCGCAGCGGAGTGCCGCCGTGGACGATGAGATTCGACATGATATGGGGGCGTATCGGTGACTGACGTAGGCCCATATGATGCCATTGGTCGGCATGCGGCGTGGAGTGTTCGGAGGGGAAAAGGGGAATCGGCGCGCGTAACTGACAGTGTTTGACGTCGCGCCGCGATGCGGCGGGTCGAATGCCGGCCGGCATGGCCGAACGACCGCCGCGTTGGCCGACCGCGAATCGGGTCGGCCAACGGTCAGGCCGTCATTGCGCCGCCCGCATCCGCGCGGCGACCGCCAGCGAGATCAGGCAGCCGAACGCCAGATAGCCGGCGACGAGGTGCCACGAACCGCCTGCCACGCTGACGAGGCCGACCGCGATGAACGGCGTGAACCCGCCGCCTACGACGCTCGCGAACTGGTAGCCGACACCCGCGCCGCTGTAGCGGTATTCGGCGCCGAACAGCTCGGTGAACAGCGGCTGCTGGACGCTCACCACCATGTCGTGCGCGGCGTTCGCCAGCAGGATCGAGAAGATCACGATCCACGCGATCGATCGAGCTTCCAGCGCGACGAAGAACGGCACCGCCGATACGAGGCCGATCAGCGCGCCGATCAGGTAGATGCGGCGCAGGCCGTAGCGGTCGGCCAGCCATGCGAAGCAGGGGATCGTCACGCAGCTCACCGCGCCCACCAGCAGGCCGATGTTCAGGAACAGGTCGCGCGACATGCCGAGGTTCGTCGTCGAATAACTGAGCGCGAACGCGGTGACGATATACATCGTGAACAGTTCGGCGAGCCGCAGCGCGACGATCAGCAGGAACGCCTTAGGGTGGCGCGTCAGCGCCTCCAGCACCGGCAGGCGCAGCTTGCGGTTGCCGTGCTCGACCTTCTCGACGAACTCCTGCGATTCGTCCATGTTCTTGCGCACCCACAGTCCGATCAGCACCAGCACGATGCTGAACACGAACGGCAGGCGCCAGCCCCACGACTTGAACGCCGCCTCGCCGAGCGTATGGCTCAGGATCGAGACGATGCCGGTGGCCAGCACGAGCCCGACGCCGTAGCCGACTTGCACGCCGCTGCTGTAGAACGCCTTCTTCTGCTTCGGCGCGCTCTCGACGGCCATCAGCGCCGCGCCGCCCCATTCGCCGCCGACCGCGAAGCCCTGGATCGCGCGCATCAGCACCAGCAGCACGGGCGCCCACCAGCCGATCGTCGAGAACGTCGGCAGCAGGCCGATCGCGACCGTCGACAGCCCCATCAGCATCACGGTCAGCACGAGCATCCGCTTGCGGCCGAGCCGGTCGCCGTAGTGGCCGAACACGATGCCGCCGAGCGGCCGGAACAGGAAGCCGACGCCGAAGGTGGCGAATGCCGCGAGCGTGCCCATCGTCGGGCTGACTTTCGGGAAAAACTCGGAATTGAACACCAGCGCGGCGACGATCCCGTACAGCAGGAAGTCGTACCAGTCGACGACGGCGCCGACAAAGCTGCCGATCGCAGCCTTGCGGGCCTGGCTGCGAGCGCGAGCGCCGGCGGTGTCGAGGGTGTCGAAGGTGGGGGTCATGGCGATGTCTCCTGGCACGGCGCATCGTGGAATCGTGGCGGCGCCGCGTCCGATGCTGCATTGAAGTCGATGAGTGAACGGAGAATAGGGCGCGGGCCGCACGGCGGCAATTGGCCAATCGGACAATGTGCGCGATTATCGTTCAATTACGTGCGATTATCGAACGCTTTTGGGGTTTGCACTAAGCGGCGCGACGATATGCCGTTTGGCCGGGGTGTGCCGCGGTGAACGATCTGGTTAAAATCTGCAACATCGACAACTCGCCCGTTCGGGGCGGACGCGAGGCCGCCGCATCGGCCGCGCATGCCGCACGCGACGGGCACGAACCCCCATCGACCGCATGCCCCCGGAGACTGGAATGCCCGGCAATTTCCACCCCTTGTCCAGCGATACGCCGCCCGTTGCCGATCCGGCCGCCAATCCGCTCGGGATGGCCGGCCTCGAATTCGTCGAATTCGCGGCGCCCGTGCCGGAAGCGCTCGCGCAGCGCTTCGAGCAGTTCGGGTTCAAGGCGATCGCGCGGCACGTCAGCAAGAACGTCACGCTGTACCGGCAGGGGCAGATGCATTTCCTCATCAACGCCGAGCCCGATTCGTTCGCCGCGCGCTATGCGGAGGAATACGGGATGGGCGTCTGCGCGATCGGGTTGCGCGTGGCGAACGCCCGGCGCGCGTTCGAGCGCGCGATCCAGCTCGGGGCGTGGGCGTTCGAAGGCGAAAAGGTCGGCGTCGGCGAGCTGAAGATCCCGGCGATCCAGGGCATCGGCGATTCGCACCTGTATTTCGTCGATCGCTGGCGCGGGCGGGGCGGCCAGCGCGGCGGCGTCGGCGACATCTCGATCTTCGACATCGATTTCCGGCCGATCGACATCGCGACCGCGCATACCGATCTCGATTGCGCGGGCGTCGGCCTGCAGCAGGTCGACCACTTCACGCAAACCGTCGGCGCGGGCCGCATGCAGGAGTGGCTGGATTTCTACCACGACCTGCTGCATTTTCGCGAGATCCACCAGATCGACGCGCACTGGCATGTGTCGGAGGAATCGCGCGTGATGGTGTCGCCGTGCGGCGCGGTGCGGATTCCGGTCTACGAGGAAGGTACGCGGCGCACCGAGCTGATGCATGCGTACCTGCCCGACCATCCGGGCGAGGGCGTGCAGCACGTCGCGCTGGCCACCGACGACATCCTGGCGTGCGTCGATGCGTTGCGCGCGAACGGCGTCGAATTCATCGAGCCGCCCGTACGCTATTACGACGACGTCGACGCGCGGCTGCCCGCGCACGGTGTCGATCTCGACGCGCTGCGCCGCCGCGCGGTGCTGGTCGACGGCGAGATCGGCGACGACGGGGTGCCGAGACTGTTCTTCCAGACCTTCGTCAAACGCCGCCCCGGCGAGATCTTCTTCGAGATCGTGCAGCGCAAGGGGCACCACGGGTTCGGCGAGGGCAACCTCGCGGCACTCGCCCGCGCGCGCGACGCCGGCTGAACGATCAAGCGCCGGCGGCCGGCAAGCGGTTCGGGGCGGAGCGTTCGATGTCCGTATCTGCGGCGGCATAACCGCTTCGGTCCTGCCAGGACCGCCCGTCGACCGAGGGTCGAAGTATTGCGGCGAAGACCGGCAGCCCGTCGCAGCCGGTCGATTTGTCACGCCGCGCCGGCCGCCGCGAGTTTGCGGCTTTGCCGACGCATGCCCGCGAATATCGCGTCTGCCACGTCCGCCGGAAAATCCGCCGGGATCTGTGCGACGGCTTCGGCAATCGCGGGCTCCGTCCGTGCTGCGACGGCCGTCATCGCGGCCCGCACGTCATCTTCGGTCAGGCCGACGCGCCGGCCCTGTGCGATCCAGTGGCGCGGCCGGATTTCCCCGATCACGTAGTGCCGGTTCTTCCCGCAGACGGCCATCGCCAGGCGCGCGCGGCTCGGCGGGATCTGATTGCGGCGCGTACCGATGATCGGATGCGCGGACAGCACGTCGTACAGCGGCGTGCTGCGATACGTATTACCGGGCAGGTGCGCGATGCTGAAGTTCTTCGCGTGGCCGTCGATCGCAGCCAACCCCCAGAACACGAGCTGTGCGACGAAGAAATTCATCCGGTCGCGGGAAGCGTCGGCCGAATTCGCGAGGATACCCATGATCGTCTCGATGCCGGGGCCGCCGTCCGCTTCGTATTTCGCCCCCGACGGCGTGCCGGTCGCCTGACACATGTCCTCCTGCGGCAGCCGCAGGATCCACGAGCCGTCGCGCGACGGGCGCCGGTCGAAGCGCTCGACGATCAGCGCCTTCTGATCGTCGAACCGGCCGATTTCGCACGGTGCGACCGGCAAGCCGTACGCGGCGACGATCTTCGAGCACAACCATTCGTTTTCGACGGACGTGCGCATGTCGGCCTGCATGTTGCCGACGCGCCCGAGCGGCAGCTTGAAGATGTGGGTCGTCGGCGTGCTGCCCGACGGCCGCAGCCAGCGGTTGCGCTGACGCAGCAGCGCGGTCTTTTCCTGCGCGCCGGCAATCGACAGGCGCAGGTCGCCGTGCGGTTCCCCGTGGCCGGGCAGCGGCGCGGCGGTCGCGTGGCGCAGCACATCGGCAACGGCTGCGTCGTCGAGCGGCGCACCTTCGATTCCGTTGAGATTGACCGGTGTCTCGTCGGGCGGCAGCATTTGAATCGCGCCGACGCAATCGCGGCCGATCGATGCGAGCAAGTCGAATGGCGCTGTCGACCGGAGCCGGTAACGCTGCGCGATGCGACGGCGGATCGGCTCGCTGTCCGGCAGCAGATTGTCGAAGTAGTCGGCCACGATCGCGCCCTGGTGCGGCTGGTTGCCGGGCGTGAAGGGCAGCGACAACGACAGCGGCCGGCCCTGGGGATCGTCGAGCCAGTCCGGCAGGTAGACGAGACGCTCGACCCCACGCCGGATTTCCCAGTAGCCGACAGGAATGCCGTTCATCCACAGGTCGAGCCGGTTGCTGCGGGCGCGTGCGACCATCGTCACCAGTCCTCCCGCTCCGACGCGCGAGGCCTGGCCCGAGTCGTCGCTGTCGGGTGCTTCCGCGCAGTTCTAACGGCGGCCCCGGTCGGGGTTGTGGCGGCCGTGGTGCCGCGCTTGCTCGCGACCGGCTTGCGGCGCACCACCGGTTCGGCATCGGGAGCCGAATCGGCCGCTTCCGCCGGTGCATCCCGCTCGTCGAGGCTGAGCAACATGCGAACGCCAAGCGCGTTCATCACCTTGAAAAGCCGTTCGATGCTGACCGCCGACGGGTTGGCTTCGAGCTGAGCATAAGATTGCTGGGTGATGCCGAGGCGGGCGGCCAGTTGCGCCTGCGTGAGCCCCGCGGATTTGCGGAAACCGACGAGGATCGGGCGCAATTGGGTCAAGGTCTGGACAGGAAAGGCCATCGGGCGCTCCGCGAGATGACAGGTGATCGTTTGTAATCGGAAAATACAGTCTATGGCATGTATCGTCAAAATACAAACTAAAGGCTGTATTAACAAAATACAAGCAATAGCCTGTTACGCGGAGCCCGATCGGTCAGCCCGCCTGCGGTCGTCGCGCACGATGCCCGCGCATCGCCCCATCACGCCGTCTGCGGCGCATACGTGTGCGTCGCGGGATGCCGTGCAAGGCGGCCCGATATTCCATTGCGCGAAACCGTCCGATGTGTATGCCGCGGCCGTTGCCCGGCGGCGCTCGTGCGGATTTTGCCCGGGAGTGTCGTGCCGTTCGGCGATAGCATCGGCACGCCAGGAACGACATGCCGATGGCGACATCTCGCAAAAGAGGCTCGCGGGGGGCGAGCCTCTTCTTCATTCCGTGCAGTCGATCACGCGCATCGAAGCATCGACGAGCGGCGCGACGATCCGCGTTCACGACCCGCGCGTCGAGCGATTCGCCCAATCGGCCAGTGCCGGCCACTGCGCATAGCCGCGCCGGATGAACCCGGCGCCCGTGCGGATCACGAGCGCACCGATCGCGAGCGCCGCCAGATCGTCGAGGCGGCCGAAGCCGAGCAGCGCAGCACTCATCGCGAGCGCCGCGAGCAACGACGACAGCGCATCGGTCCGCACGTGCCAGCCGCTCGCCTCGAGTAGCGCGGAGCCGGTCTCGCGCGCCTGGCGCAGCATCCAGTACGACAGCACGGCCTTGCCGGCGAGCGTGACGGCAGCCAGCGCGAGCGCGGTCGCGCCCGGCTGCACGACGGGCGGCGTATCGAACCGGGTCAGCGCATGCCAGATCATCTGCGCGCCGGTTGCGGCCAGCAACGCGCCGAGGCCCGCGAGTGCGAGCGGCTCGTAGGTCGGGCGCCGCTCCGGCGGCAGGCGCGCGTCGAACCGGCAGGCGACGAGGATCAGCGCATCGGCCGCAAGATCGATCGCGGCGTGCGCGACGTCCGCGAGCAGCCCCGACGAATGCGCGAACCATGCCGCCGCCGTCTCGACGGCGAGCAGCAGCAGGTTGATCGCGAGGCTGATAGCGAGGGCGCGGGACATGGCTGCGTAAACGTGGGGCGTGGCGCGCGACGGGCGCTGCATGTCGGTTCGCTTGTCGGAATCGGGGCGGCTTCGAACGTTACCGGCCTACGGTGGCACGCGAATGACAGACCGAACGAAGGCCCTGAGCGACGATTAGGCCCCCGGCGATCCACTTTCCGCTCATCCGTAGCGCCCCAACGCTTTCGATCATGCTGAAAAAATTACAGCGCGCGTTCGTTGGTAGCGAATTCGACGGCATCGCATGAGGCTGCCGCGCCGTCGACGCAGGCCGCTCGCGCGAGCGTCGAAGCGCGACAAGCGCCGCTGCCGGCGTGCGGTCAGGACCGTGATTTGCTCGCGCGACAGCCCGGCATGTTCGCCCAAACGGCGTATGTTTTTTCTCGGACGCCATCGGGCACCGCCGAGCGACGAAATGTACCGCCCCTTCGCTTCAGCAATCAGATGCACGACAGCCAACGCCTTTCCCCGTCCGACACGATTCGCGAGTCGAGCACGATCGTCGTCGGCCGCGTCGTTCATCCGGGACGGGAAAGGCAATTCGATCGATGGGCGCGCGAGATCGACGCGGCAGCGCGGCGTTACCCGGGGCATCTCGGAAACGTTCGCCTGAGCGATTCAAGCGGCATCAACTATCTGGTTTATCGTTTCGACTCGCCGGAGCACCTGCATGCGTGGGAGGCCTCCGGGGAACGGCGAAAGCTGGTTGCGAAGGGCGACGAGATATCGGACGAACATCGCGACGCCGCCGTCGGCATGGATGCGTGGTTCGCGATTGCCGGCAAGCCCGCTGCACCGAAGTGGAAGACGTTTCTCGTGACGTGGCTGGCGGTTTATCCGGTCCTGCTGTCGATCACCTTCCTTCTGAACGCGCTCCTTCCCGCGCTGGAGCGTCCTGTCCAACTCGCGCTCAGCTCCGCACTCCTGACTTCGTCGCTGACCTGGATCATCATGCCGCTCCTCACGAGGCAACTTCGGCCATGGCTGCTCCGGGGCGTGAAGCAGGTCGACAGGCTGAGCGACCGGCAACGTAACGGATGACGACCCATGCAGAATGAACGATCGATGTCAGGGATGCCGGCGGCCGGCTTGCCGGCCGGTTTCCATCAGCGATTCAGCCGGCGCTACGCGCAGGTCGACGACGTGCGTCTCCATTACGTGAGCGGCGGGCCGGACGACGGCGAGATGGTGATCCTGCTGCATGGCTGGCCGCAAACCTGGTACACGTGGCGTCACGTGATGCCGGTGCTGGCGGAAGAGGGGTATCGCGTCGTCGCGGTCGATTACCGCGGCGCGGGCGAATCGGACAAGCCGCTCGGCGGCTACGACAAGGCCTCGATGGCAGGCGACATCCGGGCGCTCGTCCGCCAGTTGGGCGCGACGCGCATTCACCTCGTCGGCCGCGACATCGGCGTGATGGTCGCCTACGCGTACGCCGCGCAATGGCCTGCCGAGATCGCGAAGCTTGCGATGCTCGACGTTCCGGTGCCGGGCACGCGAATCTGGGACGAAGCGAAGGCCCGTGCCGATCCGCAGATCTGGCATTTCGGCTTGCATCAGCAGCGCGATATCGCCGAAATGCTGATTGCGGGCAAGGAGCACGCGTACATCCTCGATTTCTACAAGAAGAGAACCCACGCCCCACTGTCGGACGACGATATCGCCGTCTACGCCGCCGCTTATGCGGCGCCAGGCGCGCTACGCGCCGGATTCGAACTCTATCGCGCGTTTGCGCAGGACGAGACGCAGTTCAAGGCGTTCATGAAGCACAAGCTCCCGATGCCGGTGCTGGCGCTCGCCGGCGACAAGAGCAACGGCACCAAGGAACTCGACATGGCGAGGGAACTGGCGCTGGACGTGCGCGGAGCCGTTGCGCCGAACACCGGTCATTGGCTGCCGGACGAGAATCCGGCCTTCCTGACGCGCCAATTGATCGACTTCTTCAGGGAAGCGGCGCCCGGCCGCTGAAGGCAGGCGCGCTTCGCGCCGCCGGCGCGCCCACGCTGGTGTTTGGTTGCCGCGCGTGTGGCGCGATCGTACTTGTTCGGCTGCCGTGCAAAGGGTGGCTGTCCCGATCCAGCGGATGCCCCGAGACGCTTGGTGAAATCTGCGGACATGACCCGATAGGGGATTCCGGCGTTTCGATGCCGCACCGCGCCACGCCGTAACGAGCGGGGCCGGCTTCGTTCATCTTCCCTGAGCAATTCTCGACATTATAGAAATAATGTCAAACTGAAACCGACCGATGATTGAATATTTAACGGTTTACGTTATATTATCGACGAAATTCCCCGATAGAACCCGCCATGTTCGATCTCGTCGCCGATGAACCTCGCCTGACCGCCGAAATCGAGCGCCTCAAGGCCGACTTCCCGAAAACACGCGAGCTGTACCGCGAAGTCTGCGCGCTGCTGTTCTTCCGCTTCGGCATCACGCCGACGGCGAACCGCCTGTACCAGCTCGTTCGCAAGGGCAGCATGAGCACGCCGACGGCCGTTCTCGGCGAGTTCTGGGCCGAGCTGCGGGAAAAAAGCCGCGTGCGCATCGAGCATCCGGACCTGCCGGCCGATCTGCAGGCGGCGGCCGGTGAACTCGTCGCGGCACTGTGGAACCGGTCGAGCACCGCTGCGGCAGCGGCCCTCGACGCGCTGCGCGCGGAAGTCGAAGCGCAGCGAGCCACGGCGCAAACGGAAGTCGCGACGTTGCAGGCCGAACTGGCCCGCACCGAAACCGCGCTGGAGCAACGCACGGCTGCGTTGCTGGCCGCGCAGGTCCGCATTCAGGAGCTGGAGCAGGCGAGGGCGGCCGACGATGCCTCCCGGCAAGCGCTGCAAGCCGATATCGAACGCCTGACGGCCGACAACGCGGAGGGCGATCGTGCGCTCGCCGAGGCCCGTGCGGATTTCACTACCCAGCTCGACCGGTTGCGCGACGACGCCCGCCGCGCCGAGGAGCGCCTGCGCGCATCGGAGAAGCGGGCGCTTCAGGAAATCGATCGCGAGCGGCTCGCCGCCGCGCGATTGCAAAAGGAACTCGACGCGGCGACATCGCGCGCGGAACAACGCGATGCGCAGCAGCGGAAAGAAATGGCCGCGCTACAGGCACAACTCGGCGACGCGCTGCATCGCTGCGGCGTGCTTCAAGGGCAGCTCGATGGCGCACTGGCGACCGAGGCGGCGCGCGGCAACGAACTCGATGCGTTGAGGCGCGAGATGGCGGCACTGTTGCGGCGGCCGCCGTTGCGCGGGGTCAAGAGTGCCCCGGCCGCCGAACGGAGCGAGCGTCGGGCGCGCATGAGAAAGCGCGCCGACGAAGCGCCGCGCTGACGGCGCAACCGAGTCGCCGCGATGTCGTGCCACGTGCGTACGCCCCGGGCAGGCGAGAAGCGCGCCGGCCAGGCATTGGGCCCGCGGCGGGGATCGGGTAAAGTGCCGCTCAACATGCCGGTTCGACATCACTAGACGACCGGTCTAATCGTTGCTACCATACGCCATCATGAATGCATCTTCAGGCGCCGAAGTCCGCCAGCACATCCTGAATATCGCGAAGCCGATCATGCTCCACAAGGGGTTCTCGGCGGTCGGTCTGAACGAGATTCTCGCCGCGGCGGGCATCCCGAAGGGCTCGTTCTACCATTATTTCGGCTCGAAAGAGGCATTCGGCGAAGCGCTGCTCGAATCGTATTTCGAAGGCTATCTCGCGCATCTCGACAACCTGCTCAAGCAGCAGGCCGGCACCGGCGCCGAGCGCCTGATGACGTACTGGGGCAACTGGCTGCACACGCAATGCGCAGACGATCCGGAAGGCAAGTGCCTCGCGGTGAAGCTCGGTGCGGAAGTGTCGGATCTGTCGGAAGCGATGCGCACGGTACTGCGGCGCGGCACCAGCCAGATCATCGATCGGCTCGCGGGCGGCATCGAGGCCGGCCTCGCCGACGGTTCGCTGAGCGGCGTCGACAATCCGTCGTACACGGCCGCGATCCTGTACGAGCTGTGGCTGGGCGCGACGCTGCTGGAAAAGATTCACCGCAACCGCAAACCGCTCGAAAGGGCGATGGCCGAAACGCGGCGCATGCTGAACCTGCCGCCTGCCGCGCCACGCAACGGGGCGCAGTCGTAATCCGGGCGCGCTTGGGCGCGCCTTGTTTTTGCCCTGATTCTAGACGACTGGTCTACTCAATCATTCATGACGAATGCCTCACACCGCGTTACGCTGTCCCGATCGTTCCAATCGCCTGCCTGCGATCGCACCGGCTCGACCGCCGACGCCGCCGCAGGCGTGCCCTTTCCGCTGGTCCATCCCTGATCCGAGCGTGCCCACGCAGTACGTTCATTCCCGTTGACGGAGGCTCACATGCCGCAAAGCAAAACCGCAAACCGCCAGATCGTCCTGAATTCGCGCCCGGTCGGCGCACCGACGCCGGACAACTTCCGCGCCGAAACCGGTGACGTGCCGGTGCCTGGCCCCGGCCAGGTACTGCTGCGCACCGTCTGGTTGTCGCTCGACCCGTACATGCGCGGCCGGATGAGCGACGCGCCGTCCTATGCGCCGCCGGCCGAGCTGGGCCAGCCGATGGTCGGCGGCACGGTCAGCCGCGTGGTGGCGTCGAACCTGCCGGCGTTTCGCGAAGGCGATCTCGTCGTGGCCGGCGCCGGCTGGCAGGACTATGCGCTGTCCGACGGGCGCGACCTGATCCCGCTCGGCCGCGACTTCGCCCACCCGTCGTACGCGCTCGGCGTGCTGGGCATGCCGGGCTTCACCGCGTACACCGGGCTGCTGACGATCGGCGAACCGAAGGCCGGCGAAACGGTGGTCGTCGCGGCCGCGAGTGGCGCGGTCGGCGCGGTGGTCGGACAGATCGCGAAGCTGAAGGGTTGCCGCGTGGTCGGCGTCGCGGGCGGCGCCGACAAGTGCGCGTACGTGACCGGCACGCTCGGCTTCGATGCGTGCGTCGACCATCGCGATCCGGCGTTTGCGGCCAAGCTGAAGGACGCGTGCCCGAACGGCATCGACGTTTATTTCGAAAACGTCGGCGGCGCCGTGTTCGACGCGGTGTGGCCGCTGCTGAACGACCATGCGCGCGTGCCCGTCTGCGGAATCATCGCGCATTACAACGACGCGGCATACGACGACAAGGCCGTGTCGACCGGCCGCGACCGCGTGCCGGCGCTGATGGGCGCGATCCTGCGCAAGCGCATCCGCGTGCAGGGTTTCATCATTCTCGATCACTATGCAACCGGCTATGCGCCGTTCCTGAAGGACATGAGCGAGTGGGTCGCGCAAGGCAAGGTGAAGACGCTCGAGGACGTCGTTCCCGATCTCGTCGACGCGCCGCAAGCGCTGATCGGCCTGCTCGCCGGCAAGAATTTCGGCAAGGTCGTCGTGCGGGTCGGCCCGGACGAACTGGCCTGATCTCCGCTCGGCGATAGACCACCGCTGCACGCTGGCGTCGCGAGACGCCGGCTTGTGGCATGCTCGTTTCCGTTTTCAAAGGAGTGGAAAAAAATGGCGCTTCACGTGATTGCTTCGCTGTTCCTGAAACCCGAACACGCGCAGGCCGCCGAGGCCGAACTGCGCAGCATGGTCGCCAAGACGCGCACCGAACCGGGCAACCGGCGCTATGACCTGTTCCGCGAGCAGGACGGTTCGCCGAACCTGCATCTGTACGAAATCTACGACGACCAGGCGGCGTTCGACGCACACCTCGCGAGCCCGTATTTCGGCGAATTCCGTACGAAGTCGGCCGACTGGTTCACCGCACCGCCGGTCATCAAGGTGCTGTCGGGCATCGACGTGGCCGAGTAACGACGCAAGCATGCAACACCACCGCCGCGGCTCGCCCGCATCCGGGCCGCGCGGCAGCCGTTGCGCACGACGCAATGGCGACGACGACCCCACGGCGCAGCACGCCCCGTTCGCGCCGCTTCCCCAATACAACGGCCCCGGAGGCTGAATGATCACCCTCAACATCAACGGCGAAACCCGCTCGGTCGACGCCCCCGACGACATGCCCTTGCTCTGGGTGTTGCGCGACGTCGTCGGCCTCACCGGCACCAAGTTCGGCTGCGGGATCGCGCAATGCGGCGCGTGCACCGTGCATCTCGACGGCGTTGCCGCGCGTTCGTGCGTGCTGCCGGTCGCGGCCGTCGCGGGTCGCAAGATCACGACGATCGAAGCCGTCGGCGCAACGCCGGCCGGCCACAAGGTCCAGCAGGCGTGGCGCGAGCTCGACGTCGTCCAGTGCGGCTACTGCCAGTCGGGGCAGGTGATGGCCGCCACCGCGCTGATCGCGGCGAACCCGAATCCGAGCGATGCCGACATCGATGCGGCCATGGCCGGCAACATCTGCCGCTGCGGCACGTATCACCGGATTCGCGCGGCCGTCAAACAAGCCGCGAAGGAGGCCTGACATGTCACGTGGACTGATCGAAGCAGGTCGGGCCGGCGCGGGCGTGTCGCGCCGCGGGTTTCTCAAACTTGGGATGTCGCTCGGCGCGGCGGCCGGCGGCGGCTTGCTGCTCGGCTTCAGCCTGCCGGCGGCGGGCGACGATGCGCGCCGCTCGGTGATCGGCGGCGATGCAGCCGAACCCGCTGCGCCCGGCGTGTTCGCACCGAACGCATTCGTGCAGATCGACCGCGCCGGCAAGGTCACGCTCGTGATGCCGAAGGTCGAGATGGGGCAGGGTGTCTATACGGCGCTGCCGATGCTGATCGCGGAAGAACTCGAAGTGCCGCTGTCGAGCGTGACGCTCGATCATGCGCCGCCGAACGAGAAGCTGTTCCTCGATCCGCTGCTCGGCGGCCAGCTCACCGGCGGCTCGACGTCGGTGCGCTACGCGTGGGAACCGCTGCGCCGCGCGGGCGCCACGGCGCGCACGCTGCTGGTCGCGGCGGCCGCGAAGCAATGGAACGTCGATCCGGCCAGTTGCCGCGCGGCGAACGGCGAGGTGCAGCACGCGCAGAGCGGCCGGCGCGCATCGTACGGCCAGTTGGCCGACGCCGCGGCGAAGCTGCCGGTGCCGAAGGACGTCGTGCTGAAACAGCCGGCGGATTTCAAGCTGATCGGCACGCCCGCGAAGCGCCTCGATTCGCCGGAGAAGGTCGACGGCACCGCGCAGTTCGGGCTCGACGTGCGCGTGCCCGGCATGTTGTATGCGGTGATCGTGAACAGTCCGGTGTTCGGCGGCACGGTCGCGAGCGTCGACGACACGGCCGCGAGGAAGATCCCCGGCGTGCGCCAGGTCGTGCGCGTCGACAACGCGGTCGCGGTGGTCGGCGATCACACGTGGGCCGCGAAGCGCGGCGCATCGGCGCTCGTCGTGAAGTGGAACGAAGGCGCGGACGCAAAGGTGTCGACGAAGGATCTTTTCGCGGATCTCGCGCATGCGGCGGCGAACGGCAAGGGCGCGGTCGCGCGCAAGGAAGGCGACGTCGGCAAGGCGTTCGCGAACGCGAAGACGCGCGTCGACGCCGTCTACGAACAGCCGTTGCTCGCCCACGCGACGATGGAGCCCGTGAACTGCACGGTGCACGTGCGCGGCGACGGCTGCGAGATCTGGGTCGGCACGCAGGTGCCGACCCGCGTGCGCGACACGGCGCAGCAACTGACCGGGCTGGCGCCGGACAGGATCGTCGTGCACAACCATCTGCTCGGCGGCGGGTTCGGCCGGCGGCTCGAAACCGACATGGTCGGCCAGGCCGTGAAGGTCGGCAAACAGGTCGCGGCGCCGGTGAAGGTGATCTGGACGCGCGAGGAAGACGTCCAGCACGACATGTACCGGCCGTGCTACTACGACACGATCTCCGCCGGCCTCGACGCGAACGGCAAGCCGATCGCGTGGCAGCACCGGATCGTCGGCTCGTCGATTCTCGCGCGCTTCGCGCCGCCCGCGGTCAAGGACGGCGTCGATCCCGACGCGGTGGAGGTCGCGGCCGAGCTGCCGTACGACCTGCCGAACCAGCTCGTCGACTACGTGCGCCAGGAGCCGCGCCACGTGCCGACCGCGTTCTGGCGCGGCGTCGGGCCCACGCGCAGCACGTTCGTCGTCGAGAGCTTCATCGACGAACTGGCCGCGCAGACCAAGACCGACCCGGTGCAGTACCGCCGCGCACTGCTCGACAAGACGCCGCGCGCGCGCAACGTGCTCGACGTCGCGACGAAGGCGGCCGGCTGGGGCGCGTCGCTGCCGAAGGGGCAAGGGCGCGGCGTGTCGGTCATGCACGCGTTCGGCAGCTTCTTTTCGATCGTCATCGACGTGGCGGTGGATGGCGGCGAGGTGCAGGTCAAGCGCGTCGTGTGCGCGGTCGACTGCGGCATGTACGTGAATCCGAACACGGTCGAGGCGCAAGTGCAGGGCGGCATCGTCTTCGGGATCACGGGCGCGCTGTACGGCGAGATCACGATCGAGGACGGCCGCGTCGTGCAGACCAACTTTACCGACTACCGGGTGATGCGAATCAACGAGACGCCGCCGATCGAAGTCCATCTGGTGAAGAGCGGCGAAGCGCCGGGCGGAATCGGCGAGCCGGGCACGGCCGCGACCGCGGCGGCACTGTCGAACGCGATCTTCGCGGCCACCGGCACGCGGCTGCGCAAGCTGCCGGTCGGCAACCAGCTGAAAACGGCCTGAGGGGAGGGGACGACCATGCGACATCTCACCCTGAACCCGAGCCTGAATGCGCTCCGCGCCTCGTTGCTCGCGCTGTCCGCACTGGCGGTCGGCACGGTCGCGCATGCCGCGCAGCCGGCGCCCGCCGACAGCGCGCTCGTCGCGCGCGGTGCGTATCTCGCGAAAGCCGGCGATTGCGTCGCGTGCCACACCGCGCCACGCGGCACGCCGTTCGCCGGCGGCCTGAAGATGGTCACGCCGATGGGCGCGATCTACACGACCAACATCACGCCCGATCCGGAAACGGGCATCGGCGGCTATACCGAAGCCGATTTCGCCGGCGCGTTGCGCAAGGGCGTCGCGAAGGACGGTCACAACCTGTATCCGGCGATGCCGTATCCGTCGTACGCGAAGCTGAAGGACGACGACGTGAAGGCGCTGTATGCGTACTTCATGCACGGCGTCGAACCGGTGAAGCAGGCGAACCGGCCGTCCGACATCCCGTGGCCGCTCAACATGCGCTGGCCGCTCGCGTTGTGGAACATGGTGTTCCTCGACACGACGCCCTACGCGGACAAGCCGGCGAAGGACGCGATGTGGAACCGCGGCGCGTATCTCGTGCAGGGGCTCGGACACTGCGGTTCGTGCCACACGCCGCGCGGCGTCGGCTTCCAGGAGAAGGCGCTCGACGAAAGCGGCGCGGCGTTCCTGTCGGGCGCCTCGATCGACAACTGGTTCGCATCGAACCTGACCGGCGAGCACAATACGGGGCTCGGCCGCTGGAACGAGGCCGACGTCGCGCAGTTCCTGAAGACCGGCGCGAACCAGCACGCGACCGCGTTCGGCTCGATGGTGAGCGTGATCAACCACAGCACGCAGGAACTGACCGACGACGATCTGGCCGCGATCTCGCGCTACCTGAAATCGCTGCCGGCGGCAGGCGGCACGGGCGCGCCGCCGTACCGCTACGATCCGAAGGCGACGCAGGCCGCGCTGGGCCGACCGGCAACCGATCCGGGCGCGAAGGTGTATAACGCTTACTGCCTGCACTGCCACGGCGTGGACGGGCGCGGCTATGCGCCGCTGCTTGCGCCGCTCGCCGGCAATCCGAACGTGCTGGAGGCCGATGCGTCGTCGCTGATCAACGTGACGCTGAACGGCAGCGACACGCTCGTGATCGGAGGCGTGCCGTCCGCCTATCCGATGCCGGCATTCTCGAACCAGTTGAACGACCGGCAGATCGCCGACGTGCTGACGTTCATGCGCGCCGGCTGGAACAACGGCGCGCCGGCGGTGCAGGCGGCGGACGTCGCGAAACTCCGCAAGGCGACGGCGGCCGCGCACTGAGCGCGGCACGCTGCGCAACGATGGCGGGCCGCCGTGCCTGCCGCCCATGCCGCCCGGTGCGTGCCTGCCCCGGCGGCGTGGCTTTTTCTGTCAACCGGCGCGCGGCCGTTCGCGGCAGCGCGCGTTTTATCGACGCAATGTAGGGGTGTCTGGATGGCTAACGTGACTTATACGGATACGCAACTGCTGATCGACGGCGAGTGGGTCGACGCCGCGAGCGGCAAGACGATCGACGTCGTGAACCCGGCGACCGGCAAGCCGATCGGCAAGGTGGCCCACGCGGGCATCGCCGATCTCGACCGTGCGCTCGCCGCCGCGCAGCGCGGCTTCGAAGCATGGCGCAAGGTGCCCGCTCACGAGCGCGCGGCGACGATGCGCAAGGCGGCCGCGCTGGTGCGCGAACGCGCGGACACGATCGCGCAGTTGATGACGCAGGAGCAGGGCAAGCCGCTCGCCGAAGCGCGCGTCGAAGTGCTGTCGGCGGCCGACATCATCGAATGGTTCGCGGACGAGGGCCGCCGCGTGTACGGCCGGATCGTGCCGCCGCGCAACCTCGGTGCGCAGCAGACGGTCGTGAAGGAGCCGGTCGGCCCGGTCGCGGCGTTCACGCCGTGGAATTTCCCGGTCAACCAGGTGGTGCGCAAGCTGAGCGCGGCGCTCGCGACCGGCTGTTCGTTCCTCGTGAAGGCGCCGGAAGAAACCCCGGCATCGCCGGCCGCGCTGCTGCGCGCGTTCGTCGACGCAGGCGTGCCGGCCGGCGTGATCGGCCTCGTGTACGGCGATCCGGCCGAAATCTCGTCGTACCTGATTCCGCACCCGGTGATCCGCAAGGTCACGTTCACGGGTTCGACGCCGGTCGGCAAGCAGTTGGCCGCGCTCGCGGGCCAGCACATGAAGCGCGCAACGATGGAACTGGGCGGCCACGCGCCGGTGATCGTCGCCGAGGATGCGGACGTCGCGCTCGCGGTGAAGGCCGCCGGCGGTGCGAAGTTCCGCAACG
The DNA here is from genome assembly GCF_001534535.1 of Burkholderia sp. MSMB1459WGS. Taxonomy (NCBI): domain Bacteria; kingdom Pseudomonadati; phylum Pseudomonadota; class Betaproteobacteria; order Burkholderiales; family Burkholderiaceae; genus Burkholderia; species Burkholderia sp. MSMB1459WGS. Next base: position 479,419 of record NZ_LPMU01000023.1, read on the forward strand.
CGGGGCAGGTCTGCATTTCGCCGACGCGTTTCCTCGTGCACAACAGCATCCGCGACGAATTCACGCGCGCGCTGGTCAAGCATGCGGAAGGGCTGAAGGTCGGCAACGGCCTCGACGAAGGCACGACGCTCGGCGCGCTCGCGAACCCGCGACGGCTGACCGCGATGGCGTCGGTCGTCGACAATGCGCGCAAGGTCGGCGCGAGCATCGAGACCGGCGGCGAGCGCATCGGCGCGGAAGGCAACTTCTTCGCACCGACCGTGATCGCGAACGTGCCGCTCGAAGCGGACGTGTTCAACAACGAGCCGTTCGGCCCGGTCGCGGCGATTCGCGGCTTCGACAAGCTCGAGGATGCGATCGCCGAGGCGAACCGTCTGCCGTTCGGGCTGGCCGGCTACGCGTTCACGCGCTCGTTCGCGAACGTGCATCTGCTGACGCAGCGCCTCGAGGTCGGGATGCTGTGGATCAACCAGCCGGCGACGCCGTGGCCGGAAATGCCGTTCGGCGGCGTGAAGGATTCGGGCTACGGGTCGGAGGGCGGGCCGGAAGCGCTGGAGCCGTATCTCGTCACGAAGTCGGTGACCGTGATGGCGGTTTGACGACAGGTCGAGCATCGCGAGGCCGCCGCTTCCGAGTAGGGGGCGGCGGCTTTTTTTCGGGCGCGTCGACCGACGGCGAACCTCAGCGGATCGGCAGAATGCCCTCGAAGACGCTTTTCACCGCGCTCTGCTGGGCGGGGTTCAGATCTCCGTAGCTGGGCGGAATCTCGCCGCATTCGGCGACCTTCGCGATTTTGACCTTTTCTTTCGCGACTGCCCACTCGCCGGACAGATGGCCTTCGAATCTCATGCCGAAGGGACTATTGGCGCCTGCCGCCTGGCCCCAGCCGTTCACCATCATGGTTTCCTGCGCGCCGCCCCACGCGAGCGGGTGCTTGCCGTCCTGCGACTCGCGACGGTTCTGGCAGGAGTCGGCATTCGGCACGCAGTGGCCCCCGATGATTTGCTCCGGCGTGGCTTTCTTCAGGTCGGCCAGGTCCAGCAGCATGTAGTTCTCGAGATTGACGAGATAGTCGCGATTGCTTTCGGCGATCAGGATCGCCGCCATCGCGTTGCCGAGCGCCTGATCGTTCGCGGCGGCTCCGCTCAGGCCGCCCGCGTATACCGTCTTCATCGCTTTGAGCAGCTCCGCCGGCGTTCTGTCTTTGGCGGCCCTGGCAAACATCGTCGGGTAGTCGCTGGCGAAACACGTGCTCGGGTTCCCGTTCGCTCGGCCCCAGAAGTGAATGTAGTTCGAGTATTGTCCGCCTCCGCACTGGCGATAATAAATGGCCTCGTTCATCGAGAAGAACTGGCTCCGGCCTTCTGCACCAGCGCATTGATAGGCCGCGAGACGCAGGAACTTCAACGGGCTCACGACGTTGCCGAAGTAGTTGCGCTTGTCGGGACCGGCCGCAGGAAGGTGATCGTTCGCCCCGTCGCAACGTATCGGGTCGGGCGGGGGCGTTTCCGGCCTCAGCTTCATACGCTCGACGACAGTGTCGACTTTCGCGTTCGCGACCTTGAGCGCGGCTTCGCGCAACACATCCGACGTGACATAGAGCGGCCCTCCGCGCATGGCGACGGCATAGCAGGCGGTCGCCCCTTGCGCCTGCGCGGCGAAAGAAAGTGCGGCGGCAAACGAACATGCGGCGATCCCCAAGGTGCCGCCGATACGGTGACAATCGATATCCATGAACGGGCTCCGGTGATTTCGTGGATGGGAAAGGGTCCGCGAGCGGGCATGCATCAACGACGAGCCGGCGCACGCAGATGGCTTATGGGCCGACAGCGCTGCCCGACGTCGCGGGATGAAGGACACAGGAGGAAGGACGCTCGGGACGAGCCGTTGTGAGCCGCCCGGGGAGCCGAGGGGTGCCGGGCGTTAGTCACGCATCGGACTGGCTGGATGGATCAAGCAGTTCTTGGAATGGGACAGGAAGTGACACACTTAATGAGCCAAGATACTCAATTTTACATAACGTGAATTATCGACAATTTTGGTGTAAGAGCAAAGTTGTAATGTCGTATCTGGGCAAAGTTGAAATGTCGTAGTTCGAGGGTTTCGGCGCATGCTGGCGGCGGTTTGAACTGCCGGAGCGCATCGTGGGCCAACCTGGACTGATCACCATGAGCATGCGGGAGCTGGACCGTCTGAAGGTCGTGGAAGCCGTGATCGAGCAGCATCTGATGCCTTGGCGAGCCGCGGAGCGGCTCGGGATCAGTCGCCGGCAGATTGAACGGCTGGTCGCCCGGTATCGCGCTGCTGGCCCGGTCGGGCTGATTTCGCAGCGTCGTGGTCATGCGAGCAATCATCAACTGCCCGAGGATTTGGCGCATCGTGCCTTGAGCCTGATTCGTGAGCGCTACGCCGATTTCGGGCCGACGCTGGCCTGCGAGAAGCTGTGGGAATGCCACGGGCTGCAGTTGTCGAAGGAGACGGTCAGAAGGCTGATGACGGACGCCGGGCTGTGGATTCCGCGCCGGCAACGACCGCCGAAGGTTTATCAGCCGCGAGCGCGCCGGGCTTGCCTCGGCGAACTGATCCAGATCGACGGCAGCGATCATCGGTGGTTCGAGGAGCGGGCACCGGCCTGCACGCTGCTGGTGTATGTGGACGACGCGACGAGCCGGCTGATGATGCTGCACTTCACGCAGACCGAATCGACGTTCAGCTACTTCGAGGCGACGCGGACGTATCTGGAGCGCCATGGCAAGCCCGTGGCGTTCTACAGCGACAAGTACAGCGTGTTCCGCAGCCCGACTGCGGGCAAGACCGGCAGCAGCGTGACGCAGTTTGGCCGGGCCATGTACGAGCTGAACATCGACACGTTCTGCGCGAACAGCAGCTCGGCCAAGGGGCGCGTCGAGCGTGCGCACCTGACGCTGCAGGACCGGTTGGTCAAGGAAATGCGCTTGCGCGGCATCAGCACGGTAGCCGACGCCAACGCGTATGCGCCCTCCTTCATCGCTGATTTCAACCGTCGCTTCGCGAAGCCGCCGCGCAGCGACTTCAATTCGCACCGGCCGCTGCGAGACGACGAGAATCTGGACCGGGTGATGACCTGGCGCGAAACGCGTCGGGTCTCGAAGTCGCTCACGGTGCTGTACGACCGGGTGCTGTATTTGTTGGACGATACGCTCGAGAATCGGAAGTTGATTCATCGCTACATCGACGTCTGGGAGTATCCGGATGGTCGGATCGAGATCCGGGCTGATGGCGAGGTATTGCGATGCCGTCTTTACGACAAACTGGCAGAGGTCGATCAAGGCGCGATCATCGAACACAAGCGCCTGAGCCACGCGCTGCAAGTGGCTGAAGCGATTCAGGCGCAGCGCGATAACCGGCGGATTTCGGGTTCCCCGTCGCGCGCCAATCGAGGGCTACCGGTACGAGCCAAGGCATCGTTGCCAGGTGCCAAGAAACAGCGCGCGTTCACGGAAACTGATATCGAAGCAGCCATCCTGCAGGTCGCTTCACAAACACATCAAACGGAATCGAATCGGCGGTCTGCGAAGGCCCGCGGGTGAACGTAAGCGCCCTGCTGCTTCAGCTCGGCGCTTCAACATTGAATGACGGAAAGGCCGATGAAACATGCGACATCTGTATTTAGCTGGCGCTACGACATCTGAATCCGGGTATGACATTTGGTTGTACTGGCTAGATTGAAATGTCCGCTTTGGGGTTGCCCAAGCTGTCCGGCCGGCGGATACGCAGCGCCCGACGCGACAATAGCCGCAGCGCACGGCCAACGTTTCTACGACGCCGCATCCGGGACGACCGCGATCGCTTCCACCTCGATCAGCGCGTCCGGCGAATACAGGGCGGAGACTTCGACGAGACTTTCCGCCGGATACGGCGCGGAAAACCATTCGCGACGGACGTCGACCATTCTGTCGAGGTACGACATCGACTTCAGGAAGATCGTCGTCTTGACGACGTGGTTCATGCCCGAACCGGCCGATTTCAATGCACGCTCCAGATTGCCGAATGCGCGTCTGGCCTGGCGATCGAAGTCTCCGGGCCCTTCGATTTCGCCGTCGTCGCCAATGGCAGGCTGCCCCGAAACGAAGACGAAACCGCCTACCCGAATTGCTTGAGATAATGCAAACGGCGCATAGGGATCGGGATTCGTGTGCACCTGTTCGATTTTCATGGAAGGCTCTCCGTCGAGTTCCGGGTGATTGTCAGGGATCGGAGTATCGATGGAGCTTTCGAGCGCAACAAATGGTCAATTCTCACCTTACAGATGAGCTTTTCTAACCCATGCGCAAACTGCCTCCGTTGAGCGCGCTACGTGCATTCGAAGCCGCGGCCCGGCGCGCCGGCTTTAAAGCGGCGGCTGAAGAACTCAACGTCACCCCTACCGCCATCAGCCACCAGATACGTCAACTCGAAGAATGGCTCGACGTCAAACTGTTCGAGCGCCAGACGCGCGGCGTCCGGCTGACGGAAAACGGCAAGGCGCTGTTCCCGGCTCTTCGTGACGGCTTCGACAGCTTCGAGCGCGCAATCGAGGCAGCGCGAAACATCGACGAAACCAAGGTTGCAACGCTCACGTCCACGGTGGCATTCACCGCGAAATGCCTCGCGGCTCGAGCAGGCGGATTTCGTGCCGCGTATCCCGATTGGACCCTTCGGCTCGACGCCACCAATGCCATCGTGGACCTCGACCAGTCCGCGCATGCGTCGATCCGTTACGGTTCGGGCTACTATCCCGGGCTCATGTCGGAACCGCTTTTCAGGGACCGGTTTACCCCGGTGTGTCGTCCGCATTTGTCGATTGCACACGAAAAAGACCTGCAGCGCGCGACGCTGATTCACTTCGATTGGGGTCCCTCCGTCCGCGACGATCCACGCGCAATTACATGGGCACGCTGGCTGGAGGCAGCCAAAATACGCGGCACCGATCCGAACGATGGCCTCCGATTCAACGACGAAGTCCATGCAATGCAGGCGACCCTTGCCGGACAGGGAATCGGCCTGATAAGCCTGACCCTGGTGTCCGACGAATTGGCCAACGGCACCTTGGTGCGGCCGTTCGACCTGGCGCTGGATAGCTTCCAGTACGATCTCGTTTACAGCCCTCGCTCCGCGACGAGACAGGCAACCGAAATATTGCGAGACTGGGTGCTTCGGGAATTTGCCGGGCATCGGTGTGCGGAAGCCGCCGAAACAAACGCAGGCGTGCTGCCCACTCCGGTGCCAGCCTTCGATACGACGTAATCGTTATCGAGAAATAGTCCTCCGTTGAGCGCCCTGCTTCAACACGGAACCCGACCGCCCACACCGTTGCCCATCATCGTGCACCAGCGCCGCGTGTCTTGTTGCTGCGACGGATACGGCAACCCGGTCCTCGGATCGATCGAGTTCAGCGGATTCGGCCTCGGGAGGTGGTTTGCCGCATGCATCGCGGCGTTCTCCGCCATCTGGCGGCGATCAATTTCGTTCAAGACCGGGCACCGAATGCGCGATAGGATCGAGCCACACCCACACCCCCACCGGAGGGCACCATGGCGATTCACGAAGTCTTTCCGTATCTGCGCGCCAAACGCGCGGAGGACGCCATCGCGTTCTATGCGAAGGCATTCGGCGCGCAAGAGAAATTTCGGCTCGTCGAGCCGTCGGGGCGCATCGGTCACGCGGAATTGCAACTCGGGCCGTGCACGCTGATGATCTCGGACGAGTTCCCGGAATACGATCTCTTCGCCCTCGATCCGGACGGCAACGCGCCGATGGCGCTCCATCTTCATGTCGACGATGCCGATGCGACGATCGCCGCCGCCGTCGCTGCCGGCGCGCGCGTGACGCGTGCGCTCCAGGACCAGTTCTACGGCGAGCGTTCGGGCAGGATCCGCGATCCGTTCGGTTACGATTGGCTGATCGGGCATACGATCGAAGCGGTCGAACCCGACGAAATGCAGCGGCGTTACACGGCGCTGATGTCCGGCGATCAGTAAGCAGTAAGCAATCCGGACGGCATACCCGGAGCGATCCCCCGACCTGACACGCGGCATGCAGTATGGCTGGCGCGGCGCGCACCGGGCCGCGCTGCCAATCGCCCGCCGCTAGCGCTCGGCACACCCTCGCGCGATGGCGCGCCGACTCGCACGCACCGCCACGCACGCCCCCTCCCCGACCGCCTCCCCGCAGCCGACGCATCGCGATTCCGAGCGATTCCGCAGAGGACCTTTCCTGTGCGACGCCTTAATCGGCCGCCGAAAGATTCCAATAATGGCCGCCCGATCCATCGGCCGCCAGGCCGGTCCAACAACAACAAACGCCTATGCCCTTCTCCCAAACGAACCAGCACGCCGGCGCACGCGTCGCGGGGACCGTCATTGCCGCCTGCCTGACCGGCTTCCTGCCGGATCTCGCGCTTGCCCAGAGCAGCGTGACGCTGTACGGCCTGATCGACACGTCGATCACCTACTCGACCAACCAGCGCACGCGCGGTGCCGGCTCGCCCGGCGGCGGCGGCGTCGCGATGACGAGCGGCGCACTGAACGCGTCGCGCTGGGGGCTGCGCGGCCGCGAGAATCTCGGCGGCGGAATGGCCGCGGTCTTCGCGCTCGAAAACGGCTTCTCGGGCACCACCGGCAAGCTGTCGCAGAAAGGCGTCGCCCTGTTCGGCCGCCAGGCATGGATCGGGCTGAGTTCGCAGACGGCCGGCACGCTGTCGTTCGGCCGCCAGTACGACCTGATCCTCGATTTCGTGACGCCGCTCGGTGCGTCCGGCCCCGGCTGGGGCGGCAACCTCGCGGTCCACCCGTACGACAACGACGATTCGAACCGCAACCTGCGCATCAACCACGCGGTGAAGTACACGAGCCCGACGGTTCGCGGGCTGAGGTTCGGCGCGATGGTCGGGTTCTCGAACATGGCCGGCCAGTTCTCCAACAACGCGGTGTGGAGCACGGGGGTGTCGTATGCGAACGGGCCGCTGAAGCTCGGCGCCGGCTACCTGAAGATCAGCCGGGACCGCAATGCGCCGAACCCGGACGGCGCGCTCAGCACGGTCGACGGCTCGGCGACGATCACGGGCGGCAATCAGCAGATCTGGGCGATGGCCGGGCGTTATGCGTTCGGGCCGCACTCGGTCGGCGCCGCGTGGTCGCATTCGACCACCGACGGCGTGACGGGTGTGCTCCAGGGCGGCAACATCGTGCCGCTGAAGGGCGAATCGCTGGTGTTCGACAACGTCACGATCGACGGACGCTACTTCGTAACCGGTGCGCTGAGCGTCGCCGCCGCGTACACATATACGATGGGCCGCTTCGACACCCGCACGGGCCAGACGCGCCCGAAATGGAACCAGGTCGTCGCGCAAGCCGACTATGCGCTGTCCAAGCGCACGGATGCGTATCTCGAAGGCACGTACCAGAGCGTGAGCGGCGGCAACGGCCATCCGGCGTTCAACGCGACCGTCTGGACCTTGACCCCTTCCGCGAACGGCAACCAGGCCGTCGTCGCGCTGGGGCTGCGGCACAAGTTCTGACGAGGCCGCGTGCGCCGCAGCGTCGCGCGGACGACCGACGGCATCCGGCAAGTGCTCCCCGCATCACCCGCTCCCCGTCGCCGCCACCGACAAGGCCGCGCCCCCGTGCGCGGCTTTTTTCGCTGTGGCATGCGACGCATGCCGCACACCGCTCGCGGCAGCAAGAATGCCGCCCGGCTGTCGCATTTGCGCAAAAAATGCGGAGAAACTGGGCACGTTGTGACATTTTTCCTAATCTATTTGCAGCGACGCCGCGATCCGGCGTTCCGGTCGCAACATTCTTTCATCTGGCGCACCATCGGCTTACGAGCCCGCATCGCGGCAACGGAGCCGGACCTTTCGCGCCACGGCGGCCGGACGGCTGCGTGCGGATGGCACGCGCCCCGCTTTCAACGCAGTCAACCGCTGGAGAAACGAACGATGAGCAAAATGAACCGAATTGCGGTCCTGGCAACTTTCGTACTGCTGGCCGGTTGTCACAACGCGGCGAAAACGCCCGAGAATGCCGGCGCGGCGCCGACGCCATCGAGCGAAGCCGTCGCGACGGTGACGGCCGACGATCTGAACAATCCGAACAGCCCGCTCGCCAAGCGCAGCATCTACTTCGATTTCGACCAGTACTCGGTGAAGCCCGAATTCCAGTCGCTGCTGCAGGCGCACGCCGACTACCTGCGCAGCCACCCGGCGCGGCGCGTGCTGATCCAGGGCAACACCGACGAGCGCGGCACGTCCGAATACAACCTGGCGCTCGGCCAGCGCCGCTCGCAGGCCGTGATGAGCGCGCTCGAAACGCTCGGCGTGCCGGCCACGCAACTCGAGGCCGTCAGCCTCGGCAAGGAAAAGCCGGTCGCGCTCGGCCACGACGAGGAAGCGTGGGCGCAGAACCGCCGCGCCGATCTCGTCTATCGTTGATCCACGCGCCGCCGCCGCGGCGATACGTAAAAAGCATGGAATAACCGCTTCGCCGAAACGTCTTCTCATCGCGCAGACGCGCGGTTCACGCGAGCCGCCTTTCCTGGCGCCTGCGCGCTGCAAGGAGATTGCAATGAAATCGGTAACGTTGGTTGCGGCGCTGATCGCGGCGCTGGTGCTCGTGCTGTCGGCGGGCTGTACGTCGTCGGGCAGCGGCGTGTCGCAAGGACCGGGCATGAGCCGGTATGGCGGCTCGGGCGGAAGCGGAGGCGGCGGTTACTGACGCGCCGCGGCAAGGAAAACGGGGCGGCGCATCGCGCGCGATCGCCGGAAACCGGCTGCCTCGCTCGCGACGCCCCGCCCCGGGGCACGGCTCAACGCATCGCCTTTACGTCGGCCGGCGTGACGCTCGCGGGCTGGCCGCCCCACGTCGCGCGCAGGTAGTTCGCGAGCTGCGCGAGTTCGTCGTCGCTCAGCGTGTGCGCGAAGCCCGGCATCGGCTGCAGGTTTTCGACGCCGGCGAACTTCTGCTCGTCGATGCCGTCGAGCATCGCGACCAGCAGGTTGCGCGGATCGCCCTGCCGCACCGTCGAGTTGCCGTTCATCGGCACCGCCACGTGCGGCTTGCCTTCGCCGTTGAAGCCGTGACAGCCGGCACAGACCGCGAGATACACCGAGCGGCCGGCGGCCAGTTGCGCGGCATCGGCCGACACCGGCTTCGCCGGTTGCGGCGCGGGCGGCGTATCGCCGAGCAGGTACGTCGACAGCGCGCGCAGGTCGTCCTTCGTCAGGTACTGCGTGCTCAGGTGCACGACCGGATACATCTCGCCGAACGCCGAGCCTTGCGGCGCGATACCGACGCCGAAGAACGTCTGCAGGTCGGTGCCCGTCCAGCCGCGCGCGGCGAGGCCGGCCGGCGTGATGTCGGGTGCGGCCACGCGGCCGAGCGCGGCCCCCGCGAACGGCTTCGCACCGTCGAGTTGCCCCGTGAACGCGCGCGGCGTGTGACATTCCGCGCAGTGGCCGAGCGCACCCGCGAGATAGCGGCCGCGCTGCCAGTCGGCGGATTGCCCGGCCGACGCATCCGGCAGGCTGTCCTTCAGGAACACCATGTCCCAGAACACCATGCCGAAGCGCAGGTTGTACGGGAACTTGAGTTCATGCGCGCGGTTTTCCTGCGCGACCGGCTTGACCGTCTTCAGGTACGCGTACATCGCGTCGGCGTCGGCGCGCGTGAGCTGCCGGTAGGACGTGTACGGCATCGACGGATACAGGCGCTTGCCCGGCGCCTTGCCGTCGTGCAGCGCGGCGTAGAAGTCGTCCGCGCTCCAGTTGCCGATCCCGTGATCCTTGTCGGGCGTGATGTTCGAGCCGTAGAACGTGCCGAACGGCGATTCGAGCGCCGCGCCGCCGGCGAACGGCGCACCGTCCTTCGCGGTATGGCACGCCGCGCAGTCGGCGGCCCTGACGAGATAGCGGCCGCGCGCGATCTGGTCGGCGCCGGGGGCGCCGGACGCCGCGCTCGACGCCGGCGCGTCGCGACCGCCGCAGGCGGCGAGCAGCAGCGCGCAGGCCGCTGCGAGCGCGGGCAGGCCCGCGGCCCGCGCGGCACGATGAGCGAATGTGCGTTTCATGCGCTGTCCTTCACGAGTCCCGGCGTCGTCAGCACCACGTCCTTGACGGCTTCGTAGTAGCGGACATAGCCCGTGCAGCGACAAAGATGCGCGTCGAGCGCGTCGGTGATCGTGCGCTCCACGTCCGTCTTCGCGATCGGCTCGCGCTTCAGGCGTTCGATCAGCACGGTCGCCGCGTTGACGAAGCCCGGCGTGCAGTAGCCGCACTGGAAGCTGAAGTGCTCGAGGAATTTCTGCTGGATCGGCGACAGCTCGACCACTTCGCCGGCTTCGTTGCGCTTCGCGTGGCCTTCGATCGTGCGGATCGAACGGCCGTGGAAGAAGTGCGCGCCGGTAATGCAGGTACGCATCTCCTCGCTCGTGCCGTCCGGCTTGTCGACGATCACGACGCACGCGTGGCAGATCCCCTGCCCGCAGCCGAGCCGCGAGCCGGTGAGGCCCACGTACTCGTGCAGGAACTCGATCATCATCAGCCCTTCCGGTACCTGCATCGGGCCGACTGACTTGCCGTTGATGTTCACCGACAGCGGTTTCTGCTGAAACCGGACGAGCGGACGCTCGACGGCTGCCGGTGGCGATGCCGGCGCGGCAGGCGCAAACGCCGGTGCGACGGAAGCCGCATTCGGCGCGGCAGCGCCGGTCGCAGCCGCGCCGGCGCTCGCGGCCGAAGCCGCGGTTTGGGCGGTCGTCATGCGAGCACCTCCTGAATCTTTTGCGGGGTCACCGGCAGGTCGGTGAAACGATGGCCGATCGCGTGCGCGATGCCGTTCACGATCGCGCCGACGACGGGGATCATCACCACTTCGGCGACACCCTTGGGCGGATCGGTTTCGGACAGCGGCGGCAGCACGTCGCCCGTCTGCGTCCAGACGGCGACGTCGGACGCGCGCGGCAACCGATAACGGTTGAAGTTCCACGTGCCGTTGCCGGGGCCGTCCTCGTAGAGCGGCAGGTACTCGTGCAGCGCATGGCCGATGCCCATCGCGAGACCGCCCTGCAACTGCCCCGACACGAGCTGCGGCGAAATCTGGTTGCCGCATTCCATGATCGAGTGGTGCGTGAGCAGTTCGACCTTGCCGGTCGCTTCGTGCACGGCCAGCTCGACGAGCGTGCCGACCGCCGTGTAGTACGTGACGGCCGCGTTGTTGCGGCTCGTCGGCGGGATGAACACGCGTTTGCGATCGAGCACGCGATAGCCGTTCGCGGTCGGCGGCAGCGTACCGTGCAGCGCGGTCGCGCCGGCCGGTGCGGCGGTGCCGGGCAACGGGCCGTCGTCGGCGCCCGTCTTCGGCGCGCCGATACGCAGCGACAGCCCGTCGATCGGCAGACGCTCGAGCGCGCCGCCGATCTCGAATTCGGCATCGGTCCACTGCCAGCGGTTGAACACGTGCACGACGGCGCCGGTGGGCAACCCGAGCGCATGCGCCTGCTTCGCGAGTTGCTCGAACGTCAGCGGCTCGAGGCCGTCGGCGGTCAGCTTGCCGTCGACCCATCGCGCATCTTCGATACGAATCGTGTACGGCGCGGCCTGGCCGCCGCCCAGGCCGCGCGTCCAGATCGACATCGCGGCCGGCCACAGCCCGTAGCGGAATACGGCGCGCGCAGCCTCGCGCGTGCTGTGCGTGAAGTAGTACGCGGAGTTCGTCGCGCTCGACGGCGACGCATAGCCGGGCGACCAGCGCGGGTTCGTGCTCAGGCGGTCCTGGTCGGCCTGCGACATCAGGTACGGATCGCCGCTCGTCTCGACCGGCAGGTCCGGCCATTCGGTCACGGCCACGCGGACGTCGGTCGCCGGGCGGCCGAGCCATTTCGCGACCGCGACGGCCTGCGACGTCGACATCCCGGTGCCGATCTCCGCGGCCGTGTGTTGCAGCGACACCTTGCCGTGCGCGTCGAATTCGACCTTGGCGAACGACGCTTCCGCGCCCGTGCCGAAATCCTTCTGCACGCACGCGAAACCGACACCGTAGCGCTTGCCCGGATGTGCGGTCTCGAATTCGACCTTGCGCGCGGCGCGGTGCGTCCACAGCGGATGCTGCTTCGCTCGCTCCAGCACTTCGTCGACGCGCAGCGCGCCGGCGGGGATCGCGCCCTGCGTGTTCTTCATCCCCGAACGCAGCGCGTTGCGCAGGCGGAAGTCGATCGGGTCGATGTTCAGTTGCGCGGCGATCTCGTCGACCGCCATCTCGGTCGCGGCCATGCTCTGCAGCGTGCCGTAGCCGCGTGCGGAGCCGGCGTCGATCGCGCGCGACGCGATCGCGACCGCCGCGAGGTCGCTCTTCGGGAAGTAGTAGATCGATTGCGCGGCGGTGGCGCCGACCATCGCGACCGACGGCGAGAAGTTCGAGCGGCCGCCGCCGTTCGCCTCGAAGTCGCCCTTGAACGATTGCAGCAGGCCCGTGTTGCGGTCGACCGCGATCCGGTAACGCATCTTGAACGCGTGACGCTTCAGCGAGGTCTGGAACTGCTCGTAGCGGTCGTTCGCGAAACGCACCGGGCGGCCGTCCGCGTACAGCGCGCAGACGAGGCCGTAGAACGGCACGTTGAAGTGATCCTTCGAGCCGTAGCCGACCGTGTAGCACGGATGCACGAACAGCTTCTTCACCGGGAAGCGGCATTTCGCGACCATCGCGGCCGCGTTCTCCGACACTTCGCGCGGCGACTGGGTCGGCACGACGAGATGCAGCGCTTGCGTCGCGGCGTCGTACCAGCAGTTCGCGTTGTCGGGTTCGAGCGCGGCCGTATCGACCGACTGCGTGTTGTATTCGCGATCGAACACGAGCCAGTCGGCCGGCGGACGGTCGAGCTCGCCGGCGATCTGCCCGGCGAGGAACATGCCCTGCTCGTCGAGCTTGCCGTGCTCCTTGCCGTCCGGCCAGACCGGCAGGTGCTTGCGCATCATGCTCGGGAAGATCGGCGCGTCCTTCAGGCTCGAATAGACGTCGTCGTCATAGGCGGTCTTGCCGCCCACGCGCACGTAACGGAAGGTGCCCCACGGATCGCGCTCGAGCGGGCCGGTGACCGCGCCGTAGCGGATCACGTCGTCGCGGAACTTCAGCGCGTTCTTCGCGAAGCGGAAGCGCGCGAAGTCGTGATAGATCAGGATCGCGACCGCATGGCCGAGATACGCGGGCGTCTTGCCGGCCGGCAACAGCATGTCGTCGCCGTAGAACGCCGGGAACGCGACGCCGTCGCGCGCGAGATCGTCGGCCGTGACCACGCGGTCCGGCTTCAGCTCGTCGCCGAGCAGCGACAGGTCGAAGCCTTCGTACGTGCGGTCGGCCTGCGTGACGCGCAGGATCAGCGCATGCGACTGCTGCTGCGGCCAGTGCGGCATGTCCGCGGCGCGCACGTCGCGGGCGAACACTTTCGCGCCCGTGACCTTCGCGATGCCGTCGATGCGGAATTGGGGGATGCCGGTGACGCTATCCCATTTGACGGGCGTGAGGAGTTTTTCTTCGAAGAGCGCCGCGAACGCGCGGCTGCCGATGGGCGCGACATACACCGCGACGCCCGCCAGCACGCTGGCTTTCAGAAAACCCCGCCGTGACAGGCCGTGGTTTTTCATTGGGGGGAACCTCCTGAGGCGGCTCGGACGGCGATCGGGTGTCGCGGCGTTCGGAGCGGCGCGCATTCTGGCATTGTTTTCGATATATCGCCTATAGTATTTCCCGCATGAAATACTTATTGAATTTCTTATAACTGGACTCGGCCAGACTGCGGCCGGCGGTCCCGTTGGCCGTTTGCGTGCGGCTGGATGCCGTTGCGCCGGCTTCGCGGTCGCCGGTCGGCCGCCCGCATCGTTCCGTTCGCAACGACGCCGCCTTCGCACCGACGAATCCGCAAGCCGCCCGCGGCCGCGGTCGACGACCCTCGCGCGAGACAGTGCGCGGCGCCCGCCGGCCGGCCCGCGCCGCGGGTTTTTCATGGTAATGTCGTGCGCATCCGGCTCGGCCGGGCTTCCGCCACGTGCCGTGCGGGCGCCGCGAGCCATCGCGATATCGTGTCGAGGTCAATAACCATGGCAGTCAGGGCATCTCTCCTGAACTCCGTTCTCGCCACTCCCCCCTCCGGCAACCACCGCGTGACGGCCGCGCTGCGTCCGTCGATGCTCGTGACGCTGTTCGAGGACGTGCGTCCGATGGCGCTGTCCGGGCTCGCGAGCGGTTTCGTCGCCGCCGTCGCGCTGCTCCGGCTGCAGCAGCTGTGGTGCCTCGCGTGGCTCGTTGCCGACGTCGGCCTGCTCGTTGCGCGCCTGTCGATCGCACGGGCGTACACGGTGCGGCGCAACGCCGGCGACGATCGCGCCGAATACTGGGCGATGCGCTATGCGCCGGTGTCGCTCGTCGCGTGCCTGGTGCTCGGCCTCGGCGCGATGGGCTGCGTGCAGGCCGCCGACGTCGAGCTCGGCACGCTGTCCGTGATGGTCGCGGGCGGCGTGTTCGGCGGGATCGCATCGCGCAATTCGGCGCTGCCGCGGCTCGCGATGACGCAGATCGCGCTCGGCGTGTTGCCGATCGGCGTCGGTGCGCTGCTGGCCCCTCGGCCGGGCGCGTGGCTGCTCGTGCCGCCGCTCGCGATCTATCTCGCGGCGATGCGCACGGTCGTGCAGCGCCACTATCGCGTGCTCGTCGCGCTGATCGCCGCGCGCCAGCGCAACGCCGAACTCGTCGCCCGCTTCGACGCCGCGCTCACCTACATGCCGCACGGCCTGTGCATGATCGACGGCGACAGCCGCGTGATCGTCGCGAACCGACGCACCGCGCAACTGTTCGGCTCGCCGCGCGAGATCATGCTCGATACGCCGCTTCCGGCCGTCGTCGCCGCGCTCGGCGCCCATGCCGCGATCGATCCCGGGGGTGCCGGCCTCGCCGCGCAGTGCGACGACTGGCTGAGCCGCCACGAGCCCGGGCCGCTCGACATCGCGCTCGCCGACGGCCGCCAGCTCGAACTGACGCGTCACCGCGTGCCGGACGGCAACGCGGTGATCATCGTCGAGGACGTCACCGCGCGCCGACAGACCGAACAGCACATCCGGCACCTCGCGCGACACGACGCGCTGACGGGTTTGCCGAATCGCCACGAACTGCATGCGGAGCTCGAGCGGATGCTCGCGCGCCGGCCGCGGTTGCCGAGCCCGGCGTTCGCGGTCATGTATCTCGACCTCGACGGTTTCAAATCGATCAACGATCGCTTCGGCCACCAGGCCGGCGACGAAGTGCTCACGCAGGTCGCCGAGCGGCTGGGCAAGACGCTGCCGCCGGGCGAGCTCGCGGCACGTATCGGCGGCGACGAATTCATCGTCGCGATCGACGACACGACGATGCAAGCATGCTCGATCCTCGCCGCGCGGATCATCCGGCAGATTTCGGCGCCGTATGCGCTGTCGATCGGCGAGACCGTCTGCATCGGCATCAGCATCGGCATCGCGCTCGACGACGGGCACGGCTCGCCCGACGAGTTGATCCGGCAGGCCGACAGCGCGCTGTACGACGCGAAATCGGCCGGCAAGGGCATCTACTGCTTCTATTCGAGCGGCAGCCGCCGCATGGCGCCGGCCACCGCAAGCTGAGCCGGCGACGCGCCGCGCATTGCCCTTTGCGCACCCGCGCGGCCTCCCGACGATTCAATGCCGAAACGTTTTGCCGGTTCGCACGCGGCGCCGCGCGTGCGCGTGTCACGTGACGTGTTCCGTAACATCGCCGCCCGGCACGCCGAAAGATGGCTGCAGAAGCCTGCACGATCGAGGCCGAGTGCGGCATTTCGCGGCTGGCACCCTTATTGCTCCTTGATGAGGAAAGCACGTTTCAGGGAGCCCCACATGAATACCGTCGACGTCCTCGCACGAACCGAAATCATCGACGAACAGGCAGTGATCGACGGCGCATCGCTGATTCGCCGGCTCGTGTCCGACAGCCGGCCGCCGGCGGCGTACGAAGCCGCATGCGTCGACAATCCGCCGCTCACGCTGTACGGCGCGTTTCGCCAGGGCGTCGCCGATCACGCTGCGGGGCGCGCGAATCCGTATCGCGCCGGCAGCCGTTTCTGGGCCCTGTGGGAAGAAGGACGTCTCGAAGCTGAAACATCCGGCCGGTAACCCGGTTGCGCGCGCCGACCCTGTCGCGGCAAGGGATCGGCGCGAGATCCGACGTATGCATGCGGCCCGCCGGCGCGCCGGCATGCGTTCATCGCTGCAACATCCGCATCGGTCTGGCGGGGCATCGTCGTCGATACGGGAACTGTGTTTCGATCGACGCGTGCAGGCGTTCGGCACCGAACGCGCCCGGTGCGGCGCGCAGCGCTCGTTTCCTCTATAAGATGGCAGATTCCATGCATCGAACGACGCTGCCATGACCGCTTCCTCCTCACACCGAAATCCCATTCACTGCGAAATCGATCTCGACGCGCCGGGCAAGCACGCGGGTTACCTGCGGCTGCCGCACTCCGTGCACCGCTCCGCATACGGCTGGCTGCCGATCCCGATCGCGTCGATCCGCAACGGCGACGGCCCGGTCGCGCTCGTGATGGCCGGCAACCACGGCGACGAGTACGAAGGCCAGATCATCGTGTCGCAACTGATGCGCGAGATCGAACCCGAGATGGTCAGCGGGCAATTGATCCTGCTGCCGATGGCGAATTTTCCGGCGGCGGATGCGGGCCTGCGCGTGTCGCCGCTCGACGAAGGCAACCTGAACCGCAGCTTTCCCGGCGACCCGACCGGCACGCCGACGCAGATGATCGCCCACTACATCGAGCACGCACTGCTGTCGCGCGCGCAGTACCTGGTCGATCTGCACTCGGGCGGCAGTTCGCTGCTCTACCAGGGCGGCAACATGCTCGCGATCGATCCGCTCGACGCGGACGAAGCCGCGAAGCTCAACGGGCTGCTGAACGCGTTCGGGCTGCAGAATGCGCTGCTGCACGCGCCGAATCCCGTGCATTCGGCGTCGGCCGCGCGCCGGCAAGGCGCGATCTCAATCGTCACCGAACTCGGCGGCGCCGGGATGGCCGATCCGTCGCTGATTCGGCTCGGCCGGCACGGGTTGCTGCATTACCTCGGCTATATCGGGCTGCTGCACGGCGCGCTCGTGCCCGACGCGCCGCCGACCGTCACGCGCTTCATGCGCGTCGACGGCGATCGCCATTTCGTCTATGCGTACGAGCGCGGGCTGTACGAGCCGCTCGTCGAGCTCGGCGACCAGGTGAAGGCCGGGCAGCCGGCCGCGTGGGTGCATTTTCCCGATACGCCGTTGCGCGAACCGGTGCTGCACCGGTTCAACGGCGACGGCGAGGTGGTGTGCAAGCGTGTGCCCGCGCAGGTGCGGCGAGGAGATTGCCTGTTTCAGTTGGCGGAGTTGTCGACGCCGCCGCGTGTCATCGCGTGACGCAACCGACTGGCAATCGCGCCGTCAGATAGAATGACGCGCTTTGCCCGTACGCCTATGTGGTTCAAGAACCTTCAGCTTCACCGTCTTCCGGCACCCTGGGCCGTTACCCCCGACCAGATGGAAAAATGGCTGGCGCCTCACGCGTTCCAGCCGGGCAGCAGCGTCGAAATGCAGCGCGTCGGCTGGGCATCGCCGCGTGACGACGGCGCGCTCGTGTATTCGATCAACCGGCAGATGCTGCTGCTGTTCCGCTCCGAAAAGAAGCTGCTCCCGGCGTCGGTCGTCAATCAGGTGACCAAGGCGCGTGCGCTCGAAGTCGAAGAGCAGCAGGGCTTCAAGGTTGGCCGCAAACAACTGCGCGAACTCAAGGAACAGGTTACCGACGAACTGCTGCCGCGCGCGTTCAGCATTCGCCGCGATACCCGCGTGTGGATCGACACGGCGAACGGCTGGCTCGTCATCGATGCGGCTGCCCAGGCGCTCGCCGACGACGTTCGCAGCCTGCTCGTCAAATCGATCGACGCGTTGCCGCTCGCGGGCGTGCAGGTGGCGCGTTCGCCGGTCGCCGCGATGACGGACTGGCTGTTGTCCGGCGACGCGCCGGGCGGATTCACCGTGGACCAGGACGCCGAGTTGCGCTCGAGCGGCGAAGGCGGCGCCACGGTGCGATACGTCGGCCACGCGCTGGAAGCGAACGACATGCGCCGGCACATCGAAGCCGGCAAGCAATGCATGCGCCTCGCGATGACCTGGGACGACCGGATCTCGTTCGTGCTGACCCCGTCGCTGACGATCAAGCGCGTCACGCCGCTCGACGTGATCAAGGAGGCGACGGACCCGACCGCGCAGAACGACGACGAACGCTTCGACTCGGATGTCGCGCTGATGACGGGTGAGCTGGCGCGGATGCTGGCGAGTCTCGTCGATAGCCTGGGCGGCGAGCGGCAGGACGCGACTCGTCAGGAAGCAGCCTGAACGCCGTCGTCGTCGAGGATCGTCGCCCCGCGACAGCGGGGCGTCGCGCCGACGCGACGATTGGAGGAGAACCGTCGCCACCCTGGCGGCGGCGAATCGCGGTCGGGCGCTCGCGATCCTGAACAACCCGCCCCGAATCGGCGCGACCGGCAGGCCATCGAAACGACGGCACGCCGCCGGTCCGCGGCGCTCGTCTGCGTCGCCCACACTTCGAACGGGCACGGCGCCGGCCACCCCCGTTCGCCCCACCCCACTCCCGCTGCAAGCCTTCTTCCGCCTCCCGCGAAATCCTTATCGAAATTGCTTCGTTCGCCTTTGCCGGCCGCGCCGCTAACGTGTTCGAAACACGGCGGCGCGCCGGGATGCCTCGCACGAAGCACGACAGCCGCCGCCATCACGACAACTGCGTCGCGATAACGGAACGGACCGCACGGGTCGCGTGCCCGCACCCGGGCCAGGAACGTCCGCATCGCGCGCCATTCGCGATGCCCATGGCCACGAACGACCGCATCATCGACACGACGCCGCTCGACGTCCGCGCGCAACCGCTGATCGACGCGCTGATCGACGAGTATTCGACCCGTTACGACGCGTACCGTCCCGACAGCCGCGCGTCGGCCCGCGACGAGCTCGCGCGCTACCCGGCCGAACTGTTCGCGCCGCCCGACGGCGCGTTCGTGCTGCTGCTACGCGACGGCGAAACGATCGGCGGCGGCGCGTTCAAGCGCTACGACGCGCAGACCGCCGAACTGAAACGCATCTGGACGCGCACCGATCTGCGCCGCCAGGGCCTCGCGCGGCTCGTCGTCGAAGCGCTCGAACTGCGCGCCGTCCAGCAGGGCTACCGCCGCCTCTACCTGACGACCGGCTTTCGCCAGCCCGAAGCGTGGGCGCTGTACGACCGCACCGGCTATACGCGGCTATTCGACTCGTCGATCGATCCCGAAGCGTATTTCCATCTGCGCTTCGGCAAGGACCTCGTCGATCCGTCGCGCACGTCGACGCTGGCCGACCTCTGGGCGCCCGTGCCCGAACCGGTGCTGCCGCGCTGAACGCACGGCGTCCCGCCTTTCGCGTTGCCCGTTCCGCTTTCCACGCTTTCACGACAGGACGTTTTCATGCATCGAGCCGTACCGCTTTCATTCCGTGCCGTGCGTACGCTGGCCACCGCGCTGATCGGCCTGAGCGCCTTCGCCGCCGTCGCGGCCGCGTCCGCCGCGACGTTCGACCTGAGCCCAGAGCAGCGGGGCCGCCCGCGCGGCGCAGCCGATGCGGCGGTCGAGCGCGCGGTGCCTGCGTCGTTCAGGTTCGCCGAACCCGGCACGCTGACGATCGGCATCGCGCCGAGCCTGCCGCCGATCAGCTCGTATGCGACCGACGCACGCACGGTGGTCGGCTTCGACGCCGACATCGGCCAGCTCGTCGCCGACAGCCTCGGCCGCAAGCTGAAGATCGTCGCGCTCGCCTGGGCCGACTGGCCGCTGGCGCTCGAATCGGGGAAAGTCGACGCGGTGATCTCGAACGTGACCGTCACCGAGGAACGCAAGCAGAAGTTCGATTTTTCAACCTATCGCAAGGATCAGGTCGGCTTCTACGTGCGCAACGACAGCAAGATCCAGGCGATCCGCGAGCCTAAGGACGTCGCCGGGCTGCGCATCGTGACCGATGCCGGCACCAACCAGGAAAAGATCCTGCTCGCGTGGGACCGCGAGAACATCGCGCACGGGCTCAAACCCGTGCAGATCCAGTACTACGACGACCAGGCGATGCGCATCGTCGCCGTGCAGTCGGGCCGGGCGGACGCGGTGTTCAGCGTGAACTCGGTGCTCGCATATCAAAGCGCGCAGCAAGGCAAGACGCGGCTCGTCGGCGCGATCAGCGGCGGCTGGCCGCGCACGGCCGACATCGCGATCGCCACGCGCCGCGGCAGCGGTCTCGCCGAGCCGCTGACCGTCGCGCTGAACGGGCTGATCAAGAGCGGCCGCTACCGGCAGGTGCTCGACCGGTGGAACCTCGCGTCCGAAGCGATCGACCAGTCGCGCACGAATCCGCCCGGGCTGCCGAAGAGCTGAGTGCCGTACGCCCGCAACCGTCCATCCACGCTCACGCAGGAACGCCGCTCACCATGTCTTATTCGCTTTCGTTGCTGGACAAGAGTCCGATCGCCGACGGCGCGAACGCCGCCGACGCGCTGCGCTTCACCACGGCGCTCGCGCAACGCGCCGAACAGCTCGGCTACGCGCGCTTCTGGGTCGCCGAACATCACGGCACGCCGGGTTTCGCGAGCTCGGCGCCGGAGATCGTCGTCGCGCATCTGCTCGCGCGCACGTCGCGCATCCGCGTCGGCTCGGGCGGCGTGATGCTGCAGCACTACAGCCCGTTCAAGGTGGCCGAGACGTTCAAGCTGCTGGCCGCGCTCGCGCCGGGTCGCGTCGATCTCGGCATCGGCAAGGCGCCCGGCGGGCTGCCGCTGACCACACGCGCGCTGCAGTGGTTCCACGACAAGGCGCGCAAGCCCGACTTCGCGGGGCAGCTCGCGGAGCTCGACGCGTTTCTCGGCTGGGGCGTGGCCGAAGATCATCCACTCGCCGGCGCGGTCGCGATGCCGGTGCCGCCGCAGTTGCCCGAACGGATCCTGCTCGGCGGCTCGCCGGACAGCGGCGCGCTCGCCGCGCGCAACGGCTGGCGCTTCTGCTACGCGGGCCATTTCAACGGCGACGACGCGAATCTCGAACGCTCGCTCGACGCATACCGCAGCGCGGGCGGCCAGAAGCCGCTCGTCGCGCTGTACGCCGTCGCCGCCCCGACGCGCGACGAGGCCGAGCGACTGATCGGGCCGCTGAAGATCTTCAAGCTGCAGTTCGCGGGCGGCCAGAGCTTCAATCTCGCCAGCGCGCAGGCGGCCGCCGAATTCGCGCGGCAAAGCGGCGCGTCCGACTACCGGATCGACGAGCTGCGCCCGACGGTGCTGGCCGATACGCCCGACCGCGTGCACCGCGCGCTCGACGCGCTGAGCCGGCGCCTCGACGTCGATGCGTTCGTGATCGATTCGCCGGTGTCCGACTACGCGGCACGGCTCGCGTCGGCCGAATGGCTCGGCGGCGCGCTGTCGACCACGCCGTTGCAGGCGGCCCTCGCGGCCGACCGTTCCCTTTCCCCCGACCAGAACGCGTGACGCTCCCATCATGACGACCCGACGATCGATCCCCTTCGGCCTGATGCTGCAAGGCGCAGGCAGCCACATGAACGCGTGGCGGCATCCGAGCAACCCGCCCGACGCGAGCATCAACCTCGACTTCGCGATCGGCGTCGCGCGCAAGGCGGAGGCCGCCGGCATCGCGTTCGCGTTCGTCGCGGACGGCCTCTACATCAACGAGAAGTCGATCCCGCACTTCCTGAACCGCTTCGAGCCGCTGACCGTGCTGTCTGCGCTCGCGGTCGCGACGAAGAAGATCGGGCTCGCCGGCACGATCTCGACGTCGTACAGCGAGCCGTTCACGGTCGCGCGCCAACTCGCGTCGCTCGACGCGATCAGCGGCGGGCGCGCGGGCTGGAACGTCGTGACGACGCCGCTCGAAGGCACTGCGAAGAATTTCGGCAAGACGCACCCGGATCACGAGCTGCGCTACGAGATCGCCGACGAATACCTCGAGGTCGTGCAGGGCCTGTGGGACAGTTGGGACGACGATGCATTCGTGCGCGACCGCGCGACCGGCCGCTTCTTCGATCGCGACAAGCTCCATACGCTCGATCACCGCGGCCGCTTCTTCCAGGTCGCGGGCCCGCTGAACATCCAGCGCTCGCCGCAGGGGCAGCCCGTGATCTTCCAGGCCGGCTCGTCCGACACCGGGATCGGCCTCGCGGGCAAATACGCGGATGCAGTATTCACGCATTCGCCGTCGATCGAGGAGACAGCCGCGTTCACGCAGCGCGTGAAACGGAGCGCGATCGAGCATGGGCGGCAAGCCGGCGACGTGAAGATCTTCCCCGGCGTCGGGCCGATCGTCGGCCGCACGGCCGCCGAAGCGGAGGACAAATACCAGGCGATCCGCGACCTGCTGACGATCGACGAGGCGCTCGCGTACCTCGGCCGCTATTTCGATCACCACGATTTCACGCAGTACGCGCTCGACGCGCCGTTCCCGGAACTCGGCGAGCTCGGTCGCAACAGCTTCCGCTCGACCACCGACCGGATCAAGGCCGATGCGAAACAAAAAGGCCTGTCGCTGCGCGAAACCGCGCTTGCGGTCGCGACGCCGCGCCCGAACTTCATCGGCACGGCCGAGCACGTCGCCAACGAGTTGATCCGCTGGCACGACGCCGGCGCCGGCGACGGTTTCATCCTCGGTTTTCCGGTACAGGCGCAGGGCATCGACGATTTCGTCGAACTCGTGATTCCGGTGCTCGAGGCGCGCGGCCGCTACAGCCGCGACCTGTCCGGCGTCACGCTGCGCGATCACCTCGGCCTGCCGCGCAAGGCGAGCCGCTACGCGACGCCCGGCGCCGCACGGGAAACGGCCGCCGAAGCGCACGCCTGACGCCGTACGCCGCCCGTGCGCGGGGCGCCCGCCGATCATCCATTCGAGGATTCAAACGACATGAGCGACACGACCCATCTCGGCGGCGCGCTGCCGCCGCTCTCTTCCCCCGGTGCCCGAGCGCCCGGCGCGGGTTTGCGGATCGTACCCGCGCGCCACCGGTCGCGCACGGCCGGCACCGTGCTCGCGCTCGTGCTGATCGCGATCACGCTGCATTCGATCCTCGGCAACCCGCAATGGGGCTGGCCGGTGTTCGCCGAATGGTTCCTGTCGCCGCCGGTGCTGTCGGGGCTCGCGCGCACGCTGATGCTGACGCTGCTCGGCGCGGTGTTCGGCTTCGTGCTCGGCGCGTTCGTCGCGTTGGCCCGGCTGTCGCGTTCGCGCCTGCTGTCCGCCAGCGCGTGGACCTTCGTGTGGCTGTTCCGCTCGATTCCGCTGATCGTGCTGCTGCTGATCCTGAACAACCTCGGCTACCTGTACGAGCATGTGCGGCTCGGCGTCCCGTTCACCGACATCGTGTGGTTCGACACGCCGACCACAGATCTCGTCAGCCCGTTCCTCGCGGCCGTGCTCGGCCTCACGCTGAACCATGCGGCGTTTTCCGCGGAAGTGATTCGCGGCGGCATTCTCGCGGTCGACCAGGGGCAACTCGAAGCCGCCGCCGCGCTCGGGCTGCCGCGCGGCCGGCAAACGTCGCGAATCGTGCTGCCGCAGGCGATGCGCGCGATCCTGCCGACCGCGTTCAACGACCTGATCACGCTCGCGAAAGGCACGTCGATGGTGTACGTGCTCGCGATGCCGGAGTTGTTCTATACGGTGCAGGTGATCTATCGCCGCAACCTCGAAGTGATTCCGCTGCTGATGGTCGCGACCGTCTGGTATCTGATCATCCTGACCGTGCTGTCCGCGATCCAGGTGCAGGTCGAGCGGCACTATGCGCGCGGCGCGTTGCGCAATCCGCCGCCGTCCGTGGTCACGTTCGCGCTTGCGCGCATCGGCGGGCTGTGGCGACGCGTCGCGTCGCGCCGCGCGGCATCGAGCGCCAGTGCACGAAGCGATGCCGGCACGCATGCCGATGCCGCGGCCGCCGTGTCGCGCACCGGCGGCGAAGTGGCCGTGCATGGCGTGTCGAAACAGTTCGGCATGCAACCCGTGCTCGACAACGTGTCGTTCGTCGCGCCGCGCGGCAGCGTGACCGTGATCGTCGGGCCGTCCGGCTCCGGCAAGTCGACGCTGCTGCGTACGATCAACCATCTCGAACGCGTCGACGACGGGTTCATCGACATCGACGGTGAATTGATCGGCTATCGCCGCGACGGCGACGTGCTGCACGAATTGAACGAACGCGACGTGCTGAAGCGGCGCACGGCCGTCGGCATGGTGTTCCAGAACTTCAACCTGTTCCCGCACCTGACGGTGCTCGAGAACCTGGTCGAAGCGCCGGTCGCCGTCGCCGGCATGGCGCGCGATGCGGCCGAGCGCGCCGCGCGCACGCTGCTCGCGCGGGTCGGCCTCGCGGATAAGGCCGATGCATACCCGCGCCAGTTGTCCGGCGGGCAGCAGCAACGCGTCGCGATCGCGCGGGCGCTCGCATTACGGCCGAAGGTTCTGCTGTTCGACGAACCGACGTCGGCGCTCGATCCGGAACTCGTCAACGAAGTGCTCGACGTAATCAAGGAACTCGCGCGCTCGGGTACGACGCTCGTGATCGTCACGCACGAGATCGGCTTCGCACGCGAAGTGGCGGACAACGTGCTGTTCATGGAACGCGGGCGCATCGTCGAGGCCGGCCCGCCTGCTGTCGTGCTCGATGCACCGGCACATGCGCGCACGCGCGCGTTCCTGTCGCGGGTGCTGTGATGCGTGCCGCTTCCGACTCGCGAGGTGCCGCACGATGACCGATCGACGCCAGTTCGTCACGGCCGCGCTGGTCGCGGCATCGGGCCTGCCGTGGCGTGCGGCTCGCGCAGCCGCCGCGACGGCCGACCTCGACCCGCGCCAGGCCGGCCGCGTGCGCGCCGGCCCCGACGACGCGGCCATTCGCGCGGCAAGCGGCTACCGCTGGGTGCGCGACGGCGCGTTCACGGTCGCGATTTCACCGCACGCGCCACCCGTATCGACCTATGCGGCCGACGCGCGCACCGTGGTCGGCGCCGATCCCGACTATGCGCAGCTCGTTGCCGACGCGCTCGGCCGTACGCTCGTGCTGGTGCCGATCGCATGGGCCGACTGGCCGCTCGGGCTGACGTCCGGCAAGTACGACGCGGTGATCTCGAACGTCGGCGTGACCGAGAAGCGCAAGGAGAAATACGATTTCACGACCTATCGGCTCGGGCTGCACGGCTTCTACGTGCGCACCGCCAGCCCGATCGCGAAGATCGCGGAACCGAAGGACGTCGCCGGCCTGCGGATCATCACCGGCGCCGGCACGAGCCAGGAGCGCATCCTGCTCGAATGGGGCAAGCGCAACGTCGCGCAGGGGCTCAAGCCGGCCGAGCTGCTCTATTTCGACGACGACGCGACGGCGCGCGTCGCGCTGCTGTCGGGCCGTGCGGACGCGGAGCTGAACCCGAACGCGTCACTCGCGTACGAGGCCGCGCGCAGCGGCAAGATCCGCCGCGTCGGCGTCGTCAATGCCGGCTGGCCGGCGAATGCGGACGTTGCGATCGCGACGCGTCGCGGCAGCGGGCTCGCGCCCGCGCTGACGCTCGCGACCAATGCGCTGATCGGAAACGGCCGCTACGGACAGGCGCTCGCGCGCTGGGGTTTGCAGAGCGAGGCGATCGCGCGGGCGGAGACCAATCCGCCGGGGCTGCCGTCGTTCTGAACGCGCCATGCAAGCGCCCCGGCATGCCGTGACGGCGATGCCGGGGGCACGCGACTCGCGGGCAGGCTCGTCTACGCCGGCACCGCGGCCCGATATCGATCGAGTTCCGCGATATGCGCATGAATCGCCGGGATCAGGTCGCGCCCGTAGGCCAGCGCATCGTCGAGCGGATCGAAACCGCGGATCAGGAACGTCGATACGCCGAGCCGGTAATACGCCCCCAGCGCCCGCGCGACCTGCTCGGGCGTGCCGACCAGCGCGGTCGAGTTCCAGCGCGCGCCGGTCAGGTTCGCGACGCCCATCCACAGACGCTCGTCGAGCACGTCGCCCTGCGCGGCGGCCGCCATCAGCCGCTGCGAGCCGGCATTCTGCGGCGCATGGCCGGCGATCGGCTGACCGTTCGCGAGCCGCGCCGCGCGCACGCGCTCGCGAATCGCCTCGGCCTTCTCCCACGCGGCCGCCTCGGTATCGGCGACGATCGGCCGGAACGACACGCTGATGCGCGGCGCCCGCCCGAACGGCGCGGCCGCGGCCCGCACGCGGGCGATCTGCTCGCGCACCGCGTCGAGCGGTTCGCCCCACGTCATGTAAACATCCGCGTGTTCGCCCGCGACCGCGAGCGCGGCCGGCGACGAGCCGCCGAAATAGATCGGCACATGCGGCCGCTGCGCGCCCTTCACGACCGGCGACGCGCCGCGCAGCCGATAAAACGCGCCGTCGTGGTCTACCGGCGCATCGGCCAGCCAGATCCGTTTCAGCACGTCGAGATATTCGCGGGTGCGGCGATAGCGAGCATCGTGCGGCACGAAGTCGCCGTCGCGCTGCAAGTCCGCATCGTCGCCGCCGGACACCACGTTCAGCGCCAGCCTTCCGCCGCTGAACACGTCGAGCGTCGCTATCTGCCGCGCGGCGGCCGACGGCACGATCACGCCCGGCCGGTGCGCGAGCAGCAGGCGGATGCGTTCGGTCGCGGCCGCCGCGAACGACGCGACGATGAAGCCGTCCGCCGCGTTGCTGAAATGGCCGACCAGAATCTGGTCGAAGCCGGCGGCCTCGTGCGCCTGCGCGAAGCGGCGTACGTAGTCGGGCTGCACAGCCGCGCCGCCCGGTACGTCGACCTCCGCGCCGGGTGTCGCGGTGATCATGCCGATGATGTCGACTGGCATGTCGGGATGTCCTTGGATATATCGATCGGAAATCGTGAAGCGTGCCGCACGGTCATTGTGCGGCGGCCGTCTTTTGTGCAGGCACGGCGAACGCGCCCGCATACGAGCGGTCGAGCAGCTTCGACGTGTCGTACGCGGCGGGAATCACGCCGGCCTTGTGCAGGAAGTCGGCCGTGTTCTGCGCATCTTTGGCGGCCGCTTCGTCTACCGGCCCGACGCGTTGTTTGGCGTTGCCGAGCCAGCGATACGCGACGTCGGGCTCGAGCTTCGCGCGCTTCGCCCACAGGTCCGCGTACTCGCGCGGATGGCTGTCGACCCACTGGCGCGCGGCCACCACGCGCCGCAGGAAATCGGTGATCTCGGCACGCTTGCCCGAGGCGGCCTGCTCGTTCGCGGCGACGAAGCTCAGCGCCGGCATCAGCCCCTGTGCGGTCGTCACGGGCCGCGCGCCCTGCCGCAACGCGAGCGTGCTGACGAACGGCTCCCACAGCGATACCGCATCGACCGAACCGTTCGCGAGCGCATTGGTGGCGTCGATCGGCATCAGGTACGCGTACTTCACCGAATCGGCGCGCAGGCCCGCGTGTTCGAGCGCGCGCAGCACGAGCTGCTGGCTCCAGGCGCCGCGCCATACCGCGATGGTCTTGCCCTGCAGGTCGGCGACGGTGCGCACCGGCGAATGCTTCGGCACGAGGATCGCGACGCCGTCGAGGCTCTGCCGCGACACCGCGACGACCTTGACCGGCGCGCCGCGCGCGGCCAGCGTGAGCAGCGCGGAATCGCCGAGGAAGCCGATGTCGATCGCGTTGCCGTTCAGGCTTTCGGCGACCGGCGCGGCGGCCTGGAAATGTTTCCATTCGATCGCGTAAGGCAGGTCCTTCAGCACGCCGGACGCTTCCATCGATGCCTGGATGTTGAAGTAGTTCTGTTCACCGACGCGCAGCGTGACGGTGTCCTTGGCGATGCCCGGCTGCGCGGCAAGCGCCAGCATGAGCGCCGTGACGATTCGGCTCAGCAACATGATCTCCCGGAAGGTTGGCGGACGGCCGCGCGACGGCGCGCCCTCTTTCCGCCTGCGCGACGGCCGGCGGAACGGATGGAACCGGTGAAGATACGTCGATCCACTTCATGACACAAACGCAATATTCTTCTATACAAAGATGCAAATATTTTATGAAGCGCGCGCACTTGCGCGGCGCTCGCCGCCGGCCGCCGGACTACGGAGTTCGAACGATTCCTCGATAAATATTTCGCGCACGAAATAAATCGCGGACTATAGTTCGCATACGAAATAACTGCCCGAGCGAGGACGACCATGACCTCCCACCCCATCGAATTTTCCGCCGCCGACGGCTATGTCCTGCACGGCACGCTGTGGTCGCCGGCCGCGACGCCGCGTGCGCTGGTCCTGATCCATCCGGCCACGGCCGTGCCCGAGCGGCTGTATGCGGGCTTCGCGCGCTTTCTGACCGAACGCGGTTTCGCGGCGCTGACCTACGACTATCGCGGCATCGGCGCCTCGCGGCCTGCGCGTCTGGGCGCGCTGCAGGCCCGCATGCGCGACTGGATGGAGCTCGACGTGGGCGCCGCGACCGCGTGGGCCCGGCACACGCATGAAGGGCTGCCGCTGCTCGCGGTCGGCCATAGCGTCGGCGGCCACGCGATCGGGCTGTCCGGCGCGACGCCCCATCTGCGCGCCGCCGTGCTGGTCGCCGCGCATGCGGGCAGCACGCGGCTGATCGCGCAGGCGGCCGAACGCCTGAAGGTGCGGCTGATCCTGCGTGTGCTCGGGCCGCTGATGTCCGCGCTGCTCGGCTACGTGCCCGGCAAGCGGCTCGGGCTCGGCGAAGATCTGCCGGCCGGCGTGTTTCGCGAATGGAGCCGCTGGACGACGCTGCCGCACTACTTCTTCGACGATCCGACACTCGGCGCGGCCGAGCGCTTCTCGAAGCAGCAGTTGCCGATCCTCGCGCTCGGCTTCGACGACGATCCGTGGGCGAACCCTGCCGCGATCGGCCTGCTGGTAAGCTATCTGACCCGCGCGAAGGTCGAACGCCGCCAGATCGATCCGCGCGCGGCAGGCAGCGGCCCGGTCGGGCACATGGGCTTCTTTCGCAGCCGGCCCGGCGCCGTGCTGTGGCCCGACGTCGCCGACTGGCTCGCGCAGGCGCTCGACACGCCTCGCGCCGCGGGCCGCCCCTCCCTTTCCATCGCAGCCGGGAACCCAGCTTGAGCGAAGACCGACGCCTGTTTTTCATGTTGAACATCGGCCAGCGGCGCGTGCAGCGCTGGATCGATCGCAAGGCCGAAACCGAGACGCGCGCGAGCGCCGCGCAGGCCGGCGTGCTGTTCTGCCTCGCGAAGCAGGACGGCGCGCTGATCGGCGAAGTCGGCGCCGCATTGCAGCTCGCGCCGTCCGCGATGACGGGGCTCGCCGACCGGATGGCGAAAGCCGGCCTCATTACGCGTCATGCCGATTCGGACGACGGCCGCGCGACGCGGCTGTACCTGACCGACGAAGGCCACGCGGCACTCAAGCGCGCGCGCGTGCTGCTGCGCGAACTCAACGGCAAGCTGTGCGACGGGTTTTCCGACGACGAACTCGATGTCGTCGCGCGCTGGCTGCACGTGTTGCAGGAGCGTTTTCCGGCCGAGCGCTGAGCAGCGCATCGCGCGCTCGCAATCGGCTCGCGCCGGCCGCAATCGCAAGCGATTGCGATTCGCGTTTTCGATTCGATTTTCATGCCGGCGCAGCGGCAAATCTTGCGTGCCCGCGCCCGCTTCCGGCAACGCTTTCCGGCTACGCTCTGTTACAAAAAACCGCCTGTCGCGCCGCATTCGAATCGCCTACATTGCAATCCACTTCGACACATTCGTCGCATGCTCTGACCGGCTTTCCCGTCGGGTCGACATCGCAGGCACACCCGACAAGCAATGAAAATGAAGAGGAGTCTTAACCGAAGCGCTGGCGGCATCCAGCGCACGCGGATGGCGATGACCGAAGCGGCATGCTGAACGACCCGTAACGACGTGCGCGGCATGATCGGCCGCGCCCCGGATCGGGTCGCCTCGTCGTGCCCCGCCAGCGCATCCGCACCTCATCGAGGAGTCGTCCATGCGACGCATGATCGTGTCCCATCCGCTTGTCACCCGCCTGTCCGCCGCGATGGCGCTGGCCGCCGCTGCCGCGGCGCACGCCGAGCCCACCGTCGTGTCCGGCCCGAGCCCGTTCGCCGCGTGCACCATCGGCGGCCCGGGCGTGAACTACGTGAATGCTGAAGTCGAACCGTGGCTCGCGGTCAACCCCGCGAACCCGAACAACATGATCGGCGTGTGGCAGCAGGACCGCTGGTCGAACGGCGGCGCCCACGGGCTCGTCGCCGGCTACTCGTTCGATGCCGGCGCAACCTGGGCGCGCACGCCGCAGCCGTTCAGCGCATGCGCGCCGGGCGGACTCAAGTACGAGCGCGCATCCGATCCATGGGTATCGTTCGGGCCGGACGGCACCGCGTATTCGGTGTCGATCTCGTTCAATCAGTCGAACAACAGCAATGCGGTCGGCGCATCGGTCTCGACCGACGGCGGACAGACGTGGAGCAGCCCTGCCGTGCTGATCGCGAACGATGAACCGACGACGCAATTCTTCAACGACAAGGAATCGGTGACCGCCAACCCGGTGAAGGCCGGCACCGCGTACGCGGTATGGGACCGCCTCGAACTGCCGAACGGCAACCCGTACGCGAACCTGCACACGCAGGCGTTCCGCGGGCCGACGCTGTTCTCGAAGACGACCGACGGCGGCAAGACGTGGAGCGCCGCGAAGGTCATCGTCGACGTTCCTTCGCGTCAGCAGACGATCGGTAACCAGATCGTCGTCGATCCGAAGAGCGGCACGCTCTACGATTTCTTCGACCTGATCCAGCCGCCGTTCAGCAAGGCGGCCGGCAAGGTCGCGTTCATCAAGTCGACCGACGACGGCGCGACGTGGACCAAGCCGCAGGTGATCGCGGGACTGCAGACGGTCGGCGTCACGGATCCG
This sequence comes from Burkholderia sp. MSMB1459WGS, assembly GCF_001534535.1. NCBI lineage: Bacteria > Pseudomonadati > Pseudomonadota > Betaproteobacteria > Burkholderiales > Burkholderiaceae > Burkholderia > Burkholderia sp. MSMB1459WGS. The sequence goes on from NZ_LPMU01000023.1 coordinate 510,435, forward strand.
AACACCGGCGAACCCGTGCGCACCGGTGACATCATTCCGGAGCCGGCGATCGACCCGGCATCGGGGCAACTCTACGTCGTGTGGCAGGACAGCCGCTTCAACGGCGGCACGTACGACGAGATCGCGATATCGACGTCGAAGAATGGCGGCGCGACATGGAGTGCGCCGCTACAGGTGAACACGCCGACCGGGCGCCCCGCGTTCAATCCGTCGGTGCGCGTCGACAACACGGGCGCGGTGATGGTCACGTACTACGACTTCCGCGACCTGCAGGCCGGCAACACGACGACGCTGCCGACCGGCTTCTGGCGCAAGATCTCGCACGACGGCGGCGCCACGTTCGTCGACGAGCGGCGCGTCGGCGGCCCGTTCGACATGAAGCTCGCGCCCAACGCCGAAGGGTTCTTCATCGGCGACTACCAGGGGCTCGACGTCCTCCCGTCGTCGTCGTTCCATCCGTTCTTCGTCCAGACCAACGCGGGCAACCTGACGAACCGCACCGACGTGTTCTTCGCGCCGTGATGCGAGGATGACCGTTCCGGCGCCGCACGACGCCATGCGTCGCGCGGCGCCGTGCGCTTGTTCAGGGCATCGATGCACGGCGATCGGCGCGATGCGTCCGTCGACCGTTCCTTCCCTCGGCTTCGCGAATACGTCGTCGATGCTGGCGAGCCGGTCGCGGCGGATACGCGCGCACCAGGCGTGCGCCGCGAAATCGAGCGACTCCTGCAGATTGCGCCGCGTGCCGACGATCGACCTGCGTACGGTGATGCCATTCAGCACGGTCGAGAAGATCGGCAACGGGAAATCGCCCGGAGGCGGGCCGTTGAGCGCCACCGTGCCGCCGCGCCGGTCGATGCGGCTTCGCGCCGGTCGACGCGAAAGCCCGAGCCGGCGGTTGCACGCCGCCCCGCTGCTGCCGCGACCCTAGCCGATCCGACAGAAACCCGACATGATCCTGCCGTTCGGCTTGGAATTTGACATGATATAACATATCATTTCGCGTGCTCGTCCGCCTGACGCCGTTCCAACCCAGGTGGCTGCGCCTCGCCGAGCCATGTTCCAACGGGTCATTGCGCGTCAGTGACGCAACAATATATCGTATCCAGCGATGATCCGCATGGCTCGTTATCCGATCCGATTCCAACCGATTCACCGACCATGCGCGACCTCCCTCGCTTACCGCTTCGCCCGCTCTCGTCCTTGTCGCTGATACTGTTCGCCGCCGTCGCCCACGCGCAGACCGATGCGCCCGCCGCGTCCGGCACGCCTGCCGCCGCACCCGCGCCGCTCGCACCGATCTTCGTGACCGCGAACCCGCTCGGCGACACCGAACTGATCGCACCGACCGTCCAGCTTTCCGGCGATGCGCTGACGCGCCGCCAGGCCGATTCGCTCGGCGAAACGCTCAACGGGCTGCCCGGCGTGTCGACCACCACCTACGGGCCGATGGTCGGCCGTCCGATCATCCGCGGGATGGACGGCGACCGGATCCGGCTACTGCAGAACGGCGTCGCGGCGTATGACGCGTCGTCGCTGTCGTACGACCATGCGGTGCCGCAGGATCCGCTGTCGATCGAGCGCGTCGAAATCGTGCGCGGGCCGGCCGCGCTGCTGTACGGCGGCAACGCGGTGGGCGGCGTGGTCAACACGATCGACAACCGGATTCCGCGCGAAGCGATCGAGGGCGTGACCGGCGCGCTCGACGCGCGCTACGGCGGCGCGAATTCCGTACGCGCGGGCGCCGCGCAGGTCGAAGGCGGCAACGGCCGCTTCGCGTTCCACGTCGATGCATTCGATCGCGAAACGAGCAAGCTGCGGATTCCCGGCTACGCGCGCAGCAGCCAGCAACGCGCGCTCGACGGCCCCGACACGCCGCAACCGGAAGGCAACGTGCCGAACAGCGACGGCCGCGTGCACGGCGGTGCGGTCGGCGCGTCGTACACGTGGGCGGACGGTTTCGCAGGGCTGTCGTACAGCGGCTACGAATCGAACTACGGCTCCGTCGCGGAAAGCGACGTGCGGCTGCGGATGCGCCAGGAACGCCTCGCGCTCGCGTCCGAGGTACGCAACCTGAGCGGACCCTTCACGACGCTGAAATTCGACTTCGCGTACACCGACTACCGCCACAAGGAAGTCGACAACGGCGAGACGGCGACCACCTTCCGCAACCGCGGCTACGAGGCGCGCATCGAGGCACGCCATCGCAAGATCGGCCCGTTCGAAGGTGCGATCGGCGTGCAGTTCGGCCAGAACACTTTTTCCGCGCTCGGCGACGAATTGCTCGTGCCGTCCACGCGCACCAACAGCGTCGCGCTGTTCGGCCTGGAGGAATGGCAGGTCGTCCCGGCGCTGAAGCTGAGCCTCGGCGGCCGCTTCGAGCACGTGAAGGTCGATCCCGATCCGGCCGGCGTCGAGAAATTCGCGCTCGCGCAGCCGCGCGATTTCAACGCCGGCAGCCTGTCGGCCGGCGCGCTGTTCTCGCTGACGCCGGTATGGTCGGTCGCTGCGAACGTTGCCTACACCGAACGCGCGCCGACCTTCTACGAGTTGTATTCGAACGGCCCGCACGATGCGACCGGCCAGTTCCTGATCGGCAACCCGAACGCGTCGAAGGAAAAAGCCGTGTCGACCGACCTGTCGCTGCGCTATGCGAGCGGGCCGAACCGCGGCAGCGTCGGCGTGTTCTACAACCGCTTCTCGAACTACCTGACCGAGTACAACACCGGCCGCGTGGTGGACGACGACGGCGAGCCCGTCGCGCCCGGCACCGACGGCTCGCTCAACGAGGCGATCTATCGCGGCGTGCGCGCCGAGTTCTACGGCATCGAGCTGGACGGCAAGTGGCGTGCATTCGCGCGGCGCGGCCATACGGTCGATCTCGAACTGACGGCCGACTACACGCACGCGCGCAACGTCGACACGGGCCAGCCGCTGCCGCGCATCGCGCCGCTGCGTGCGACGCTTGCGGCCGACTACGGTTACGGCCCGTTCGGTGCGCGTGCGCAGGTCACGCACGCTTGGTCGCAGCATCGCGTACCCGACAACGACTTCTCGACGGACGGCTACACGTCGCTCGGCGTGATGCTGACCTACAAGTTCCGCGTCGGCGCCACGCACTGGCTCGCGTACCTGCGCGGCGACAACCTGACGAACCAGGAGATTCGCTACTCGACTTCGGTCGTACGCGGTTTCGCACCGGAAGGCGGCCGCAGCGTGATGGCCGGATTACGCACCACGTTCTGACCCTCGTACGGCTCGCGGCGCCCGCCGCGGGCCTTTTACCGGCGCGAACCGAACCGGCCGCGCCGCTCCGTTTATTCGTCAATCCATCGCGCCGATTACTTCGATTACGTCGCTCACGTCAAACGCGCGCACCGCAACGAAATTCCCTTATTCGTCGGCAAATCAGAACGAAATCATCAGACAAATATTATAAAAAAGATGTTTTTTTGTTTCACCAGTAAAAACACATTCAAATTCCGCGCATAACACATTGAATAAACGCGCCCCACGAGCCTTTTGATCAAGATCAAGAACGACCGCCCAATAAGACCGTCAGTGCCAAGAAAAATGAATGTAAGGGTTTTCGAAGGGTAAAGAATCATCCCGAATACCCGTTAAAACCGGCACGAACCCGTATCTGGTCGAACGATAAATTCCATTTACAACCACACGCACAGGGGCCGAAACGTGAAAATCGTCAGAATCAGCATCAAAACGAAACTCCTCGGCGGCTTCGGCCTGCTGGCCGCGGTCGTCGTGACCGTATCGGGCATGGCGCTCAAGGCACTGTCCGATACGAACGCCGAGTTTTCACGCTACATGAACGGCATCAACGCGCGGGCCAGCCTGGCCGCACAAATCCGCACCGCGGTCGACCGGCGCGCGATCGCCGCGCGCAATCTCGTGCTCGCCACGCGGCCGTCCGACATCGAGGCCGAACTGGCCGAGGTGAACCACGCGCACAAGGACGTGCAGGACCATCTCGCGAAGCTCAACGACCTCATGGCGAACGCGACCGACACGTCCGATCGCGCACGCGAGCTGGTAGCCGAGATCGTGCGCATCGAAACCCGCTACGGGCCCGTTGCGCTGCGCATCGTCGGGCTCGCGCAGGCCGGCAGGAAGGACGACGCGATCGCCGACATCGACGACAATTGCCGCCCGCTGCTCGCGCAACTGGTGCGTGCGACCGACGCCTACGCGACCTATACGCATGAACGCGAAATCGCGATCGCGCAGGCATTCGCGGATCGCTACACGGTGGAGCGCAACCTGCTGGCCGGCATCTGCCTGATCGCCGTCGCGATCGCGGCCGGCGGCGGCCTGTGGCTCACGCGCAAGATCACGGCGCCGATCGGCTCGGCCGTCGACGTCGCGCGCACGGTGGCGAACGGCGATCTCGGTAGCCGCATCGAGGTGCGCGGCAACGACGAAACGCGCGACCTGCTCGATGCGCTGCGGACGATGAACGAGCGGCTGACCGGCATCGTCGGCCGCGTGCGCGACTCGTCGAACAGCATCGCGCACGCGGTGAGCGAGATCGCATCGGGCAACCTCGACTTGAGCCAGCGCACCGAGGAACAGGCTGCTTCGCTGCAGGAAACCGCGGCGACGATGGAGCAATTCACGTCCACGGTGCGCCTGAACGCGGAAAACGCGCAGCAGGCGAGCACGCTCGCCGCGAATGCGTCGGACGTCGCGCAACGCGGCAGCTCGGTGGTCGGCCGCGTGGTCGACACGATGACGGAGATCGGCCACAGCTCGTCGAAGATCGCCGACATCACCGGCATCATCGAAGGCATCGCGTTCCAGACCAACATCCTCGCGCTCAACGCGGCGGTCGAAGCCGCCCGTGCGGGCGAACAGGGTCGCGGTTTCGCGGTCGTCGCGAGCGAGGTGCGCAGTCTCGCGCAGCGCTCGTCGACGGCGGCGAAGGAAATCAAGGCGCTGATCTCCGCGTCGGTGCAGACGATCCGCGACGGCTCCGCGCTCGCGGGCGAAGCCGGCAAGACGATGTCCGACGTCACGCAGGCCGTGGCGCGCGTGACGGACATCATGGGCGAGATCGCGGCCGCGTCGGCCGAGCAGAGCCGCGGCATCGACCAGGTGAACCTGACGATCACGCAGATGGACCAGACGACGCAACAGAACGCGGCGCTCGTCGAACAGGCGGCCGCCGCATCGAAGTCGCTCGAGGCGCAGGGCCGCGAGTTGTCCGAAACGGTCGCCGCGTTCCGGATGCCGGCTGGCGCGCATGCGGTATCGCCCGGCACGCATGCACTGGAAGCCGACACGCGCCACTGGCAACCGGCCGCCGCGTAACGGCATGCGCGTCGTCCGCACCATTGCGCCCGACGCGCCGCATGACCCGGCACACACTGCGTCGCAGTGCGGCGCAAGTTTCGGTCCCGCCCGGGCAGCGCCGGTTGCAGGACTGGCGCCATCGATACCGCGCGACCTGTTCGTCCGAGCCGTTCGTCGACACGGACTTTTAAAACGCACGAATGACGAGTATCCTAAAAAAGCACTTTTCGACCGGACGGCGAATCGCGTGCCCTGACTCCCGTCCGATCGCCATGCGGCCCCGTCGTATCGCGCACCGCGCGCCGATGGCGGCGTCTGCCTCTCGCGCCCTGGCCGCACGAACCTTCCCCAACAATCGTCAGGAGAGCTGGTGAGCCGACTCGTCGTCGTATCCAATCGCATCGCAGATCCCCGTAAAGCCGCGGCCGGCGGCCTCGCCGTAGCCGTGAAGGACAGCCTGCAGGAAACCGGCGGCGTCTGGTTCGGCTGGAGCGGGAGGCTACGCGGCGGCGGCGAGCAAAGCGCGCATGGCGACGACGTGCAGGTCCAGAACGTCGGCGGCATCCAGCTCGCGACGGTCGATCTCGATCCGCAGGATTACGACGCTTACTATCTCGGTTACTCGAACAACGTGCTGTGGCCGGTGTTTCACTACCGGCTCGATCTCGCGCAGTTCGACCGGCGCTTCGCCGACGGCTACCGACGCGTGAACCAGCTGTTCGCGCGCAAGCTGCGCACGCTGCTGCGGCCCGACGACACCATCTGGGTCCACGACTATCAGCTGATTCCGCTCGCGGCCGAACTGCGCGCGATGGGCTGCACGAATCCGATCGGCTTCTTCCTGCACATCCCGATGCCGCCGCCGCCGATCATGGCCGCGATTCCCGAGCACGAATGGCTGATGCGCGCGCTGTTCGCGTACGACCTCGTCGGCTTCCAGACCGAATCGGATCTGCTCCACTTCGAGCACTACGTCGAAGCGGAAGCCGGGGCGGCACGGCTGCCGGACGGCCGACTGCGCGCGTTCGGCCGCACGCTGTCGGCCGGCGCGTTTCCGATCGGCATCAACGTCGACGAATTCGAGTCGCTCGCGCGCGACCGCGACGGCCTCGCGATGTTCGAACGCATGCGCGACGAATATTCGCGCCGCCAGTTGCTGGTCGGGGTCGACCGGCTCGATTACACGAAAGGGCTGCCGCAGCGCGTGCACGCGTTCCGCGAGTTGCTCGAGCAGTATCCGGAGAACCGCGACCGTGCGACGCTGATCCAGATCGCCGCACCGAGCCGCGAGGATCTCGGCGCCTACGACGACCTGCGGCGCGAGATGGACAGCCTGTGCGGCGCGATCAACGGCGACTACGGCGAGCTCGAATGGATGCCGATGCGCTACATTCACCGCACCGTCGCGCGCAAGCGCCTGCCGGGCCTCTACCGCGCGAGCCGGGTCGCCCTCGTCACGCCGCTGCGCGACGGGATGAATCTCGTCGCGAAAGAGTTCCTCGCCGCGCAGGACGCGGCCGACCCCGGCGTGCTCGTGCTGTCGCGTTTCGCGGGCGCGGCCGAGCAACTGAAATCGGCGCTGCTCGTCAATCCGTACGACACGCAAGGCACCGCGCAGGCGATCCAGCGCGCGCTCACGATGCCGCTCGAAGAGCGCCGCCAGCGTCACGCCGCGCTGATGGCGATCGTGCGCAAGACCGACGTGCACTGGTGGCGCACGCGCTTTCTCGACGCGCTCGCCGAAGCGGCCGAAGTTGCGGCCGCGACCGAATCCTGACGCACTGACGCGCGCTCGCGCCCCCTTCGTCGTGCATGCCAGCACGACACCGTTCGATCGATGCGTGCGCGCCGCTCATGGACTCCATGGCGAAATAGAAGGAATATCGACGCGCGCCGTCGCCGGCCCGCGCAACGACTTCAGCGATCGGATTCGTGCGGCCGTCCGTACGCGACGAAATCGCGCTCGACGGTGGAGGCCCCCTCCGTTCCGATCGCGCCGCTGCGCGCATTCGTTTCGTCGCCCGGTAACGCCGACGTCGCCGACGACGGTTCGATGCGTCCGTCGATCAGCGCCTGCAGCGCGTCGCGTTCGAGCACCTCGCATCGCAACAGCCGTCGCGCGATGCGCTCGAGCGCGTCGCGCCGTTCGCCGAGCGTCGTCGCGACGCGCGCATGCGCATCGGTCAGCAGCGTGCGCACTTCTTCGTCGATCATGCGCGCGGTGTGCTCGCTGCAGCGGCCGCCGTCCGCATGCCACGTGCCGGGCGTGCCCGTGCGCGCGTCGCCGTCGTCGAACGTCGCGAGCCCGATCTTCTCGCTCATCCCGTACTGCATGACCATGTGGCGCGCCATCGCGGTCGCGCGTTCGAGGTCGTTCTGCGCACCGGTCGAGACATCGCCGAACACGAGCTCTTCCGCCACGCGCCCGCCGAGCAGCGCATCGATCCGGTCGAGCAACTCGCTGCGGCGCAGGACGTAGCGATCCTCGGTCGGCACCTGCTGCGTGTAGCCGAGTGCGGCAACGCCGCGCGGAATGATCGACACCTTCTTCACCGGGTCGCAATGCGCGCGGCTTTCCGCGACGAGCGCATGGCCGGCTTCGTGATACGCGATCGTCAGCTTCTCCTGCTCGTTCATCACGCGGCTCTTGCGCTCGAGGCCTGTCAGCGCGCGGTCGATCGCCTCGTCGAAGTCGGCCATGCCGATCGCCGGCTTGCCGAGTTCGGCCGCATGCAGCGCGGCCTCGTTGACGACGTTCGCGAGATCGGCGCCGACGAAGCCCGGCGTGCGCGACGCAAGCTCGCCGAGATCGACGTCGGCCGCAAGCTTCACGTGCTTCACGTGCACGCCGAGAATCTGGCGGCGGCCGTTCACGTCGGGCCGGTCGATCGCGATGTGCCGGTCGAAACGGCCCGGCCGCAGCAGCGCGGGATCGAGGATCTCGGGCCGGTTCGTCGCGGCCATGATGATCACGCCGGAGCCGGCCTGGAAGCCGTCCATCTCGACCAGCAACTGGTTGAGCGTCTGTTCGCGCTCGTCGTTGCCCGACATCGGGCCGACGCCGCGCACCTTGCCGAGTGCATCGAGCTCGTCGACGAACACGATGCACGGCGCCTTCTGCTGCGCCTGCTCGAACAGGTCGCGCACGCGCGCGGCGCCCACGCCGACGAACATCTCGACGAACGCCGAGCCGCTGATCGAGAAGAACGGCACGGCCGCCTCGCCGGCCACCGCGCGTGCGAGCAGCGTCTTGCCCGTGCCCGGCGCGCCGACGACGAGCACGCCTTTCGGAATCTTGCCGCCGAGCCGCTGGTAGCGATCGGGATTGCGCAGAAACGCGACGAGCTGCTGCAATTCGGCCTTCGCTTCGTCGATGCCCGCGATGTCGTCGAACGTGATGCCGGTTTCCTGCTGCACGTACACGCGCGCACGGCTCTTGCCCATCCCGGTAAAGTCCTGCAGCCCGCCGCGCTTGCGCAGCATCATGTTCCACACGAACACGAACAGCATGAGCGGCAGCAGCCACGACGCGAGCGACGCGATCCAGCCGGTATCGGGCGTGCCGTGATAGCGGATGCCGGCGGCGGTCAGCGTGTCGATCAGGTGTTCGTCGGTCACGCGGCTCGTCGTGAAGCGCCACGGCGCGCCGGCCTGCCGCACGACCGCCGCGTCGGACGCCGGCAGCATCGTGCCGGCCTGCGGCATCTTCAGCGCGCCCGAGATCGACGCGGGGCCGACCTCGAGATCGTCGACGAGCCGCGCAGCGACGAGCCGGTGAAAATCGCTGTACGCGATCGGCGTCGACGTCGGGTGCAGCATCAGCAACTGCGCGGCGAACAGCACGAAGAAGCCCGCCGCGATCAGCAATCCCGGATAGTCGAATTTCTTGTCCATGGCATCGGGCCGGCCGTCTCTGCTGCGCGGCGTGCGCTCACGCCGGCACGCGCGCGGAACCGGTACTTGGCCGCCATGCGAAAACGGCAAGCATCCACGCCATCGTCGCCTCGCTGTCTCGCATCGTTCGCTGCATCGATGCCGCCTCGGCAACACCGTCGGCCGGCGTCGCGGGGCGATCCTCGCCCGGGCGGCACGCCGCGCGCGCCGCCCCTGATTCCAGTCTAGTTCGCGCGCGGGCGTCGCGCACCGCTCGCCGCGCGAGCGTCGAATCGTCCGACGAACGGCTTTCATCTGCCCCCTTGGCGCGCTATAGTCGCGTTCATGACATTTATGTGACAGCCGCGTCGCGCCACCGCGCGATGCCAGCCGTTGCATTCCGTCCTGTGTCGCGGCAACCCGCGCGACGCTGGCGCGCATCGAACGACAACGCCCACCGCCCATCCGAGGAGCCCACGACGTGAACGACACCCCCGATCGCCCCGACGACCTGCCCGCCGATCCCGACCGCCGCCGTGTGCTCGGCGGCCTCGCCGCGTTCGGTGCCGGCGTCGCGCTCGCCGGTTGCGAAACCACCGCGGGCAACGCGCCGCGTTCGGCCGCCGACCTGCGCATCGACGAAGCGTTGCGCCAGCGCGTGCGCCACATCGTCGTGATCTATGCGGAAAATCGCAGCTTCGCGAACCTGTACGGCGATTTCCCGGGCGTGCGCTATCCGCTCGGCGAAGTGCGGCCCGAACAGGCACGACAGCTCGATCGCGACGGCAAGACGCCACTGCCGGTGCTGCCGAAGATCTGGGGCGGGCTCGTGCCACAGGCGCAGGAAGTGGACGGCAAGCGCTACGCGATCGCCGAGCGCGACATCGACAAGCTGCCGAACGCGCCGTTCCCGATTACCGACGCGCAGGGCAAGCCGCTGCCGAACGGTGTGATCACGCGCGATCTATGGCATCGCTTCTACCAGAACCAGATGCAGATCGCGGGCGGCCGCAACGACCAGTTCGCCGCATGGGCCGATTCGGGCGGCCTCGTGATGGGCCACTACCGCAATTCGGCCGACACGCTGCGCCTGTGGAATCTCGCCCGGCAATACACGCTGTGCGACAACTTCTTCATGGCGGCCTTCGGCGGTTCGTGGCTGAACCACATGTTCCTGATCTCCGCGCAGCCGCCGCGGTATCCGGACGCGCACAAGCATCCGCATGCGGCGAAACTGCTGTCGCAGGTCGAAGGCGACGACCCGGCCGGCACGCGCCTGAAGCTCGCCGACGATTCGCCCGCGTCCGCGCTCGACGGCCCGCCGAAGTTCGCGGCCGACGGCCCGCTGACGCCGGACGGCTACGGCGTGAACACGATGGCGCCGCCGTACCAGCCGAGCTACGTGCCGCCGCCCGATCCGGGCAACGCTGCGTATGCGGATCCGGCCGACCATCGCGTGATGCCGCCGCAGGGCTACGCGACGATCGGCGACCGCCTGTCGGAAAAGAACATCGACTGGGCGTGGTACAGCGGCGCGTGGCAGTACGCGCTCGAGCATCGCGACACCGGCGCCGTGCCCGACTTTCAGTACCACCACCAGCCATTCAACTACTTCGCGAACTACGCGCCCGGCACCGAAGCCCGCCGCAAGCACCTGCGCGATGCAGGGCTCGGCGACGCGCCGTCGACCAACCGCTTCATCGCCGACATCGACGCGGGCCGCCTGCCGGCCGTCACGTTCTACAAGCCGCAGGGCAACCTGAACATGCATGCGGGCTATGCGGACATCGAATCGGGCGACCGTCACATCGCAACCGTGATCGACCATATCCGGCGCGGGCCGCAATGGGAAAACACCGTGATCGTGATGACGCACGACGAGAACGGCGGCTGGTGGGATCACGTCGCGCCGCCGGTCGGCGATCGCTGGGGCCCCGGCTCGCGGATCCCGGCGCTCGTGATCTCGCCGTTCGCGAAAAAGGGCTTCGTCGATCACACGCTGTACGACACGAACTCGATCCTGCGCTTCATCAGCCGCGTGCACGGCCTCGCGCCGCTCGACGGCGTGGTCCTGCGCAACAACGCGTTCGCCGCACGCGGCGCGACGCCGCCGGGCGATTTGACGAACGCGCTCGATCTCGGCTGATCGCCCGTCGATCACCGGAAACAACGACGCCCCGGGCCACGCGATGGATGGCCCGGGGCGTCGTTCGTTTCCGGCCCGGCGATGCCATGCGGCGCCGGGCCATGCGCCGCGCGCAACGTGCGCGACGCCGATTCCGCGCGTCAGCCGCCGATACGCTGCTCGATCTTCTTCATCGTGTCGGTCATTTCAGCCGGCAAGCGCAGCTTCAACGTCTCGAACAGCGCCGCATGCAGCTTCAGCTCCTCACGCCATTCGTCCGCGTTCATCGACGTCACCGCATCGAACTGATCGCGCGTGAAATCGAGGCCGTCCCAGTGCAGGTCTTCATACGAAGGCGACACGCCGAACGCATGCTCGCCGCCACCGCCGGTGCCTTCCAGACGATCGAGCATCCACTTCAGCACGCGCATGTTCTCGCCGAAGCCGGGCCACACGAACTTGCCGTTCGCATCCTTGCGGAACCAGTTCACGCAATAGATCTTCGGCGGCTTCGCACCGGCGGCTTCGAGCTGCTTGCCGAGTTCGAGCCAGTGCGCGAAATAATCGCTGACGTTGTAACCGCAGAACGGCAGCATCGCGAACGGATCGCGGCGCACGATGCCCTGCTTGCCGACGGCTGCCGCGGTCGTCTCGGAACCCATCGTCGCGGCCATGTACACGCCTTCCACCCAGTCGCGCGCCTCGGTCACGAGCGGCACCGTCGTCGAGCGACGGCCACCGAAGATGAACGCGTCGATCGGCACGCCGGCCGGGTTTTCCCAGTCGTCGTCGATCGACGGGCACTGCGCAGCCGGCGCGGTGAAGCGCGAGTTCGGATGCGCGGCCTTGCGCCCGGTTTCCTTGGCCGTTTCGGGCGTCCACGGATTGCCCTGCCAGTCGGTCAGCTTCGCGGGCGGCGTGTCGGTCAGCCCTTCCCACCACACGTCGCCGTCTTCCGTCAGCGCGACGTTCGTGAAGATCACGTTTTCCTTCAGCGTGGCGATCGCGTTCGGATTGGTCTTCACGCCCGTGCCCGGCGCCACGCCGAAGAAGCCGGCTTCAGGATTGATCGCATACAGGCGGCCGTCGCGGCCGGGCTTCAACCACGCGATGTCGTCGCCGATCGTCGTGACCTTCCAGCCGTCGAAGCCCTGCGGCGGGATCAGCATCGCGAAGTTGGTCTTGCCGCACGCGGACGGAAACGCGGCCGCGACGTGATACTTCTTGCCGGCCGGCGACGTCACGCCGAGGATCAGCATGTGTTCGGCGAGCCAGCCCTGATCGCGGCCCATCGTCGACGCGATGCGCAGTGCGAAGCACTTCTTGCCGAGCAGCGCGTTGCCGCCGTAGCCCGAGCCGAAGCTCCAGATCTCGCGCGTTTCCGGGAAGTGCACGATGTACTTGACCGGATTGCACGGCCACGGCACGTCCTGCTGGCCGGCCTCGAGCGGATGGCCGACGCTGTGCACGCACGGCACGAAATCGCCGTCCTCGCCGAGCACGTCGTACACGTCGCGCCCCATGCGCGTCATGATCCGCATGTTCACCGCGACGTACGGGCTGTCGGACAGCTCGACGCCGACGTGCGCGATCGGCGAGCCGAGCGGCCCCATCGAGAACGGCACGACGTACAACGTGCGACCGCGCATCGAACCGCGGAACAGCCCGTTGAGCGTCTCGCGCATTTCGGCCGGATCGATCCAGTTGTTGGTCGGGCCGACGTCGTCGCGCGACGCCGCGCAGATGAACGTGCGATCCTCGACGCGCGCGACGTCCGACGGATCGGATTGCGCGAGATACGAGTTCGGGCGCTTCGCCGGATTCAGGCGTGTGAGCGTGCCCTGGTCGACCATCGCCTGGCACAGCGCGTCGTATTCTTCCTGCGAACCGTCACACCATACGATGCGCTCGGGCTCCGTGAGCGCCGCAATGCGCGCTACCCAGTCGATCAGCTTGCGATGTTTGACGAAAGCCGGCGGAGCGATCAGCGGGCCGTGCGTCACTTCGGCCAAAGTGTTTTGCGACATGGGGATGTCTCCAGATTATTGGGCGGGGATGGGGGATGCGGGCGAGCCCGCGAGATGGGGAATGCGTGCGGAGCGCAGGAAGATGCGGCACGTGGAACGGGACGCGCGAGCGGAGCGCGCGTCGATGCCGCGATGCGTGCGAGAGAAGGTGAAGTCTCGTTAGAGGGTGCGAACGCGAGTTTCGCCATGCAAGCAACCTGCCATACAACTCCATGCCGGCCAGCATACCATCGCCGTTATTGGGCGGGCGTTGCGTTGCAACAAGAAACAACTGTGACGGCGCACCGGCACGCGCGTTGCAGACAGGTGCTTTTTTACGGTGTCATCGCAGGCGACTGGGGGACAAAACGGCCGCGACAGCCGCCCGGCAAGGGTTTCGCGCGAGCGGTAATTTCAACCTGCGTATCGTCCATGCCGGCAATGCGAACACGCACAGCGCCCATTCGCGTTTTCGCTACTCAGGCAAACCCTGAATTAGGTTGCGCACACAAACATCCTGATCGAATGCCCCGATGCAGCCACCGCTCATGACGGTACGCGTGGCAATCCGGGGTAATACGCGCCCGGCTACGACGCGAATCGTCGAGGAGTACTGCCGGTCGCCGCGATGACGCAAGATTCCGGCACGACGTGGGCGAGATGATCGACAGTCGCGGATGCTTCGTCGATCTCGACGAGATCGACGGCGTGCCGACGAACCGGCACGTCGCGAAGGGCGTGCGCGGGTAAGCACCTGCTCGGGCAGGCAAAAAAAACGCCAGCCCCAAGGGGCTGGCGTCGTGCTTCGGGTCGGACGACGATCAGAACTGGTTCATCGTGTTGTCCTTGCCTGCTGCCTTCAGCGCCGCTTCGCCGCTGAAGTATTCCTTGTGATCGTCACCGATGTCCGAACCGGACATGTTCTGGTGCTTCACGCAGGCGATGCCCTGACGGATTTCCTTGCGCTGCACGCCCGCCACGTAGCCGAGCATGCCCTGGTCGCCGAAGTATTCCTTGGCCAGATTGTCGGTCGACAGCGCGGCCGTGTGGTACGTCGGCAGCGTGATCAGGTGGTGGAAGATGCCTGCTTCACGCGATGCATCGGCCTGGAACGTACGGATCTTCTCGTCGGCCAGCTTGGCCAGTTCGGATTCGTCGTATTCGACGCTCATCAGCTGCGCACGGTCGTAAGCCGACACGTCCTTGCCTTCGGCCTTCATCGCGTCGTAGGCCTGCTGGCGGAAATTCAGCGTCCAGTTGAACGACGGGCTGTTGTTGTACACCAGCTTCGCGTTCGGGATCACCTTGCGGATCTCGCGGACCATGCCGCCGATCTGCGCGATGTGCGGCTTTTCGGTTTCGATCCACAGCAGGTCGGCGCCGTTCTGCAGCGACGTGATGCAGTCGAGCACGCAACGCGCTTCGCCCGTGCCGGCGCGGAACTGGAACAGGTTGCTCGGCAGGCGCTTCGGACGCAGCAGCTTGCCGTCGCGCTTGATGACGACGTCACCGTTGCCCAGTTGGTCGGCCGACAGCTCTTCGCAATCGAGGAACGAGTTGTACTGGTCGCCCAGGTCGCCCGGCGCGTTGGTCACTGCGATCTGCTTGGTCAGGCCGGCGCCCAGCGAATCGGTACGCGCGACGATGATGCCATCGTCCACGCCCAACTCCAGGAACGCATAGCGGATCGCGCGGATCTTCGCGAGGAAGTCCTCGTGCGGCACCGTGACCTTGCCGTCCTGGTGGCCGCACTGCTTCTCGTCCGACACCTGGTTTTCGATCTGGATGCAGCATGCGCCCGCTTCGATGAACTGCTTGGCCAGCAGGTAGGTCGCTTCCGCATTGCCGAAACCGGCGTCGATGTCGGCGATGATCGGCACGACGTGCGTGACGTGGTTGTCGATCTTTTGCTGGATCGCGGCCTTGGCGGCCGCGTCCTTCGCGGCATCCAGCTCGCGGAACAGGCCGCCCAGCTCGCGGGCGTCGGCCTGGCGCAGGAACGTGTACAGCTCGCGGATCAGCGCGCTGACCGAGGTCTTTTCGTGCATCGACTGGTCCGGCAGCGGGCCGAACTCCGAGCGCAGCGCGGCGACCATCCAGCCCGACAGGTACAGGTAGCGGCGTTCGGTGCTGTTGAAGTGCTTCTTGATGGAGATCATCTTCTGCTGGCCGATGAAGCCGTGCCAGCAGCCCAGCGACTGCGTGTACTTGGACGGATCGGCATCGTACGCGGCCATGTCGGCGCGCATGATCTTCGCGGTGTACTTCGCGATGTCCAGGCCGGTCTTGAACTTGTTCTGGGCACGCATGCGGGCGGCGTATTCCGGGTTGATGGCATTCCACGCGCTGCCGTGGTTTTCCTTCAAACCTGCCACTGCCTTGATGTCGTCTTGATATTGGGACATGTCTATCTCCTGGGAACGAAGCGCATTTGAGTAAAGGGTTCAGCGTGCCCGCCGCGTGTGACGAAGCGAACTGCATGGACTCAATAGTAATCCCGCCCGGCGCGATTTCGGTCAAGTCTTATATAAGACATAAGATATAAATTTCTATTGTTTTTCAATGAGATAGCCAAGCGTTTTTGCGATGCAAAACACGGTTTCAAGCGGCGGTAAAACGCGGCGGCAGGAATCCGGCCAGCATCTCGCGATATGAAATGCCCTTTCGGCTGCTGAAGGACGGGCACGCTTCGATCAGGCCGGGAGCAACGACGACCGTCAGGCTTTGTCATCACCATGACAAAACGTCTATACTTGGACGATTATTTGATACGCGCGCGTCAGCGCATCGGCCTGCGTCCCGGATCGACATGAACGACTCTCCCGTTTTCGACACCCTTTGCGAACTGCTGAATACGTCCGGCGCGCGTTTCCGCGTGCTCGAGCATCCGGCGGAAGGCAAATCCGACGCGATCGCCGCGCTGCGCGGCACACGCCCCGAACAGGGCGCGAAGGCGATGCTCTGCACGTTCAAGGATGGCGGCGACACCGCCGCGCTCGCGGTGATTCCCGGCCACCTGAAGATCGACTTCCGCAAGGTCGCCGATGCGGTGGGCCGGCGCAAGGCGACGCTCGCGTCGCCCGACGTCGCGGCCGCCGTCACGCGCTGCGTGATGGGCGCCGTGCCGCCATTCGTATTCGATCCGAACGTGACGCTCGTCGTCGATCCGGCGCTGGTCGAGCGCAACGCCGAGATCGCGTTCAACGCGGGCCGCCTCGACCGCTCGGTCGTGCTCGACGCGGCCGACTATGTCCGGATCGCGCGCCCGCTGCTGGCCGACATCACGCGGCCGGAAACGACGGACACGCCCGCCTCCCAGGACCACGCATGAGCACGAACCGCAAACCGCCGTCGTCGGAGCAGGCATCGCTGATCGAGCAGGTGCAGCGCATCGCCGAAGGGCTCGGCGAGATGTTCGCGCCGTTCACCGAGGTCGTCGTGCACGACCTGCGCACGCCCGAGCATGCGATCCTCGCGATCCACAACAACCTGTCCGGACGCGCGGTTGGCGATCCCGCGACCGAACTCGGCCTCGCCCGCATCGCCGACGACGATTTCCCGCAGGTGCTCGCGAATTACCCGAACCGCTTCGCCGACGGCCGCACCGCGAAAAGCACGTCGATCGGCATCAAGGATTCGACCGGGCGCTACGTGGCCGCGCTGTGCCTGAATGCCGACGTCACGCTGTTCCGCGGCTTCCAGGGCATGCTCAACCAGTTCTGCCGCACGGACGGCGAAGCCGTCGTCGAAACGCTCGACCCGGCCGGTGCCGACGCGATCCGGCAGCGCATCGACGCATTCGCGACGCGCCTCGCGACGACGCCGCGCGAGCTGAAGACCGACCAGCGCCGCGAGCTGATGCAGACGCTGAAGGCCGACGGCTTCCTCGAGGTGCGCCGCGCGATGGAGATCGTGTCGCAGCATCTCGGCGTCTCGCGCGCCACCGTCTACAACGACGCGAAGTGACGCGCCGCGCGTCCGGCTTCCCCATTTCGAGTTTTCCCGTTGACTGATCTTTTCGACTCTCGAGCGACCATGAACTCTCCGATGCTTCCCACGTACGACGACGTCGCCGCCGCCGCGGCCCGGCTCGAAGGCCACGCACACCGCACGCCGGTCATGACGTCGCGCACGGTCGACGACGCACTCGGCGCGCAGGTGTTCTTCAAGTGCGAAAACCTGCAGCGCATGGGCGCCTTCAAGTTCCGCGGCGCATTCAACGCGCTGTCGCGCTTCAACGCGGAACAGCGGCGCCACGGCGTCGTCGCGTTCTCGTCGGGCAACCATGCGCAGGCGATCGCGCTGTCGGCACGCATCCTCGGCATTCCCGCGACGATCGTGATGCCGCAGGACGCGCCGGCCGCGAAAATGGCCGCGACGCGCGGCTACGGCGGCAATGTCGTGACCTACGACCGCTACACCGAGGATCGCGAGCAGATCGGGCGCGCGCTCGCGGAGAAGCACGGGCTCACGCTGGTTCCGCCCTACGATCACCCGGACGTGATCGCCGGCCAGGGCACCGCGGCCAAGGAACTGTTCGACGAAGTCGGCCCGCTCGACGCGGTGTTCACGCCGCTCGGCGGCGGCGGGCTGCTGTCGGGCACCGCGCTCGCCACGCGTACGCTGTCGCCGCATGCGAAGCTGTACGGCGTCGAGCCCGAAGCCGGCAACGACGCCCAGCAATCGTTCCGGTCCGGCACGATCGTACACATCGACACGCCGCGTACGATCGCCGACGGCGCGCAGACGCAGCATCTCGGCAACCTGACGTTCCCGATCCTGCGCCGCGACGTCGACGACATCCTGACCGCGACGGACGCGGAACTCGTCGACTGCATGCGCTTCTTCGCCACGCGGATGAAGATCGTCGTCGAGCCGACCGGCTGCCTGTCGTTCGCCGCCGTGCGGCGGATGAAGGATGCGCTGCAGGGCAAGCGCGTCGGCGTGGTGATCAGCGGCGGCAACGTCGATCTCGAGAACTTCTGCGCGCTGGTGTCGGCGCCGGCCTGACCGTCTGCGCGCGCATGAAGATCCTGTCATGCGCGCGCCGCCCGGCCTTCACGCCGCGTTAAGTTTCGCTCCCTAGACTGATTACGTCGCCCCGAAATCGGTCATGCAGGAGTGTTCATGAATACGCACGCGATCGCCGCCGCCGCCCTGGCGGCCGCTTCCCTGTCGGCGTTCGCTCAACCGGGCGTGACGTCATCCGGTGTTTCCGCCGCCTCGCCTCACCCCGCAGTCGGGCACGCGATGCACCGTTCGCCCGCCGCGTGGCCGCCCGCCGGCTTCGTGCTCGCGAAGATCGATCAGAACAATACGCCGCCCGATCGCGGCGGCGAACCGGGCGGCCGCACGCACGCCGGCACACATATGTAACGACACGCGCCGGCCGTCGGGATTCGGAATGACGGCATCCGGTTCCGGCACGGCGGCATGCGGTCGAACCCGGCCGTTTCTTCAGACCTGAAACGCCGTCCGCGCACATCGAACGAAAGGATCTGGAAAGCCGGCGCCGATCGATGACGTTTTTTCGCATCCGCGCGCAGACGAACGATTGACGTGCCCGAGCGCACGCCATTACCCTTGCGCGCTGATGGTTCCCAGGGATGGGATCAAAAGGGAACGCAGGCGAGGCAACGCCTCGAATCTGCGGCTGCCCCCGCAACTGTGAGCGGCGAATCCGTGCCACCGCGTGCCACTGGGAAACCGGGAAGGCCTGCACGGATGGCGACCCGCGAGCCAGGAGACCTGCCATCGACCCGAGGTCCAGCAGCCGCACCGGGCGGGGTGTCCCGATGTGCAAGCACCGCCGTTGGCGGCCGCCCGTTGCATGGACGACCCGACCTCAGGATCCGCCAGATGTCCATCGTTCCCGAATCCGCTTCCCGGCCGGAAGCGTCGCACCGACACGCCGTCGGCATGCGCCCCCTGTCCGCCTTGCGCTCACGATCGCCGTACCCGCCCTACGCTTTGTCCCGCCGCCTCATGAACATTCGTCACCTGCTCGCCACGTCCGTCGCCACCGCGCTGTTTTCCCCGCTCGCCCATGCGGCCGGCGACACTGCGCCTGCACGGCCCGCCGCGCCCGCCGACGGCACGGACCTGCCGACGATCAGCGTGACCGACACGCGGCACCTGCCCGAATCGTTCGACCGGCGCTATGCGTCGACGCAGGTGCTCACGCGCGAGGATCTCGACCGGTTGTCGCCGACCGACCCGAGCATCACGCAGGCGCTCGCGACGCTGCCGGGCGTGACCGTCGTGCAGAACGGCGGGCCCGGCTCGTCCGCGACGGTCAGCATTCGCGGCGCGTCGGCGAGCCAGGTCGCCGTATTCATCGACGGCATCCGGATCGGCTCGCCGACCACCGGCATCGCGCCGTGGGCCAACCTGCCGACCGAAGCGTTCGAGCGCGTCGAAGTGATCTCCGGCCCGGCCGCCGCATCGTTCGGCAACAACGCGATGGGTGGCGTCGTGCAGTTGTTCACGCGCCGCGCCGCCAACCAGCCGAACCGGACCACCGTGTCGTTCGGCGGCGGCTCGAACAAGACGTTCGACACGCAGTTCCGCACGTCGGGCACGGTGCCGTCGACGGGGCCCCTCGCCGCACTCGGCGGGCTCACCTATTCGCTCGGGCTGCACGACTACAACACGGCCGGCATCGATGCGACGCGGCCGTTCTTCTACGGCCACGAAGACGGCCGCAATCCGTATCACGCGCAGGATCTCGATGCGCGGCTCGGCTATGCGCGCGACAACTGGTCGATCTCGACGTTCGCGCTGTATCACCGCTCCGATCTGTCCTACGACAACAGCGGCTACGCCAATCGCGAGCTGGATCACCAACTGACGACCGGCGTTGCGTTCCATCTCGACATCACGCCCGATACGCAGTTCGACCAGTCGTTCGGTTATGCGAACGATCGCCAGTTCATCCATGCGGACAACCCGGCCCTCGCGACGGACCAGATCGACTCGCAGCGGATCAGCACGTCGACGTCGCTGACCCATCAGGAGCGCGGGTTTCACCTGTTCGGCCTGCCGCTGTCGGGCGAATCCAAGCTCGCCTACGACTTCACGCGCGAACAGGCGTTCCTGCCGGTCGACATTCCCGGCGGCGTGCCGACACGCAACGACTCCGCGTTCTCGCTGCACCAGTCGGCGACGCTCGGCAGCGTGACGATGTTCGTCGCCGGCCGTCACGAGATCATCGCCGGGCAAGCCGTGAACACCGGCAACGCCGCGCTGTCGTGGGCGATCACGCCGGTCTACGCGGCGCGCGTGTCGTACGGCAATGCGTTCCACCTGCCGACGTTCAACGACCTGTACTACCCCGGCTACGGCAATCCGAACCTCAGCCCGGAGCGCAGCACATCGGTCGAGGCCGCGCTCGACGCGAACACGGCATACGGCACGTTCACCGCAGCGATCTACGACACGCGCGTCAACAACCTGATCGCGTACAACCCGGCGACGTTCTCGCCGATGAACATCGGCCGTTCGCACATTCGCGGCATCGACCTGTCGTACAAGGGGACGATCGGCCGCTCGACGCCGGTGAGCGTTGCCGTCGGCATCCTGAATCCGCAGGACGAGACCAACCAGACCTGGCTCAGCCGCCGGCCGCGCCAGACGGTCAGCGTAAACGTCGACCACACGTGGGACGAACTGAAGCTGCACGCGTTGAGCACGGGTGCGTCGCTGCTGTACGGCGGCTCGACGTTCGACGATCCGGCCAACCGGCAGTATCTGGCGTCGTACCTGACGGTGAGCCTGCGCGCGTCGTACAGGATCAATTCGCACCTGACGGTGTCGGCGTCGCTGTCGAACCTGTTCGACCGGCAGTACATGACCGCGTACGGCTACAACACGCTCGGGCGCACCGCGTTCGGCAAGGTCAGCTACACGTTCTGACGGCCCGGCGCATCGACGCAACGCGCCACACCGGTACGCGCGGAAAATTGACATCGCGGCAAAAGCTAATAGAATTAGTTTTTTGACTCACCCGCATGGTATTCGTCATGGCGCGTGCCGGTATCACCGTGGACAAGCTCGTCGAAGCCGGCGCGCAGCTGGCCGATGAAACCGGCTTCGAGCAACTGACCGGCGCGGCGCTCGCGCGGCATTTCGACGTCAAGCTCGCGAGCCTGTATTCCCATATCCCGAGCTTCGACGATCTCAAGAGCCGCATCGCGCTGTTCGCGCTGCAGGAGCTGGCCGATCGCGCCACCGACGCGCTGGCCGGCCGCACCGGCAAGGGCGCGCTGGCCGCGCTCGCGAACGTCTATCGCGACTACGCGCGTGCGCATCCGGGCCGCTTCGCGGCCGCTCGCCATCCGGTGAGCGCCGAGCGCGCCGCCGCGAGCGCGGGCGGGCAGCTCGTCAGGATGACGTCGGCGGTGCTGCGCGGCTACGGCCTGCCCGACACCGAACACGCGCATGCGATCCGCCTGCTTGGCGGCTTCTTCATGGGCTACGTGACGCTCGAAAACGCCGGCGGCTTCTCGCACAGCGCGCCGGATGCCGACGCGTCGTGGTCGCGCTGCCTCGATGCGCTCGACGTGATGTTGCGCCACTGGCCTTCGGCCGCATGACGCCCTGAACGAAACCCAGGCGATGAAAGACAAACCAGACGGCGTCGTGCTGCCGAGCCGAGTCGTCCCCTTCCCGACCTCGATCAGCGACGAAGCGCGCGCGGCGCTGCAACGCCTGACCGGCGACGACGGCGTGCCGCTGAACGCAGCGCACGTAATGCCGGCCCCGGACGACATCGACGCGTGGATGCGCGTGAAGGCCAGCGCCGACGCGCATTACGCGGCCGCGGTCGAGCAGCTCGCCGGCTATTTGCGTTCGCACGTCGAAACGGTCCGCGTCGGCGATGCGGACGTGCATGTCGCGACCCCCGAAGCGGCGGCTTCCGACGCCTGCGCGATCATCGATCTGCATGGCGGCGCGCTGGTCGTCGGCGGCGGCGCCGCGTGCCGCGCCGGCGCGCAGATGCAGGCCGATCGGCTCGGCATTCGCTGCTACGGCGTCGACTACCGGATGCCGCCGGAACACCCGTATCCGGCCGCGCTCGACGACTGCATCGCGGCCTATGCCTACGTGCTGGAGCGTTACGCCCCGGAAAACGTCATCATCGGCGGCCGGTCGGCCGGCGGCAATCTCGCTGCCGCGATGGTGCTGCGCGCCCGCGACGAGGGCCTGCCGCTGCCGGCCGCGCTCGTGCTGCTGTCGCCGGAAGCCGACCTGACCGAATCCGGCGACAGTTTCGAGACCAACCGGCTCGTCGACGTCGTGTTGCCGGGGCCACTGATGGCGAACAACCTGCTCTACGCGAACGGCGCCGATCTCGCGCATCCGTACCTGTCGCCGCTGTTCGGCGATTTCGCCGCCGGCTTCCCGCCGACCTTCATCCAGAGCGGCACACGCGACCTGTTTCTGTCGAACGCCGTTCGCCTGCATCGCGCACTGCGGCGCGCGCAGGTGCCGACCGAATTGCACGTGTTCGAGGCGATGCCGCATGGCGGGTTCATGGGCGCGCCGGAGGATATCGAGCTGAGCCGGGAAATCGCACGCTTCGTGCATGCGCACTTGCATTTGCACGCATCGAATTGAGCCGGCGATGAACGGAAAAGCACACGAGGACGACATCGGCATCGGCCCGGATCGCTGGATCGAATGCGGCGGTCTCGCGGGCGGCCACGGGCATGCGGTCGACGCGATCCGGTCGGCCCGCGCAGCCCCGCACGACTAGATCAGCCCGCGCACGCCGGCGACCACCTGGATCGCGCCGAATATCGCGACGACGGCCGCCGACGCGCGCGACAACCCGTGCATGAACGCGACCGACAGCTTCGCGCGCAGCGCGGCGGTCGCGCTGCTCAGGCACAGCCACCACGTGGCCGAGCCGACGAACACGCCGGCGACCATCCGCGCGACGGTCGCCCACATCGCGCCTTCCCGCGCACCCGGCAGCGGGCCAAGCGCCGCGAAGATCCCGACGAACGACACGATCGTCATCGGGTTCGACAGCGTGAGACCGAACGTCGTCAGGAAATCGCGCAGGACGGTCGTACGCGGCAGCTCGCGTTGCCCCGCCGGTGCGGCCGGCGCCTGGCGCGCGATGGTCCACGCGAGCCACACGAGAAACGCGCCGCCGCCGATTTTCAGGCCGACGGTCAGCATCGGGAACGCAGTGACGATGCCCGCGACGCCCAGCGCGCCGAGCAGGCCGTAAATCGTATCGGCGCATGCGGCGCCGATGCCCGTCGCGAATCCCGCCCGGAAGCCACGGCTCAGGCTGCGCTGAATGCACAGCATGCCGATCGGGCCGACCGGCACCGCGATCGACAACCCCATCACGACGGATTTGACGAACAGCATCGCCTGCCCCTTCCAACATCCCGTGGATCGAACAGGCATCGTAGGGAAAGTCCGCTCCCCGTTGAATGCCGTTTTTAAGGAAAAATGGCGGCTCCACCTTAAAAATTCCCGCTGCGATGGACGATCTGGACTGGAAGATACTGGCGCTGTTGCAGGACAACGGACGCATCAGCTATACGGAGCTCGCGCGCCAGGTTCACCTGTCGGTGCCGGCGGTGACGGAACGCGTGAAGCGTCTTGAAGCAGCCGGTGTGGTCGAAGGCTACACCGCGCGGGTCAATCCGTCCGCGGCCGGCTATCCGGTGAGCGCGCTGATCGGCATCACGGTGCCGCAACCGGCGAAAGCGAAGTTCCTCAAGCTGTTGGAGACGATTCCCGAAGTCGTCGAATGCCATCACGTGACAGGCGCGGATTCGTATGTGATGCGGTTCGTCGCCGTCAGCATGGCCCATCTCGAACGACTGATCGAACGCATCAACCTGTACGGCGAAACGCGCACGTCGATCGTGATGTCGACGCCGCTGCCGGCGCGCGGGATGGCGCGCCCGGCTGCGAAGCCCGGCGACGGCCGCAGGTAGCGAGTCGCGGTTTCGCGATCGTCGGCCGGTTCCGTGCGGGGACCGGCGACGATCGACGGCGGCCGTCCGCACTCATGCGACCGGTTCCTGCATGACGATCGGTACGCGCCGGCTATTTGCCGACCGCGCCGCCGAGCAGGCCGCCCACCAGCGACGTCACCGGCGCGAGCGGATTGGCGAGGCCGCCCAGCGGCGAGCTGCCCCCCGTACCGGTCGCGGCGCCGTCGTGCACGGTGGCCGGGATGCCGCCGACCACGCTCGTCACCAGCCCGGAGATCGGCACCGCGCCGTTCGCACCGGCCGGGTTCACGAGGCCGCCCACATTGGTTACCGTGTTGCCGACCGCACGGACGAGGTCGCCGACGCCACCGACGATCGGCTGCGGCGACGCGGCGGTCACTTTCCATCCGGCCGACGTGATCGCCCCGCCGACTTGTCCGAGCAGGCCAGCGACCGGCTGCCCGAGGCCGGTTGCGGTGCCGACCTGCTGCGTGAGGTGGCCCGCCGTCGTCACGAGCGGCGTGATCGCGGTGCTGACCGCCTGCGTCGCCTGCTGGACCGGGGCCGACGACAGCGACGCGCCGAGCGTCGCGCCGCCCGTGCGCAAACCGCTCGCCACCGTGTCGAGCAGCCCGCTGACCGGCGTCGTGATCGGCGCCAGCGGCGACAGCGGGCCGGAGCCGAGCGCCTTGACGGTTTCGCTGATGCCGCTGACCGGATTGCCGGTCGCGGCAACGACCGTGCCGAGGCTGCCGACCGTCGTGCCGACCGGGTTCGGTACGATGCCGATCTGGCCGAGACCGCCGCTCACGGCGTTCGACGTATCGCGGATGATCGTGCCGACGCCGGTTACCGTATCGGCCGGCCCGACGGTGACGCCCTTGCTGACGCCGGGCACGCTCACGCTGCCGAGCGTGGCGCCCGCGTCCATCACGATTCCGCCGATGGAACTGACGATACCGTTCGTACCCGGCGCGCCGCTCGTGCCCCAGCCGCTGGTGTTGCCGCTGCTCGTGCCACTGCTGCTCGTGCCACTGCTGCTCGTGCCGCTGCTGCTCGTGCCACTGCTGCTCGTGCCACTGCTGCTTGTGCCACTGCTGCTCGTGCCACTGCTGCTCGTGCCACTGCTGCTCGTGCCACTGCTGCTTGTGCCACTGCTGCTCGTGCCACTGCTGCTTGTGCCACTACTGCTTGTGCCACTACTGCTTGTGCCACTACTGCTTGTGCCACTACTGCTGGTGCCACTACTGCCGCTTGAGCCACTACTACCGCTCGTCCCGCTCGTGCTCGTCCCAATGTTGTTACCAGCAAGCGTCGGCGCCGTAATGTCACTTCCGCCGCACGCCGCGAGCGTACACGCCGCGGCCATAGCGGCGAGCGCAACGTTCGCCGTGATGAAATGATTTCGCATGGAAGCCCCCGTCCATTATTCAGCGCAAGCATTTCATCAAGCATCTACCGTGCCATTTCCATCGGCCTCCTTCACAGTTTCACAATTGCCTTGCACTGGCCGTCCGGGCCGCGCTGCGGGGCAGCGCGCATCGGATCCGGATCGTGCCGCCCGGCTCGGCCCGTGCAGGCCGTCCGATAACGCTGACGTAACACCGCCCCTGCGTTACGTAGCACGAGAAGAGAAAATCGACGGCGCACCGTACACGCGCCGCATCGTCGTCACGGCCGCTTCACCAGCTTCACGATCGTCAGTGTGCCGTTGACGTTTTCCACCCGAACCCGGACCTTGTCGCCCACATGCAGCGACGGGATCATCGCCGCGTCGCCGGCCTTGAATGCCATCGTCATCGGCGGCATCCCGATGTTGTCGAGTGCGCCGTGCTTCAGCGTCACGAGTCTGCGCCCGGCATCGATTTCCCTGACTTCGGCATCGGTCAGCTTCGCATCCTGCGTCGACATGCTCGCGTCGCCTGAATTCATGCCCGACATGTCGCCGCCTGCGAGTGCCGGCATTGCAACGACCGCCATCGCACACGACATCGCGACAGCGTGAAAGCGGATCTTCATCGAGCGCCTCCCTTCGCGTCCGGCGTGTTTCTGCTGCCAGCCGGTGCCGCGCCTTACACGATCAACGTCACGCCGGCCCAGGCAATCAGCACGACGCCCAGCACCCGGCCGATACGATCGCCGCCGGGCAGGACCTTTTCCACGAACACGAACAGCGACAACGCGACGATCCACACGACATTCATCACGCCGCCGACGAACAGCAGCGCCATCAACAACCAGCAGCAGCCCACGCAAACCATGCCGTGCCGCGCGCCCAGCAGAAAGCTGCCTGCGACGCCGGGACGCCAGTGCGCGATCAGGAACGCCGCCGGCGCGCGGCATTGCCGCAGACACGCGCGTTTCAGCGGCGAGAATTGATAGAGTCCAGCCAGCGCCAGCACGATGGCGGAAAGGCGCGCGCTCTTCGACCACAACATCATCGCCGAGATCAGCCCGGCCGGCTGCAGCAGCGCCTGAAGCAACGCCGCACCGATCGAGAACGCGAGCCATGTCGTCAGATAGCCGGCCAGCAGCGCCACCGACGTGAACGCCGATCCCGCCGCCCCGTTGCCGTGCTGCAGCAGCACGCGCCGGTACAGCATCACGACCGGCGCCGCGCCGGGTGTCATCATCGCGATCATCATCACCCACCACATCGCGATCACGATCGGCAGAGACGGATCCATGCTGCCCATGCCGTCCGCCAGCCGATGCGGAAACAGCGCGACGGCCGTCATCTCCCGCGCCGACATGCCGGTTCCCGCGCCCGTCCACAGGTAGAACCAGCACAGGCCGACGAGCGCGGCCATGCCGATCAGCATGACGGCGCGCTCGCGCGCGAGCCAGGTGTCGAACGGCGTCATGCCGCGGCGCGATGCCGGATCAGCCCGTGGTTGTTCAGATGCAGTCGCGCGAATTGCGCATACGTTCCGTCGAGATTCAGCGCGATGTTGCCCTGCGAGCGCCCCGTGCCCGAACCGACCTCGGCAAGCTCGTATTCGAAACCGTTCGGCAGGTCGATCCGCACGCGATGCTCGGCACCCGTCACCGGATTGTGGATGGGTTCGCCGGCGACGTCGAACACGCCGTCCACGTGAATCCGGCCGCGCCGTGCATCGACATCGACGTCGAAATCGATCTTCGTGAAGATCGGATCGAACGCGTGCTCGAGCGTCGACGCATACACCGAGAACATCGTCTCGAATGGATCGGTATCCTGACCGGTCATGATCTTCAGCACGGCATCGCGTTGCGCCGGACTCGCGCGCTCGTCGACGATCGGCTGGCACTTGCCCTTGCCTTCGTGAACGGCGCCCGGCCACTGGAACACCACCGCGATCCTGACGCCGTCGAGCACCACGTCGCCGTAGTGGCCGCTGTCGATCGAAATCGCCCCCATCGCTTCGCAGTTGCCGTTGGTCGGCAGCGCATTGAACTGGCAAGGGCAACCGTATGAGCAATTGCAACTGATCATTTCGGTGCCCTGAATCTCCCACGGCGTCATGGCTCCACCTCGCGCTCTGAAACGGACGAACGCTTCGAATCTAGTGCACGCCATCGGGGAAAGCAAAGCGGTAATGGCAGCGTGAAAAACGTGGGTGCCGGCCTCACGTAAGACATTTCCGAATGCGTTCGCCGCGCGGCTCCGGAAACCGTCTCGTCATCCGTTCTCACACGAATAACGACGCGACGATCGCCCACCACACCGCGCCCGCGCCGCACAGAAACACGCGCCGCGCGACGAACATTCGCGATTCGTCGTCCGGTGTTTTCATCGGCGACGTCGCGAGAAACGGCACGCAGGCGAGGCATGCGAAACCGGCTAGCGCGAGCACGATCACGACGTAGTCGCCGAACCGCCAGGGCGATGCTTCGTGCAATCCCCAGTAGCCGAGAAACAGCATGCCGATCGAGAACATCGTCGCCGCGGCCGAGCTGAGCGCGACCACCGATCCTGTTGGAAATTGCACGGGAACCTCCCCTCGCGCAGCGCGCGATGCAACGCCTGTCTCCGGAGATCGGCATAATCTTGTCCGCCGGCAGCGGAATCAGGCGTTCGTTTCGGACTCGCATGCATGAGCACACCGTCTCCACTCTTCGGCGAATGCGCGTTGTCACGGATTGACGGGTTAGGTCCGGACGAGCGGTATTTCGTGCCCGTTCAATCGGGCAGCACGACCATGACGTTGCTAGCCCGGTTTCTTCGTGCCCTGCGCAACGGAAATCCACCCGACTACCGCCGCGGCGACCCAGCAACAGGTGATCATCAGGTCCAGATCCATCAGGCCCTGGAAATTCGTACTGTTTTCGAAACTGCAGCGCTGATGGCCCCTGACCCACATGCAACCGCTGATCAACTGCTGGATATGCATGTAGATGCTGTACACGGCAACCGCCGACGCGATGACGGCGACCCGCAGGCGTATGCTCTTTTTCATTGGCGCTGAAGGCTTGGGATGATCTCCCGATCGATCTTAAGTCAATGGCGATGCGCGACGCAATCGACCCGGTATCGACCCGATTGACCGGCATGCAGAAATGCCCATCGAACTCGCGCCGGCAATGCGGACCACCATGACGACACGGAACACGATTGCACTGATCGTCGATCCCGACAGCGGCGAGCGAATTCACGACATCGCCGCGCACGCGCGGCATACGTGGGTCGTGACGAGCGACACGAACGATCCCGTGATCAGGCAGATCTGGAATACGCGCCGGGCGGAGTCGGACCGAGCCGCCGAAGGCGGCGTGACCCTGTTCCTGCGTCATGGCGACGGCCGCGAAAGCTGGTGCGCCGGAATACTGGATGCGGTGGACGACCATCACGGCGACGCGATGCATCTCGACGGCCACGCGATTCTGGCGGTTTACGGCACGCCGCTTTCCGCGCGCCTGCGACACGCGTTGTCCGCGTTCGGATTTTCTGGCTTCGTGTCGACGATGGAAGGATTTCGAGCGATCAAGCGCGGCGCCGCATGAATCGCGGGCGGCTCAAAGCGCCCCCGCCCAACCGGCGATCGACCTGATGGTCTTCAGGTAGTCCGCCGCCGGTTGCCAATGAATCCGCGTGCCGTTCGCCTTCGCGTCGCTCTGTTGCCGCACGACACGTGCGGGCATGCTCGCAAGCGGCACGTCGTAGCCGGCCTCACGAATGCCCCGGGTCGCGACGATCGTCGTTGCGCCGATCGTTGCGCCGTCCATCACGACCCTACTGACGCCGACGGAAACCGGGGCGCAAACCACGTCGTCATGTGACGCGCGGGCATGCCGCTTGCACGCCGGATGTTTCTCGGCTGCTGACACCACGCTGTCAGCAGGCAACGTCCAGACTCGATCGACCGACACCCGAGGAGCACCGCCCTTGGCCCATACCGAAGGACTGGCCGCACTGGCCGAACGCACCGTCAAACGCCGCGGCGTGACCCTGTTCACGCTGTGCGTCGCCGTACTCGTGGCCCAGGTCGACACGGCCGTCGTCAATCTCGCCACGCGCGCGATCGGCGCCTATTTCCATGCCGGTGTCGGCGCATTGCAATGGGTCGTCGACAGCTACAACCTCACGTACGCTGTGCTGCTGCTGACCGGTGGGCTGCTCGCCGACCTGTACGGCCGCCGTCGCGTCTTCGTGACCGGCGCGGCCGTCTTCACCATCGCGTCGCTGCTGTGCGCGCTTGCGCCGTCGGTGTCGGTGCTGATCGCCGCCCGCGCGCTGGCCGGCGTCGGCGCGGCGTTGTTGCTGCCGGCGTCGCTGGCGATCGTGCGGGTCGTGTGGCGCGACCCGGTCGAACGCGGCCGCGCGCTCGGCATCTGGGCCGCGTGCAACGGCGTGGCGATGGCGATCGGGCCGACGCTCGGCGGCGTACTGATCCGGCACTTCGGCTGGCGCAGCATCTTTTTCGTCGTCGTGCCGCTGAGCATCGCCGCGATGCTGCTCGCGATCCCGGCCGTGCCCGAGTCGTCCGATCCGCACGGCCGGCATTTCGACGGCGCGGCGCAAGTCATGGGCGCACTCGCACTCGGCGCGCTCGCGTATGCGGCGATCGTGTTCCGCGAGACGCCGGTCGCATGCGCGATCGCCGGCTGCATCGCGGTCGCGTCGTTCGTCGCGTTCGTGGCGATCGAGCGCCGCCACGGCGAATCCGCGCTGGTGCCGCTCGACATTTTCCGGATCGGCGCGTTTCGCGGCGCGATCGCCGCGACCACCGGCATGACGTTCGGGATGTACGGCGTGCTGTTCCTGCTGCCGCTGACGTGGCAGAGCACCGGCCGCCTCGATTCGACCGGCGCCGGCCTCGCATTGCTGCCGATGGCGCTCGTGTTCGTCGCCGTATCGCCGTGCTCGGGGCGGTTGTCGGAGCACATCGGCACGCGGGTGACGACGGCCGGTGGGGTCGCGGTGATCGCGAGCGGCCTCGCCGCGATCGGTGCATCGGCCGGTTCGTCGAGCCTGCTCGGTGCCGAGATCGGGCTCGCCATGACGGGGCTCGGAATGGGGATCGCGACTGGCCCGCTGATGACCGTCGCGGTCGGCGCCGTCGATGCCGCGCGCTCGGGCACCGCGAGCGCGCTCGTCAACGTCGCGCGGATGACCGGCGCGACGCTCGGGATCGCGGTGCTCGGCACGCTGTTCGCAGTCGCGCATGGCGGCACCGCGGGGTTGCGCGCGGCGATGTTCGCCGGTGCCGCGGTGCAGTTGGCGGGCGCTGCCGGATCGGCGGTCAGTGTGCGACGCGCGCGGCAATCAGCGTGACGCTGCGCGGCCGGCCGCACGAAGGCCCGCGCGCATCGCATGCGACCGTCGCAAATGACGGCCATAGCCTATACCCGCCGCCCGAATCAACGATGCTCCCGGCCATGCTTGCGCGCCCGTTGTTCGGCGCGCTTCTGCAACAGCGCGGCATCAGTTCCTCGATGTATTGCCGCACCTGCCCGTGCGTAAAGCCGCAGGCGAACGTCGTCGCAACGCGTTCGTTCAGTCGTCGGCCGGTGCGAACGACGATGCGTTTCGCCGACGCGTGCGGATCGTGATGATGGAGTTTCCTGCGGGACGCGGCCGCCTGAGCGTGGAACACGCGCGGCGCCGGTAAAGGCGGGAGAGGCGGGAGAGGCGGGAGAGGCGGAAAAAGCCGTCGCGGCGCGACGGCGTCGCCGGCGATCGATGAACGGCGCACCGTGCGCCGTTCATCCGGTTCATCCGGCCATGCGGCCGAACAGGTGTCGGCCGGTGCGCGCTGATGCGCACCGGTCGTGGCCGCTCAGCGGCGCGGCTGACCGCTTCGCGGCGGACGCGGCGAGTTCGCGTCCTTGTGCCGGAAGTTGATGCGGCCCTTGGTGAGGTCGTACATCGACAGTTCCAGCGTCACGCGATCGCCCGCGAGAATGCGGATGTGGTTCTTGCGCATGCGGCCCGACGCGTACGCGCCAACCACGACGCCATTTTCCAGCGTGACACGGTATTTGCTGTCCGGCAGCACTTCGTCGACGATTCCGTCCAGTTCCAGCAGTTCTTCTTTTGCCAAACCAATTCCTCCAGACAAGGTGATTGACCGCGGCCGCGGCGACTGCCCGGCGCCGGCTCCCCCAAACGGGACGGCGGCCGGCAGGCGGCCGGGATCGGTTCGTTCAGACGGGCCACTGGCCTGTCTTGCGATCGGAGCCCGGCGCGTTGCGGCGTTCGGGCGGTCGGTGGCGGCGGCGCAATGAGCGCCGCGCAAGTCGGGACCGCGCCGGCTACGGGGCATGGCGGCGGCCTGCTCGGGTTGATGCGTTGAAGCGGTGATGCGCAGGCGAAGCGCCAGGCGCTTCGCGAGGGCGTTGCGTCGCACGCGGGTCACGCATGCGATGAGGGAGGCGTCACGACCGATGCATCGTGAATGTCGCGATGCATCGGTCGTGCGCATCGGAACGCACAGGCCGCCGTCATGCGGCGCCCCGCGCGATACTCCATCCGGCAGCGGCCGCCGCTCGGCGACCGCTGCCGATGCGGCTTACTGCGGCGTGATGTTCGACGCTTGCAGACCCTTCGGGCCGCGCTTCACTTCGAAGCTGACCTTCTGGCCTTCGGCCAGGGTCTTGAAGCCCGTGCCGCGAATTTCCGAGAAATGGGCGAACAGATCGTCGCCGCCGTTGTCCGGGGAAATGAAACCAAAGCCCTTGGTTTCGTTGAACCACTTGACGGTACCGGTATCCACAAATACTTCCTTAATACAAATAATTGAACATGCGCCCGCGACGGGCACAGAAAGAATCAAAGAGGGAGAGACCAACGACTGCCGCACGGTGTGCGGCCAATGATGAGCAATCGGACTTCTTGACGACTTCGGTCTCGGACACTACGCGGTAACGACCGCCTCGTCAAGTTATTTTGATGCAGCGCACAAGCGCGGACCTTCAGGCGCCGTCAAGGAGGCCGATCGGTCGAGCGCGTTACATCGTCTGTCGGGACGGGAGCATGGACGGTAAAAGGCGGAGTTGCGCCGCGAAAGCGCGCCGGCAGACGATTCGGTGCCCGGGGCGCGAAATGTGGCGGCCGTGTCGAGCCGGCCACGGGAGCCAGACGTCGTGCGCTAGCCTGGCCGCCCGACTTCACACGACGTCGGGCGGCCGCCGCGACTAGTCGAACGGATTCAGCAACCGGACGCCGGTGCGGGCGAAATCGTCGACGTTGCGCGTGACGACCGTCAGATCGTTGATCAGCGCGGTGGCTGCGATCAGCTTGTCGAGTTCGTGCGTCGGATCGGGCACACGCAAATGCCCCCACATCTGGCTGATCTCGATATCGACCGGCAGGATGTTCGGCGCATAGCCGGACAGGATCATCGTCATCCAGGCCTCGAGCGCCGACGCCTGGCTGTGATCGCCGCGATGACGGATCAGATCGACACCGCGCCGCAACTCGGCCACCGTCACGACCGACAGGTAAAGCGGGCTCGCGTCCGCTTCGGCCTGCCTGAAGAACGCCCGCACGCCGCGGTTGGTTCGCTTGCCCTTCCTGATTTCGCTGATGACGTTCGTATCAATCAAAAACACGCCGGACCTCGCCTGAATCCTGAATACGTTGGAAATCCGCGTCTTCGCCAACCTCCGGCATGCTCATCAGCACTTGCGCGAAAGTCCGCCGCTTCGGCCGGCCGAGCGCGTCGGCCAGAATGGCCCGGTGTTCGGCCTCGGCGCTCCTGCCATTGGCCGCCGCCTGCTCGCGCAGGCTTTGAACGATAGTGTCATCCACGTTACGCACCAGAAGATTTGCCATGAGTACCTCCATCCAGATTTGCTATCAATGATAGCGCCATGAAGGTAAATTGCAAGCATTGTTATCACCCTCATGGCCGGACGGACCACTGAGTCGGCTCGGACCTGCGGCAATCGACGACAAGAATTTCGTCCATCTTCCGCCACCGGTCCGACGCATCGAACTGCTGTCGCTCAAGGTAAGCCGGAGCGGGACGGCGTGGAAGCCGGCCGGATGGCCAGTCGAGCGCCGTCGATCACGACGCATGCCCGGCCGGCGAGGAACGGGATTTGCGCCGCGAGCACCGTCGGCGGCAAGCGTCACGAATCCGGCCGTCGCCTCGATTCGCGCTGAAACATCGTGTTGCACAACCGGCCGCGACCGGCGCCATCGTTTGATACCATCGAATCACAAGACCGGCGATCGAACGCCGTGCGAAGCGCGCAGAAGACCTTGCATCGACGCGGACCCTCCGTGCCTGAAATCCCGATCCAAGACACGAGACGCTTTTCAGTGGACTTCGTTACGCCCTCTCTGGAAACCCTGTTCTCCCCGACACCCGACAAACTCTACTTCCCGGCATGCGTTGCGGCCGTGGCGATCATCGCGTGGCTGGTTGCCCGGCACGTGCCGTTCTACCGAGCGGCCGTCGACAAGTCGCTGTCGATGCGCTATCGCAATCTCGACGGGTTCCGCGGCCTCCTGGCCACCTCCGTGGTCTTCCATCATTTCGCGTGCAACCAGGCGTTGCTGTCGACCGGCGTCTGGGGCGCCGGCACCGACTTCCTGCGCAATCTCGGGACGATTCCCGTCGCGATGTTCTTCATGGTCACCGGCCTGCTGTTCTGGGAACGCGCATGCAGAGGCACGTTCGACGTGCGGACATTTTTCGTCGGACGCGTACGACGCCTCGCGCCGCTCTATCTGTTTTACGCGGCCGTCATCGTCGTCTGCACGCTTTACTGGTTTCCCCGCCATGCCGTCGACGCACCGACGCAGTTGCTGGCCGACCTGCTCAAGACCGTTTCGCTCGGCTGGTTCGGCGCGTTCCCGATCAACGGGGCGCAGCGCACCCCGTATCTGAGCGGCGTCTGGTGGACCCTCGCCTACGAATGGCGGTTCTACGTCGCCGTTCCGTTTCTCGCGTGGTTCGTCGCCACGCGTGCGTGGCGCAAGCTGCTTGCGCTCGCGATCGTCACGGCCTGCGCGGCGCTGTTCGGGCCGCCCGGTGGCATGGCGCTGCTGTTCGCGTTCGGCGCGGTGGCCTACGAGGTGTCGCGGCACCCCGCGGTCCGTGCGCGGCTCGCCACGAAACCGGCGGCGACGGTCGCGCTGCTGATTCTCGCGATGTCTCCGTCTCCCGCCGAACGGTATTCGATCGCGGGCGCACTGCCGCTGCTACCGGCGTTTCTCTGCATCGCCAGCGGGAACACGTTCTACGGCGTGCTCAAGACCCGGCCGCTCGCGCTGCTCGGCACCGCCAGTTTCAGCATCTACATGATCCACATGGTGATCGTGTACATGATCGTTCACGCGTTCAACAATTTCGTCTTCCCGATCAATTCGGTCGACGATTCGGGCATCTGGGCGCTCGCGCTGGCGTGCGCGCTGGTTGCCGTCTTCTGTGCGCTGCTGACTTACCGCTACGTCGAGCATCCGTTCATCGCCAAGCGCCACGACGCCCGCCCGGCACGCCGCGCGGCGGAGCCCGCTCGCGAGCGTCAAACGGTCACACCGTGACCCGTGCGCGCTCAGAAACGGTACGAGATGCCGATCTGCAGGACCGGATACCACCGATAGCGCGACATCGTCTGCCGCAGCGAGTCGAGCCCGCTCGCGATCAGCACCTGGCTCTTCGCCGATCCGGCCGCCGCGGCCAGTGCCGGCGACAGCGTGTACGAACATTTCGGTATCCCGTACGCGACGCCGATATCGGCAACGAACCCGAGCCCTTTCGACGCCGGCCGATGCCCGTAGCCGATTCCGACATACGGCA
Source organism: Burkholderia sp. MSMB1459WGS (assembly GCF_001534535.1). Lineage (NCBI taxonomy): Bacteria > Pseudomonadati > Pseudomonadota > Betaproteobacteria > Burkholderiales > Burkholderiaceae > Burkholderia > Burkholderia sp. MSMB1459WGS. Next base: position 545,944 of record NZ_LPMU01000023.1, read on the forward strand.
TCACGGTCGGATAACGCGCTTGCGCGACCGCATACATGCCCGGAAGCGCCGGATAACGCTTGCCGCCGAATACGTAGGTTCCGTTGGTCGGTACGGACACGCCGTGAAGCTCGTCGTCGTTGAAGCGCAACCCGAGCGTCGCGCGAAAGCCGCTGCCTCGCCACGGAAAGACATCGGCATACAGGCCGCCCTGGCGCAGCTTCAGGTCGTCCTGATAGCGATTGCCGGCCACCGTGAAGTCATGTGTCAGATCGATCGCGTTGAAATCCGCGTGCGCGCCCAGCATCGAATTGAAGCTCACGGCCGCCCCGATGCCGACGCCCTGCGTGCCGCCCTGCAGGTAGATTTCCTGCGCATGCGCGCTCGCGACGAACATCGCCGCGACCGCTGCCCATTGATTCACCGTCGTTTTCACGGGCGCCTCCCCCGACATGTGCCGGGCGCGACGCGACGCACACGCGGCCTTCGTCGCGATGCGCGATACGAACCCCGGCACGACACCTTGCAAGCACGCTTGCTGTTCGACGGATCGGAGCGCGGTGCGCGGTGCGCGTGGCCGATACGACACGCGCTGCGCATGCGCCGTGGCACACGGCGCGCGCGACCCGATCCGGTTCCCCGTTTGTTTCGATGTCGTTACATGCCGCCGATGCGCGGATCGTTCTGGCGAAATTCGTCGGCGCGGGCGGCATCGGGTGAACCGCAAAGGGCGTGCCATGCGGCGCTGACCGAAGCGGAAAAAGCGCCATCAGTCGGCACAGGCGGTGGCGCGAGTCGCAATCGAGCGGAAATGTTTCATGAACGTATCCGTATTCGGCGAGCGACACCCAAACACGCGATGTACCGTGTTGCGTGTCGACCGCGCATTGATGGCGCAATGCCCGCGGAGCGAAGCCGGACGGCCGTCAGCGCACGCGCGTTGCCGTTGCGATCGGTCGCATACGGAGCGGCGCATTGAAAATGCGTTGCAAAAATGCAGCTTCGTGCCGGGCCCGGGCGTCGCCGATGCACGATCCGGCGCGACGAAGCAGGATGAATACCGATGCATGCGCATGCATTTTGTCCGGCCACGCGCGACATGCTGCGCGAGCCCGGTCGGCTCAGGTCGTGCGACGTCGTCGAACGGATGCAGAAGCGGAAAGCCGGATCATGTCTCGATGCGGTTGGCAAGACCGCTTCCCGACGACCGGCGGAATCGGTACCATCGAGCGGGCGCCGCACGACCCTGCACCGGCGCCGGACCTTCGTACCACCGATTTCGCCATGTCCCGGGAACCCACACATTCCGCGTTGCTCTGGATCGTCGCCGCTGCCTTCTTCATGCAGTCGCTCGATACGACGATCGTCAACACCGCGTTGCCCTCGATCGCACAAAGCCTGCATGCGTCGCCACTCGCGATGCAGCCCGTCGTGGTCGTCTACACGCTCACGATGGCGATGCTCACGCCGGCCTCCGGCTGGCTCGCCGACCGGTTCGGCACGCGCCGCGTGTTCTCGGTCGCGATCCTCGTGTTCGTGCTCGCGTCGATCGCCTGCGCGGCATCGCACACGCTCGGCCAGCTCGTCGTCGCGCGCGCCGTGCAGGGCATCGGCGGCTCGATGCTGCTGCCGATCGGGCGGCTCGCCGTACTGCGCCGCGTGCCGGGCGAACAGTACGTCGCGGCGATCGCGTTCGTGTCGATCGCCGGCCAGCTCGGCCCGATCGTCGGGCCGACGCTCGGCGGCTGGCTCACGCAGGCGATTTCGTGGCACTGGGTGTTCATCGTCAACGTGCCGGTCGGCGTGATCGGCTTCATCGCGGTTCAGCGCTATCTGCCGCACGACCAGGCGACGCAGCCGCCGCCGTTCGACTTCGTCGGCTGTGCGCTGCTGTCGGCCGCGATGATCGCGCTGTCGCTCGCGATCGACCCGCCGATGCCCACGCACCGCGCCGCGTGGTCTGCCGCGCTCGCCGGGCTCGGCCTGGCGAGCGCGCTGGCGTACCTGCCCCACGCGCGGCGACGCACGCAGCCGCTGTTCCGGCTCGGGTTGTTCCGCGAGCCGAACTTCGGGTCGGGGCTGCTCGGCAACCTGCTGTGCCGGATCGGCACGAGTTCGGTACCGTTCATGCTGCCGCTGCTGATGCAGGTGCAGCTCGGCTATACGCCGCTGCGATCGGGGCTGATGATGCTGCCGGCCGCAATCGCGGGCGTCATCGCGAAGCGGTGGATCGCGCCGCTCGTGAAGCGCTTCGGCTATGCGGCGTTTCTGGTCGTGAATACGGGGATCGTCGGCTGCGCGATCGCGGGGTTCGCGCTGGTGTCGGCGCGGCCCGCGCCGGTGCTGGAAGGCGTGCTGCTGATCGTGTTCGGCGCGGCGAATTCGATGCAGTTCGCGGCGATGAACGGCGTGACGCTCAAGGGGCTGTCGCACGCCGACGCGGGCAGCGGCAACAGTCTGTTCACGATGATGCAAATGCTCGCGATGGGGCTCGGCGTGTCGATCGGCGGCGGGCTCGTCAATCTGTTCGCCGCCTATCGGGGCTCGACGGCGCACGGGTTCATGCTGTCGTTCGCGTGCATGGGCGCGGTGACCCTGCTGTCGTCCGTCGTGTTCCGGCGGATCGATACGGCCGCGCCGGCCGGTGCGGCGGCGCGCCCTTCCGCGTGATCGCGGCCGTCAGTTCACCTGGCGGCGCTCGACGACGCGCTTGAGCACCCAGCGGATCGACGAGCCGTCGGCCGGCGGCCGCGCGACGCGGTATTCGTCGACTTCGAGCGTGTACAGGTAGCCGGGCTGGTACGCAAACCCTTCGATCCCCGCGTACCACAGGCTCCACGGCTCGCTCGGGCTGCTACGCACCTGCAGGCACTCCATCGGCGCGACGCCCGTGCAACGCGCGGACTGCGGCGCGACGTAGACGGTCTTGGCCACGGGCTCGCCGTCGGCCGGGCGGGCGGCGTTCGACGCGGTGGCCGCCGCATCGGTCTGGCATCCGGCGAGGAGCGTGCTGCCGGCCAGGATGGCCGCGCCAAGCAGCGTTCGGATCTTGCGAATCATCTGATATGCCTCCGGGAGCGTTGAAGGGCCAATTAGACGAGCCGCCCGGCGAGAAGGTTCACGAACACCTTACGGAGCGCGTTCGAGCACGCTCATTCATCGGATGTCGCGCGCGAGCCGATACGTTACGCTGTTCCGGCGCCGCCGCGCGCATCATCGCCGGCTACGCGATCGCCGTCGACGGCGGCTTCACCGTGCGGCGATCGTGTACCATCGACGCTTTCCGATACGCCTTGGCGCGCCGCGTTCGCCCACCAGGCCAAGCCCGCGCGGTTCGCACGGCGCGTTCCCTTCGCATGACCTCATCCGTTCCGTCCGACACCGCGCTGCGCCCGCTGCCGATCGATACGCTGGCCGTGCCGGCCGCGCTCGACGGACGCACGGGCACCAACCGCTCGGGCAGCGCGCATCCGCAGATCGCCGCGACCAACGACCTCGACGCCGTGCGCGCGTGGCTCGCCCGCTTCGTCGATACGCCGACCACGTTCCAGAACTACCGCAAGGAAGCCGAACGCCTGCTGCTGTGGGCCGTGATCGCGTGCGGCAAGCCGCTGTCGTCGCTCACGCACGAGGATCTCGCGGTCTACCGGCAGTTCCTGCTCGCGCCCGCGCCGGCCGATCTGTGGTGCGCGAACGGCGGCCGCAAGCATCCGCGCGACGATCCGCGCTGGCGGCCGTTTTACGGGCCGCTGTCGGCAGCCAGCCAGCGGCAGGCGCTGGTGATCCTGAACGTGATGTTCTCGTGGCTCGTGCAGGCCGGCTATCTGGCCGGCAATCCGCTCGCGTTGTCGCGACAGCGGCAGCGCCGGCCCTCGCCGCGCGTCACGCGCCATCTCGGGCAGCCGCTGTGGCAATCGGTGAAGGACGCGATCGCCGCGATGCCGCGCGACGATGCCCGCGCATGCTTCCATGCGGATCGCGCACGCTGGCTGTTCACGCTGCTGTATCTCGGCGGGCTGCGCATCACCGAAGCGGCCGATACGACGATGGGGCAATTCTTCTGCCGGCGCGATGCGAACGGGCACGAGCGCTGGTGGCTCGACGTGACGGGCAAAGGCGGCCGGCAGCGGCTCGTGCCGGCCACCGACGAGATGATGGCCGAGCTGGCGCGCTACCGGCGCGCGCACGGCATGCCCGCGCTGCCGCTCGACGACGAATCGACGCCGCTCGTGCTGCCGCTCGGCCAGACGCGCAAGCCGCTCACGCGCGCGGCGCTGCACCGGATCGTGAAGCAGGTGTTCCGGCTCGCGGCCGACCGGCTGCGTGCTCGAGGGGATGCCGGCGAACAGCCGGCGCGCGTGCTGGAACAGGCGTCCGCGCACTGGCTGCGTCACAGCGCGGGCTCGCACATGGCCGACGGCCGCGTCGACCTGCGGCTCGTGCGCGACAACCTCGGCCATGTGTCGCTCACGACGACGAGCCAGTATCTTCACGCGGACGACGACTGGCGCCATCGCGAGACGGAAGAGAAGCACCGGATCGGGTGGGACTAGACTGCGTTCCGCCGCTCGACGGACGAGGTCGATCCCGCCGGATCCACCGTTGCTGCGGCACTTCGCACGGTCGCGCGTCTCCGGCACGTTGATCTCGCCGCACGACACGTCGACACGCTTGCCGTGTCAGTACACCGCCACCCAGTGCCCGGGCACCCACGCCCAGTGATTGCCGGCCCACCGGTAATGCCCCTTGGCCCAGCGATAGCCGGGCGCGGGCGGCGGCGGCGCCACCTCGACGACGGGCGCCGGCTGCGGCGGCCGCACGGGTTCGACCACGCACGCGGACATCAGCACGGCACTCGCGCTCGCCAGCACGGCGAGCGAAACGGATCGGATCTTCATTGTCGATGCTCCCTGTTGTGTAATCGATCGGCGGGGCCAATCGCCGATACGTGCCGCGTCACGCGGCCCCGCGAATCAGGCCGCTCATCGGCCGCGTCGCGCCGCTTTCCGCGAACAGCGCTGCCGCGGTGCGGCGGGGATCGAGCCGCAGGCTTTCGGCAGCCGCGCCCGCGATCAGCGCGTCGAGCGACGCAGTCGGCTTCAGGTCGCGCCCCTCGTACAGATCGCCGGGCCGCAGCCCCGGCCAGTCGGCGATCACACGGCCGCCTGCCACCGCGCCGCCCGCAAGCATCGCGACCGACGCCTGCCCGTGATCGGTGCCGCCCGTGCCGTTCGCGGCGGCCGTCCGGCCGAACTCGGTCGCGACCAGCACCGTGGTCTGCCGCCACGCAGGGCCGAGGCCGTCGCGCAACGCGGCGAGCATCGTGTCGAGCGCCTTCAACTGATTCGCGAGCCGCGCGTTCTGCGCGCTGTGCGTATCCCAGCCGCCCGTCTCGATCATCGCGATCCGCGGGCCGTCGTCGCGCGCGAGAAACGTCGCGGCGAGCTTGCCGACGCCGGCCGGGTCCTGCCGTGCATGCGCATCGCCGGCGAGACCGCGCGCCTCCATCGCCGCTTGCCACAACGGGCCGAGCTGCGCGTCGGCTTCGTAGAGCGCCGACACGCGCGTGAGCAGATCGTCCGGCGCGGCCGGTAAGCCGGACGGCGCATACGACGCGGCCTGCACCGTGCCGCGCAGCGCGAGCGGCACGGTCGGCGCGAATGCGATCGCGCTGTCGCGCGTCGCCGGCAGCAGCGCGGCGAGCCGGTTCAGCCAGCCGTCCTTCACCTGGTACGGCGCACGGCCGCCCGTTTCGAGCACGTTCTGGCCGTCGAAATGCGAGCGGTCGCGATACGGCGATGCAATCGCATGGACGAACAGCGCCTGGCCGTCACGATACAACTGCGCGGTCTGCGCGAGCGACGGATGCAGCGCGAACGTACCGTCGAGCTTCGTCGCGGCCGCCGTGTCGATCGCGAGCGGGCCGCGCAGCGACGCATACGCGGGCTCCGCGTACGGGACGACGATGTTCAGGCCGTCGGCCGCGCCGCGCTGGATCACGAACACGAAGCGCCGGTCGGTGTCGACATTCGCGAACACGATCCGCGGCGCAACGAGGATCGCGCCCGTGCCGGCGGCGGCAACGCTGAGAAATTGTCGGCGGGACAGTGCCATGGTCATCTCCGTTGGAAATCGGGCGACACGAGCAGCAGCGCAAGCGACGTCGTCGCGCTTTCGGCGCGCGCGAGCGCGGTCGCGGTCGGCGCGCTCATCGAACCGGCGAGCAGCGTGTTGCCGAGCGTGCGCGGGTCGAGCCGGTCGCCCGTGCGCGCGGCCAGGCGCTGCGCGATCTCGACGCGGCGCACGAGCGCGTCGGGCGCGGCCCAGCTCGCGGCGACGTCGTCGTAGCCGGCCGGCGAGCCCGGCCGCCACACCGGCTGGCCGAGTTGAGCCAGCAGCGGCGCGGCCTTCAGATCGCCGGTGTCGCGCCAGCCGAGCCCGCGCAGCGACGATACGGCCCACTCCCACGGCGTCTTGAACTTGCGGTCGACCGGCGACCACGCGTCGGGCGCGTCGACGAGCGCGCGATAGACGGCCGGCAGGTCGCCACCGCTCGCATCGAACGCACGCGCGAGCCGTTCGGTCAGCGCGGGCGGCGGCGTATCGGCGACGAAATGACGGGCGAGCTTGAATGCGATGTGCCGGCCGGTCGCCTCCGATCGCGCGAGATCGTGCAGGATCGCGCGCGCCTGCGCTTCGCCCGGCTGATCGTAGGTGCGGCCCATCACCGTGCGCGTGCCCGGTTCGTGCAGATTCGGGCGGAACACGAATGCGCCGGGCGCCGCATCGCCCGGTTGCGGCCCGCGGCCGCCGGCGATGCTCCAGCCGGTCAACGCGCGGGCGAATTCCGTCACGTCGGCCTGCGTGTAACCGGTGCGCACGCCGAGCGTATGCAGCTCCATGATTTCGCGTGCGAGGTTCTCGTTGAGCCCTCGCTTCGCGGAAGGATTGCGTGCTTGCGCACGCAGCGCGGCCGGGCTGTCGGGACCGACCGAGCGCGCCTGATCGAGGAACGTCTGCATCGCCGGATGCTGCTCGACGGCGACGAGCATGTCCTCGAAACGGCCGAGCACGTGCGGGCGGATCGCGTCGCGTTCGAATGCCCCCGCGTATGCGGCCACCTGCCCCTTGTCGATCGATACCGCGAAATGGTTCGCCCAGAAATGCACGAGACGCTCGACGAACGGCGCGGGCGTGCTCAGCGCGCTGTTCATGCGCGCGGCGACTGCGCTGCGATACGCGTCGTAGCCGTCGCGGCGGATCGACTGCGCGGTTGCGCGCTTGGCGGCCGCGTCGTCGCTCGTCATCGCGTTGCGGGTGTTCGCGAAGCGCGTCGCGAGCGTGACCGCGTCCGGCTCGCCGGCCCATGCGGCCGGCCGTGCGTCGTATCGGTCGAACTGGGCAAGCAAGGCGGCCTTCGGGTCGGTGGGCGGTGCTTCGTCGGCTCGCGCGCCGAGGCCGAAACGGTTCAGCGCGATCGCGGCCGGCGTGGAGTCGTTCGGGTGGTCCATGACGGGCTCTCTTGCGGTGCGTACTCACGTTCAACGTAAGGGCACCGGGAAATCCGTCGCGGGAGGGGAAATATTTTTTGCGATCGGGGAAACGGCAGGCGGAAGTTTCGCAGCACGGCGGCATGCATCGTCAACGGACGACGACCGCGCGACTCGCCGGAACCGGCATACGCATGACGCGCGAGCAACATGCAGATCGAATCGCGGGCCGCCCGCGCACGGTTTCCTTTTACTCGCTCGCCGATGCGTCGGGCTTCTTCTGCAGCTTCGGCGGCAAACGCCAGTTGCCGCTGCGCTGCAACCCGTCGACGAACTTCGCGCGCTCGTCGGGCGTCAGCGTCGCCGCGAAATCGACGACGCTGCGCTCGACCTGCGCCCGCAGCGCGGTGTCGGCCGCGCGCGTACGGTCGAGCGCGGCGTCGATCGCCGCGCGATCGAGTTGCGGCGCGGCAAGCAGGTCCAGCACGGTGATCCGGCCGTCGCGCCCTTCCCGCGCGAAATCGCGGCCGCTCTTGCGCGCCGCCTTCAGCACGGCGGCGAACTCGCGCTGGCGCGCATCGGGCAATTCATCCGCCGCGAAACGCAACGCGGTACGTGATGCGGGCGTGCCGGGCACATGCTGGTCGCGGTAGGTCGAGAACCATTGATATGCGCCGCCGCCGATCGCGCCGAGCATGAACACGTTCAGCACGACCGAGCCGACGAGGGTGAATTTCCAGCCGCGCTCGGTCATTCGTCGCCTCCGTCCACGCTCGGACCGCCGAACGTCGTCGTCAGATAGCCCGGCTCGTGCTGTACCGACGGCGCGCTGCCGAGCATCAGCATCGACACGGCCACCGCCCCCGCGAGCGCGCCGGCCAGGCCGACGCCGGCGAACGCCGCGCCCGACCACCATACGGCGCCGCGCCGGCGTGCGCGCTGCGGCGCGGGCGCCGTTGCGACGATGCGCTCGACGAGCGCCGGCGCGGGCGGCGCGACCGTGTCGCATGCGAGCCATGCGTCGAGGTCGGCCGCCTCGTCGAGCGCCAGCAGCGCTTCGCGCGGGTTCGCATGCGCCCATGCCTCGGCGGCAGCGCGCTCGCCGGCCGGCCAGCGCCGCGCGTCCGAGCCGTACGCGGCGACGATGGTACGAAATCGTTCGGGTGTCATCGCTTGTCCTCGCTAGGTGGGTCGCCGGCCAGTTGCGCGCGCAGGTTGCGCCGCGCACGGGCAAGCAGGCTTTCCAGCGCATCGACGGTGATGCCCATCAGGTTGGCCGCTTCCACATTCGACATTTCCTGATAGTACTGGAGCACCAGCGCTTCCCGCTGCCTCGGCGGCAACGCGGCCAGCGCCCGCCGCACGCGCGCGTCGCGCGAACGCAGCTCCGCATGCGCGGCCGGCTCCGGTTGCGTGTCGGGCACGTCGGGCAGCGTGTCGACGGGCTCCTCGCGGCGGCCTCGCAACCGGTCGTAGCACAGGTTCAGCACGACGCGATGCAGCCACGTGTCGAAGCGGGCTTCGCCTTCCCGCCAGCGCGGCGCCTGCTTCCAGATTCGCAGGAACGTCTCCTGCGCGACATCCTCGGCTTCGTTCCGGTCGCCAAGCATGCGCGTCGCCAGGGCGAGCAGCCGCGGCAGCTTGCGCGCGACGAGCACGCGTACCGCCGACGCATCGCGCGCACCGACGCGCGCGACGAGTTCCGCGTCCGGATCGCGGTCGCCGCGATCGTTCAACGTCGCCTGCTTCGTCGCGCGGCGCGCTGGCGCCGCACTGTCACGGCAGGGATCCCCGCCGCCCGGCTGAAGCTCATCGTCGTGCTCTCCTTGCATGCGTCGGGCCATCGCCGGACGGCGCCATGCCGCCCCTTCGTCGACGCCGCGCGCATCGCGCCCGGCATCGCACACGGCGTCGGCCGTGCCGGTTTCATCGACATCCGGTTCGCGCCGCATGTCGATCCTGTCGGTCGGCCCCGCGACCACCGGCCGGCGCGCTCAATATACGACGACCGGCGCGGGCCGGTAATACACCGGACGGGCCGGCACCACGACGCAGCCGGCCAGCACGATGGCTGCGACCGCCAGTATCACGATGGTTCGAAAAGGCATCGCCACGACTCATGATGTTGCGTGAAAAATCCGCTGCGCCGGCACCGCGTGCCGCGCGCCGGCGTGCACGTCAGGCCCAGTGGCCCGGCACCCAGCGCCAGGCCGGGCCGCGCGCGGCCCAGTGTCCGGGCACCCAGCGGTAACCGACGCGCACGACCTGCCAGTGGCCCGGAATCCATACGTAGCGGCCCTGCCGCCAATGCCAGTGCCCCTGATCCCAGACGTAACCCGCACGGGGGGCCGGCATCACTTCGACGCGCGGCGGCGGCGGCGCGTAAGGCGCGACGATGACGGCCTGCGCGAATGCTGCCGACGTCGCGAGCGCAGCCAGGCAACCGGCGGCCAATCGCAATGGAACAGAAAGTTTCATGAAAGACTCCGAAATAACGGGCATCGACCGGAAGCGGTCGTTCATGCGTTAAACGGAGCAAGCGGGAGAAATCCGTCGCGGTATCGGCAAATTAATTTCGGGGAATCGAACGTGCGCGGAAGCGGATCGCAGGCCGCGACGCGCGCCCCTGCACATCGGCCGCCGCAGGCGCAGGGTTGCGGCACTGTCACAACGCGGCAAAACTGCCCTTCGACAATGCATGCGACCGGGATCCCGCTCGTTTCCGGCCCACGCCCCGGCCGTGTTCGCGCATGGCCGCGCGGTTCCACGTCTCGCGTCCCTTCAACGAAAACACCGACCATGTCGAACCAGGACACTCTCCCTGACCAGCCGAACGAGCCGGCCGCCTCCGTGTCGCGTCGCGGCTTCCTGAAACTTGCCGGCGTCTCCGGCCTCGCCACCGCCGCCGGCGGGCTCGCGGCAGCCCGTGCCGCCGCGTCGAATCCGGACGGCACGCCCGAGCAGGTTCACCTGACGTGGGGCAACGACCCGACGTCCGAAGTCGTGATCTCGTGGGCGTCGCTCGCCGCGGCCGTCAATCCGCGCGCGCGCATCGTCGCCGACGGCGAGCCGGCGCGCACCGTGCACGGCGTCCAGCGCCTGTACACCGACGGCCTGAACGGCGAGACCGTGTTCGCGTACCACGCGCGCGTGCACGGGCTGAAGCCGGATACGCGCTACCGCTACGAGATCACCGCCGACAACGACAGCAATGCCGCGCAGCCGTTTTCCGCGAATTTCTCGACCGCGCCGCGCGGCCGGGCGCCGTTTCGTTTCACGAGCTACGGCGATCTCGCGACGCCGAACGGCGCATGGGTGCTGTCGTCGCCGCAGAGCCGCTTCGCGGTGCAGGCCGTCGAGCAGTTCCAGCCGCTGTTCCACCTGCTGAACGGCGACCTCTGCTACGCGAACCTGAACCCGGCGCACCAGCCGGACGTGTGGCGCGATTTCGGCAACAACAACCAGACGTCGGCCGCGAATCGTCCGTGGATGCCATGCCCCGGCAATCACGAGATCGAATTCAACAACGGTCCGCAGGGGCTCGACTCGTACCTTGCACGCTATACGCTGCCGGAGAACGGCACGCATTTTCCGGGCCGCTGGTACAGCTTCCGCGTGAGCTCCGTGCTGTTCGTGTCGCTCGACGCCGACGACGTCGTGTACCAGGATGCCGCCGCGTTCGTCGGCGGCCCTGCGCCGCTCGTGCCGGCCGCGAGCACCGGCCGCCCGCCGATCGAGCCCGGCACGTCGTTCTACGTGCGCGGCTACAGCAACGGCGAGCAGACGCGCTGGCTCGAGCGCACGCTGCGTCATGCCGCGCATGACGACGACATCGACTGGATCGTCGTGCAGATGCATCAGGACGCGCTCAGTTCGTCGAAGACGGGCAACGGGTCCGACAAGGGCATTCGCGAAGCATGGTTGCCGCTGTTCGACCGTTACGGCGTCGATCTCGTGCTGTGCGGCCACGATCACGACTACGAGCGCAGCTACCCGGTGCGCGGCTGCAATCACCGCGCGGGCGTCGATGCGAAAACCGGCGAAGTGGTCGAGACGCTGCAGCCGCGACCGGTCGGCTCGAACGATCCGAACCGTACGACGTTCGACACGAGCCACGGCACGATCCACCTGATCCTCGGCGGCGGCGGCACCAGCGCGCCGCTCGACGTGTACGGCGAAAACCCGTCGACCGGCTTCGCGCAGGCGAAGGTGTTCACGAAGCCGAACCGGCCGGTGCCGGGCACCGCGCCGAACACGTTCGTGCGCCAGCCGGCCGATGCGCTCGAGGACGCGATCTGGTCCGCGCGCCGCGATACGGGCACCGGCTACGGAATCGCGGTGTTCGACCACGATCCGGGCAAACCGGGCGGCCACACGACGATCACGATGCGCTACTACCATGCGCCGGGCGCCGATCAGCGCCCGACCGCGCAGTACGAACTGTTCGAGACGATCGAGCTGAGCAAGAAGCGGCGCGAGCGGTGATCGACGCATCGGGTGCTCGCCGCGGCGGGCGCCCGATGCGTTACCGTCGGCGGACGGCAGGTGCGGCGCAAGTTGCACTGCCGCCGCGCACACCGGTCCATGCGGATGCGTTTCGAATACCGCATTCACACGCGTCCGCCTCCTCCTTCGGCCGGCGTATTCCATGCCATCGCAACGATGCTGCGGCAAGCACATCGCGACATCGGCGTCGGTCCATGCGAACGACGGCTCGAAATTCGCGATGCGACCGGCGGCCGACCGCCGATCGATCTGTCGACCGAGGAACCCGGCTTCCTCCTTGTCACCACGCTCGGTCCGACGGGAATGCGATGCTCGACGCGATCGGACCCGCGCGATCGGGAATCGGCGCCGCGTGGCGTATCGACTACGTGCGATCGGCTCGCGCGAGCCAATCGATCGTACGCGCCGATCCACCTGCGTCGCTGCAACCGCCGCCCCACCGTAAAATGCGCGTTTCCCGCGAAATCTTCCCGTTGTCTCGCCGTTGTCTCGCCGTTCGTGATGGCGGCACGCGCAGGCGGACTCACATCATCCGAAATCGAATTGGCATGTTGAAACAGGCAGCACGCATGAAACGCAAGAACAAGGCAACGCTCATCGGGCTCGGCGCGGTGCTGTTATGGGCCTCGGTGGTCGCGCTCGTTCGCGGGGTCAGCGAAAGCCTCGGCGCAACCGGCGGCGCGGCGACGATCTATACGGTGGCATCCGTGCTTCTGGTGTTCTCGATCGGCTTCCCCGACCTGAGCCGATTTCCGAAAAACTATCTGCTGTGGGGCGGGCTGCTGTTCGTGTCGTACGAGCTGTGCCTGGCGTTGTCGATCGGCTACGCGAGCAACGGTCGGCAAGCGATCGAAGTCGCGATGGTCAACTATCTGTGGCCGAGCCTCACGCTCGTCGCCGCCATCGTGTTCAACAAGCAGCGCGCGAACCTGCTGGTCGTGCCCGGCGTCCTGCTGTCGATGCTCGGCATCTGCCGGGTGCTCGGCGGCGACCAGGGGCTCGATCCGGCCGGCATGCTGCGCAACGTCGCGGACAATCCGCTCAGCTACGGCCTGGCGTTCTTCGGCGCGCTGATCTGGGCCGGCTATTGCACGGTGACCGCGCGCATCGCCGACGGCAAGAACGGCGTCACGCCGTTCTTCATGCTGGTCGCCACGGTGCTCTGGATCAAGTTCGCGATCGAAGGCGGCGGCGACATGACGTTCAGTTTTCATGCGATCGTGTACGTCGTGCTCGCGGCGTCGGCGCTCGGGTTCGGCTATGCGGCCTGGAACACGGGCATCATGCACGGCAACGTGACGATCATCGTCGGCGCATCGTACTTCACGCCGGTGCTCGCCGCCGCCTTCGCCGCCGCGCTGCTGGATGCGCCGCTGTCGGCCGAATTCTGGCAAGGCGCGGCGATGGTGTGCGGCGGCTCGATCCTGTGCTGGCTCGCGACGCGCAGGCGGCGCGACGAGGCCGAGCCCGTGCGGATCGCCAAGGAGGCCGAAGGCAATTGCCACGGGTGACGATGGCCGGTACCTTCAACGGAAGGCCGGATCGCGGCCGGCCATGCGCCGACGCGTCGACCGCCGCGCCCTAACGCTGCGATTCCAGCGCAATCCGCACGGCCAGCCCCGCCAGCACCGTCCCCATCAACCAGCGCTGAACCGCGGCCCAGAGCGGCCGCCCTGCAAGAAAACCCGCGATCGACCCGGCCGCGCAGGCAATCAGCGCATTGACGCTGACGCTCACCGCGATCTGCACGCAGCCGAGCGCCAGCGATTGCGCGAGCACGCTGCCGTGCCCCGGCACGACGAATTGCGGCAGCAAAGACAGATACATCACCGCAATCTTCGGGTTCGCGAGATTCGTGACGAAGCCCATCGCGAACAGCCTGACGCGGCTGTCGTGCGGCAACTGCCGGACCTGGAATGCGGAGCGCCCACCCGGTTTCAGCGCCTGCCACGCCAGGTACGCCAGATACAGCGCGCCGGCCACGCGCAGCGCATCGTACGCATACGGCACGGTCATCACCAGCGCGGTGATGCCCACTGCCGCGCACACCATGTAGAACACGAATCCCAGCGCGACGCCGCCGAGCGACACCAGCCCGGCGCGGCGGCCCTGGCAGATCGAGCGCGACACCAGATAGATCATGTTCGGTCCCGGCGTCAGCACCATACCGAGCGACACGAGTCCGAACGCAACGAGGGTGTGCAAGGCCGGCACGGCACGCTCCTTCATGGCAACGACAACGAGGTTCGAACAATATATTGCATCTCGGCCATCGGTGGCATGAATAAACTGCAAGCCCCTCATGAGCGCCGTTCATCGTGCGCGCCAGTCGCTATCGGCCCTTTTTCGCGCGCGTCCGAATCGCCTTTTCCGCCTTCGCACGTTGCGCGTCGACGAGCCGCACGAACGCGTCGGTAACCGCGTTGCCGGCGGTATTCCACGCCAATCGCACGGAGCGATGCAGCCGCGGAGACAGTGCCAGCACGCGGCCGCCGAACGGCGTGTACGTGAGCGTGATGCGCGGCACGATCGATACGCCCATGCCGGCCTCCGCCATCGACAGGATCGTGCGCATCTCGACCACGTTGAACGCGGCCCGAAGCGGTACGCCGCCGCGCGCGAAGTAATCCGCGATCACCGGCCCGCATCCCGCCTTCGAGAAAATGAACGGCGCCCCGGCCAACTGTCTGGCTGACACGCTCTTGCGGCCAACGAACCTGTCGTCGGCCGCCACCGCGACGAAATCCTCGTCGAGCAACGGCAGGTTGTGCGCGAACGTCTTCGCGCCGGCGACCACGCCGACGTCGGCCGTCCCGTCGTCGATCCACCCTTCGACTTCGCTGTCCGTCCCTTCGAGCAGCACCGCCGATACGCCGGGGTGCATCTCCTTCAACGCCTCGAGCGCGGGAACGACGAACGCCAGCGACACGCTCGGCAGCGACGCGACCACCAGCTTCCCTTCGAGTTTGCCGCGCGACAGGCTGAACTGCTGGCGCAGCATCTGTGCTTCCCGCACCACGCTCTGCACATACGGCCACAGGCGTTCGCCGGCCGCCGTCAGGACGACCGGCTGCCGGTCGCGCCAGAGCAGCTTGACCTGCGTGATGTCCTCCAGCTCCGTCAGCGCGTGGCTGATCGCGGATTGACTGCGGCTGAGCCGGTCTGCCGCGGCCGTCAGCGAGCCGAGTTCGACCACGGCGGCCAGTGCCTGCAACTGGGCGAGCGTCATCGGGTTTCCTTGTTCGGGGGTTGTATGTCGTACATGAAGCGACCGATCGACTTGAATTATATTGAACCGATGCGACGGTCACGCAGCCGACAGGCGCACCTCGCCACGCGCGCGCCGAATGCCTCGCGCGACGCTCGGGTACGGCGCACGATCGAACCGCCGGCACGCTGCATGCAACCGATCGCACATGCGTTCTGAAAGCTGCAACGCGCAGTATTCGCAGACCGGGCGTATCGCCGCCACGGACGGCCCGATACGGGACCGGTTTTGCTGCACGTATGCCGATGTCGACGTCGGCGTTGCCATGTTTTCAAAGGCACGAAATGGAAACCTATGTGTTGCTGGGCTGCGGACTGGGCCTTGGCCTGCTGATCGCGATCTGGGGTATCTGGTCGCTCCGATGACGTGCGCCGGCCCCGTCCGCGCGCAAGGATTCCGTATGGAAAAGGATGGAAAACCGAAGTTGTAGGCGAACCGTTCCGGCTCACTTGATTCGTAGTCCGGTTCAGTCTGCCCATCGCCTGCATTCGGAGCCGCCGGCGCCTCTGCCGCCTGACGCATGGTACGTCCGGCGCCAAGCCCTGCTTCAATTCCGAAGACGCGTTAGACTAGACGGATGGAACAATGCCGTTATTGTCAGAGAATCCGCGATGAATGGGATTGCCATGGCGACGAATGCCGCCGCGCGATCGCCAAGGCGCTGCGCCGGCAGCGCGCGGGTCTGCCGATGGTCCCCGATCGCATCCGCAACGAGCTGCCCTCCGGCGCGCCGACCCAGCAGGTGATCGCCGTCCTGTCGCGCCAGCGCCTGCGCGCGCGCCGCGGCAACGAGGAACGCCGCGAGCGCAAGGAAATCGACGACGACGGGGTCTGAGCAGCCCTGACGCGATCCCGCCGCGAGACATTCGCCGGTCCTGCGCAGCCGGGTGCGCGCCTGTGCACCCGTGCACGACATCCCGCCCTTCACTTTCCCAGTATTGCCTGCAATCCCCGCAATACAGCATGGGGACAGTACATGTCTGCCTCGAAATTATTACTCCGAGCGCAACGATCTTTCACTCAAACTCACGTTTACCCTAGGTAAGCCGGCGCCTACGATGTAATCAACCGCTGACGACATGGTGTCGAACGCGGAAAGCCAATAAACATCGGAGGTCATCATGAAATCGCTCGTTTCCGCAGTCGCCGCCGCCGTCGCGCTGTCCGCCTCGTTCGGCGCATTCGCACAAAGCACCGTGACCCGCGCCCAGGTGCGCAACGAACTGGTCCAGCTCGAGAACGCCGGCTACAAGCCCAGCCAGTCGAGCCCGTACTACCCGGCCGACATCCAGGCCGCGCAAGCCCGCGTGCATGGCATCGACAACAGCGGCTTCGGTTCGCAACCGGCCGCAGCCGTCGAGAGTGGCGCACCGGCCGGCCGCGCACGGAACCCGCGCGACTCGGTCTACTTCGGCCACTAAGCGTGCCGCTGCGCGCCACGCGCGTGCGGCCCGCACCGGAGACGAGCCCGTCCAGCGACGGGCTCGTTGCGTTCCGGCGCGCCGTCAGCGGTTGCCGCCCGACGCAACGCGGCCAGTCTCGTCAGGCACGCCGCCACGCATCAAATCCTGATAGCGCACGCACACGCACTGCGCGGACGCCTTCGCCGCGTACATCGCCGCGTCGGCCTTGACGAGCAACTCCTCGGCCGACGCGCCATCCGCCGGAAACTCGCTGACGCCGATGCTCGCGCCGACGGCCATGCGTCCTTCGTCGAACTCCAGTTCCTCGGCCATCACGATCTGGATGCGCGTCGCGACATCGCCGATCACCGCCGGCGAACGCACGTCCGAAATCAGCACGATGAATTCGTCGCCACCGAGCCGCGCCACCATGTCGCCGCTGCGCAGCACCTGGCTCAACCGCTTGGCGACGGTGACGAGCGTGCGGTCGCCGGCCGAGTGCCCGTGCTGGTCGTTGATCTGCTTGAAGCGGTCGAGATCGACGAACATCACCGCCAGCCCCTCGCCCACCGCGGCCGCATGCCGGATCGCGGCATCGAGATGCTCCATGAACAGCAGGCGATTCGGCAGGCCGGTCAGCGGGTCGTGACCGGCGAGGTGCGTCAGTTCCAGTTGCTTTGCGCGCAACATCGCCATCTGCGTGCGAATCTCGACGCGCATGCTGTCGAAACAGCGCGCGAGCACGCCGATCTCGTCGGCCCGCGCAACGGGCAGCCGTTCGGCTGCCGGATCGTCGAACACGTGCGTCGCGGCACGCGCGAGCGTCTGCAGCGGCCGCGTGATCGCCCGCGCGAACAGGATCGCGAGAATCACCGCCAGCACGCTCGATACGAGCACCATCCTGACGATCCGTTCGCCCAGCATGCCGGCCGGCGCGAGCACGTCCGCGAGCGGGCGGGCCATCCCGAGCACGACGAAGCGGTTGCGCTCGTCGTGCCCGAACGGCGTGCGCACGAACGCGAACATCTGTCCCGGCGCCTCGTCGGGCTGGGCAAGCCCATTGAGCGTCACGTTCGTGCGCTCGCCGTCGAACAGTGCGCGCGTACCGGCGAAGCGGTCCTGCATCAGCACGCGCCGGCCGCGATCGAAGCCGAACGTCTGCTGCGGATCGGGATGCACGAGAAAATCGCCCCACTCGTTCGCGAGATAGATCCCATAGTCATCCGGCAGATCGCGTTCGAGCCGGGCGAACACCCGAGAGAGTTCAACATCGACGACGAGTGCCCCGACCGTCCGGCCCGATGCGTCGGTCACCGGCGTCCCCACGCGCAGGATCGGCAGGCCTTCGGCCGCATGCGATCCCGTCTCGTGATTGATCGCGATCGGCGACAGGTAGATATGGCCGGGCGCCGTCGCGAGCGTATCGAATACGTAGGAGAACTGCCCTTTCTCCTGAAACACGCTTTCTGGCAGCACGACGATGCCGTGCGCATCGCGATCGAGCCGAATGCGTTCGATCCCGAAATGCCCGCTCGCGATCAGGCGGATCTGCAGGTATTCCGCGTGATTGCTCATGAAGCTGTAATACACCTGCTCGAGCCGCATGCGTCGCGCGGCGTCCGGATGGTCGCCGCCCGCGACGAACGCGGAAGACGGCAACTGCGCGAGCACGAGCGCATCGTCGGCAACGTCGGCGAGCGCGGTCGTGAAGCGCTGCCCGAGCAGTTGCGTCGACATCAGCAGACTGTGCTGCGCCTCCTGCACGAGCATCGCGCGGTTGGCGCGATACGCGTAGTAGCCGGTCGTGCCGGACGCGATCACGCCGATGCACGCGAACAGCACCGACAGCTTCGACGTGAGCCCGAGCCGAATCATTTTCCGAACCGCTCCGGCCGATCGCCCGACACGATGCGGCTCCACAGCGACTCGCGGCGCGCGATGTCCTCCACGGGCTGAAGCCACACGAGATGCTGATGCCCGGTATCCAGGCCGCGCGGCGGCTCGAGCGTGTTTGCGAGCCCCTGACGCTCGGTCAGCAGCGCGCCGATCGCCGGTTCGAGCATGTAGTTGATCCATGCGAATGCAAGCTCGGGACGAAGCGCGCCGCGCGTGACGGCCCAGCAATCGAGCCACGCGAGCGCGCCTTCGTCCGGGATCACGTAGCCGACGTCCGCGCCGGCGCGACGCAACTGCTCGACCTGCTGCGTGCCGTAGTTGCCGAACATCAGCGCCGCGCGATGCTGGACGAACAGCGCGGTCGCTTCTTCAGGAAGCGTGTAATACGTCAGCAGGTTGCGGCGCAGGTCGATCAGCTTGCGGGCCACGACGAGCGTCTGGGCGGGCGACAGGCGGAACGGATCGGGATAGCCGAGCGCCAGCGCCGTGAACGAAAAATTGTGCTGCGCACTGTTGAAGTCGAGCACCTTGCCGCGATAGCGCGGATTCCACAGCTCGCGCATCGAGTGCGGCGCGGCCGGCACCTGCTTGCGGTCGTAGATCAGCCCCATCGACGAATACGTGAACGGGATCGCGTACGATGCGCCGTCCTGCACGAGCCCGCCAATCGTCGCGAGCTGCTGGAAATTCGGTAATTGCCGCCGCCGGTTCGGGATGCGCGACAGGTCGATCGGCGCGAGCAGGTGTTCGCGCGCATAGCGCTGGATCTCTGCCGTGTTCGCGGCGAGCACGTCGTAAGGCGGCGGCGAAGCGCCGTGCATCCGCGTCCACAGCGCTTCGTCGGAATCGACCAGCGTCACCTCGACGCGCACGTGAAACTGCGCCTCGAATGCGCTGACGATATCGCTGTCCGCGTAACCGGGCCAGGCCAGCACGCGCAGCACGTTGTCGTTGACGGTTTCGGGAGAGACGGCGAAGGCTGGCAGAGCGAGCGCAAGTAAGCCCAGCGTCGATACGATGCGCAGCGTGCGCACGGCGCCGCGGGCGCGTGTGCGTACGCCGATTCCCCTGATCAATCGCACCCCGCGTGAATCGCCCGGCTGCATTCGACTGTCCTTTTTCGAGTCGATGCGATATCCCGCAACGAGACCATAAAACGCAGGGTCACGCAATCGGAACAAGCCGCACATCGCGCATTTTCATCGGGCCTCACGGTGGAATGCGACCCAATTACCTCGGCCCGCGTCGGGCCGCGATTACACGAATACGCGAATACGACCGTCAGCGCCAGGCCTGCGTGAATTCGGCGATCACGCGCGACAGGTGGGCGCGCATCGCGTCGCGCGCTCCGTCCGCATTGCGCGCCATGATCGCCGCGAAGATTCGCTGGTGATCCTCCTGCGACGCCTCGCGCAATGCGGTCGAGTGAAAGTGCTCCTCGATCTTGTCCCACAGCGGATCGCTGCGCGCGCAGTCCCACATCGCCGTGACCATGTGCAGCAGCACCGTATTGCCGGTGGATTCCGCGATTCGCAGGTGAAACTGGCGATCGGCCGCGTCGTAGGCGGCCTTGTCGCTCATCTGCTCGCGCATCGTCGTCAGCGAGAAAAACAGGCGATCGAGATCGGCATCCTTGCGTTCGGTCGCCGCGAGCGCCGCGACTTCCGCCTCGATCAGCCCGCGCGCGCGCAGCGTCTCGATCGGCCCCGGCCCGCGCGGCACGTCGAACGTCACCGGCCGCGCGGCATCGGCCGCCGACACGTAGATGCCCGAGCCGATCCGCACCTCGACGATCCCCTGCACCTCGAGCGCGATGATCGCCTCGCGCACCTGCGTGCGGCTCACGCCGAACTGGTCGGCCAGGCTGCGCTCCGACGGCAGCCGTGCGCCGGCCTCGAACGCGCCGGCGGCCACCATCGCGTGAATCTGTCGCGCAAGGCCGATATAGGAGCGGTCCGCGGCATCGGTGTCGCGGCTGACGGACAGGGTGGAAAGATCGGTCATCGAAAGGCTCGCAACGGGCTGGCCGGCACCGCTGCGGCACCGGATCGCCAAAATGGTACACCAATTTGGTTCGAAGCCGGTTCGCCCTGCCGGCTGGCCCTGCCAGCCGTTTCCCGGACTGTCATGCCGACCGTCGCCCACGCGGACAACTGGTAAACCACTATCCCGCACAACTGGCATACCAATCATAATTCGCACACCGACGCCGGGCCGGCACACTGCCGCCCGGTCGTCCGCCGCATGAACCGCCAGCCAGGAGCCGCTCCAGTGAAGATGTCTTTCCGTTGGTACGGCGAGTCCGATCCGGTCTCGCTGCAATACATCCGCCAGATCCCCGGCGTCACGCATATCGTGTCCGCGATCTACGACGAACCGGTGGGCGAGGTCTGGCCCGTGCACAAGATCGATGCGCTGAAGGCGACGATCGAACGCGCGGGCCTGCAATTCGACGTCGTCGAATCGGTGCCCGTGCACGAGGACATCAAGCTCGGCAAGCCGACCCGCGACCGCCTGATCGACCACTACCGGCAGACCATTCGCCATCTCGGCGCGGCCGGCATCCGCGTCGTCTGCTACAACTTCATGCCCGTGTTCGACTGGACGCGCACCGAGCTGTCGAAGACGCTCGACGACGGATCGACCTGCCTTGCGTTCAGCACCGACGCGGTCGACCGGATCGATCCGAACGACGGCATCGCGCTGCCCGGCTGGGATTCGAGCTACCGGCCCGAACAGTTGCAGGCGCTGCTCGCCGACTACCGCGACGTCGACGAGAACGCGCTGTGGGCCAACCTCGAATACTTCCTGAAGGCAATCATCCCGGTGGCCGAGGAAGCCGGCGTGAAGATGGCGATCCATCCCGACGATCCGCCGCGCCCGATCTTCGGGCTGCCGCGCATCGTGAAGAACCGCGACGATCTCGCGCGGATCGTGCGCATCGTCGACTCGCCCGCGAACGGGCTGACGCTGTGCTCGGGCTCGCTCGGCGCGGGCCCCGAGAACGATGTCGAAGCGCTCGTGCGCGAATTCGGCGCGATGGGCCGGATCCATTTCGCGCACATCCGCAACGTGAAGGTCGACGCGAACGGCGATTTCGAGGAAACCGCGCACCTGTCGAGCTGCGGCTCGCTCGACATCGCCGCGATCGTGAAGGCGTATCACGATACCGGCTTCACCGGCTACGTGCGCCCCGACCACGGCCGCATGATCTGGGGCGAGACGGGCAAGCCCGGCTATGGCCTCTACGATCGCGCGCTCGGCGCGGTCTACCTGAACGGCCTGTGGGAAGCGCTGGCGAAGTTCGACCGCGCGCCGCAAGCGTCGCGGTAATTCGCCCTTCGAGGCGGCCGGCGCAGCGGATCGCCGGTCGCCCGCCACGATATTCCGCGCGGAGACACCTGCATGCCACGCATCCGATGGGCCATGATCCTGATGTGCTTTCTGGCCAACGTCATCAACTTCATCGACCGCGCGAACCTCGCGATCGCGGCGCCCAGCATCCGTGCCGACCTCGGCCTCGACGCGGTCGGCATGGGGCTCGTGCTGAGCGCGTTCTTCTGGACCTATGCGTTCCTGCAATTGCCGGCCGGCTGGTTCATCGACAAAGTCGGCGTGCGCGTGAGCCTCGCGCTGGCCGTCGGCTGGTGGTCGGTGTTCACCGTCGCGACGGGCGCCGCGCGCGGCCTCGCGCAACTCGTCGGCGTGCGGTTGATGCTCGGCGTCGGCGAAGCGGCCGCGATCCCTTCGTTCGCGAAGGTCGCGTTCAACTGGTTTCCGCGCAGCGAGCGCGGCCTGGCCAGCAGCATCTTCGACAGCGGCTCGCGCGTCGGCTCCGCGCTGTCGCTGCCGCTCGTCGCGTGGCTGATCTCGATCGTCGGCTGGCGCGGGTCGTTCGTGATCACGGGCGGCATCGGCATCGTGTGGGCGCTGGCATGGTGGTTCGTCTATCGCGACCCGGAACGCTATCGCGCGATCGCGCCGGACGCCGTCGATGCGCTGCTCGCGCAACGCGGCGCACCGTCGGTTGCGGCCGCAACCGACGGCCCGAAGGTGTCGTGGCTCGACCTGTTCCGCTACCGCACCGTGTGGGGCATGATGATCGGCCTGTTCTGCCTGAACTTCGCGATCTACTTCTTCATCACGTGGTTCCCGAGCTACCTGTTGCAGTCACGCGGCTTCTCGCTCGCATCGCTCGGCACGTGGGGCATGCTGCCCGCGCTGCTCGCGATTCCCGGCGGCTGGCTCGGCGGCTACGTGTCGGACAGCCTGTTCCGCCGCGGCTGGAGCGCCACCGCCGCGCGCAAGACCTGCCTCGTGCTCGGCATGCTGCTGTCGTCGTCGATCGCGCTGTCCGCGTTCGTCGAAAACGTCTGGGCCTGCCTCGGCCTGTTCGCGCTCGCGTATGCCAGCCTGTCGTTCGCCGGCGCCAACGTGTGGACGCTCGTCGGCGAAGTCGCGCCGACGCCGGCGCACGTCGCATCGCTAGGCGGCATCCAGAACTTCGCGGGCAATCTCGCGGGGATCTTCATCACGACCTTCACCGGCGTGATGCTGTCGATCACGAAAGGCTCGTTCGTCGTGCCGCTCGCAGTGGCCGGTGCGCTGTGCGTGGTCGGCGCGCTGTCGTACCTGTTCGTCGTCGGCAAGGTCGAGCCGTTGCCGCCGCTGCGACGCGGCGGCAGCGAGAGGAATGTCGAGCCGAACGCGGCCTGACCCAGCGGGACGGCGCGGCCGACACACCCGCGCTTTCCCTTTCGGGCCGCGCATCGGACGATGGGCCGCGCCCGCCGTTTCGGGCGCGCTCGGCCTCGAACGCTGCGTGCGCGTGAACCTCGGCCATCCGTGGAGCCGCGACATCGAACGTGCGATCCGCGTGCTCGACGAACCGGTCGTGCAGCCGTCGGTCCGCAAGGCCGGCCGAATCGCGCGACGAGTATGCTGCGCTGGCTGCATCACGGCCATGCAGCCGATCGGCGCGCGGGTTACATTGCAACTCCCGCCGCCCTTTTCCCGATTGCCCATGAGCCCACTGCCTTACCTCGATCACGACGCGCTGCTGACACTGGCGGCCGAGGCCGCGCACGTCACGCAGCCGTGCACGTGCACGAAAACCTCGCTCGCCGGCTGGACGACCCTGCCGCTGTCGCTGCCGGACACGCAATTGATCGAAGTGGCCACGCTCGCGCCGCCGGACGACGCGGAGCCGACCTACGCGGAACATCATCCGGCCGGCACGCGCTATGCGTCGGACGACGCGCCGATCGCGCCGCGCCATTTCCCGTACAACCGCTGCACTGTCAGCCGCTGCCGCGCGTGCGGCCGCCTGTTCCTGCGTTACCAGGAAGGCGGCGGCTACTTCGTCGACCAGCGCATCCGCGCGCTCGATCCGGCGCTCGTCGTCGACGCATGACCGCGTAACGTACGGGGTTTTCGGGCTCGGTGCCCATGCTCGGCGACGACACCGACCTCGCGGCCGCACGGCGGCTGCTCGACCGCTTTCCGGGCTTCCTGCAGCACGATGCGAGAACGCTCATGCCGCCTCAGGACGCGGCAGCGTAGGCCGGAAAATGAAACGGGCGGCTCGCTGGCCGCCCGTACGATGAACCGGAAGCAAACCGGCCGACGCCCGCCGTCACGCCAGCGCCGCCGGCGTTCAGTGCGCCGCTGCCGGCTTGCCGAACGCGCCGAGGATCTTCTTCTCGAGCGCGATGTAATCGCGGCCGAAGTGGTGATCGCCCTGCGTCTTGATCACGTCGGCGCCCGTGTTCGCGAGCGCCGGACACATCGTATCCGTCTCTTCCGCACCATAGAAGCACTGCACGAGTTGCGGCGGCACCTTCGCGATTTCCGGCGCGACCTTCAGCGCCTTGTCGCTCGCGGGCATGCCGAGCCAGCCCGTCACTCGGATCTGGAAATCGGCCGACGGCGCGAAGCCGAGCAGCGACATCACCGCGACCTTGTCGCGCAGGTCCGCCGGCAGCCGGTTGTACGCGAACGGCATCACGTCGGCGCCGAACGAGTAGCCGACCAGCGCCACGCGGCTCGCATGCCAGCGCGCCATGTAGGTGCGCATCACGCGGGCAAGATCGCGACTCACCTGTGCGGGCGGCTTCTCGCTCCAGAAATAACGCAGGCTGTCGATGCCGACCACCGACACGCCGTCGCGCTGCAGCGCCTCGGCGATCGTCTTGTCGAGATCGCGCCAGCCGCCGTCGCCCGAGATCACGATCGCGAGCCGGTCGCTGCCGCCCTTGGCCGGCAGTTCGACGAGCGGCAGATCCGACACGTCGAGCTCGTCGCTGCTGCTGGTGTCGCGCAAGTGCGACGTGACGAGCGACACGAGCTTGGCCGAGTCCCCCGCGGCAGCCGTTTCGACGAAACCCGGCATCGCGCGGCGCACGATCGTCGGATCGGGCGGACACGGCTTGAAGCGCGGATCGAGCTTCGCGGCCGGCCCGACCGCGACGACGCCGGCGATCGTATTCTCCGGCGCCATCGACAGAATCTGCTTGGCGATCGCGCCGCCCTGGCCCACGCCCGCGACGATCGGCGTGAAATAGCGCGACGATTGCGCGAGACGTTCGAGCTGATGGCTGACCGCCTCGGCGTCGCCGTCGAGGTGATGGCAGGCCTCCTGCTTCGCGGCGAGATTCGCCGCGTAGCGCCCCGAATCGACGCCGACCGTCATCGCACCGGCTTGCGCGAGCGCGTCGGCCGCCTGCTGATCGGCGGCCTGCCAGCCTGCCCCACGCGAGAACAGCACGACGAACCCGCGCAGCGGCCCGCTCGGCCTGGTCACGGTCACGGGCCCGTAGCGGCCGCCGGACACGGTCTCGGCTTTCGCGGCGGCCGGCTGCGCGGCGCACGCGGCGCCGGCCAGCATCATTCCCGCGCAGGCGGCTGCCGCCCGCGCGATTACCTTCTTCAACATCATGAACGCCGACCTCCAGCCAGCAATGACAGATCCGCAAGCGTGACGAACACGCCGACCGAGCCCGAGGCCGCGAGATAACGCGGCTCCCAGTGCGGTTCGAACTTGCTCTTGAAAGCGCGCAAGCCGCGGAAGTTGTAGAAGCGGCCGCCGAAGCGCCAGACCATCAGGCCGAGCCGGTGGAACGGCGACGGCATCTTCGCCGCCCCCATCCCCGAGAACGGCGCGATGCCCAGGCTCAGCTTGCGGAACCCCGCTTCCTTCAGATGCAGCGCGAGCTGCGTAAACAGATACTCCATCGCGTACGGCGACGCGTCCGGCAGATGGCGCATCACGCCGACCGTCGCCTCGGTGTGGAGATCGGTCGTCATGAACGTGACGAACGCGATCGGCTTGTCGGCCTGCCGCACCAGCATCACCGACTGCGTCGCGAGATAGCCGTCGTGGAACGCCGCCACCGAGAAACTCTTCTCGCGCGCATCGCGACTGTCGAGCCAGCCGTCGGAGATGTCGCGCAGCGCCGGCAGCGCGGCCGGCACGTCGCCCGGCGCGATCACCTCGACCGTCAGCGCATCCTTGTCGCCACGGCGCAGCGCGTAGCGCAGGTGCGATCGGTTCGATCCTTTCAGATCGAACCGATCGAGCGCGATGTGCGCTTCCTCGCCCAGCTTCATCAGCGTGAGCCCCGCGTCGAGATACAGCGGCAACGCGTTGGCGCGCACCTGGTAGAACGCCGCGCGGCCGCTGTGCGCGTGCGCGAGCGCGATGAACTTGCTGATCAGCGCCGGCCATTCTTCACGCGGCCCGACCGGGTCGTGCAGCGCGGCCCACGTGCGGCCGTTCTTCGCGTACATCAGGAACGCGCGGCGCGACTCAGAGAACAGGAACGACTTGTCGCCCATCAGCGCGAGGCCCGCATCGCTGCATTCCTGCGCGCGGATGATCTGCTCCGCGTCGACCAGGTCCTGCTCCGCGGGCTTCACGAAACGTCCGGGCGCCGGGCGCAGCAATTGCCACAGCGCGAACAGCGCGACGAACACGCCGGACGCGAGCGTCGCGCGCAGCGCCCGCGGCGCGCGCGCATCGAACGAGAAATGCGACCACAACTCGCGCGTGTAAGGCACGTCGCGGAACGCGAAGAACAGCACCCACACGGCCAGCATCAGCACCATCGCCACCGACACGAACCAGCTGACGGTGAAGCGCTCGGCGAGCAGCGAAGAATGACGGTTGAAGCGGCGACGGCTGACGAGCAGCAGCACGAGCAGCGTGCCGAGCACGCCGGCCTCGACGAACGCGAGGCCCTTGGCCAGCGACAGCGCGAGGCTCGCGAGCGTCAATGCGAAGGTCATCCACCAGGCGCCGTCGAGCCGGCGCAGCAGCCCGCGCGCGACGAACAGCAGCGCGACGCCGAGCACGCTGCAGATTACCTGCGAGCCTTCGAGCACCCACAGCGGCACGATGTGGCGCAGGATCGCGATCCGATGCCAGAACGCGGGCGTCGCGCTCGAGATCACCAGCATTCCGCCGACCGCGAACGTCACGAGGCTCAGGAACACCGGCGCCAGTTGCGACACGCGCACGGCCTGCCGCGTCACGAGCCGGCGCCGCAGCGCGCGGCCCTCGAAACCGGCGAGCAGGCCGGCCGACAGCACGAGCGGCACGCCGAAATAGATCGCGCGATACGCGATCAGCGCGGCGACCATCGCGTGCGCGGGCACTTCGCGACCGAGCGTGAAGACCATCGCCGCTTCGAACACGCCGATCCCGCCCGGCGTATGGCCGATCATCCCGAGCAGCAACGCGGCCGCGTAAACGGTGATGAAGGTCGGGAAGCCGACTGGTGCAGCCGGCAGCAACACCCACAGCGTCAGGCCCGCGGCAACGACGTCGAGCACCGCATAGACGACCTGCGCGACGAGATCGCGTCGCGCCGGCACGTCGAACGACAGCCATTTGAAGCGCGTGACGACCGGGCGCGCGGTGTTGCCGCACAGCACGACCAGCGCGGCGAGCACGACGAGCAGTGCAACACCCGTCCACGTGAGCACGCCGGGCGCGACGTGCAGCATCGCGGCGAGCGCCTCCGGCACGCAGACCATGCCGACCGCCGTCATCAGCACCATCGCGAGCGCCAGCGTGCCGCTCGTGAATACCGTCATCCGGCCGATCTGGGCAGGCGTGACGCCCGACACGCCGTACACGCGCGCGCGCACCGCGCCGCCCGTCAGCGCACCGAAGCCGGTCGCGTTGCCGAGCGCGGAACCGGCAATCGCGCCGATCCACAGCGCGACGCGCGGCACCCTGGCCGCGACATAGCGCAAACCGACCGCGTCGCGGGCGACGAGCGCGAGATAGCTGAGGGCCGTCGCGGCCAGCGACGCGCCCCACTCGCGGACGGACATGTGACGCAACTGGCGGATCACCGACCGGTAGTCGACGGATTCCGACAGATGCTGGAAAACCACGATCAGCAGCAGGCCGATGCCGAGCGCGAGCAGCGGCGACAGCACGCGCTCGTTGCGGATCAGCGCCCGGGCACGGGCGATCACCGCCGCGGCGCGACCGGGCGAACCAGAGTGGCGGGAAGACATAACGTGTTCAGTGGTGGT
The DNA here is from genome assembly GCF_001534535.1 of Burkholderia sp. MSMB1459WGS. Lineage (NCBI taxonomy): Bacteria > Pseudomonadati > Pseudomonadota > Betaproteobacteria > Burkholderiales > Burkholderiaceae > Burkholderia > Burkholderia sp. MSMB1459WGS. The sequence continues at coordinate 574,032 of NZ_LPMU01000023.1, forward strand.
GCATAGCGTGTCGCGGCGCGGGTTGGCCGGGCGGCGACGTATCTGTTGTTCTGCGTGGGCGGCCGGCCGAATACGGCCTCGTGGCGCCTGGATCAGAACTTACGAGTATACGGAATTAATATTACAGAATCTTTCACGTCGACTTTGTGCGGATTTGTGGTTTCTCGCACATCGTTTCTCGCACATCGAGACGCACCGGGAAACAGGGCGTCCTGCGAACGCAAGGTGCGCATCATACCGGGAACCGGGGCGATTTTTTCATCGGATGAATGACTTGCGATGCATTTGGGAGGAATCTGCCGCGCCGAGCCCGGCGGATGAGGATGAAAACGCGACGGCACGGCGCGTTTCGGGATGGGAACGGGTGGATTCGGTGCGCCCGTCCGGCGCACCCCCGGCGCGGAAACATACCGCCGCGCGTCATTTCGCCCGCTCATGCTCCCCGAGCCCGATCGCCTTGTAGTCGTATGTCGGGTAGAACTCCGTGCGGTACGCGCCCCAGGCCGTATCCTCGAGTACACGATTGACCTCGCGCAGCCGCGACGCCGGCAGCCGCAGCACGACGATCTGCCCGATCCCCATCGTCACCGTCCAGCTCACCACCTCGACGCCCGGCGGCGGAAATGCCTTGTAGAACCCCTGCTTCGCGAGTTGCGCATTCAGTTCGGCGAGCGGGCGCGACTGGTCGTGCTTCAGGAACACGGTCAGCAGCACCGCGTTGTCGGGCGTCGCGGCGGCCGAACCTGCCGGCACCGTCGACGTCTGGCCGATGGCCGGTGCGCTGGAAACCGCGGCGGCCGCCAACGCGGCGGCAATCACGAACGTTCGAATCGGAAAATGCGGGAAGACGGTCATCACGCGACTCCATGGCTTCGTGGGAGGAGCCGCCATCATGCGCCGCCGGATCCATTGCTGCAGCGAGCGGCCGAGGCGATTACGCCGCGCCCGCCCCTTCGCGCTCGCGGAGCACGTCGATGAACGCGCGCAGCTTGGCCGGCACGTGCTTGCGATTCACGTAATACAGCCACATCGGCGGCAGCGTGCGGCACGCGCCCGGCAGCACCTCGACGAGCGACCCGTCGCGCAGGTCCTGTTCGATCCGCTCGCGCACGAACGCGAACGCAATGCCGACACCGGCGCGCGCCGCGTCGATCACCGCATCGTCGTCGTTCGTCACGAACACGCCGTCCGGATCGAGATCGACGTCGCGTTGCCCGTCGCGCAGCAGCCATTTATGCAAACGGCCGCTTTCCGAGAAACGGAAACGAACGCACGCATGACGCTCGAGCTGCGCAATCGATGCAGGCGCACCGTACCGCGCCAGATAAGCGGGCGACGCGACCAGCGCACACGTCAACGCAGGCGCAATCCGCACGCCGATCATGCCCGGCTGCAGCCGGTCGGCGAGGCGAATCCCCGCATCGAAGCCGTCCTTCGCGATGTCGACGAGTTCGTTCTCGTAGCGAATTTCGAGCCGGACTTTCGGGTAGCGCTCGCGGAACGTGGCGAGCACGGGCGCGATCACGAGCAAGCGCGCGAGCGGCAGCGCGGTCACGCGCAACAGCCCGTTCGGCTCGCTGCGCGCATCCTTCAGTTCGTCGCGTGCCTGCACGACCTGACGGTACGCAGGCTCGGTCTGCCGCAGATAGCACTGGCCGGCTTCGGTGAGGCTGACGCCGCGCGTGCTGCGGTTGAACAGCTTCACGTTCAGCTCGCCCTCGAGCTGCCCGATCGCGAGGCTGACGGCAGCCGGCGTCAGGCCCAGCGCGGCGGCGGCGCGCGTGAAGTTGCCGGCCGTCGCGACGGTCATGAACACGTGCAGCCCGGCCATTGGATCGCGTCGGCTCATCGTCTGTCCATCATTAGAAAAACTTGAAACTACTTCGAGCGGAATACGAATTCTCCCATATACCGTCGCTGCCTACACTGGCGCTGTCGTCCCCATCGGAGCATCGCATGAACCCGCTCACCGCCGCACTGCCCCTCGCCGCCGCCCGCCGCACGATCGACGCGGCGCTCGCCCATGCCGCGTCGCTGCAGGTGGCCGGCGTCGCGATCGCCGTCGTCGACGCCGGCGCCAACCTGCTCGCATTCGCGCGCACCGACGACTGCTTTCTCGGCGCGATCGACCTCGCGCAGCGCAAGGCGCTCACGGCGATCCGTTTTCGCGCGTCGACCGCGTCGCTCGGCGCGCTGTCCGGCGCGGACGGGCCGTTGCGCGGCATCGAGCACAGTCACGGCGGGCTCGTCACGTTCGGCGGCGGCGAGCCGCTCATCGACGGCGACTGGCGCTGCGTCGGCGCAGTCGGCGTGTCGGGCGGCAGCGTGGAACAAGACGAAGCGATCGCGCGAGCCTGCAGCGATCATTTCCTGGCAACACTCAACCGCAAGGAGTAAGCACATGGCACGGAAACGCATCCTCATCACCGGCGCGGGGTCGGGCTTCGGCCTCGAAGTCGCGCTACGGCTCGCCGAGCGCGGCCACGACGTGACGGCCGGCGTCCGCGCCGCCGCCGAGATCGACGTCGTGACGAGCGCCGCAGCGCGCCGCGGCGCCGCGCTGCGTGTCGTCAAGCTCGACGTCACGTCCGCATACGACCGCGCCCGCGCGGCCGATCTCGACGTCGACGTGCTCGTCAACAACGCGGGCGTCGGCGAAGCCGGCGCGCTCGTCGATCTGCCGATCGAGATCGTGCGCGAACTGTTCGACGTGAACGTGTTCGGGCCGCTCGAGCTCACGCAACAGATCGCGCGCGGGATGCTCGCGCGCCGGCACGGCAAGATCGTGTTCGTGTCGTCGATTGCCGGGTTGATCACCGGGCCGTTCACGGGTGCGTACTGTGCGTCGAAACATGCGGTCGAATCGATCGCCGAGGCGATGCATGCCGAACTGGCGCCGCACGGCATCCGCGTCGCGGTCGTGAACCCGGGCCCGTACCGCACGGGTTTCAACGACCGGATGATGGAAACGACGCGGCGCTGGCACGATCCGGCCGTGCATACCGTGACGCCGGAAAAGCTGACCTTCCCGCTCGAACAGCACGACCCGAAGGAAATGATCGCGAAGATGGTCGACGTGATCGATAGCGACGGCGGCGCGTTCCGCAACCTGCTGCCGCGGTCGGCGGAGGAATTCGTCCGCGCCGAGCAAGCGCATGCGTGGAATCGCCAGCAGTAATGCAACCCGGCGGCGGCAGGCGGTTCACGCAGAGGCGCCCCGCCAGCCGCCAGCCACGCCACGCGCAGCGTTCGCCATCGACGGCCGTCTCGACGGTCCGGACGCCGGCGACCGGCCAGTCGCCGCGCGGAGCCCGCGTGCAGGCGCGGCGGCATCAAGCCGTCGCGCCTGCGTTCAATACACGTCCCGCATATAGCGCCGCGCCTTCGAAAGCCGCGCGACGTAGTCGTTCGCGGCTTCGTCGGACATGCCGCCGTGCTCGGCGACGACCGCCTTGAGCGCCGTATCGACGTCCTTGGCCATCCGCGCGGCGTCGCCGCACACGTAGAAGTGCGCGCCTTCCTCCAGCCAGGCGAACAGCTCGGCGCCGTGCTCGCGCATCCGGTCCTGCACGTAGATCTTGTCTGCCTGGTCGCGCGAGAACGCGAGATCGAGCCGCGTGAGGAATCCGCTGTCGTGCATCGCGCCCAGCTCGTCGCCGTAGTAGAAGTCGGTTTGCGCGTGCTGCTCGCCGAAGAACAGCCAGTTGCGCCCGCGCGCGCCGCGCGCCCGCCGCTCGTGCAGGAAGCCGCGGAACGGCGCGACGCCGGTGCCCGGGCCGACCATCACGATCGGCACGTCGCCGTTCACCGGCGGCCGGAAATGCGCGGACTTCTGCACGAACACGGGCACGCGGCCGTCGTCCGCGCGATCGGCGAGGAACGTCGACGCGACGCCTTTGCGCGCGCGCCGGCCGTTGTGATAGCGCACGGCCGACACGGTCAGGTGAATCTCGCCCTCGTGCGCGCTCGGGCTCGACGCGATCGAATAGAGGCGCGGCTGCATGCGCTTGAGCATGCCGACCAGCTCCGCAGCCGACAGCTCGACCGGAAACTCGTGCAGTACGTCCGCAAGCTGTTGCCCCCACAACCACTGCTTGAGGTCGGCCTTGCGGTCTTCGCCGAGCAGCGACTTCAGCGCGCCGTTCGCGCTGCGCGACGCGATGAAGGCCAGCGTGTCCGGATGCGGGCGCGTGATGTCGAAGTGGCGCGCGAGCGCATCGCCGAGCCGGATATCGCCGATGCCCGCCACCGACACGGGCGCATCCGCCTTCAGCGCGGTGACGGACAGCAATTCCTCGACCAGATCCGGACAGTTGGTAGGCCATACGCCGAGCGCGTCGCCGGTTTCGTATTCGAGGTTCGCGCCCTGGGTCGACAGCGACACGTAGCGCGTGTCTTTCGCGGCGCCCGGCCGGTTCAGCCGCAGGTTCGCGACGAGCTTCGACGGCGCCGGATGCGCCTTCGTCGGCAGCAGCCCCGACGGGCTCATCGCGCCGGACGGCACCGCGTGCAACGCGGCATCGGCCTCCTTGATCCGCGCGACGACGCGCTCGAGCCACCGGTCGGCGTCGTGCTGGAATTCGACGTCGCAATCGACGCGCGCGCACAGGCGCACCGCGCCGAGTTCCGCGAGCCGCGCGTCGAGCCGGCGGCCGTGGCCGCAGAACTGGTCGTAGTTGCGGTCGCCGAACGCGAGCACCGCGAAATGCACGCCGTCGAGGCGCGCGGCGCTGCCGGCCTGCAGCGCGTCCCAGAACTCGCTGCCGTTGTCGGGCGCATCGCCGTCGCCGAATGTACTGGTCATCAGCAGCACGTATTGCGCACCGGCCAGCGACGTGACCGGATAGTCGGACATGCACGCGGTGCGGATCTCGAAGCCCGCGTTCATCAGCTTCGTCGCGTAATCCTCGGTCAACGATTCGATGTTGCCCGTCTGCGATGCCCACAGCAGCACGACCTTCGGGCGCGGGCGCACGATGCGCACGCCGCCGGACGCGGCGGCGTCGGGCGGCAGCGCGGGCGCCGCGGCGCTCTGCGCGCCGGCAGGCAGCGAGCGGCTGAACAGGCCCGCTAGCATGCCGTCGAGCCAGAACCGCACGGGCGCCGTCAACGGCGCGCCGGCCGGCAGCACCGGCACGCCGCCTTCGCGACGGCCGGCACTCGCCTTCAGCCCGCTGACGAGGCCTGCCACGTACAGGCGCTCCGTATCGGTCAGCGGCGGCGGCGCGAGATCGGCGACGCCGAGCGCGGCCGCGAAAGTGTCGATGTCTGCCATGTCGGATTCCTGTGAGGCTGCGGCCTGCGCGATTGCCGGCGCGGGCCGCGCGTCGTCGGCGCATGTATCGGGTTGCGCGGTGTCGTCGGCGGCGGACGCGAACGCGTCGGCCTCGACGCGCCGCAGCGCGACCGCGCAGTATTTCAGTTCGGGTTGCTGCGATTCCGGGTCGATCGCGTCGTTCGTCACCGCGTTGATGCACAGGTCGTCGCCGTATACGTCGTTCCAGTGCATCGGCGCGAAGCAGTTGCCGCGCCGCACGCGCTCGGTCACGACGGCCGGCAGCACCGCGCGGCCGCGCGCCGAACGGATCTCGACGCTGTCCTTCGCGGCGATGCCGAGCGCGCCGGCATCGTCCGGGTGCAGTTCGACGAACGGGCGCGGGTTGAGCTTGTTCAGCATCGCGACCTTGCCCGTCTTCGTCATCGTGTGCCACTGATGCTGCAGCCGCCCGGTGTTCAGCACGATCGGGAACGTGTCGTCGGGCAGCTCGGCCGGATCGACGTGCGGCCGCGCGAAAAAGCGCGCCTTGCCCGACGGCGTCGGGAACGCGATGCGCGGGGCGTCGCTGCCGTCGGCCGCCGTGCGCAGCGGCTGGCTCACGCCGTCGTTCAGGTAGCGGATCGGATGCCGCTCGCGCGCGGCGCCCGGTGCGACGGGCCACTGCACGGGCCCCTCGCGCAGCGCCGCATGGCTCGCGCCGCGCAGGTCGTAGCCGGTCGCCGGATTCGAGAAACGGACGATCTCGTCGAACACGTCGGCCGCCGACGCATAGTCGAACGCATCGCCGAAGCCCATCGCGCGTGCGACTTCCGCGACGATGCGCCAGTCGGGCAGTGCGTCGCCGGGCGGCGCGACCGCCGCGCGCATCAGCGTCATGTTGCGCTCGGAGTTGATCATCACGCCATCGCCTTCGGCCCACAGCGCGCCGGGCAGCAAGATGTCCGCGTAGCGGTTGGTCTCGGTGTCGAGGAACGCGTCCTGGGCGATCACGAGCTCCGCCGCCTGCAGCCCGGCGATCACGTTGCGCCGGTTCGGCACGGTCGCGACCGGGTTCGTGCAGACGATCCAGCATGCCTTGATGTCGCCGGCCGCCATGCGCGCGAACAGGTCCACCGTGCCCTTGCCCGTGTCCTTGCGCAGCGTGCCGGCCGGCACGCGCCACAGATTCTCGACGAAGCGGCGATCGTCGTCGGATGCCACCGAGCGCTGGCCGGGCAACCCCGGCCCCATGTAGCCCATCTCGCGCCCGCCCATCGCGTTCGGCTGGCCGGTCAGCGAGAACGGCCCGCTGCCCGGGCGGCAGATCTTGCCGGTCGCGAGATGCAGGTTGCAGATCGCGTTGGTGTTCCATACGCCGTGCGTGCTCTGGTTGAGCCCCATCGTCCAGCAGCTCATCCATTCCTGCGCGTCGCCGATCCATTGCGCGGCCGTGCGAATGTCGGCTTCGGCCAGCCCCGTGATCTCGGCAACGCGCTCGGGCGTGTAGTCGGCGAGGAACGCGGGCATCGCGTCCCAGCCCTCGGTGTATGCAGCGATGAACGCGGCGTCGGTGCGGCCGTTCGCATGCAGCAGATGCAGGAGCCCGTTGGTCAGCGCGAGATCGGTGCCCGGCCGGATCTGCAGGAACAGGTCGGCCTTGTCGGCGGTCGCGGTGCGGCGCGGGTCGACCACGATCAGCTTCGCGCCGGCCTTCACGCGATCCATCATCCGCAGGAACAGGATCGGGTGACAGTCGGCCATGTTCGCGCCGATCACGAAGAACAGGTTCGCGCGGTCGAAATCCTGGTACGACCCGGGCGGGCCGTCCGCGCCGAGCGACTGCTTGTAGCCGGTGCTCGCGCTCGCCATGCACAGGCGCGAGTTCGACTCGATGTTGTTGGTGCCGACGAAGCCCTTCGCGAGCTTGTTCACGAGGTATTGCGCCTCGATCGACATCTGCCCCGACACGTAGAACGACAGCGCGTCGGGCCCGTGCGTATCGAGCACCGCGCGCAGCCGCCGTGCAGTCTCGGCGATCGCGTCGCGCACCGGCAGCGGCACGAGGTCGTCCTCGCGCGCGCGCCGCACGAACGCGCGGTCGAGCCGCCCCGAGCGACGCAGCGCGACGTGCGCCGACGAACCCTTCGTGCACAGCCGCCCGAAGTTGGTGGGATGGTCGGCGTCGCCGGACACCTTGACGACTTCGCCCTCCTCGACGTGCAGCACCATCCCGCAGCCGACGCCGCAGTACGGGCACACGCTCTTGACGGGGGTGGCGGTCATGCGTGCTCCCGGGCGCTCAGGCCGCGATCCACACGAAGCCGTCCTCGACCCGCGACGGATACGCGTTCACCGACTGCTCGGGCGCTTCCAGGCATTCGCCGGTACGCAGGTCGAAGTGCTGCTTGTACAGCGGCGATGCGACCACGATGCGCTCGCCGAGGCTGCCGATCAGCCCGCGCGACATCACGGCGGCCTGCGACACCGGGTCGACGTTGTCGATCGCGAACACGCCGCCGTCGGGATGGGCGACGTGAAACACCGCGACCTGCTCGCCGTTGACGAGCGCGCACACGCCGGTGTTCGGCACGATGTCGTCGAGCGGGCACACGCGGGTCCAGGACAGCGGAAGACGATCGTTCATGATGGGCTCCTTGAAAAAGACGCTGGTGTCGGCAAGGGTCAAACGGTTGCGGGTTCAGCGACGACGGGAATCGACACGGGCTTGCCGCCCGCGCGTTCGCCGGGCGTCGCGGGCCGGATCTGGCCGCGCGTCTCGACGAATTCGATGGTCGTGTCGGGCGCGTCGCTGTTCACGAAGTGGCGGAAGCGCTTGCGCGTTTCCGGATCGGTGACGGCCCGCTTCCATTCGCACTCGTAGGTGTCGATCACGTGCTGCATGTCGGCTTCGAGTTCGGCCGCGATCGCGAGCGTGTCGTGCACGACGACGTCGATCAGGTAGTCGAGGCCGCCTTCGAGGTTGTCGCGCCACACGCTGGTGCGTTGCAGGCGGTCGGCCGTGCGCACGTAGAACATCAGGAAGCGGTCGATGTAGCGGATCAGCGTGTCACGATCGAGATCGGACGCGAGCAGTTCCGCGTGGCGCGGCTTCATCCCGCCGTTGCCGCACACGTACAGGTTCCAGCCCTTCTCGGTCGCGATGACGCCGACGTCCTTGCCCTGCGCTTCCGCGCACTCGCGCGTGCAGCCGGACACGCCGAACTTGATCTTGTGCGGCGCGCGCAGCCCCTTGTAGCGATTCTCCAGATCGATCGCGAGGCCGACCGAATCGTCGACGCCGTAGCGGCACCACGTCGACCCGACGCACGATTTCACGGTGCGCAGCGCCTTGCCGTACGCGTGCCCCGACTCGAAGCCGGCCGCGATCAGCTCCTCCCAGATCGACGGCAACTGCTCGACGCGCGCGCCGAACAGGTCGACGCGCTGGCCGCCCGTGATCTTCGTGTACAGGCCGTATTTTTTCGCGACCTGGCCGACCGCGATCAGCCCTTCCGGCGTGACTTCGCCGCCCGGCATGCGCGGCACCACCGAATACGTGCCGTCGCGCTGGATGTTCGCGAGGTAGTAGTCGTTCGAATCCTGCAGCCCCGCGTGCTCCTTCTTCAGCACGAACTCGTTGAAACACGACGCGAGGATGCCCGCGACGGCCGGCTTGCAGACGTCGCAGCCGAGCCCGCGGCCGTGCTTGCGCAGCAGTTCGTCGAACGTCGTGATGCGCTCGACGCGAATCAGGTGGAACAGCTCCTGGCGCGAATGCGCGAAGTGCTCGCACAGATGGTTGTTGACCGCGAGGCCCTGCTTCTTCATCTCGGCCTTCATGATCTGCGTGACGAGCGGCACGCAGCCGCCGCACGACGTGCCGGCGCCGGTGCACGTCTTCAGCGCGCCGAGGCTCGTCGCGCCGTCGGCCACGGCCGCGCAGATCTGCGACTTCGACACGTTGTTGCACGAGCAGATCTGCGCGGCCGCGGGCAGCGCGTCGACTCCGATCGCCGGCTTCGCCGCGCCGTCCGACGACGGCAGGATCAGGAATTCCGGCGACTCGGGCAGCTCGATACGGTTCAGCATCATCTGCAGCAGCGTGCCGTACTCGGCTGCATCGCCAACCATCACCGCGCCGTGCAGGAACTTGCCGCAGTCGGACACCACGAGCTTCTTGTAGACCTGGCGGCGCTCGTCCGCATACTGGTAGGTGCGGCTGCCGGCTGTCGTGCCGTGCGCGTCGCCGATGCTCGCGACGTCGACGCCCATCAGTTTCAGCTTCGTGCTCATGTCGGCGCCTGCGAACGCAGCGGCGGCGGCGTCGGCCGCGCCGCCGAGCTGTTTCGCCACCACGCGTGCCATGTCGTAGCCGGGCGCGACGAGGCCGTACACCGTCCCGTTCCAGGCCGCGCATTCGCCGATCGCATAGATGTCGGCGTCGCTCGTGCGGCATGCGCCGTCGATCGCGACGCCGCCGCGCGGGCCGATCTCGAGCCCGCACGCGCGGGCCAGTTCGTCGCGCGCGCGGATGCCGGCCGAGAACACGATCATGTCGGTGTCGAGATGCGTGCCGTCGGCGAACGCCATCCGGTGCGCGCCTTCGTCGCCGTCGACGATTTCGAGCGTGTTCTTGCCGGTATGCACGGTCACGCCGAGCGCCTCGATCTTCGCACGCAGCATCCGGCCACCGCCGTCGTCGACCTGCACGGCCATCAGGCGCGGCGCGAATTCGACCACGTGCGTGTCGAGCCCCATGTCGCGCAGCGCCTTCGCGCATTCGAGGCCGAGCAGCCCGCCGCCGATCACGACGCCGCGCTTCGCGTGCGCGCCGCACGCCTGCATCGCTTCGAGATCCTCGATCGTCCGGTACACGAAGCAGCCCGCGCGATCGCGGCCCGGCACCGGCGGCACGAACGGACGCGAGCCCGTGGCGAGCACCAGCTTGTCGTACGCGAGCGTTTCACCCGACACGAGCGTGACCGTATGCGCGGCGCGGTCGATCGACGCGACTTGCGCGTTCACGCGCAGGTCGAACTGCGGATGGCGCTCGAAGAAGCCGGGCTCGACGAGCGACAGGTCGTCCGCCGACTTGCCCGCGAAGAATTCCGACAGGTGCACGCGATCGTAGGCCGGGCGCGGTTCCTCGCCGAGCACGGTGACCTGCAGCGCGCCGGCCGTGCCGGCTTCCGCCGCGATGCATTCGAGGAGCTTGTGGCCGACCATGCCGTGGCCGATGACGATGAGTTTCATGATGACGGTTTCCTTCGGTCGATCAGTTCGCGGCGCTCGCGGCGGCCAGCGCGCGATCGCGCAGCTCGGCTTCGCGCGCCTTGTGTTCTTCGCTGAAGCGCACGGCCATCGCGCACAATGCGGTCGCGGTGACCGCGAGGCCGAGCAGGCTCAGCGTGTGCTGCACGTCGCCGACGCCCTTCAGCAGGAAGGCCGCGGCGACCGCGCCGACGTTGCCGCCCGCGCCGACGATCCCCGCGACGCCGCCGAGCGCCTTGCGGTCGATGAACGGCACGAGCGCGTAGGTCGCACCGCACGCCATGTGCGTGAAGAGGCCGAAGGTCAGCATCGCGACGAGGGCGATGCCGATGCCTTGCGCATGCGAGAACCAGATCAGCCCGAGCCCTTCGCCGACGATCAACGCGCACAGCAGCATCGCGCGCACGTCGAGGCTGCGGCGGGCGGCGATCTTGTCGGACAGCCAGCCGCCGAGCGCACGGGCGAACAGTGCGAGCAGGCCGAACAGGCCGACCGCGAAGCCGGCGTCCTTCAGCGACAGCTTGAAGTGATCGACGTAGTACAGCGCGGCGATGTTGTGGATGAACACCTCGACGCCGAAGCAGGCGCCGTACGTGACGAACAGCATCCACACGCGGTAGTTGCCGCAAGCGGCGAAGAAGCTCGCCCAGCCGCCCTTCTTGCCGCTGTCGACCGTCACGCCCTGCTTGCGCAGCGCGACGAAATCGCCTTGCGGGCAGTCCTGCGTGAAGCGCCAGTACGCCCACGCCATCGCGAGCATCGCCACGCCCGGCACGATCAGCGCGATGCGCCACGACGAGCCCTCGCCGAAGCCGAGCATCAGGCCGGCGGCGACGAGCAGCGGCATCAGCGCCTGCGTCGCGCCCGCGCCGGCATTGCCCCAGCCGGCCGTCGTCGCGTTCGCGGTGCCGACCACGTTCGGCGCGAACATCACCGACGTGTGGTACTGCGTGATCACGAAGCCCGCGCCGATCGCGCCGATGCCGAGCCGGCAGATCAGGAACCACAGGTAATCGTGCGTGAACGACACGGCGAACACGGGGATCGCACCGAGCAGCAGGAGCCCGGCATACACGCGGCGCGGGCCGAAGCGGTCGCACATCGGGCCGACCAGCAGCCGCACCGCGATCGTCGCGGCCACCGCGGCGATGTTGATGTTCGCGACTTGCGCCGCCGTGAGATGGAATTCGCGCGCGATCAGCGGCATCAGCGGCGCGCACGCGAACCATGCGAAGAAGCATACGAAGAACGCCATCCACGTCAGATGGAACGCGCGCATCGGCGCGGTGCGGAGGCTGAAGAGATCGATACGGGTAGCTTTGTCGGTCATGTCATCCGCCAAACGAAAAACGGCGTCCTGCGCACCCGGTCTCGTCGAGAGACCCGATGCGTAGGACGCCGTTGCCCATGAAGCCCGTTGCCGGGCGCTTCTGTTGATCGGTACTGCAGGCGAATCGCCGTTGATCCGCTCGCACCAGCTTATGCAAACGCCATGCCATATCGGCCCGAATCGCGCCGGCAGCCCCGCCGCGCAAGGCTCGCCGGCCAACATGCGCCGCGCTCCGGCACGCGGCGCGCGATGCGTCGCGATGCAGCGAGGCACAGATGTGGTGCGCTGCAGCACTGTCACCGTGCGACATTGCGGTGCGCGCCGACGGGGCGCGATGCACGCCGATGCGGCATCGCGACGGCCGGCGCGCGGCAAGGGCATGCATGCGCGCGGCCATCGCGCGGTGCGTCGCGGCACACGATGCCCACGCATGGGGCCGGTTGGCCCGGATATTGCTGAACCCCGTGCATCACACCGGCAACGGCGCCGGTGGGCAGTCCCCGCAAAACCCTGCTCGCGCTTCACGCGAGCCTCCAGGACAACGGCGTCCCTCCGCGCTCGGCCACGGCCGGATGCCGGTGCGTTTCGACCGCCCGCCGCCGCCGCGCAACAACGCGTTATCAGACCGCCGCAGGGATGCGATGCGGCACAGGAACACGACATGACGACAGGCAAAGTCACGCTGCTGGGCGCCGGCCCCGGCGATCCCGATCTCCTCACGCTGAAGGCGGTGAAGGCGCTGGCCGCTGCCGACGTGCTGCTGCTCGACGATCTCGTCGCGCCCGGCATCGTCGAACTCGCGCCGCAGGCGCGCGTGATCCGCGTCGGCAAGCGCGGCGGCTGCCGCTCCACGCCGCAGGCGTTCATCGAGAAGCTGATGCGCCGCCACGCGTTGCGCGGCGCGCACGTGGTGCGCGTGAAAGGCGGCGACGCGCTGCTGTTCGGGCGCGCCGGCGAAGAACTCGCGACGCTGCGTGCGGCCGCGATTCCCGTGGAGATCGTCAACGGCATCTCGTCGGGATTCGCCGCCGCCGCGAGCCTCGGCATCTCGCTCACGCACCGCGAGCACTGCCAGGGCGTCACGTTCGTCACCGCGCACCGCCAGGACCACGGCGAACCCGACTGGGCACGGCTCGCGGCGACCGGCACCACGCTCGCGATCTACATGGGGATGAGTCGCGTCGACCGCATCGCGGCGGGCCTGCTCGCCGCGCTGCCGGCGTCGACGCCGGCGGCGGCGGTGCAATGGGCCGGCACGCCCGACGAGCGCCGCTGGACCGGCACGCTCGGCACGCTCGCGGGCGGCATCGAAGCCGCGCGGCTCGGCAGCCCGGCCGTGATCCTCGTCGGCGGCGCGATCGGCGTAGCGGCCGCCCAGAGCGCGGACGCGGCAACCGGCGCGGCGCTTGCGCGGGCCGCCTGACGTGCGCGGCATCGCGCGGCTTCGGCCGCTCCCCGTTTCCTTCGCCGCCGGCCGCGCGTGCGGCCCGACTACATCGTTCGCCCCTTGCACCGACGCGTCACTGCCCCTGTTGCCCGCCACATGAGTTCGCCTGCCCTGCCCGCCCGCCTGCGCGTGCTGCTCGTCACCGATACCGACAAGCCGATCGGCGAACTCGGCGACGCGCTTTCGCGCCTCGGCTACGAGATGCTGAACGACGTCGCGACGCCCGCGCGCCTGCCGGTGGCCGTCGAGGAGCAACGCCCCGACGTCGTGATCATCGATACCGATTCGCCGTCGCGCGACACGCTCGAGCAACTCGCGGTCATGCATGCGACCGCGCCGCGCCCCGTGCTGATGTTCAGTCACGACGCCGACCAGGAACTGATCCGCGCGGCGGTCGGCGCGGGCGTCAGTGCGTATCTCGTCGAAGGGTTGTCGGCCGAGCGCCTCGCGCCGATTCTCGAAGTCGCGCTTGCGCGCTTCTCGCACGACGACGCGCTGCGCCGCCGGCTGGCCGACGTCGAGCGCGAACTCGCGGAGCGCAAGCTGATCGATCGCGCGAAACGCGTGCTGATGGACCAGCGCAAGCTGTCCGAACACGACGCGTATGCGGCGCTGCGCAAGCGCGCGATGGATCAGGGCCTGCGCATCGTCGACGTCGCGCGACAACTGCTCGACGCGTCACCCCAGTCATGAGTGCAATGAATACATCTCCTCCCGCCGCGCCGGAACGCGCACATCTTCGCCTCGGGTTCGTCGCACTCAGCGATGCGGCCCCGCTGATCGTCGCGCAGCGCCTGAACCTCGGCGCGCGCCACGGCCTCACGCTCGAACCGAGCCGCCAGCCGTCGTGGGCGGCCGTGCGCGACAAGCTGCTCAGCGGCGAGCTCGACGCCGCGCATGCGCTGTACGGGCTCGTCTGCGGGCTGCAGCTCGGCATCGGCGGCCCGCAGGCCGACATGGCCGCGCTGTTGGTGCTGAACCGCAACGGCCAGGCGATCACGTTGTCGCGCGGCCTCGCCGACGCGTACCGCCAAACCGCGAGCGTGCGCACCGCCTTCGCGACGCTCGGCCGCAAGCCGCTGCTCGCGCAGACCTTCCCGACCGGCACGCACGCGATGTGGCTGAACGCGTGGCTCGCGTCGCACGACGTCGATCCGCTGCGCGACGTGCGCAGCGTCGTGATTCCGCCGCCCGAGATGGTCGCCGCGCTCGCGGGCGGCGAGCTCGACGGCTTCTGCGCAGGCGAACCGTGGCATGCGGTCGCCGAAGCATGCGGCGCGGGCCGGACCGTTGCCGTCACGAGCGAGATATGGCCCGATCATCCGGAGAAGGTGCTGGCGACCCGGCGCGACTTCGTCGCGCTGTATCCGGCCACCGCACGCGCGCTGATCCGCACGCTCGTCGATGCATGCGCGTGGCTCGACAGCGCCGCGCACCGCCGCGAGGCGGCCGACTGGCTTGCGTCGCCCGACGCGCTCGGCGTGCCGGCCCGGCTGATCGCGCCGCGCCTGCTCGGCGACTACGGCGCGGGGCCGTTCGCCACGCCGCCGCTGCCGATCCGCTTCCACGACGGCGGCGCGGTGAACCGGCCCGATCCGCGCGAGGGCCAGTGGTTCCTGTCGCAATACCGGCGCTGGGGCATGCTCGACGGCGCGCACGACGACGCAGGCATCGCCGCGGCGATCGCGCAGACCGCGTTGTATGATGCTGCGGTCGCCGAAGGCGGCGCAGCGGGCCCGTCGCGGGCGTGACGCGCGCCGCGCGGTGCAGCCGACGTGTGCAGCCGAGGTGTGCTGCCGGGCCGGGGTGCCCGGCCGGTGCCCGCTCGTGCCGCTCGTGCCGGTCGCGCGACACCGCCTCGCCACTCCGTCCCCGCTCCGAATCGATGCCGAAACGAACGCGCGCGCCGCTCGACGTGCTGCTCACCGAAATCCGCGCGTGCCGTGCGTGCGAAAACGACCTGCCGCTCGGCCCGCGCCCGGTCGTGCGCGCGCATCGCGACGCGCGCATCCTGATCGTCGGCCAGGCGCCGGGCGCACGCGTCCATGCGAGCGGCATCCCGTGGGACGACGCGAGCGGCAAGCGGCTGCGCGACTGGCTCGGCGTCGAGCCCGACACGTTCTACGACGAGACGCGCTTCGCGATCGTGCCGATGGGCTTCTGCTACCCGGGCCGCGGCGCGAGCGGCGACAACCCGCCGCGCCCCGAATGCGCGCAACTGTGGATCGACCGGCTGGTGGCCGAACTGCCGTCGATCCGGCTCACGCTGCTGATCGGCCAGTACGCGCAGCGGCATTTCCTGCACGGCACGCGCAAGGCGACGCTGACCGGCACCGTCCACGCGTGGCGCGACTACGGGCCCGCGATCCTGCCGCTGCCGCATCCGTCGCCGCGCAACCAGGCATGGTTCAAGCACCATCCGTGGTTCGACGCCGAGGTCGTGCCCGAGCTGCGGCGCCGGGTCGCGCCGCTCGTGGCGGGCTGACCGCGCAAGCGCCCGTCCCCGTCGCGCCCGGTTCGCTGTACCATCGCGGCTCAACCGCGTCACGAACAGCAGAATCCTTCATGCCCTCCACCGCCCCGCCGCGCCTGTACGGGATGCCCGAACGCAGCGACCGGCTCGATTTCTACATCCGCGACCAGGCGTCGCGCCAGGCGATCACCGAGCCGCACCGGCACGCATATTTCCAGATCCAGTTCAACCTCGGCGGCGACACCGAGCAGCGCATCGGCGGCGTCACGCGGCCGTTTCCGCGCGGCGCGCTCGCGTTCGTGCTGCCGCACCGCGAGCACCTGATACCGCATCCGGAAGGCGCGCACTTCATCGTGATCAACTTCAGCCAGGCGTTCCTGCGCGCCGATCTCGACGTCGATCCGCTCGATCTCGAGGACGTGCCCGCGCACCGCTTCCCCGAACTGACGCCGTTCCGCTTCCAGGAGCACCTCGATTTCATCCTGACCGGCGACACGTACGACGAAGCGCGCCGCCTCGCGCTGTGCATGCTCGACGCCGACCGCGTGCGCACCTTCGGCTCGACCACGTTGCTGCGCGGCTACCTGCTGCAACTGATCGGGCTCGTCTGCACGCAGTACGCGGGCGCGCTCGACAAGCTCGCGCAGCGCGGCGCCCAGCGCGCCGGCCGGCGCGACGCGCTGGCCCGCGTGCTGCGCCACGTGCGTGCGAACCTGACCCGCGAGGACCTGACGCTCGCCGCGACCGCCGAAGCCGCGTTCCTCTCCCCGAACTACCTCGCGCACCTGGTCCGCAAGGAAACCGGCAGCACCTTCACCGATCTCGTGACCGAGCGCCGGATCGCGCTGGCGCAGTCGCTGCTGGCCCATACCAGCCGGCGCATCGCGGACATCGCACGCTCGGTCGGATTCCGCAACGAAGGGTATTTCGCGCGGCGCTTCCGCGCGCGGGTCGGCGTATCGCCGAAGGCCTATCGCGACGCGAACGCCGCGTTGCCCGACGGCGACGATGCGCCGGGCACCGCCGACGCGTAGTTTTGTCCCGGTAAAACGTAGTTGCGTCGCATCCGGGCGCACGCGCGTCGGGTATCGTTGCACGCATGCTGGCGCGGTGCGCCGGCCATCCGTCTTCCTGCCGAACGAGGGCCATCCGATGTCCGCCTATGTCATCGACGCCGCCGAGCGTCCTTCCGTCGAAGTCGACCAGTCGTCCGCGCGCTTTCCGGTGCGCCGCGTATTCTGCGTCGGCCGCAACTACGCCGATCACGCCCGCGAAATGGGCGCCGACCCCGATCGCGAGCCGCCGTTCTTCTTCACGAAACCGGCCGACGCGATCGTCCCGGCCAGCGGCACGGTCGCCTATCCGCCGCTGACGAACGATCTCCATCACGAAATCGAACTGGTCGTCGCGATCGGCAAGGACGGCCGCTCGATCGATCCGGCCGACGCGCTGTCGCACGTGTGGGGCTACGGCGTCGGCGTCGATCTCACGCGCCGCGACCTGCAGGCCGAAGCGAAGAAACTGAGCCGCCCGTGGGACTGGGCGAAGGGTTTCGACGCATCGGGCCCCGTGACCGCGCTGCGCGCGGCGACGGCCACCGGCCATCCGGCCGCCGGCCGCATCTGGCTTGCGGTCAACGGCGACACGCGCCAGCAAGGCGACCTCGCCGACATGATCTGGGCCGTGCCCGACGTCATCGCGTACGTGTCGCGCTCGGTCGAACTGAAGGCCGGCGACCTGATCTTCACCGGCACGCCGGCAGGCGTGGGCGCGCTGCAGCCGGGCGACCGCGTGACGGGCGGCGTCGACGGCATCGCGACGTTCGAATTCGTGGTCGGCGCGAAGCCGTAACGGCGCTTGCGGGGCGGCCGCCTGCCAGGGCCGCCCACGATACCCCGATGCCGGTCAAGCGTACCGGCGCAGGAAGGCGTCGGCGACGGCCGGCGGATTCAGCGCTTTCGCCGATGCGTTTTCCAGCGCCTCGGCTGCGTCGTCGTCGCCGATCGACACGAACAGCGTGATGGCCGCCCGGTCGTCGCCCGTGCCGAATACGCCGTCGCGATCGAGCAGGCGCAATGCCTCGATCATGTCGGCGTGCAGTTGCCGCGAAAATTCGGCGAATCGCGACCGGACGAACTGCGGGCTCAGCACTTCGTCGGCCAGCCTGCCGCAGATCGCGTTGAACGGCGACGCCTCGGCCGCCGCGTACGCCCATTCGGAAACACCCCACACGAACCGCGGATCGTCGTCCGCCACCGCCTGCTGCGCGCAGATCCGGCGCAGCCCTTCGACCGAATTGGCTGCCGGCGCCACCGTCATCGCGCCGCTGTCGGTGTACAACGCAAACGCGTAGAAATGCTCGTCCGGGTGCAACGCCCGCAGCGCCCTGAAAGTCGCCCTCGCGGCATCGGCAATGTCCCGCTGGAAATCAGAAAAGTCGCTCATCGCATCCTCGTCCAGTCGCCCTTCGTGCTCGTCGGGACACGCAGCGCGCGGATCGTGCATCGTCTCCCGGCATGCGGCGGATTGTCCGTCATTCGGCCGTCCGCCGGTACCGGGGCGCACCCGCGCTCACCGCCCGGCGTCCTGCGCGTTGAACGCCCGCACGCACACGGCGGCCGCCAGCGCGAGCGCCGCCGACAGCAGCATCGTCGCGAGCGGCAGGTAGCCCGCGTTGGCGGAGGTCAGCAGCGCGCCCGTCAGCGACGACAGCGCGGCGCCGCCGCCGATCGTCATCGCGCCGGCGAGCCCCGACGCGCTGCCCGCCAGTTCCGGCCGCACCGACACCGCGCCCGCATGGGCGCCGGGATTGCTCAGTCCATTGCCGATGCCGACCAGCACGCACGGCCCGAACCACGCGAGCGCGTGCGTCGCGCCGCCGAACACGAGCACGAGGCCGATCAGCGGGCCCGCACACGCCACGACCCGCCCGCACAGGATCGTCGTGGCCGGCGCAAGGCGGTGCGCGACCCGCGCGGCCACGAAGCTTCCGCACACGAACCCGGCCGTGATCGTCCCCATGTAGAAGCCGATCTCCGCCGGCGCGATGCCGAACAGCGTTTTCGCGGCGAGCGGCGCGCCGGCCAGAAACGCATGGAACGCACCCGTCGAAAACGCCATGCACAGCGCATAGGCCCAGAAACGGCGCGCACGCAGCAGCGCCGGATACGCGCGAAACTGCTGCCCGAAGCTCGACGGCCGGCGCGTATGGGTTTCGACGAGATCGAGCGCACACCAGGCGAACAGCGCGATGCCGACTGCGGCCAGCAGCCAGAAGCTCGCGCGCCAGCCGGCCGTCTGGTCGAGCGCACCGCCGAGCGTCGGGCCGAGCATCGGCGCGAACGCGGCGGCCATCGCCGCATAGCCGATCCGGCTCGCCGCGCGCGCGCCGCCGCCGGCGTCGCGGATCGCCGCCATCGACACCGGATAAACCGACGTGATCGCCGCCTGCATCAGCCGGCAACCGAGAAACACGCGGATATCGGTCGCCATCGCGCAACCGAGCGAACCGAGCGCGAATATCGCGACGCTCGTCAGCACGACCGGGCGCCGCCCGAACCGGTCGGACAGCGGCCCCGTCACGCATTCGAGCGACGCGGCCACCGCCGCATACCCGCCGAGCGACAGCGCGACGAGCGCATAGTCGGTGTGCAGGTCGCGCACGATCGCCGGCAGCGACGGCAGGAACAGGCTCAGCGGCAGCACTGACAACGCGCACAGCAGGATCAACGTCGCATGCCGCGGCGACGCCGGGTCGGAAGCGGTCGACAGGTTCGATGCCAAGCGGATGCCCTCCCGCGCACGGGCCGCATGGCCGCGCGCAACACAAAAAAAAGCCCCCGAACGAGTCGGGGGCGCATGGGTGCCGGCGCGGTGCCGCTACCGGACCTTGCGCCTGTGGACTACTACGATGAAGCAAGCCGTTTTCATGCCGAATGGCTCCTGAATGCGTGGCGGACCGCCAGCGATACCGGACGATGTTAGGTGGACGAGCGCCCCCGCGTCAACGTCCTAACGCGTGCGCACCGAGACGAACTTCCGCGCGTTGTTGCGCTGGATCAGCACGGCGATCACGCTGCCGCCGGTCGCTTCGAGCGTCTGCACGTCGTCCGGCGTCTCGAGCAGCGTGTCGTTGAGCTCGAGCACGACGTCACCCGGCTGGATGCCTGCGCGCGCGGCCGGGCCGTGCGCCGCGTCCACCATCATCCCGACCGCGAGCCCCGTCGAACGACGCTCGTCGTCGCTCAACGCGTGCATCGTCAGTCCGAGACGGTCGCCGTGGTCGCTGCTGTCGCCTGCGCCGCCGGTACCCGGCCGCGGCCGCGCGGCGGCCTTCGGTGCGACCATGCCGATCGTCGCCGCCGCGGTCCCGCCCGCCTCGTCGGCGCCTGTGATCGTCAGCGTCATCGGCGCACGGTTGCGAATCACGCGCAGCGGCGCCTTCCCGCCGGGCGGCAGCGCGGCGGCCAGGTCGTTCAGTTCGGCCGAGCGACCGATGGCCGTGTCGCCCATCTTCACGATCACGTCGCCGGGCTTCAGGCCGGCCGCGGCGCCCGGCGAGCCGGGCTCGACGCCGTTGACGAGCGCGCCGGCCGGGCGCGGCAGCCCGAACGCCGCGGCCAGACCGACGCCGACGTCCTGCACGTCGACGCCGAACGCATTGGCGGACGGCGCGCCCGGCGCGGGTGCCTGAGGCTGCTGCGCCTGCATCTGCGCCTGTTGTTGCGCGCGCAACTGGGCACGCGCCTTTGCCGCGAAAGCGATCGGGATGGCGAAGGTCGTGCTCGCGTAGCGGTCGGCGCCGGTATAGACCTGCACCGCGATGCCGATCACGTCGCCCGCGCGATTGAACACGGGGCCGCCCGAGTTGTCCGGGTTCGGTGCGATGTCGGTCTCGAAGAACGGGAATGCGCTGCCGTCCGGCAGCCGGCGCGACGTCGCGCTGACGATGCCGGCCGTGACCGTGTTGCCCGACCCGTCCGGCGCGCCGATCGTCATCACCGGTTCGCCCGCGCGAACTTTCGACGAATCGCCGATGTGCACGAACGGCAGCTTCGTCGCGTCGACGCGCAGCACGGCCACATCGCTTTGCGGATCGACGGCGAGCACCGTCGCCTTGAATTCGCGGCGGTCGACGAGCCGCACCGTCACGTCGGTCGCCTCGTCGACCACATGGGCGGACGTGAGGATCAGTCCATCGGCGCTCACGATGAAGCCCGAGCCGCTGCCGGACACCGCGCGCGGCGCGATATCGGGTGCCGGCGCCTGCGGCCCCTGTGCGGGCGGCGGTGCGCCATGGCGGAAGAACGCGGCGAGCGGATCGTCGGGATCGAGGATGGCAAAGGCCGGCCCGCCGGTTTGCGGATCGGGGGTGGCGGCCAGGATGGTCACGACCGCCGGGCCGTAGCGCTCGACGATCGCCGGGAAATCGACCGGCATCGCGTAAGGCGCGGCGGGTGGCCGCGCCTTCGTCGCCGGCGGTGCGGCGTGCGGTGCGAGGGTGCCGGCAACGGCGGCGGGCGGCGGCAAACATCCGGCAAACACGCCCCCGATCAACGCGGTGCGAAGCACGGCGCGAGCAAGCGTCTGGCAAACCACGGTGCACCTCCCCCGGGCAGTCGCGACGCCACCGTGCGCGAGACGCGCAGGCGCCCGACAAGCACCGGTACACCCAACCATTTATAGCCTACGCGCCGGGGGGAACATACGAATCGAAACCCGTATGCCGGGAGGTGCCGTGGCGGCGGAACCGCGACGGCGTTCGTTTCGAACAAAGCGCGCGGTTCGTCAATCCGAACATCCACCACGCATCGGTGCGGACGTCAGTGCCAGTGCCATCGTCGCAGTCTGCGGCCGGACATGCCACCTGTCGCGCATCGCAGACAGGTGACCCGCACACCGCAAACGGTCCGTCATCGGCCCCCGTCCATCGACGAGCCGGCACCGGCTCCGGTCAGTGGCACGACAACACCGCCACCCCGCCGACGCCTTGCGTGTTCGGCAACGCCGCCGTGTAACCGACGGCCACCAGCGGCTGAGCCGCGTCATGTCCGACGACGATCGACTGAATCGTCGCAGGCCCGGTGGTCTTCAGCACGCCGTTCAACGGCACCTGCGTGTACGTCAGCCCGTATTGCGCGCTGTCCAGCTCGATCGACAGGTTCAGCGTGGTGAGCATGCGCGTGACCGGATCCAGCGTGGCCGAACTCGACACGAGCGCACCGCTCGTGTTGCCGTTGTTGCTCGCCACCGTATCGGCCATCACCTGGGTACACGAAAGCGGGCCGCCCGTGGCGGGCAACGACAGCGGCGTGCCGACCGCGTAGTGCACGCCCTGCGTATCGGTATACGTATTGCCGTCGGTGTCCATCGCGCGATTCCACCGGCCGATCGCCACATCGGTGCCGACGCCCTGGATGTCGGTCACGGCCCCATGGTCGAGCCCGAGGCAGTCGGTTGCCGCCGCCGACGACGCAAGCGTCGTAAACGCACCGCTTCCCTGCTGAACCAGGCTCGTCGCCGGCACATTGGCCGCCGTCATGTTGCGGTTCTTCGCGTAATCGCTCGGCAAATTCGGCACCACGAGCACCGCCAGTTGGCCGTTGCTCGTCGCGACCGGCGACGCAGCACCCGAATAGCTGAAGTTGCCGTTCGGTCGGCAAGCCGTCTGGACGGCAGGCTGGGGCGACGCGCCCGGCGCCGGCGCGGCGGGCGACGTGACCGTCGGCGTTCCCGTTGTATCGTTGTTCGACGCGCTGCTTCCGGTATTGGCGGCGCCGCCGTCATCGCCGCCGCCACATGCCGTCAACATCAGTACCGTACTCGCCAGCCCCACCAGACAGATTTGCTTGCCCCGCATGCTTCACCTCGTTTTCTCGTTGTAGAAACCCATCACCGTGTGCGCTCGTTTCACACGTTGTCGTTTGCCGGACGCGCCGGCACCATTCGCTGCGCATCCACCGCCTTGACCAGCCACCATGCGCCGACGCCACCCGCCACGAGCGCGCCGAACCACCAGGAAGTCGGCCAGATCTCGAGCAGGCTCTCGCGGGTGAGGACGAACGGCGATTTCAGCGCGACGAGCACCACGGCCGTGTTGTAGCAGGCATGAATCAACATCCCCGGCAGCAGCGATCGGGTGACCGCATACAGCTTTCCGATCAGCAAACCGAGTCCGAATGCGAGCGCGAACTGATACACGTTCAAATGCGCAAGACCGAATACCGCTGCCGAATGGGCGATGGCCGTTCCCTCCGGATACTGTCGCAAGAAGCTGCGCAGCATCACGCCGCGAAACAGCATCTCCTCGAGTAGCGGCGCAATCGCGCAGGTCAATACGATCAGGCCGAGCCCGCCATTCACATAAACCTCGCGGGCTTCGTCCCGGGTTCCGGTCCACGGGAAAAATTGCCCGACGCCGACTTCGAGCACGCTCATCGCCACGAGCAATGCCGGTGTAATCAGCACGATGGGCGCGAAAAATCGCCCGATCGTCGTTCGCCAGGAATCGACGCTGTCGTGCAGCAAGCTGCGGTAGGTCAATTTGCCGTGATGGAGCAGCACCGTAAATACGAGACCATTCGCGAGCACCCGCCCGATGCTGGCGATTGCCATCGTCTGCAGCCCGGCGCTGCGGCCGGCCGACCAGATGATCGAGTTCATCAAATACTCGACCATGTTCAGCACGACGACGATAAAAAACGCTTCGAGCAGATTCGGGAAGCAATAAGAGCTTGAATCGGATTTCATCTGGATTTACACGATTTAGCAGGCGGCATACGCGGTAATCGCGCCCGGATGCCTGCAGCCGATCTCGTCCGATCGGCATTGTTATTTATCGGAGCACACGACGAACGTGACTCATTGCGGCCTGCCCGGCCTTTGTCCTCCCCCATCCGGCCATCGCGGGAAAGTAACCGTTTGTTACGGCCAGGGATCGTCGCTCATGGCACGAATCGTGGCAAGCGCCGTTGACCATTCTTTACGATCGAAAAGACAAAACGCGCGAATCGGACTGCGCAATCAGCCGTCGTTAATATCGAGATATCGGCCGATCTTTTAAAATATTTAGCGATTTTCGGCCTGCCCGGCGTTTCAATATTTTTAAAGCACCGATTACCTGACGCACCGCTAACGCGCGACGAATTCCTTGTCGATTGTCACGGAGACCATCCCGTAAGCGCCGCGCGGGCGGTAATCACGATCGAGTGGCGGGAAGTCGGAATCGCGCAACCATACCGTCACGCGCCACCCGCGGCCACCTGCTCCGCGATCGTCGACACCATCCGTAACATCGGCTCGAACGCATCGGCCGGCGTATTGCCGAAACCGAGCACGAGCCCGTTGCGGGCCCGCTCCGCATCGATCGCGAAACCCGACAGCGGAAACGGGCCGATGCCATGCGCGCGCGCCGCTTCGACGATCGCGCGATCGCGATAACGCGCCGGCAGCCGCAGCGCGAGATGCAGCCCGCACGGGCCGCCCTCGACCTGGTGCGGCACGCTCAGGCTGCTGTCGAGCGCGGCGAGCAGCAAACGCCGCCGGTCGCGATACAGCCTGCGCATCCGCCCGAGATGCCGGCCGTACTCGCCCGTCTCGATGAAATCGGCCAGCGCAAGCTGCACATGGCGCGTCCCGCCGCGCAGCATCTCCGGCAACGCCGGCCGCACGGCGGCCAGCAACGCGTCGGGCAGCACGAGAAAGCCGATCCGCAGCGCCGGAAACATCGTCTTGCTGAACGAGCCGAGATAGACGACCGGCGAATCGGCCGCGAGCCCATGCATCGCGCCGATCGGCTCGCCGGTGTGACGGAATTCGCTGTCGTAGTCGTCCTCGATGATCCACGCGCGATGGCGGCGCGCCGCATCGATCAGCGCGAGCCGGCGCGAGATCGACAGCACGGCGCCGGTCGGGAACTGGTTCGACGGCGTCGTGTAGACGAGGCGCGGTGGTCGCTCGCGCCAGTCGTCCGGTTCCGCGCGCAGCCCTTCCGCGTCGACCGGCATCGGCACGACGTCGAGGTCGGCCGCCTGCA
This sequence comes from Burkholderia sp. MSMB1459WGS, assembly GCF_001534535.1. Lineage (NCBI taxonomy): Bacteria > Pseudomonadati > Pseudomonadota > Betaproteobacteria > Burkholderiales > Burkholderiaceae > Burkholderia > Burkholderia sp. MSMB1459WGS. The sequence goes on from NZ_LPMU01000023.1 coordinate 598,844, forward strand.
TCGCGGTGCGCGCGCCACGATAGCCGGGCTCCTCGACCCACACCGTATCGCCCGGATTCGTCAGCAACTGCGCGCACAGCGCGATCGCTCCCTGCGCGCCCTCCGTGATCACGATCTGCTCGGGATCGCAGCGTACGCCGCGCGTGACGGCCAGGTGGCGCGCGATCGATTCGCGCAACGCAGGCTCGCCGAGCGGATCGCCGTACGCCAGCAGGTCGCGGCCGGCGCGGCGCAACGCGCGGTCGATCGCGTGCCGCCACGCGTCCACCGGGAAATGCGACAGCGCCGGCACGCCCGGCCGGAAGCCCTCCGATTCGCCGGCGCCGACGAGGCTCGCGCGAATCCGGCCGAGCCGCTGCGCGACGGTCGGCGGCGCGGCACGCCGGCGCGGCGGCGCCGGCCGCGACAGCCCGACGACCCGCGTGCCGCGACGGTCCGACTGCAGGAAGCCTTCGGCGACGAGCTGCTCGTACACGGCGGCCGTCGTATTGCGCGACACGCCGAGCGTTTCGGCCAGCGCGCGCGTGCCGGGCAGCCGCGTGCCGGCCGGCATCGCGCCGCCGAGAATCGCGTCACGCACGCGGCGCAGCAACTGGCGCTGCAGCGAAGGTGCGCCGGGCGTGCGCGCCAGCGGCGCATCGAGCGGCAGCAACGGCGCGCCGCCGGAAGGAAAGGCAGTCGTCATCGGGACATCGCAGCGTGAAAAGGTCGAACGTACGGTGAGCCGCGCACGGCTGACATGCCACCGATCGTGGCACCATAAATTTGCCGTTCGCTGGCGCTTCTCATGGTACCTCGCCGGGACTACGATCGTCTGCACGCCGGCATGTCGCCGGCCGCCAACCGAAGCGAGATCGACCTTGCCCACGCTCACCAACGCTTTCCAGCAGCCCATCGGCCACCCCGTTCCCGACTGGTCCGCGCGTCCGCGCCCCGAGCGCATCGCGCTCGAAGGCCGCTACTGCCGGCTCGAACCGCTCGACGCCGAGCGCCACGCGGCCGACCTGTACGCCGCCTACGCCCAGGCGCCCGACGGCAGCGACTGGACCTATCTGGCGCACGGCCCGTACGCCGACGAGTCCAGCTACCGCGATTACGCGCGCGGCGCGCAGGCGAGCACCGATCCGCTGCACTACACGGTGATCGACCGCGCCACGGGCCGCGCGGTCGGCACGCTCGCGCTGATGCGCATCGATCCGGCCAACGGTGTGATCGAGGTCGGTTCCGTCACGTTCTCGCCGCTGCTCAAGCGCACGCCGGTGTCGACCGAAGCGCAGTTCCTGCTGATGAAGTATGCGTTCGACACGCTCGGCTACCGTCGCTACGAATGGAAGTGCGACGACCTGAACGCGCCGTCGCGCAAGGCGGCCGCCCGGCTCGGGTTCCGCTACGAAGGCACGTTCCGGCAGGCGATCGTCTACCGCGGCCGCAATCGCGACACCGCGTGGTTCTCGATCATCGACGGCGAATGGCCGGATGTCCGCGCCGCATTCGACGCATGGCTCGCACCGGAGAACTTCGATGCGCAAGGCGAACAGCGACAGTCGCTCGCCGCGATCCGCCACGCGCAGGCCAGCGCGCGCGACGCCGCCGGCCGCGCGAACGATGCAACGCGCGTCACGGTGCGCCCGCTCGTCGCCGCCGACGAAGCCGCGTGGCGTCCACTGTGGCAGGGTTACCAGAAGTTCTACGACACCGCGCTGAGCGACGCCGTGTTCGCGACGACGTGGGCGCGCCTGATGGATCCGGCCGAGCCGATGTTCGTGCTCGGTGCGTTCGACGCGTCGGGTGCACTGGTCGGGATCGTGCACGCGATCTACCACCGCTCGTGCTGGACCGAAGGGCCGTACTGCTACCTGCAGGATCTGTACACGGCGCCCGACGCGCGCGGGCAAGGCGCGGGCGGCGCACTGATCGAGGCCGTGTACGAACGGGCCCGCGAAGCCGGCGCGAGCCGCGTGTACTGGCTCACGCACGAGACCAACACGACCGCACGCGCGCTGTACGACAAGCTCGCGAACAACGCCGGTTTCATCCAGTACCGGCACGACCTGAAGAAGTAACGTGGTCCGGGCGGCCGATGTTCAGCCATGAACATCGGCCGGATGGCGGGCGCCGCCGTCCTCCGGCACATCGTCGCGCGTCGCATCGGCCATGCCGGGTACCGCTGCCGGGCGAATCATCTCGTCGCCATTGGCCGGCACGGGCCGCCGTACCGGCCGGAACACCGGTTCGCCGGGCTCGATCGGCTGCCCCGAGAGCGCGCAGCGACCGGGCTGCAACGCGACGCGCAAGCGCCAGCGTTGTTCGCCGTAATGACACCGGCCGCTCTCGACCCATCGCACCAGCAGTCCGTCGTGCCCCGCCTCCAGCACCGTGACGAACAGTTGCGGGCGCAACGGCGACGCCGCGGCCGTCGCATGCTCCGGAATCGGCGCGCGCCCGATCGTCGCGAGCGAATGCGCGACCACGCCGCCGCGCGACGGCATCGGATCGTCTTCGCCGAGCGCGGACGCGGGCACGTCGCACGACAGGTCATCCTCGCAGATCGGGCTTTCCATGATGTTGAGCATGCTTGACGGATTTCCGTGCAGGTTGAAAGACGCCGGCGCCGCACTCAGCGCCGGCCTATCGGTTCGCGCAGCAGGCACAGGCCGATCGCCGCGCCGGCGACGGCGGCCGCGAGCATCAGCCCGACGCCGCCCGACCAGCCGAATGCCCCGACGATCGCGCCGATCGTCAGCGGCCCGATCACCTGGCCGAGATAGTTGCCCTGCACGACCCAGCCGATGCTGAGCGGCGCCAGCGACGGCGACGGTGCGGAACCCGGCGCGCACGCGAGAATCGTCGCGGGCAGCATCCCGGCCATGGCCGAGAACGCGAACCCGAGCGCGACCGCGAGCGGTGCGGGCGTCGCCGCGCTGAAGAGGCCCGCCCCCGCCGCGCCGATCGCGACCGACGTCGCGGCCATCACGAGCCCCGGTCGCGCCCCGCGCGACAGCAACCAGCCGGCCGTCAGGTTGCCGATTACGCATGCAGCGACGATCGCCGCACTGATCAGCCCGGCCGCGCCGACGGCAACGCCGAGACGCTGCATCAGGAACACCGGCAGGAACGTCATCACCGCGAAGAACTGCACGTTGTAGGTCGCGAAACCGAGTGCGAGGAGCGTGGTCGAGCGCGCCGCGAGCACGGTGCGCAGCGCGGGCCCGACGGGTGCCGCCGCGGCCTGCCGCGACGGTGCGTCGGCCGACGTCGTGACCGGCACCGCGGCTGCGGCGACGAGCGTCAGCGCCGCGGCCGCGAGCCAGCCGTTGCGCCAGCCGCCGAGCAGCGGCCCGACCAGCATCGACAGCGCCATGCCGGCCGGCATGAAGGTGCTCCACAGGCCGAACGCGAGATTGCGCCGCTCGGGCGGCGTCACGCGGTTCAGCACGGCGGGCGCGGCAACCACCACGATCACGAACCCGAGCCCTTCCGCGAAGCGCGTGGCCAGCAGCAGCGCGAAGCTGCCCGCGCATGCGCCGACGATGCTCGACAGGCCGAGGATGAAGAGGCCCGTCACCAGCAGTCGCCGGTCGCCCCAGCGCCGCACCAGCAGCCCGGCGGCGATCCCGCCGAACACGCCGACGAACGGAAACACCGACATGATCCCGCTCAGCGACGCGAGCGAGCCGCCGAACTCGTGCTGCAGCGACGGCAACGCGATCGTCGCCTTGCCGACGTGCAGCGCCGACACGATGCTCGCCAGCACGACGTTCGCGATGGCGGCCCGGTAGCTGCGCGACGGCAGCGTGGCGGCCTCGGCCGCGACAGGCGATTCGGTCATCGTCACCTCCGTTGAGGCGGCCGCGTGCAACGGGATGTCTCGCGCGGCCGCAATCGGACCGGCGCCCATGATACAAATTGAAGTTAACTTCAAGTAAAGGGGTAACGCGTGCAACGATTCGTTTCGGTGATCGTGACAATGGCTGGCACGGCAAGCGACGGCATCCTCGGCTAAGCTGTCGGCTTCGCTCCGACAATGCCCGCCCGAATGCCGACCGCCTCCCCTGCACCGGCCACGCTGTTCCCGCTCGACGAAGCCTGGTCCGCCTTCCCCCGCCGCAAGGCCGCCGTGCGCACGTTCATCGCCGGGTACTGCGCTGCGCGCGACCGGCGCGATGCGCCGCTGCACGACGGCCCGGACGGCCATGTCGTGCAGTTCGACGACGCGATGGGCCGGCCTTTCGAGCATTTCATGATCGAGGGGGCGCCCGAGTCCGGCGCCGGCCCGTTTGTCGTCGGTGCGTGGATCACGCGCTATGGCGCAGTGCCGCTGCCGTCCGCGCTGCACGGCAGGACGCGCCGGCTGACCGACGAGCACTTCATGGCCGCCGATATCGACCGTCTGTCGGGCGACGACGCGCTCGCGCAAGCGCTCGCCTGCGACACGCCGGACGCGATCGACGCGTTCAACGCCAGCGGCGCCTTCCCGCCGTTCCACCCGAATCCGGCCGCGTTCCTGTTCGCGCATCGGCTCGACGGGCAGATCGCGGCCACCGCGCGCTACGGCTTCGCGTCGCCGCACGATATCGTCGTCGATCGCGTCGCGACGGCGGACACATACCGCCGCCGAGGCCTCGCGACGCAACTGCTCGCCGCGATCGTCGCCCACGCACGGCACCGGGGCGCGCACCGCGTGTGGCTCATATCGACCGAAGCCGGCCAGCCGCTGTACCGCGCCGCCGGATTCACGCCGCTCGCGACCGTCGCCGTGGACGAAGTCGTCGCCTGACCGCGAATCGAACCGCATCGTCCGTCACCGTTCGCCACCGTCCGTCTCGCGCTTCGTCTCATCGCGCTGAGACGAACGTCCCGGCGTCTCAGCGGATCCGATGTTGCGCTATCGCAGCAAATCCGACGCACCATTCCTTCCGAATCCCGGCCGGTCGGCATAGAGCGACATGGTGCAACGCATCCAGCGCCGCCTTTCGACCGCCCCGTACCGCCCCGATTCACGCTGGCCCCGTTCCTGCATACCGGTCGATCGCGCAATCGCGCGACGGGCACACCGGCAGCGTTGCCGCGCGCCCGACGACAACCCGACGGAGACAGCAACGTGAGTACACCCGCACCGATCACGCCCCCCAGCATGAAGGCCGCCGTCTGGCATGGCCGCCACGACATCCGCGTCGAAGCGGTTCCCGTTCCGGAGCGCCCGCCCGCGGGCTGGGTCACGATCCGCGTGCACTGGTGCGGCATCTGCGGCTCCGACCTGCACGAATACGTCGCCGGGCCGGTGTTCATCCCGGTCGACGCACCGCATCCGCTGACCGGCCTGAAGGGCCAATGCATCCTCGGTCACGAGTTCAGCGGCGAGATCGCCGAACTCGGCGCGGGCGTGTCGGGCTTCGCGGTCGGCGACCGCGTGACGGCCGACGCGTGCCAGCATTGCGGCACCTGCTGGTATTGCCGGCACGGGATGTACAACATCTGCGAGAACCTCGCGTTCACCGGGCTGATGAACAACGGCGCGTTCGCCGAATACGTGAACGTGCCGGCCGAACTGCTGTACAAGCTGCCCGACGATTTCCCGACCGAGGCCGGCGCGCTGATCGAACCGCTCGCGGTCGGGCTGCATGCGGTGAAGAAGGCCGGCAACATCGTCGGACAGACCGTCGTCGTGGTCGGCGCGGGCACGATCGGCCTGTGCACGATCATGTGTGCGAAGGCCGCGGGCGCCGGGCGCGTGATCGCGCTGGAAATGTCGGCCGCGCGCAAGCGGAAGGCGCTGGAGGTCGGCGCGAGCGTCGTCGTCGATCCGAAGACGTCCGATGCGATCGCCGAAGTCAGGGCGCTGACGGGCGGCTACGGCGCCGACGTGTCGTTCGAATGCATCGGGCACACGGCCACCGCGAAGCTCGCGATCGACGTGATCCGCAAGGCCGGCAAGTCGGTGATGGTCGGCATCTTCGAGGAACCGGCGCCGTTCAACTTCTTCGACATCGTGTCGACCGAGAAGGAAGTGATCGGCTCGCTCGCGTACAACGGCGAATTCGCGGACGTGATCCGCTTCATCGCGGACGGCCGCATCGACGTGCAGCCGCTCATCACCGGACGCATCGCGCTCGGCGACATCGTCGCGCACGGCTTCGAGGAACTGGTCAACCACAAGGACCGCAACGTGAAGATCATCGTCCGGCCGGCCGTCTCCTGACCGCACGCGCGGCCGCGGCATCGATGGAGGCCGCGCAGGCTGCCTGCGCGGCGCCGCCCTTCCCGCTATCGCCTCGTCCGAAGCGGCCGCCTTGTCGAGCTCCATCCGGATGCGGCATGCAGCAACATTCACAATCGCTAACTCGGCGCGATTCTTCGATATACTGGACCGAACCCTTTTCGGGCAACCGGGGGCAACCACGCGTTTCGCGCGTTCGCCCCGACCTGCGTGGAATGGCGCACCGTGAAACCGCGAGCCGGCCTGATTCTCGAACTCTTCGTCAACCTCGTGCTGCCTTGGGTGGCCTACCGGGTCGCGCATCCGTATTTCGGCGAAACCGGCGCGCTGTACGCATCGGCGGTTCCGCCGATCGTCTGGTCGATCGTCGAATTCATCCGCTCCCGCCGCGTCGACGCGGTGGCGGCCATCGTGCTGCTCGGCATCACGCTGTCGATCGTCGGGATGGCGTTCGGCGGCAGTCCGCGCACGCTGCTGATGCGCGAATCGATCGGTTCGGGCACGATCGGCGTCGTGTTCCTGCTGTCGCTGTTCCGCGAACGCCCGCTGATCTTCTATCTGGCCCGCGCGACCGTGGCCCGCGAGATGGACGGCGGCGCCGCCCACTTCGAAGCCGTCTGGGACGCGCAGCCGGGCCTGCGCCAGATGCTGCGGCTGATGACGTTCGTGTGGGGCGCCATCATGACGCTCGAGATGCTGCTGCGCTGGTGGATGGTCGTCAGCTGGCCGGTCGAGCGCGTGCTGGTCGTGTCGCCGGTCATGGGCTACACGGTGTTCGGCTGCCTGCTGCTGTGGACGTTCTGGTACCGGCGGCGCATGCGCGTGCGCAACAGCGTCGACGTCCCGGGCGCCGGCGGCGTCACCGAAACCGCCGGCCGCTGACACGCGGCTGCCCGGCCGTGCGGCGGCGTGTCACCGCACCTGCTGTATGATGCGCGGCGTCTCGTCCGCCCATCCGTTTCCCGTCATGTCCCTTTCGCTCCTTCCGTGTGCCACGATCTGGCTCGCCCTGTTCGCGGCCGCCGCATTCGCGTGGCATCGCCCGCTGCACGGCCTGAGCATCGGCCTCGCCGTGCTGGGCTATGCGGGCGCCCTGGCGTTCGGCCAACTCGCGCCGATCACGCTGGCGCCGTTCGCGCTGCTGATCGCGGCCGGCTGGGGCGTGTTGCCCGAGCGCCCGCTCGCGGTGCGCATCGCCGCGCACCTCGTCTTTGCCGCGCTCGCGATCGCGCTGAGCCTGCACCTGCTTCCCGGCTTCCACAATCCGCGCGTGATCGGCCCGACCCGCTTCACGCCGGACGCCGTGCCGTTCACGATGTACCTGAATTTCGACAAGCCGCTAGTCGGCTTGTGGCTGGTGTGGGCGCTGCCGTGGGTGGCTCCCGACGTCGCGCCGTTGCGCGCGCTGCGCACCGGTGCGGTGGCGGCCGTCGCCACGGCCGCCGCGTGCCTGGCCGGCGCGCTCGCGTTCGGGATGGTCGGCTGGGCGCCCAAGTGGCCGCCGTCCGGCTGGCTGTGGCTCGCGAACAACCTGTTGCTGGTGACACTCGCCGAGGAAGCGCTGTTCCGCGGCTACGTGCAAGGCGGCCTGACCCGCGTGTTCCGCGCCTGCTCGTGGGGCCCGTGGGTCGCGCTCGCGGCCGGCGCGGTGCTGTTCGGCGCCGCGCACGCGGCCGGCGGCTGGCAGTGGATCGTGCTCGGCACGGTGGCCGGCGTCGGCTACGGGCTCGCGTGGCGGCGCGGCGGCCTGCTCGCCGCCGCGCTCGCGCATGCGGGGCTGAACGTCGTCCACTTCGGCCTGTTCACCTACCCGATGCTCGCCGCCGCGCGCTGATCGCGGCGCCCGCGCGGCCGCTCAGTTGAACCCGGCCACCGCGTGCGGCACGTACGGGCGTTCGAGCGCGGCGATCTCGTCTGCGGTCAGCTTCAGCGCGAGCGCGCCGAGCGCATCGTCCAGTTGCTGCGGCTTCGAGATGCCGACGATCGGCGCGGTCACGCCGCGCTTGTGCGCCACCCACGCCAGCGCGACCTGCGCCCGCGGCACGTTGCGCGCGGCGGCGATCGCGGCGACGGCCTCGACGACCGCCTTGTCGGCGTCGACCGTCGCTTCGTACAGCCGCTGGCCGACATCGTCCTTCTGCTGCCGTTCCGACGTTTCGTCCCAGTTGCGCGTCAGGCGCCCGCGTGCGAGCGGGCTCCACGGAATCACCGCGATGCCTTCGTCCTCGCACAGCGGCAGCATTTCGCGCTCCTCTTCCCGATACAGCAGGTTCAGGTGGTTCTGCATGCTGACGAAGCGGGTCCAGCCGTTCTGCTTCGACGTATGCAGCGCCTTCGCGAACTGCCACGCGAACATCGACGACGCGCCGATATAGCGCGCCTTGCCCGCCTTCACGACGTCGTGCAGCGCCTCGAGCGTCTCCTCGATCGGCGTGCCGTAGTCCCAGCGGTGAATCTGGTAGAGATCGACGTAGTCGGTGCCGAGCCGCTTCAGGCTCTGGTCGATGTCGGTCATGATCGCCTTGCGCGACAGGCCGGCGCCGTTCGGCCCCGGCCGCATCCGGTAGAACACCTTCGTCGCGATCACGACCTCGTCGCGCTTCGTGAAATCGCGCAGCGCGCGGCCGACGATCTCCTCGGACGTCCCGTCCGAATACATGTTCGCGGTGTCGAAGAAGTTGATGCCGGCCTCGACCGCCCGCTGGATGATCGGGCGGCTTTCCGCTTCGGGCAGCGTCCACGGGTGCGTGCCGCGCGACGGCTCGCCGAACGTCATGCAGCCCAGCACCAGCTTCGACACGTCCAGCCCGGTCGATCCGAATTTCACGTATTCCATTGCACGCCTCTCCATTCGAGTCGGGTTTGCGGCCGGATGCGCACCGCGCATCCGCCAGACGTCGCATGGTATCCCGCATGCCGCGAACGCGTACGACCGCGCGCCGCATGCAGGCTGCGTGAAAGAAAGACGAACCGGAAGGCCCGGTTACTTGACCTGGTCGGCGAGCGGCTGCAGGAACGCGGAGAAGCCGGTCAGCATGATCTGCACGCCGATACACAGCAGCAGGAACGCCGACACGCGCTTCGCGACCTTGGTCCCTTCGCTGCCGAGGTAGCGCGCGAGCAGCGCGGAGCGGCTGTAGACCTGCCAGATCACGAGCGCGACGAGCACGGACACCGCGATCGACACGATGCTCGACAACATGAATTCCGACAGCTTGTGCGTGCGGTTCGCGTTCAGCGCGATCGCGGTCGCGATCGAGCCGGGGCCAACCGTCAGCGGCACCGTCAACGGGAAGAACGCGCGCGTCATGATCGCGTTCGCGTCGATCGGCTTGACCGGCGTGTCGCCGCCGCCCGGCCCGTCCGGTTCGTTCAGCATCTGCCAGCCGGCGACGGCAACCGCGAAGCCGCCGCCGATCCGCAGCGCTTCCATCGAGATTCCGAAGAAATGCAGCACCGGCGTGCCGGCGAAGAACGCGACCATCAGCACGACGAATGCGTTGAACGCGACCTTCCTCGCAAGCAGATCCCGTTCGTGCGCGGTGAGCGCCTCGGTCCGTTCGAGAAACAGGAACGCGATACCGATCGGATTGATGATGCCGATCAGGCCGGTAAAGCCAAACAGGATCTCGGAGACGAGGCGATTGACGATCATCGTGCGAAGCAGCGGTCGGGACGGGGGCCGGCAGCGCGCCGGGGGTCACGCATTGTAGTGCAAGCGCCCGCGCCCGAGCCGCAAAATGCGGCCGGCCCGGTTGCGCCGTCGATCGTCGTGAACGTGCGGCGCGCAGCCTTATTTAGCGCCCGCCTCCCAGGCCGGCGGCCGCTTCGCGAAGAAGGCCGCGAAGCCTTCCTTCGCTTCCGGCGTCGCCCGCACGCGGGAGATCGTCTGCGCGGTGAACGCCGCGCGTTCGTCCGACGGCGGGTACTCGCCGATCGCATCGAAAAAGCGCTTGATCTCCGTCAGCGCGTGCGGGCCGTTGCGGCCGAGCTCCGCGAGCGTCCGCTCGAGCGTGTCGTCGAGCGCATCGAGCGGCACGGCCTGATGAATCAGGCCGATCGCGACGGCTTCGGCAGCCGCGAGCTGCGTCGCGGTCAGCGCGAGACGGCGCGCCTGGCGCTGGCCGACCGCCTCGACCAGATACGGGCCGATCACGGCCGGCAGGATCCCGAAGCGCGCCTCGCTGACCGAGAATCGCGCGTGATCGCTCGCAATCACGATGTCGCAGGCGGCGCACAGGCCCACGCCGCCGCCGAACGCGTGCCCCTGCACGCGGGCGACCGTCGGTTTCGGGCACTGCCGGATCGCGTGCATCATCGCGGCGAACCGCTCGGCGTCGCGCAGGTTCGCGGCCGCATCGTTCGCGCTCGCGCGCTGCATCCACTGCAGGTCGGCGCCCGCGCAAAATGCGCGACCGTCCGAACGCAGCACGATCGCGCGCACGTCGTCGCGCCGGCCGAGTGTCGTGAACGCGTCGGTGAGCTCCGCGATCATCGTCTCGTCGAACGCGTTCAGCACGTCGCCGCGCCGCAGCGCGACGGTCGCGATGCCGCGCGCATCGACCGCGACGGCCAGGGTCTTCAATTCATCCATCGAACAGGTTTCCTCGGGTAGAACGATGCACACATCGAAATCAGGCGGCCTGGCGGCGATCGATCACGCGGCGCGCCTTGCCGGTCGCGGTCGCGGGGATGCCGCCGGCCGCCAGCACCGTCACGCCGGACGACACGCCGACCATCGTCTTGATCCGGTGCTGCAGTTCGCGCGCGAGCGCCGCGCGCTCGCCGTCCGTGACGGACGCCGCCGCTTCGGAGCGCAACTCGACCGCGAGGTCGAGCCGGTCCATGTGACCGTCGCGCGACAGCGTGATCTGGAACTGGCCCGACAACTGCGGCAGCGCGACGACGATCTCCTCGATCTGGCTCGGGAACACGTTCACGCCGCGCACGATCAGCATGTCGTCGGAGCGGCCTGTGATCTTCGCGAGCCGGCGCATCGCGCGCGCGGTCGGCGGCAGCAGCGCGGTGAGGTCGCGCGTGCGGTAGCGAATCACCGGCATCGCCTCCTTCGTCAGCGACGTGAACACGAGCTCGCCCTGGCTGCCGTCGGGCAGCACTTCGCCGGTGACGGGATCGATGATCTCCGGGTAGAAATGATCTTCCCAGATCACCGGGCCGTCCTTCGTCTCGACGCATTCGCACGCGACACCCGGACCCATCACTTCCGACAGCCCGTAGATGTCGAGCGCGTCGATGCCCACGCGCGCCTCCACTTCGTCGCGCAGCGCCTGCGTCCACGGCTCGGCGCCGAAGATGCCGATCTTCAGCGACGATTCGGCCGGGTCCATCCCCTGCCGCACCATCTCGTCGATCAGGTTCAGCATGTACGACGGCGTGACGAGGATGATCTTCGGCTCGAAATCGCGAATCAATTGCACCTGCTTCTCGGTCTGCCCGCCGGACATCGGCACGACCATGCAGCCGAGCCGCTCCGCGCCGTAGTGAATCCCGAGACCGCCCGTGAACAGGCCATAGCCGAACGCGTTGTGCAGCGTATCGCCCGGGCGGCCGCCGGCCGCGCGGATCGAGCGCGCGGTCACGTTCGCCCACGTGTCGATGTCGCGCGCCGTGTAGCCGACCACCGTCGGCTTGCCGGTCGTGCCGCTCGACGCATGCACGCGCACGACCTGCTCGCGCGGCACCGCGAAGAGGCCGAATGGATAGTTGTCGCGCAGGTCGCTCTTGGTCGAGAACGGAAATTTCGCGAGATCGGCGAGCGACTTCAAGTCGTCCGGATGCACGCCCGCCGCATCGAACGTGCGCCGATAGTGCGGGACGTTGTCGTACGCGTGGCGCAGCGACCATTTGAGGCGTTCGAGCTGCAGCGCCTGCAGTTCGTCGCGGCTGGCGGTCTCGATCGGATCGAGGGCGGCGGCGGGATGCGTCGGGTGAGTCATCGGGGTGCTCCTCCAATGGAGTGATGTCGTTGTCGTGTTCGAGGTGACGGGGCGGTCACGACCGGAACGTGCGGCCGGCCGCGTGCAGCGCGGCGAGGCGCGGCGACACGCGATAGCGGTCCTCGCCGTAGCTCGCCGCCAGATTCGACAGCACGCGATGCACGCGGCCGATGCCGATCGCATCGGCCCACGCGAGCGGGCCGCACGGGTAGTTCACGCCCTTCTCCATCGCAAGATCGAGATCGGCCGGCGAGCACACGCCCTGGTTGACCGTGTCGGCCGCTTCGTTCGCGAGCATCGCGACGGTGCGCATCGCGACCATCCCCGGCACGTCCGCGACGCCGACGACGCGAAAACCCGCCTGCTGGAACAGGCCGACCGCGTCCGCATACGCCGCGTCGCTGCACTGGAGCGCGCGCGTCAGCGCGACGAGGCCGGCCTGCGCGTAATCGCGCGCGAGATCGACCAGCACGAGATCCGCCACGCCCGTTTGCGCGGCGCGCGCGGTGGCCGTCCGGCCGTCGGTCAGCGCGATCGACGCGCGGCCGGCCACGGCGAGCAGATCGTCGGCATGCGCGTCGTTGCGCCGCGCGTTCGCGATGCGGTCGACGAAGCGCGCATGCAGCGCGGCGGCCGGGCCATCCTGTGCAAACAGCGCGACCTCGGCCGGCGCGGTGCGCGAAGGTTCGAGATCGGGAGCGGGCGGCGTCGCGCCGTCCGCATACGAGTAGAACCCGCGCCCGGACTTGCGCCCGAGGAAGCCCGCATTCACGAGCTCCTGCTGGATCAGCGACGGCGTGTAGCGCGGGTCGTTGAAGTACGCGCGGAACACCGACTCGGTCACCGCGAAATTCACGTCGTGGCCGATCAGGTCCATCAGCTCGAACGGCCCCATCCTGAAGCCGCCGGCTTCGCGCATCACCGCGTCGATCGAAGCCGGCACGCCGCCCTGCTCGTTCAGCACGCGCAGCGCCTCCGCGTAATACGGCCGGGCGACGCGGTTCACGATGAAGCCCGGCGTCGATTTCGCCATCACCGGTTGCTTGCCCCACGCGGCGGCGGTCGCATGAAGCATCCGGGCGACCTCGGGCGCGGTCGCGAGCCCGCTGACCACCTCGACGAGCGCCATCAGCGGCGCCGGGTTGAAGAAATGCAGGCCGGCGACGCGCTGCGGCACGCGCAGCCCGGCCGCGATCGACGTGATCGAGATCGACGACGTGTTGGTCGCCAGCACGCATGCGTCGTCGACATGGCGTTCGAGGGTCGCGAAGATCTCGCGCTTCACGTCGAGCCGTTCGGCCGCCGCCTCGACGATCAGCGCGGCGCCCGCGAAATCGGCCAGCGCGCGCACCGCGCGGATCCGGTTGCCGGCCGCCTCGGCCCGCGCCGGTTCGAGCCGGCCCTTCTCCGCCAACCGCGCGAACTGCGCGCGGATGCCGGCCAGCGCCTTGTCGCAGGCCGCCTCGCTCAGGTCGTACAGCAGCACCGCATGGCCGGCCGCCGCCGCGACCTGCGCAATGCCCGCGCCCATCGCGCCGGCACCAATCACGCCGACGACGGCCGACGGCGCGAGCGCGCCCGAGTTCACCGAATATGCAGAGGAAACAGCCATCGCTTGCGATCCGTCATGAAGTGGAAGTGCGAGCGATTATAAACCGACCGGTCGGTAGATTTATGTCAGGGCGAGCCCGAATGTGTTGGGCAAGTGACCGTTACGAAACCTGCAACGACAAAAAATCGAAAGATCGGGGCAACTTTTTGTAAACCGAAAGGTCAACGTAAGGGATCGAATATGAGATAGTACCCCCCGAACGCCTGATAAAATTCGACAAATTGCCGGATTTCAGGGGGAATACGTGTCGCGCCGTCATCGCCGTCCATCCCCCCTTTCCGGGGTCGAATCGAGCTTCCGGACCGCGCGCCCCCACGTGTGCTCGTCTCGCTGTCCGCGGACAACCGCTTCGAACCGTTTCATCCCGCGACGGGCTTCGGCCCGCCCGCGCCCCTCGCCGCCTCGCGGCAGCGAACCCAGGGTAGCGCCGTTGCGTGCCGCCCCTCTTCGGTTTCATCGTCTTCGTTCGGCGGATTGTACGGCCGGGCTTCGTCAACCCGTGACGGCGCGTCGCGCGCCGCCACTCGCATAAGGAAACCCTCATGCCGCTCTCGTCCAACCAGCTCCCGCGCTGGACCCTCTGGGCCCCGCTTGCCGCCTGGCTGGTACTCGCGCTGTCGCGCGTCGTGCCGGTCGAAGGTCTCGTCATCGCGGTGTTCGCCGCCGCGCTCGCCGGCGCCGTGTTCGCCGCCGTCCACCATGCGGAAGTCGTCGCGCACCGCGTCGGCGAACCGTTCGGCACGCTCGTGCTCGCGGTCGCCGTGACCGTCATCGAAGTCGCGCTGATCGTGTCGGTGATGCTCGGCGCAGGCCCCGAGAAATCGGGCCTCGCCCGCGACACCGTGTTCGCCGCCGTGATGATCATCTGTAACGGCATCGTCGGCATCTGCCTGCTGGTCGGCGCATGGAAGCACGGCGAACAGGACTTCCAGGGGCGCGGCGCGAGCAAGGCGCTCGCGGTGCTCGCGTCGCTGTCGGTGCTGTCGCTCGTGATGCCGAACTACCTGAACGCCGCGCCCGGCCCGTTCTTCTCGAAATCGCAGCTCGCGTTCGCCGGCGTCGCGTCGCTGGTGCTGTATGGCGCATTCGTGTTCGTGCAGACCGTGCGCCACCGCGACTACTTCCTCGCCGCGCACGACAGCGCGGACGAAGCGGTACACGCGGCGGCACCGAGCAACCGCACCGCGATCATCAGCATGGTGCTGCTGTTCGCGAGCCTCGTCGCGGTCGTGCTGCTCGCGAAGCTGCTGTCGCCGGCCGTCGAGCATGCGGTGCTGAAGCTCGGTGCGCCCGAAGCCGCGGTCGGTATCGTGATCGCCGCGCTCGTGCTGCTGCCGGAAGGGCTCGCGGCCGTCACCGCCGCGCGGGCGAACCGCCTGCAGACCAGCATGAACCTCGCGCTCGGTTCGGCGCTCGCGAGCATCGGGCTCACGATCCCGACCGTCGCAGCCGTGTTCATCTGGGTCGGCCAGCCGCTCACGCTCGGGATCGGCGCGATGGAAACGGTCCTGCTGGCGCTCACGCTGCTGGTCAGCACGCTCACGCTGAGCCAGGGGCGCACGACGGTGCTGCACGGCGTCGTGCACGTCGCGCTGTTCGCCGCGTATCTGTTCCTGTCGATCACCCACTGACGTCCCGATGCGCGCGGGCCGGCGGATTCTCGCCGCACGGCCGCGCGCACGTCTTCCAGTCCCTTTCCCCTCCTCCGCTCCACGCCGCCGTTGCCGGCTGCAGTCGCACGATGCTTCCGGATCGACGGCGCGTCACCCGGCACCTGGCGGCGGGCACCCGCTCGCGCGAGCAAGCGCAGCTAGACGCCCGTGTCGTCCGTGTTCTGGGTCAGAAACCGCTCGACCATCGCGTTGAACACCGGCAGCGCCGGATTGTCGTTGTCCGCGCGCCATGCGAGATACAACTCGGCCGCCACGTTGACGCCCGCCAGCGGCCGGAACACCACGCCGTCCACATGGAGCTCGCGTGCCGACGCGGGCACGAGCGCCGCGCCGAGCCCCGCGCGCACGAGGCCGAGGATCGTATGCGTCTGACCGACGTAATGCAGGTAGTTCGGCAGCCGCCCGGCGCCCGCGAACATGCCCGAAATCATGTCGTGGAAATACTTGCCCTCGTTCGGCGAATACGCGATGAACGGCTGCCGGTCGAGCTCGTCGGGACCGATCTGCTCGTAGGCCGCGAGCGGCGCGCCTTCCGCGACCGCGACGAGCATCGGTTCGCGCTGCACGAGCCGGTATTCGAGCGGCTGCCGCGCGGCGCGCTGGCGCACGAAGCCTGCGTCGAGCATCCGCGACGCGAGCGCGTCGATCTGCACGGTCGACACCATCTCGCGCAGTTCGACGTCGACGTCCGGCAACGCATGCGCCGCGTGCGCGAGCAGCACCGGGATCATCCGGTACGCGCTGACGGCCGTGAAACCGAGCGTGATGCGCCCGGCCCCGCCATGCGCGACGCGCTGCGCGGCCTGCTCGGCCCGTGCGGAAAATTCGAGGATGTGCCGCGCGTCGCGCAGGAAGCGTTCGCCGGCCGCGGTCAGGCTGACCTGCCGGCTGCTGCGCTCGAGCAGCGCGATGCCGAGCGCGTGCTCGAGCAACTGGATTTGCCGGCTGAGCGGGGGCTGGGTCATGAAGAGCCGCCGGGCCGCACGGCCGAAATGCAACTCTTCGGCCACTGCGACGAAACAGCGAAGCTGATGGAGCTCAATCATTCAAATCTTGAATCAATCGATAGTCTTTTGATGTTAGACCGATATCGATGCGATTTCTATACTCGGTTCCACCTGATCGGTAACTTCGCCGGGATCGTCACGCCGCTGCGATCGGCTACTTCGTCGCCAGCACGGGCTCGTTCGGCGGCGCGTTATGGTTCGTCGCCGCGCATGGGCTGAGCGGCATTGCGGCGTACGCCTGGCCCGCGGGCCGCTTCGAGCGGATCCGCATCGCGCCGGCCGCACGAGCGGCGCGGCGGCACACAGGCGCCGTCACGCAGACTGGCGGCCGCCCGGCATGTGCTCCGTCGTGAGTCGGTCGAGCTCGCGCAGATCGTTCTCCAGCGCCGGCGTGAGCGTCGTGCGCAAGTGATCGAGGAAGGTGCGGATCTTCGCATCGAGATAGCGGCGCGTCGCGTAGACGGCATAGACGCTGACCGTCTGCAGCCGGTACTCGGGCAGCACGCGGATCAGCCGCCCTTCGCGGATATCGTCGAGCACCGTATACAGCGCCACGCACGCGATCCCGCGCCCGGCGCGCACCGCGACGCACAGCGCGTCCGGTACGTTGACCTGGAACGGCGCCGGCTGCAGCGCGTAGACGGTTTCCTCGCCGTCGCTACGCTCGAGCCGCCATTCGCCGGCCGGCGACGCGGGCGTGTCGAGACGCAGGCACACGTGGTTCGGCAGATCGTCGGGCGTGTGCGGCGTGCCGTGCCGCGCCAGATATTCGCGCGATGCGACGAGCACGCTGCAGCTCGTGCCGCAGGTCTGCGCGACATAGCCCGAATCGGGCAACTGCGACGCCGTCACGATCGACACGTCGTAGCCCTCTTCGACCAGATTCGGCATCCGCTGCGCCAGCGTCAGCTCGACCGACACGTCGGGATTGTCCGCCTGGTAGCGCACGATCGACGACACGACATGACTCTGCCCGAGCCCCGTCATCGCATGAATGCGCATCTTCCCACTCGGCCGCAACAGCGCGTTGCGCGCCTCCGCGTTCGCGTAGTCGAGTTCCGCGAGGATCGATTTCGCGCGCTCGAAATAGCGCTCGCCGCTTTCGGTCAGGCCGAGGTGGCGGGTCGTGCGATGCAGCAGGCGCGTCTGTACGTGGGCTTCGAGGTTCGAGACGGCGCGCGACACCTGTGCGGTGGTCGCGTCGATTTCCTTCGCGACCGCGGTAAAGCTGCCGGCTTCGACAACGCGCACGAACAGGCGCATGTTTTCGAGCATGTCCATTGAATTGGCTTGGGGAAAGTCAGTGGGGAAGCGTCGGCGGCGCTGGCGTCAGAGAGGTAACGGAACGCGGCCGCGAACCGCGCCGAATCGATCGCCGTGCCGGGGAAAAGGCGGGAGAGCGGGCATCGCGGACGGGGTTCTGGCATGACGGGGGAATTGACTGCGCCGAATTGTACGCCGCTGCAGACAAATTTGCGCGATGACGCGCGCAGAAGCTCTCACCTGATGAAAGGTTTTTGCAAGACTCGCGCGTCGCGCGCGTGCACCGGCTTGATGCAGCGCGACAACATGTATCACAACGCGATATAATTCCGCGCTTGTCGCCCGCCCCGCGCCGTCATTTCTACCGCTTACCATCCATGTCGTCAGGTTCCTCCCCGTCGCGCCGCACGTTGCGGCAATGGCTGCACAGCTTCATTCCCCATCCGATGACGCTCGGCTGGCGCGAGCGCCTGCGCTCGTGCACCGGCGCGCTCGTGGGCATTGCGACGGTCGGCGTCACGATGCGGCTGCTGCCTGGCGTGCCGGGCCTCGTGCCGCTGCTCGTCGCGCCGATGGGGGCGTCGGCCGTGCTGCTGTTCGCGGTGCCGGCGAGCCCGCTCGCGCAGCCGTGGTCGATCATCGGCGGCAATCTCGTCGCGGCGACGGTCGGCGTCGCGTGCGCGCAATGGATCGCCGATCCGATCACGGCCGCCGCGGTCGCGATCGCTTGCGCGATCGGCGGCATGTTCGCGCTGCGCTGCGTGCATCCGCCGTCGGGCGCCGTCGCGCTCACGGCCGTGGTCGGCGGCCCCGCGATCCATTCGCTCGGCTTCGGCTTCATCCTGCAGCCGATCGCGCTGCAATCGGCGATCCTGCTCTCGGCCGCGCTCGTCTATCACGCGCTGACCGGGCACCGCTATCCGCACGGCGGCGTACGCCCCGAAGCGAAACAGCAGGCCGGCGCCGCACCGGCGCGCGGCGGCTTCACGCGCGGCGACCTCGACGCGGTGCTGAAGCGCCGCAGCGAATGGCTCGACGTCGATCCGGACGATCTCGAAGCGCTGCTGCGCGAAACCGAAATGCAGGCCTATACGCGCACGTTCGGCCAGTTGAAGTGCGCGGACCTGATGACGAAGAATGCGATCGAGGTCGCGCCGTCGACGTCGATCGCGGCCGCACTGACGCTGCTCGACCGTCACCGCGTGAAGGCGCTGCCCGTGGTCGACGGCGAAGGCCGGCTGACCGGCATCGTCACGCGCGCCGACCTCACGCGCCAGTTGCGCCGTCCGACCCCGCTGTGGCAGCGCCTGTCCGCACGGCTGCCGCAATCGTTCGGCGGCCGGCCCGCGAGCGTCGCGTCCGTGATGACGCGCGACGTCGCGTCGGTGCCGGAAACGATGCCGATCACGGCGCTCGTGCCGCTGTTCACGCATTCGGGCCACCACCATATTCCGGTCGTCGATGCGTCGCGCCGGCTCGTCGGCATCATCACGCAGACCGATCTCGTCACGGGCCTTTATCGGCAGACCCGGATGCTCGAGGCCGCGTAGCGCGCATCCCGCGCCGTCACCGCCTGCGAAATGCGGAATGCAGCATTCCGCTGCATTTCGGCCATTTGTATCACGTTGTGATATATTTACCGCCACCGTAACCGACTGCCCGCCCGACCTCGATGAACGATACCCGACGCGCGCTCGCGAAAAGCGATTTCCAGCAACTGTCCGAGTTCCGCTATCAGATGCGCCGCTTCGAGCGCTTCTCCGAACGCGCCGCGCAAAGCGAAGGCGTGACGCCGCTGCAATACCTGCTGCTGCTGCACATCAAGGGCTATCCGCATCGCGAATGGGCGACCATCGGCGAGCTCGCGGAACGCCTGCAGGCGCAGCACCACGGCGTCGTGGCGCTGGTGACGCGCTGCGAAGCGCTCGGGCTCGTGAAGCGCAAGCCGAGCGAGGCCGACCGTCGCCAGGTTGAAGTCCACCTCGAACAGGCCGGCGAAACGCTGCTCGCCCGTCTCGCGGCCATGCACCGCGCCGAGCTGAAGTCGCTCAAGGGCGCGTTCCAGGTTCCCCAGATCGATTACTGACCCTTGCCCTCGCCACGCCGATGAACGCACCACACAAACGCGATTTCTCGATCAACGAACGCCTGCCCAGGATCGCGTTGCTTGCCGCCGGGATCGGCCTGCTCAGCACGCTTGCCGCGTTCGTGCTGTTGAGCCTGATCCACCTGTTCACGAACCTGTTCTTCTTCCAGCAGTTCTCGTTCGCCGACCATTCGCCCGCGAACAACACGCTCGGCGCATGGGTGATCGCCGTGCCGGTGATCGGCGGGCTGATCGTCGGCCTGATGGCGCGTTTCGGTTCGGAAAAGATCCGCGGCCACGGCATTCCCGAAGCGATCGAGGCGATCCTGTTCGGCAAGAGCCGCATGTCGCCGAAGGTCGCGATCCTCAAGCCGCTGTCGTCCGGCGTCGTGATCGGCAGCGGCGGCCCGTTCGGCGCCGAAGGCCCGATCATCATGACGGGCGGCGCGCTCGGCTCGCTGATCGCGCAATGCGTGCACGTGACCGCCGCCGAGCGCAAGACGCTGCTCGTCGCCGGCGCGGCCGCCGGCATGACGGCCGTGTTCGGCACGCCGGTGGCCGCCGTGCTGCTCGCGGTCGAACTGCTGCTGTTCGAATGGCGTCCGCGCAGTTTCCTGCCGGTCGCACTCGCGTGCGCGGTGGCAGGCTTCGCACGCGCGGTGTTCTTCGGCGTCGATCCGCTGTTTCCGGTGACGACCGCCGCGCCGACGCCCGTCGCGCTGCTGTCGTGCATCGTCGCGGGCCTGCTGTCGGGCATGCTCGCGTGCGGCCTGTCGGCGGCGCTCTACCGCGTCGAAGACACCTTCGCGAAGCTGCCCATGCACTGGATGTGGTGGCCCGCGCTCGGCGCGATCGTGATCGGCATCGGCGGCTGGCTCGAGCCGCGCGCGCTCGGCGTCGGCTACGACGTGATCGGCGACCTGCTGCACCAGCACATCGCGCTGAAGGTCGCGCTCGCGCTACTGATCGTGAAAGCCGTGATGTGGGTGATCGCGCTCGGCTCGGGCACCTCGGGCGGTGTGCTCGCCCCGCTGCTGATGCTCGGCGCCGGCCTCGGCACCGTGCTGTCGCCGGTGCTGCCGGGCGGCGATCCGGTGCTGTGGCCGCTCGTGTGCATGGCCGCGACGCTCGGCGCGACGCTCGGCGCCCCGCTCACCGCGATCGTGTTCGCCTTCGGCCTCACGCACGACGCCAACGCGCTGCTGCCGCTGCTCGCCGCGACGCTCGTCGCGCACGGCTTCGCGACCATCGTGATGAAGCGCTCGATCATGACGGAAAAGATCGCACGCCGCGGCTACCACATCTATCGCGAATACGGCGTCGATCCGCTCGAGCGGCACGATGTCGGCGAAGTGATGACGTCGGCCGATCGGCTCGTCGCGATCGACGGTTCGGCGACGCTCGATACCGTCGAGACGCAATACTTCGGCGCGAAGCAGGCGCACCGCGCGTATCCGGTCGTGCAGAACGGCCGCCTGCTCGGCCTCGTCGATCGCGCGACGCTCGACGCCCAGCGAGCACAGGCGAGCACCGATACGCCGATCTCGGCCGCATTCGCCGATCGCGCACCGGCCGTCGCGCTGGCTCACGAAACGTGCCGCGTCGTCGCTTCGCGTCTCGCGATGCTCGGCCTCGAGCGCCTGCCGGTGGTCGCCGACGAGCAATCGCTGCGCATCACGGGCATCGTGTCGCGCAGCGACCTGATCAAGCCGGCACTCCAGCACTTCGACGACGAACACAAACGCGAGCGCTTCCGTCCGATCGTCCCGGCCAACCTGCGCGAGGTCGGCTCGCGCAAGATCGGCTGACACAACCCGCGTGCGCGGCGCCCTGCCGCGCACCGCTTCCCCGCCTCACGTCGCTGCACGATGCCGCGCGCCCGTCGCGCGCCGCGTCGCATCGCGGCCACCTTATCCGTTTAAAGTTGGTTAACAATTCGGCGGACGAAAGTTTGTCATCATGGTGTTCATGCGACGGGGCCATCCATCAGCCATTCCACTTCGTCATCAGATAAAGAGTCGCGGCGCGGCATGCAGCACATGCCGCCCGCCGCGGCCGTCACCTCACCACACCACGACCGGCAGCGCACCGACCGCCACGCATGACGTCGAGCCATACGCGACGCATGCGGCGCCGCAGCAACATGCGCAGCATCCGAGCCGCCGTTTGGCAAGCGCGTTAACAACTTGTTTCGGAATGACCGGAACCGAGCCTGCCAGATGCGATCTCACTTGAACGCAGCACTGCTGCGCATCCCACTCAATCAATCACGACTCGAGGGAGATAACGTGAACGTGAAATACTTACCGCTCATCGCATTGACCGTGGCAATTTCTGCTCATGCCGCCGAACCTGCCGTGCAGAACGTGGGACAAAGCCAGAAAGCGGCTCCCGACGTCTCGGCGTGCATCGCCAAGACCTGGGCCGACAAGTCGCAACAACAGGTGATCTCGCAGAACGTGCTGGCCAACGGCCTGGCGACCGACGTGTACGCACCGGGCCAGCAGCCGCCGAACGGCGCCGCCGCGATGGTTCGTCCGTCGTGGAAGCCGGGTGCGAAGACGTGGGTCGGCGTGCGCGGCGACGCAGCGTCCGCCGGCGACATCAACGCCTGCCTGTGACGACGTAACGAGAACAGGCGCTCCGGATGGCCTTGCGCCATCCGTTTGCGACGAGCCCCGCTTCGGCGGGGCTTTTTCTTTGCTGCGCGGAAAGCGTCTTACAGGTAGCTGCAGACGTAATCGAGCGTCTCGAGCACTTCGATGTCGAAGCGGCTCTTGCCCGGCACGGAGAACGATTCGCCGGCGCCGTAGGTCTGCCATTCGCTGCTGCCGTCGAGCTTCACGCGGCACTTGCCGGCCTGCACTTCCATCAATTCGGGTGCATCCGTGCCGAAGTTGAGCGCGCACGGCAGGATCACGCCGAGCGTCTTGCGCGTGCCGTCCGGGAAGAGCACGGTATGCGACACGCACTTGCCGTCGAAATAGACGTTCGCGCGCTTGACGACCGATACGTTGTCGAATTGGGTTGCACTGGTCATGTGATGCCTCTGATTGCTGGATGCCGGATGGCGATGGAGTGGGAGGCCGGCCGTAGCGGCGGGCCGGCCGCTATGATACCGGCTCGCGCAACGTGCGTCGGAACCGCATGCGGCCCGCGCATGCCGGGCACACGATCGTCAGGATCACTACGTGATCTGCGCGGGGTGACGGCTCACCGCAATCCCTTGCGCCGCGCGGAATCGCGCAGGCAATCGAGCAGCATCGCCGCGGCCGGCGTCAGCGGGCTGTCGCGGCGCGTGACGACCTGCACCGATACGGCCGGCAAGCGCTCGCGGATCGGCAGTACCGCGAGCTGATCGCGCGCCCATTCGCCTTGCAACAATTGCTCGGGCATCGATGCGATCAGGTCGCAACCGGTCATCAGGCTGTGCGCGAGACCGAAGCTCGGGCATTCGACGACGCGCGCCGGCACCGGCAACCCGTACGCGACGAACGAGTTGAACAGCACCTGTGTCGAGCTTTCCGGCGACGGATTCATCAGCCAGTCGGCTTCGACGAGATCGGCGAGCGACGTGGCCGACGCGAGCGGATGTCCTTTGCGCGCGACGATCAGCGAACGGCTCGCATAGAGTTCCGCGTGATCGAACTCGGCCGCCAGCAACTCGGGGACGACGACGGCCACCGCGAAATCGAGCGAACCGTCGTGCAGGCGCGGCAGCGCGACGCCAGGAAATCCTTCGATCAGATTGACGCGCGCCACCGGAAAGCGGCGCCGGAACGCACGAAACGCGTCGGGCAGGATCGTCACCGCCGCCGCCGGCGTGATCGCCGCCGCGACGGAACCCGTCATCGCGCCCTGTGCCTGCTCGATGTCGTCGCGGGCGCGCTGCATTTCGGCGACGATCAGCCGCGCGCGCACCTGCAGTTGCTGGCCGAACGCGGTCAGCTGCACGCCGCGTGCGGTGCGCACGACGAGCGATACGCCGAGCGCGATCTCCAGTTCCTTGACCGCCTTCGTGAGCGCAGCCGGCGACACGTTCAGGCGCCGCGCGGCCGCGCGAATGCTCCCTTCTTCCGCGGCGGTGACGAACGCTTTCAGCTGGTGGTATTTCATGGCGGCAATGCGTGATCCGTGGAAACCCTGTGCGGCCGGCCGCGCAATGGCTCAGGGTATTCCCGAGCGGCAACCGACAGTGTGCACCAAAGCAATTTAGCAGCTTCTGGTACGCAAAAGAAATTTATATGCTTGGTCGTCACATGCGCGTCAAACGCCCCACCGGCCCCACAGGAGACACCATGCTGCAAGCCGCGAACCCCGTCATCCCGGCCATCGCCGCCATCGCCCCCGAGCTCGTCGAAGTGCGCCGCCGCATTCACGCCCACCCCGAACTCGCATTCGAAGAAACGCTCACGAGCGACCTCGTCGCCGAGCTGCTCACCGGCTGGGGCTACGAAGTGCATCGCGGTATCGGCAAGACGGGCGTGGTCGGCGTGCTACGCGAAGGGCAAGGCACACGCACGGTCGGGCTGCGCGCCGACATGGACGCGCTGCCGCTCTCGGAAGCCACGGGGCTGCCCTACGCAAGCCGTCACGCGAACAAGATGCATGCATGCGGCCACGACGGTCACACCGCGATGCTGCTGTGCGCGGCGCGCCACCTCGCGGCAACGCGCCGGTTCTCCGGCACGCTGAACCTGATCTTCCAGCCCGCCGAGGAAAACTTCGGCGGCGCGAAGGCGATGATGGACGACGGCCTGTTCGACCGTTTCCCGTGCGACGCGATCTTCGCGATCCACAACATGCCGGGCCGCGCGGCCGGCGACATGGCGTTCCGCACCGGCGCCGCGATGGCGTCGGCCGACCGCGTGACGATCACGCTGCGCGGCGTCGGCGGCCACGGCGCGATGCCGCATTTCGCGCGCGATCCGATGTCGGCCGCGGGCAGCATCATGGTCGCGCTGCAGACGATCGTCGCACGCGAGGTCGACGCGCAGCATGCGGCCGTGATCACCGTCGGCAGCGTGCAGGCCGGCGAAACGTTCAACATCATTCCCGAAACCGTCGTGATGAAATTGTCGGTGCGCGCGCTGAACGCCGACGTGCGCGCCCTGCTCGCGCGCCGCATCGAGGCGCTCGTGAAGGGCCAGGCGGAAAGCTTCGGCGTCACCGCGGAGGTCGACTACGACTATGGCTACCCGGTGCTCGTCAATCACGCGGAACCAACCGCGTTCGCGGCCGACATCGCATGCCAGATGCTCGGCGCGGAACGCGTCGAAACCGACACCGCGCCGCTGATGGGCAGCGAGGATTTCGCGTTCATGCTCGAAGCGCGCCCCGGCTGCTACGCGTTCATCGGCAACGGAATCGGCAGCAAGGGCGGCTGCATGGTGCACAACCCCGGCTACGACTTCAACGACGACATCCTCGCGATCGGCGCGAGCTACTGGGTTCGCGTCGCCGAAGCCTGGCTCGCGGCCTGACAGCCTTTCAACACGCAGTTCCGCGCTCAAAGCAAGGGAACCCATGGAAACGTCCGCCATTTCGTTCGCCGGCACGCCGGTCGATGCCCGCGCCGCCGCGAAGAAGCGCCGGCTGATCGCGGCCGCCGCCGTCGGCAACGCGCTCGAGTTCTACGACTTCACGGTCTACAGCTTCTTCGCGATCCTGATCGGCAAGCTGTTCTTTCCCGTGCATTCGTCGTTCGGGCAACTGATGCTCGCGGTCGCGAGCTTCGGTGTCGGCTTCGTCACACGTCCGCTCGGCGGCCTCGTGATCGGCATGTATGCGGACCGCGCCGGCCGCAAGAAGGCGATGATCCTCACGCTGCTGCTGATGGCGCTCGGTACCGCGACGATCGCGGTCGCGCCGACCTTCGCGCAGATCGGCATCGCCGCGCCGCTGCTGCTCGTGCTCGCACGGCTGCTGCAGGGGTTCGCGTCGGGCGGCGAAGTCGGTGCATCGACGACGCTGCTGCTCGAACAGGCGCCGCAGCATCGTCGCGGTTTCTATGCGTCGTTCCAGTTCTCGAGCCAGGGGCTCGCCGCGCTCGCGGGCGCACTCACCGGCGTCGCGCTGACGTCGACGCTGAGCGCTGCGCAACTCGAAAGCTGGGGCTGGCGCGTGCCGTTCATCATCGGCACGCTGTTCGTGCCGCTCGGCTACTGGTTGCGCCGCACCGTCGAGGAAGTGCCTGCTGCCGCCCCGGCCGCCGCACACGACGAGCCGGTCGCATCGCTGCCGCTCGCCGACGTGCTGCGCCATCACGCCAAGGCCGTATTCGCGGGCCTCGGCGTGACGATCGGCGGCACGTCGATCCACTACATCATCGTGTTCTACATGGCGATCTATGGCGTGCAGGTGCTGCACTTGCCGACCTGGCTGTCGATGACGGCCGGCTGCGTCGCCGGTGCGATCCTGATGCTCGTGACGCCGATCGGCGGCCTTCTGTCGGACGTGTATGGGCGCAACCGGATCGTCTGGTGGACACGCATCGTGCTGATGGCCGCGATCTACCCGGCGTTCATCGCACTGAATCGCTGGCCGGGCGCCGCGTCGCTGCTGTCGATCATCGCCGCGCTGTCGATCGTGCATGCGATCAACATCGGCGCGACCGGCGCGATGCTCGGCGAGTTGTTTCCGCGGGCAGTGCGTGCGACGGGCGGTGCGCTGGTGTATAGCGTCGGCGTCGCGATCTTCGGCGGCTTCGCGCAGTTCTTCGTCACGTGGCTGATCGCGGCGACCGGAGATCCGAATGCGCCGGCGTGGTATGCGATCGGCTGCGGCGCGATGACGTTGCTTGCGATTCGTTTCATGGACGAGAAGGCGGGGAAGGCGCTGGATTGAGCGGCGGACGGTGCGCGGCACGTGAACAGTAATTGACGTCACGCGCGCGCATCGGGCATCATCGAGCCATGCACGACGCTCCGATCACCCTTTCGACGACCACGCGCACGACCGCCTTTGGCGGGCCCGTGCGGCGAGTGCGCGCAAGATCGTAGCGTCACCGATTCCCACAGGCCCCGCCGGTTCCGGACGGGGTCTCGTCGTTTCTCCGTCTGCATCGGCCACTCAGGAGAAACGCGATGTCCGAAGCCCCTTCCCCGAAACGCGCGCTGCTCGTGATCGATATGCAGGTCGGGTTGTTTCATGGCCCCGATCGCCCGCATGACGGCGAACGCGTGCTAACCAATATCAACCGGCTGATTCGCCGCGCACATGACAGCGGTGCCCCCGTGTTCGCCGTGCGTCACGTCGGCCCGGCCGGCTCGCCGATCGCATCCGACGCGCCGCTGGCCGCACTGCTGCCGGAGCTTGCGATCGATACCGCACGCGACATCGTGTTCGACAAGACGCGGCCGAGCTGCTTCGCGGGCACGCGACTCGCCGAGTGGTTGCATGCGGCTGGTATCGGCGAGATCGTGATCGCGGGGATGAAAACGCAGTACTGCGTCGATACGACGTGCCGTGCGGCCGCCGATCTCGGCTTTCGCCCGGTACTCGTTGCCGATGCGCACACCTGTATGGATACACCAGCGCTGCCGGCCGAGCGGATCGTCGCGCATCATAATGCGACGCTCGGCGGGCCGTTTGCGACGCTGACGACGACCGACGCATGCGTGTTCTGAAGCACGGCGCCGATCGGACGGCGATGCGCGAGCGTGCGCGTTGCAATCGCGTCGGCATGAACCGTCAATTTACCGAGCTCGCTATGTCGATCGCTCGACGCGTCATACCGACTTTCGAGAACAGGACTGGCCTCGAAGCAGGTGAGTGCTTGTCGAGACCATATCGCGTCACGTCCCGGACAGCAACGATACGGCAGCCGGCGTAAACGCAAAAAGGCACGGACCTTCACCGCCCGTGCCTTCTTCACCTACCCAAACCGCCCGTGCTCAGAACGTATGCATCATCCCCACATACGCGCCCGTCTGCGACTCGCCCGTCATCGGGCTCGTCCCCGACGTTGCGTCACGCGGCGTCGCGAGCAGCGAGAAATTCGAATTCCCGCCGTTGCGCACATACGCAACCGTGCCGTACAGGAACGTGCGTTTCGACAGGTTGTACGTGGTGCCGAGCACGTACATCATCGCGTGCCCTGACGGGTCATGCGACGCATCGCCGCCGCCGTCACCCACCTTCACGTAATACCCGCCGCCCGTCACGGCCCACTGCGGCGTCGCCGAATAGGTCGCGCCGAGCCAGTAATGATCGGCACGGTCGGCAACACCGGCCGGGCTGTCCGGCGCCTGGTAGTGCGTGTACGCCCCCTGGATCTTGAACTTCGACACCTTCACGTTCGCGCCGACGAAGTACTCGCGCGACGCGGTGAAGATATTGCTGAACTTGCCGTTGTTGTCGCGCAGCTCGTCGTAGATACCGCGCACGTCGAGCACCGGCGAATGGTACGAGATCATGATCCCGTCCGAGCGGCCGAAATCGTCGGCCGCGCCGTAGTTGAAGCCGCGCGACTGATTGCCGAACGCGTATTGCGCCTGCACGTCGAAGCCGCCGATCACCGGGCTGTGATATTCGATATTGTTGCTGGTCTGCTGCCAGTTGCGGCCACGCACGAGCGACGCCGACGAAAATGCCTGCTGGACGAACGGATCGAATTCCCACACGCCGTCGCTGTCGATGAACAGGTTGCGGCCGGCCTGCAACTGGCCCCACGTGTTGCTCTTCAACCCGACGTATGCGCGCCGCGACCACATGCGTCCGCCGCCCGTCTGGCCGTTCATCACCTGGAACGCGGTTTCCAGGTTGAACACCGTCGACAGCCCGCCGCCGAGATCCTCGACGCCCTTCAACCCGAACATGCTGGTGCCCCAGTCGCCGCTTTCCGCGCTCCAGCGCGTCCCGCTGCCGCCGTTCGGCTTCGCGATGTGGTTCAGGTATTCGATGCCGCCGTCGATCCGGCCATACAGCGTGACGCTCGTCTGTGCAAACGCAGCCGCTGGCGTGGCGGCCGCAATCAGCCATGCGAAGTATTTGAGTCGCAAAATGATGCCCCCTCGAAGTCTCGACCGTCCGACGCGCGCCCCATGCACGCGCCTCGGGTCTGCTTATCCGCGATCGAGCGAAAAACGTCCGGGGCCGGCCGCGCAGAGCGCGAGCAAGCCGCCCGAGATCGCGATGTTCTTGTAGAAATGAATCATGTTGTTGATCTGCTCGCCGCCCGTCATCGTCCAGTAATGGTGACCGATAACGGCGGTGCCGATCGTATACAGCGCAAGCAACAGCGCGAGCGGCCGCGTCTGGAAGCCGATCAGGATCGCAATCCCGACGAACAGCTCCATCACGACGGAGATCGCCGCCGAGATGATCGGCGCCGGCGCGCCCTCGCTACCCATGAACGCGATCGTACCGGAGAAGTCGATAATCTTCTTCCAGCCGAACATCACGAACAGGATCACGATCAGGATTCGGGCAAGCAGCAGCAGCACATCGCGCTGGGACGCGAGAAACGGTTGATTCGGTGTCATGGTGTGATCAACGAAAACGATGCGCGCAATCGCACGCACCGGATTGCCTGTGAACCGGGGCGGACGGCCATCCGCGCCGCCGCCCCGCTCTGCAACAACCGGCATCGGGGCCTGCCCGATGTGCTGTGCTCCTCCTCTTTTACGTTGTCGCCCTGCTTCGTCGCGTGTCGCGTCAGCGCAGCTTCGCGACGTCCTGCTCGGTCACCTTCGCAGCCGGATTGCCGAACTGCCCGGTCAGGTAGTTCGTCAGCGCGGCGATCTGCGCATCCGACAACTCGTGGCGGAACGCCGGCATCCCGACGTCCTCGCTACCGGCCTTGCGCTGCACGCCGTTCAGGATCACCTGCACGAGGTTGGTCGGATTCGACGCACCGACCGTCGAGTTATGGAACAGCGGCGGGTAGTAACCGTCCGGCGTGCCCTTCCCCTGCATCTGGTGACAGGTCGCGCAGTTGCCGAGATACAGCCGGGCCGGATCGATGCCCGACGACGCGAGCGCCGCGCCGCGCAGCTTCAGGCCGTCCTCGGCCGGCTTGCCCCACGACGAGCGCGACTGCTTCGCGTCGCCGCTGGCCACGGCCGGCACCGTGCGGATGTACGTCGAGATTGCGCCGATGTCGGCTTCGGTCATCTTCGAGAAGCTGTGCTCGATCGCCTCGGCCATCGGGCCGGCCGCCTGCGCAAGGCCCGGCACGCTGCCGGTGCGCAGATACTGGACGAGCTGCTGCTGCGTCCAGCCGCCGATCCCCGCGTTCGGGTCGGACGTGATGTTGTAGCCGTCCCAACCCGCGAGCACCGAGCCCGACAGGAAGCTGCCGCCCGTTTCGTCGAGCGACTTCTCCTGCATCGCGATGCCGCGCGGCGTATGGCACGTGCTGCAGTGCGCAAGGCCCTGCACGAGATACGCGCCGCGGTTCCACTCGGCGCTCTGCGCCGGCTTCGGCTGGTAGACGCCGTCCTTCAGGAACAGCCAGTTCCAGATCTTCAGCGGCCAACGCATGCTCAGCAGCGCGGGGATCTCGTTCTTCGGCGGCGCCTGCTTGACCGGTTCGACGCCGTGCATGAAGTACGCGTACAGCGCCTGCACGTCGTCGTCGTTGATCTTCGCATACGACACGTACGGCATCGCCGGGTACAGGTTGTCGCCGTTCTTCGACACGCCATGACGCACCGCACGCTCGAAGTCGTCGAACGTCCAGGTGCCGATGCCCGTATCGGGGTCGGGCGTGATGTTGCTCGTATAGATCTTGCCGAGCATCGGCACCGGCATACCGAGGCCGCCCGCGAACGGCTTGCCGCCCTTCGCGGTGTGGCAGGCCATGCAGTCGCCCGCGACCGCGAGGTATTCGCCGCGCTTGACCTGCGCCGGATCGGCCGAATCGGCCGCGCGCGCGAGGCCGGGCAGCGCGAGGCAGCCGGCGAGGAGGAAGGTGAGAGTAGATTTCCGCACGGTCAGACTTCCTTCTTCAGCGTGTCCGACATCCGCAGCGCGAGCGCCGCGATCGTCAGCGTCACGTTCACCGTACCGACGGTCGGCATCGTCGAGCTGCTCGAGATGAACAGGTTCGGATGGTCGAACGTCCGGCAGTCCTTGTCGACGACCGAGTCGCGTGCATCCGCGCCCATGATCGTCGCGCCGGTGATGTGGTTGTTCGGCGCGAACTCGTCGTTGAATACGACGTCGGTGCCGCCGAGCACCTTCGCGGCCGTCGCGTAAACCTCGCGCGTGTGCACGGCGCCGCGCTTCACGTAATCGTCGATCGCATACGTGATCTCGGGGCGCGGGATGCCGATCGCGTCGGTGGCCGTCTTGCTCGGCACGATGCGGTTCTCGGGTTGCGGCAGGATTTCGTGGAAGCAGTCGAACTGCACGTAGCGTGCGGAACGGTCGCGGATCTGCGCGTCGAGCTCCTCGTGCTTCATCAGCTTGCCGGCCTTGAAGATCTTCTGCGTCTCCTGGTTGATGCGCGACATGTTCGACAGGTGGATCTTCTTCGCGGCTTCGGTCGCGCGGAACGGGCCGTCGCGGAAACCGATCAGCGACGTCATCTCCTGCGGGCCGCGGCCCGGCCACAGCTTCTCGCTCGCGTAGAACGACACGCCGGTGCCCGGGTGGTCCATCAGGTTGCGCCCGACCATGTCCGAGCTGTTCGCGACGCCGTTCGGGAAATCGCGGTTCGCGGACATCAGCAGGATCTTCGGCGTCTCGATGCCGTTCGCGGCGAGCACGAAGTACTTGCCCTCGACGCGATGGTCGGCGCCCGTCTTGTCCTTGTAGATCGCGGCGACGATGCGCTTGTCCGGCCCCGTCTCGAGCTTGTAGACGACCGCGCTGTCGATCAGCTTCGCGCCGGCCTGCTCGGCCTTCTCGACGTGGACGATGCCGTTGTACATCGCACCGATCGGACAGATCGGCATGCAATTGTTGTTTCCGCAACAGGTCGGCCGGCCGTCGTACGGGCGGCTGTTGCGCGCGACGGGCTCGGTCACCACGTGGAACTTCGGGTCATGGCCGTTGAGCGCGCTCTTGATGGTCTGCTCGTTGAACGACAGCGGCAGCGGCGGCATCGGATACGCCTGCTTGCGCGGCGAGTACAGATCTTCCTCGGGGCCCGGGCCCCACACGCCGAGCTCTTCCTCGGCACGCTGGTAGTAATGCTCGAGGTCGTCGTACTGGATCGGCCAGTCGCGGCCGACGCCGTACACGGTCTTCATCTTGAAGTCGTTCGGAATGAAGCGCCACGCCGACGCGGCCCAGTGCCACGTCGTGCCACCCACCGCGCGGATGTACTGCGAGTTGAACTTGTGCTCGCCCTTCAGGATCAGGTAGTCGTTCGGCGGGCCGTATTCCGGATGCGGGGCCCACGGGCTCGACGGGTACGGCGCCATGAAGTCGGTCTTGTCGGGCTGGTTGCGAAAGCGCTCGACGATTTCCCAGCGCGGCATGCGCGGGCCGGCTTCCAGCAGGATCACGGACTTGCCCGCCATCGCGAGCTGGTGTGCAACGATCGCGCCGGCGACACCCGATCCGACGACGACGACGTCGGCTTTTTGCGTATCGGTATCGGCCATCAGGCTTGCCTCTCGATCGGTTTTTCGGCCCAGAAGCCGGGTTTGTTGGGGCAATACGAAGGGATCACGAGCGTATCGGACACCACGCTGAACATTAATGCTTCTTCGTAGGTAATCACGACGTTGTCGACGATGCCGAGATACCACGCGCCGAGAATCGTCAGTGCGAGCGATTCCTGGTCGGGATTCAGCGAGCCGGATGCGAGCGCGCCGGCGAGCTGCGGCAGGCTGTCGGCCGTCTTGAACGAGCCCTTCTGCAAGGCCTGCAGATAGCGCTGGCCGGTGACGCGGCTCAGCCCTTTCTTGCCGGTCAATGCTTCGGAAAGCGTCATGAACGTATCGAGCGGCGCGGTGCCGGGATCGTCGGCCAGGGCCCGCAACGCCAGCGAGCCCGTGAGGCCCGCCGCCGTCAGCGCCAGTGCGCCCTGCAGCCATTGACGCCGCGTGATGCCGGTTGCGGCTGCGTCGTTGTCACGACGCGATTGGGGGGTGTTGTCGTTGTGCATGTTTCCTTCTCTCGAACACCGGATTCGGGAAAACCACGCTTGATATTTCTCAAACATTGGCGCGGACCTGCAATGTACGCGCACACGCCGGATCAAACAATCTTTTTATAGTCCATTTAATGTTCCGCAATCCGTGACAATCGACATTTCGCTGCATTTTTGTGTCGTCGACGCGACAAATCTGCGGCACGCACCCCCGTGTCGCGCGCCGGCGACACATTGCATGCCATGCTGCGCGCGCATGACGGTCGGTTAGAATCCCGTGCAATCAAACAGAAAGCTTCCCTCCGAGGGCAATCGAGCGATGAAGCAGCGCGACAAGCACAACAAACAAAAGCATCGAATCAACCACACGACCCGGCTGCTCTGGCGCATCGGCGCCGTGGCGGCGCTCGGCGGCGCCGCGGCCCTGTCGCTGCATGCGGGCGCGGCGCGCACGGTGAGCGTGTCGCCGCAAGGCACCGTCACCGAAGTCCGGCAGAGCGTCGTCAAGTTCGACGAACCGATGGTCGCCTTCGGCTCGGCCTCCGCGCCGAATCCGGCGCGCGTGAGCTGCAACGATTCGGCGGCCGCACGCGGCCAGGGCCACTGGCTCGACGACAAGACCTGGGTTTACGATTTCGAAAGCGACCTGCCGCCCGGCGTACGCTGCTCGGTCGCGCTCAACGACACGCTGCGTTCGGTCGCGGGCAATGCGGTCAGCGGCCCGCGTCGCTTCACGTTCCAGACGGGCGGCCCGTTTCCGGTGTCGGTGCGCCCCGGCTCGCGCGAGATCGAGGAGCGGCAGGTCTTCGTGATGAAGCTGAACGGCCCGGCCGAGCCGCGCTCGGCGCTCGCGAACATCTGGTGCGAAGCGGCCGGCATCGGCAACCGCATTCCCGTCGCGGCGGCCGACGACGATACGCGCAACGCCCTGCTCGATCATTTCGGGTTGAAGAAAGAGGCGGCGCGCGTGCTGACGCTGTCGTGTTCGCAGGCGCTGCCGGCGAGCGCGAAGGTGCAGCTGGTGTACGGCAAGGGCGTCGCGAGCCCGAGTGGCATCGCGAACGAAACCGAACGGCGTTTCGATTTCACCGTGCGCGCACCGTTCGCCGCGAGCTTCTCGTGCGAACGCGAGAACGCGAAGGCGCCCTGCACGCCGCTGCGCCCGCTCACGCTGTCGTTCAACGCGCCGATCTCGCGCAAGCAGGCCGACGCGATCAAGCTGCGCGGCCCCGACGGTTCGCTGTCGCCGACCTTCGCGGCCGACGACCACAGCGAGGAAGTGACGACCGTCACGTTCAACCCGCCGCTGCCCGCTCAGGCTGCGCTGACCGTCGAGCTGCCGTCGGGCCTGCGCGACGTGACCGACCGGCCGCTGTCCAACGCCGACCTGTTCCCGCTCGCGACGCGTACCGCGCCGATGCCGCCGCTCGCGAAATTCTCGTCGGGCACCTTCGGGATCGTCGAGCGCTTCGCCGAACCCGGTACGCCCGCGCTGGTGCCCGTCACGCTGCGCAACGTCGAGGCCGACCTGCATATCGCCGGCCTCAATGCGGGCGGCGCGCAATTCGCGAACCTGAAGGTCGAGAACGACACCGCGATCCGCCAATGGATGCGCACCGTCGATCGCTTCGACAACTGGTCGATGACGGCCGGCTCGATCGACGACCAGATACCCGGCCTGCTGGAACGCAAGGGCCAACACCCTGTCTACGTGCCGCTCGCGGCCGGCGAGAAGCAGCCCGCGCCGCAAAACCGCCGCATCGACGTGCGCTCGCTGTCGCTGCTGACGGGCGAGCCCGGCGCGCAGGTGCTGACGCTGCCGAAGGCCGACCCGAAGACGCTGCGCCCGTTCGAAGTGGTCGGTGTGCCGATCGACAAGCCCGGCTTCTACGTGCTCGAACTCGCGTCGCCCGCGCTCGGCCGCTCGCTGCTCGCGAAGCCGTCGAGCATGTACGTGCGCACCACCGTGCTCGTCACGAACCTCGGCGTGCACCTGAAACAGGGGCGCGAGAACAACCTCGTATGGGTCACGACGCTCGACAAGGGCAAGCCGGTGCCGAACGCGCAGATCCGCGTGTCGGACTGCAACGGCGACGAAATCGCGGCCGGCAAGACCGACGCGCAAGGCCTGCTGAAGATCGACGGGCCGTTCGAGCCGAAGCGCGCGTGCGGCGCGTCGGAACAGCGCTACGACGACTACTTCGTGTCGGCGCGCGTCGACGATCCGAAGACGGGCCCCGACATGGCGTTCGTCAGCTCGGGCTGGAACCGCGGGATCGAATCGTGGCGCTTCAACGTGCCGACCGATACCGACAGCGCACCGACCGTGCGCGCGCATACCGTGTTCGACCGCACGCTGCTGCGCGCCGGCGAAACCGTGTCGATGAAGCATTTCATCCGCACCGAGACGCTGCAGAGCCTCGCGTTCCCGTCGCAATACCCGACGCGCCTGACGATCCGCCATCTCGGCACGGGCCAGACGTACAAGCTGCCGCTCACGTGGGCGGCCGACCACAGCGCGGACTCGCAGTTCACGCTGCCGGCCGCCGCGAAGCTCGGCGAGTACAGCGTCGAACTCGAAGACGGCCCGGAAGACGCGCCAACCGCCACCTATTACAGCGGCAGTTTCCGCGTCGAGGCGTTCCGCCTGCCGGTGCTGAAAGGCTCGATCGGCGCGCGCGACGCGCAGAAGAGCCCGCTCGTCGCCGTGAAGGAAGCGCCGCTCGCGGTGCAGATCGACTATGTGTCGGGCGGCGGCGCATCGAACCTGCCCGTGCAGGTGTCGGCGCTGATGAAATGGGCGTCGCCGCCGTTCGCGGATCGTTTCGAGGATTTCAGCTTCACGCCATATCGTCCCGACACGAGCGACGGCAACGCCGACGACGATTCGCAGGACGGCGACAACGCGTCGTCGTCGAACAACGATCCCGACGCGACGAAGCTGATCGCCGACAAGCTGCCGCTGACGCTCGATCGCAACGGCGCGGGTTCGGTCACGCTCAAGGACCTGCCCGACGTCGACGCGCCGAAGCGCATCGCGCTGGAGGCGACGTTCGCGGATCCGAACGGCGAAGTGCAGACGATCCGCGGCGACACGATCCTGTGGCCGGCCGCGGTGGTGGCCGGCATCAAGGCAGGCCGCTGGGTGTCGGTCGGCCAGCGCGTGCCGGTGCAGGCACTGGCGGTCGACCTGCAGGGCAAGCCGCGCGCGTCGGTGCCGATCGAGATCAAGGGCGTCGCGCGCATCACGACGTCGTCGCGCAAGCGGATGGTCGGCGGCTTCTATGCATACGACAACAAGAGCGACACGCGCGACCTCGGCGTGCTGTGCTCGGGCAAGACCGACGACAAGGGCCGCATGGCCTGCGACGCGACGCTCGAGCAGGCCGGCAACGTGCAGCTGATCGCGGTCGCGAAGGACGGCGACGGCCGCACGTCGAATGCATCGACGTCGGTATGGGTCACGCGCGAGGACGAACTCTGGTTCGGCGGCGACAACACCGACCGGATCGACGTGATCCCCGAGAAAACCTCGTACGAGCCGGGCGAAACGGCCCGCTTCCAGGTGCGCATGCCGTTCCGCTACGCGACCGCGCTCGTCGCGGTCGAGCGCGGCGGCGTAATGGAAACGCACATCGTCGAGCTGAACGGCAAGAACCCGACCGTCGACCTGAAGGTCGGCGAATCGTGGGGGCCGAACGTCTACGTGTCGGTGCTCGCGCTGCGCGGCCGGATTCGCGAGGTGCCGTGGTACTCGTTCTTCACGTGGGGCTGGAAGGCGCCGGTCGAATGGGCGCGCGCGTTCTGGCGCGAAGGCCGCCACTACGAGGCGCCGACCGCGTTCGTCGACCTGTCGAAGCCCGCGTTCCGCTACGGCCTCGGCGAAATCAAGGTCGGCACGGGCGTTCACCGCCTCGGCGTGACCGTGACGACCGACGCGACGCGCTACACGGTCCGCAGCAAGGCGCAGGCGCACGTGAAGGTCACGCTGCCGAACGGCCAGCCGGCACCGGCCGGCACGCAGATTGCGCTCGCGGCTGTCGACGAAGCGCTGCTCGAACTGATGCCGAACGACAGCTGGAACCTGCTCGACGCGATGCTGCGCCGGCGTGCGTACGGCGTCGAGACGGCCACCGCGCAGATGGAAATCGTCGGCCGCCGCCACTTCGGCCGCAAGGCCGTGCCGGCCGGCGGCGGCGGCGGCAGCGCGCCGACCCGCGAGCTGTTCGATACCCTGCTGCTGTGGAACCCGCGCGTGACGCTCGACGCGAACGGCAGCGCAACCGTCGAGGTGCCGCTGAACGATGCGCTCACGCGCTTCCGGATCGTCGCGATCGCGGCGGTCGGCCCCGACCGTTTCGGCACGGGCAGCACGTCGATCCGCAGCACGCAGGATCTGCAATTGATCTCCGGCCTGCCGCCGCTCGTGCGCGAAGGCGACGCGTTCCGCGCGCAGGTCACGCTGCGCAACACGACCGACCGCGCGATGCAGGTCGTCGTGACGCCGCGCGTGACGGGCCTCGACGTCGCCCCGCAAACCGTATCGCTGGCGGCGAATGCGGCAACCGAAGTCGCGTGGACGATCACCGTGCCCGAGCAGGCGCTCGATGCGGCCGGTGCGCTGAACTGGCGCATCGAGGCGGCCGAGCAAGGCGGCAAGCGCGCGTCCGACGCGCTGGCCGTCGCGCAGAAGGTCGTGCCCGCGCTGCCGGTAACCGTCCAGCAGGCGACGCTCGCGCAGGTCGACGGCACGCTGACGGTGCCCGTGGCGGCTCCGGCCGGCGCGGTGAGCAACGCCCAGGGCGCACCGCGCGGCGGCATCGCCGTGTCGCTGCAGTCGAAGCTCGCCGATGGCCTGCCCGGCGTGCGGCGCTGGTTCGAACGCTATCCGTACCGCTGCCTCGAACAGCAGACGTCGCGTGCGATCGGGCTGCGCGACCCTGCGCAATGGCAGGCGCTGATCGCCCGCATGCCCGTCTACCTCGACAGCGACGGCCTGGCAAGCTACTTTCCGCCGTCGTCGGACGATTCGCATCACGGCAGCCCGACGCTGTCGTCGTACCTGCTCGTGGTGTCCGACGAAGCCAGCCGTCTCGATCCGCGCTTCGCGCTGCCGGAAGACCTGCGCACGCAGATCGAAGCCGGGCTCGCGCGCTTCGTCGACGGCCGCCTCGATCGCAACGCGTGGGCGCCGCGCCAGGATCGCGACCTGCGCAAGCTCGCCGCGATCGAGGCGCTGTCGCGCTACGGCGCCGCGCAGGGCCGCATGCTCGGCTCGATCGAAATCGCGCCGAACCAGTGGCCAACGTCGGCCGTGATCGACTATCACGCGATCCTGACGCGCGTGAAGGACATCCCGCAACGCGACGAGAAACGCGCGCAGGTCGAGCAGATCCTGCGGGCGCGCCTCACGTATCAAGGCACGCAGCTCGTGTTCTCGACCGCGCGCGACGACGACCTGTGGTGGTTGATGACCAGCAACGAGACCAACGCCGCGCGTCTCGCGCTGGAATTCGCCGGCGACCCGGCGTGGAAGGACGAAATGCCGCGCGTGACGGCCGGCCTGCTCGCGCTGCAACGCCAGGGCGCATGGCAGACGACGACGTCCAACGCGCTCGGCCTGCTCGCGGTCGAGCGCTTCTCGCGAACCTACGAGAGCACGCCGGTCGCCGGCGCGACGAAGGTTGCACTCGGCGGCGACGCGCGCTCGATCTCGTGGTCGCAGGCGGCATCGGCCGCGCCCGCCGATACGCCCGCATCGGCCACACCCGCGACCCGCGCGGCCGCCGCGCGCAGCGTGCTGCTGCCGTGGCCGCGTGCGTCGCAGGGGCCGGCCACGCTGTCGGTCACGCAGGACGGCACCGGCCGCCCGTGGGCGACCGTCGAAAGTCTCGCGGCCGTGCCGCTGCGCTCGCCGTTCGCGGCCGGCTACCGGATCACCAAGACCGTCACGCCCGTGTCGCCCGCCGTCAAGGGCGTGCTGACGCGCGGCGACGTCGTGCGCGTGCATCTCGACATCGATGCGCAGAGCGACATGACGTGGGTCGCCGTCAACGATCCGATCCCGGCCGGTGCGACGATCCTCGGGTCGGGCCTCGGTCGCGATTCCGAAGCCGCGACGCAGGGCGAGAAAACGCCGGACGGCGCGTGGCCGACGTTCGTCGAGCGCGACTTCGACGGCTACCGCGCGTACTACGACTATTTGCCGAAGGGCAAATTCTCGGTCGAGTACACGGTGCGGCTGAACAACGTCGGCACGTTCGGACTGCCGCCGACGCGCGTCGAGGCACTGTATGCACCGTCCGTGTACGGCCTGTGGCCGAACCCGCCGATGACCGTGAAGCCGGCCGACGCGGGCAAGTGACGAGACCGCGATGATGGATCCGGCTTTGCCGCGGCCGGCGCGTTTCGCCGGCCGCGTATTCGTCGCCGTCGTGCTGGCCGCGCCGCTCGTCGCGCATGCGCTGCCCGGCTACGACGACGTGCGCCGCAACTGGCGCAGTTCCGACTGGGTGCTGCTCGCCCGCGACGGCACGCCGCTGCAGCGCACGCGCGTCGACCTCGCCGAACGGCGCGGCGAATGGGTGTCGCTCGCCGACGTGTCGCCCGCGTTCCGCGAGGCGATCGTCGTGTCCGAGGACAAGCGCTTCTACGAACACAGCGGCGTCGACTGGCGCGGCATTGCCGGGGCCGCGTGGGGCAACCTGTGGAACGAGCGCACGCGCGGCGCGTCGACCGTCACGATGCAGCTCGCGGGCTTGCTCGGCGATTCGCCGCGCCGCTCGGGCCAGCGCTCGCTGCCGCAGAAAGCCACGCAGGCCGTGAACGCGCTGTGGCTCGAACGCAGCTGGCGCAAGGACCAGATCCTCGAGGCCTACCTGAACCTCGTGCCGTTCCGCGGCGAGACGATCGGGCTCGGCGCGCTGTCGCAGGTGCTGTTCGGCAAGGCGCCATCGGGCCTCGACGCGCGCGAGGCCGCGATCGCGGCCGCACTCGTGCGTGCGCCCAACGCGGCGCCCGCGAAGATCGCCGAGCGCGCGTGCCGGATCCTGCGCGACATGCATGCCGGGCAGGCGTGCGCATCGCTCGACGGTTACGTGCAGCTCGTCACGGCGCGCCCGGCCAACGCCGTGCGTAACGACATCGCGGCGGACGGCACCGCGCTCGCCCCGCACTTCGCGCGGCGCATCGCGGCCGAAGTCAAGCCGGCAGCCGGCGCGCAGGTCCGCACGACGCTCGACGCGCCGCTGCAGCGCTTCGCGCGCGACACGCTGATGCGCGCGCTGACCGAACTCAATGCGCCCGCGCACCGGCGCAACGTGCAGGACGGCGCGGTGGTCGTGATCGACAACGCGACCGGCGAGATCCGCGCGTGGGTCGGCTCGTCGGGGGCGCTGTCGAGCGCGCGCGACGTCGACGCCGTGCTCGCGCCGCG
Source organism: Burkholderia sp. MSMB1459WGS (assembly GCF_001534535.1). Classification (NCBI taxonomy): domain Bacteria; kingdom Pseudomonadati; phylum Pseudomonadota; class Betaproteobacteria; order Burkholderiales; family Burkholderiaceae; genus Burkholderia; species Burkholderia sp. MSMB1459WGS. The sequence continues at coordinate 639,142 of NZ_LPMU01000023.1, forward strand.
CCAGGCCGGCTCGACGCTCAAGCCGTTCCTCTATGCGCAGGCGCTCGACGAAAAACGGCTGACAGCCGCGTCGCTGCTCGACGATGCGCCGATCAACCTCGCCGCCGGCGGCGGCCTGTACATTCCGCAGAACTACGACAAGGATTTCAAGGGCTGGGTAAGCGTGCGCAGCGCACTCGGCGGCTCGTTGAACGTACCCGCCGTGCGCACGCTGGTGCTCGTCACGCCGCACCGCTTTGCGCGCACGCTGACCGGGCTCGGCCTGCCGCTCGCGCAGGAAGGCGATTACTACGGCTTCAGCCTCGCGCTCGGCAGCGCGGACGTCACGCTGCTGTCGCTGACCAATGCCTACCGCGCGCTCGCGAACGGCGGCGTCGCGCGCAAGGTCGTCGACCTGCCGGCCACGGCGCCGACGTCGGCCTCCGGTGCATCGGCGCCCGCGCGGACGGACGCCGGCACGCGCGTGTTCAGCGAAGCCGCCAGCTTCGTCGTCACCGACATCCTGTCCGACAACAACGCACGCGTGCGCACCTTCGGCTTCGACAACCCGCTCGCGACGCGCTTCTTCTCGGCGGTCAAGACCGGCACGAGCAAGGACATGCGCGACAACTGGACCGTCGGTTTCACGTCGCACTATACGGTCGGCGTGTGGGTCGGCAATGCGGACGGCTCGCCGATGTGGGACGTGTCGGGCGTCACGGGCGCGGCGCCCGTGTGGTCGGCCGTGGTCGGCTATCTGCACCACGACCTGCCGAGCCGTGCGCCGCGCGCGCCGGCCGGTGTCGAGACGCGCCGCATCGCGTTCGAGCGCGACATCGAGCCGGCTCGCAACGAGTGGTTCGTCGCGGGCACGGCGGTCGACACGATCCGGCTCGCGGCGCCCGTCGCGCCGGGCAAGGACGGCGCGCGTGCGCCGCTGACGATCGGCGCGCCGACCGACGGCACGATCTTCGCGATCGACCCGGACATTCCGCCGAAGAACCAGCGGATCTGGTTCGAACGCTCGGCCGGGCGCGCGACGAAATTCGCGTGGCGGCTCGACGACAAGGTGATCGGCCATGCCGACCGCGTCGCGTGGCTACCGTGGCCGGGCCGGCACCGGCTGGAACTCGTCGACGCGCGCGGAAACGTCGCGGATGCGATCGGCTTCGAGGTGCGCGGCGCGTTCGCGAAGCCGGCCGCGCGCAAGCCCTGAGCCGGCGCGCCGGCGTGACCGGCCGGCCGTATTCGCTTTCACCGCGGTTCAGGACATAGAATGGCAACAGCGCCGCATTCCCCACGCGCACCGGTTGCCTCATTCTCTCGGATTGCCCGCGACCATGAACATTCGCCTTATGCGCTTCACTCGCCCCGCGCTGGGCGCATTGTGCGTTGCAACGCTCGCCGCGCTCCAGGCGTGCAACGGCGATGCCTGCTTCGGCGTCGATGCGTGCTTCGACGACAACACGCAAACCGTCTCGTTGTCGGGCACGGCCGCGACGGGCGACCCGCTCGCGAGCGCGCAAGTAACGGTCAATTGCGCGGCGGGCTCGGCCACGACGCTGACGGACGGCGGCGGCAACTACCGTGTGACGCTCAACGCGGCGCTGCCATGCGTCATCACCGTGGCGTCGGGCAGCGCGAGCCTGCATTCGCTCGCCTACGCGGGCGGCACCTTCAATACGACGCCCGAGACCGAGCTGATGCTCGTTTATCTCGCGGCGCAACTCGGGACGAACACGGCCGGGCTGATCGGTAATTTCCAGGGCACCCTGCGCTACCAGCGGGCGATGAACAGCCCGGACATCGTGCAGGCCGCGCAATCGGCCGTGGTGACGAACCTGCAGCAGCGCTATGCGGTTACGCTCGCCGCGCCGGCGTTCCTGACCACTTCGTTCGTGGTCGGGCAACCGGGCGTCGACAGCGATCTCGTCGCGCTGGCCAAGGCTGGGGCAATCGATCCGAACGGACTGCCGGATCCGGTGGCCGTGTCGCTGTTGCAGCAGGCCGGGGCCGCGCATCCGCTGTAAGCGACGCGCGACGGGACGGAAATCGATCGTCAGGCGCCGCCTTCGCGCGCGTCGTCCGCCAGTAGCGCCCAGCGCTCGTGGTCGCGCCATTCGCCGCCGATGCGCAGATAGCGCGGCGAAAACCCCTCTTGCCTGAACCCGAGCCGTCGAACCAGCGCGATCGATGCATGGTTGCCGGGCTGGATGTTCGCTTCGAGACGGTGCAGCCCGAGTTCGCCGAACGCGACGCCGATCGCCGCGCGCAACGCTTCCGTCATCAGCCCCTTGCGGCTGGCCTCCGCCATGCCGTAGTACGCGAGATAAGCGCTCTGAAACACGCCGCCGACGATCTCGTTGAGGCACACCACGCCGACCACCGCGCCTGACACCCGCTCGCGCGCGACGAATCCGACGTTCGGCCCCGTCAGGCAGCGGGCGAACCATTGGTCGAACCCGGCCTGGTCGACGAACGAATCGACCCACGGCAGATGATGACTCCGGCTCGCGCGGTTGGCGGCGATCAGATCGGCGGCGTCGGATCGGGCGACGCGATTCAGCAGGATCCGGTTCATGAGTCGATCAGCAGCCGGCGCTTACGCCGCCTCCTCACTCCCGCACACCACCGGCGCCGCCTGCTGCTGCGACAGATACCGCAGCAGCTTCGTCACCATCCACACCACGACGAACGACAGCGCGACGAAGAACACGGCCAGCGGCGTCAGCACGTGAATCGACACGAAACCGGCCAGGCCCATCATCGCGGACGACACGAGCAGCAGCGCACAGCCGAGAATCGCGCTCGTCAGGCCGGCGATATGCGGGAACAACGAATTGCCCTTGGCCATCAGCGTCGGATACATCGCGCCCGCGCAGAAGCCCATCACGAGCACCGGCGTCGCGAGCGTCCACACACGCAGGCCGACGGTCAGCGCCAGCACGAGCATCACGACCGACGCACCCGCCATCACGCGCGCACCGATACGCAGCCGTTGCTCGGCGCTCGGCAGCCCGCGCCCGTGAATCCGGTTCGACAAGCCGCCAAGGAAATACATGAGGCCGATGCCGAGCGCGAGATAACCGAAGAAGGTCGGTGGCTTGTGCAGCGTGGTCTGCACCATGAACGGCCCGACGATGTTGAACACCAGCAGGATGCTGTAGCACAGCCCCTGTGCGAGGAAACAGCTCTGGAACACCGGGCTCGCCAGCACCTTGCCCGTGTTCGCCATCAACGTGCGCGGCTCGAGATGCACCGGCTTCGGCAAGGTTTCGCGGTAGCGCCACAGCAGCGCCCACATCGCCAGCGAGTAGACCAGCAGAAACACGAGGCACGCGCGCCAGCCGAACCATTCCTGCAGGTGCGCGCCGATCACCGGCGCGACGATCGGCGCGAGCCCCCACGCGATCGACATGTACGTGAACGCGTGCATCAACGCCTGGCCGGAGAACGAATCGGTGATGATCGCCTTCGCCAGCAAGTTGGTGGTCGCGATCCCGAAGCCCTGCAGGCAGCGCGCCAGCACGAACGTCTCGAGGTTCGGCGCGCCGAGCGACAGGAGGCAGCCGATCGTGTAGATCACGAGCCCGAACGCGAGCACGCGCTTGCGGCCGTAGGCGTCGGCGATCGGCCCGAAGATCAGCTGCCCGAGCGCGTAGGCCGCCATGTAGCCGGACACGCTGGACTGGATCGCCTGCGGCGTGGTCGCGAACGAACGGGCCATGTCGGGCAACGCGGGCACGTAGATGTCGATCGCGAGTTGGCCGGCGGAAGCGAACAGGCAGATCAGGAACAGCAGGAAGCGCGGCGAATTCGACTCGCGCGCGGGAGTGAGCGTGGCGTTCATGACGACTGGGAAGGAGGACAGGCAGCCGTGGCGCATCGCCATGTTCGATTGGCGAACATGCGTGCGGTCGCGGCGAATTCCGTATTGTGCCCGTTGTTGCACCGCACGACAGGATGCCCCTGGCGCGGGCGCGGTTGAATACCGATCGCGGCACGTCCCGAAATGCGCCGATCGGCCCGGCCGGCCGCGATTTTAATGTTGATTTAAGCCGCCTGTCGCATTGTCTCGGATGGCTCACTCCGTGAGCCGCACGTCATTGTTGATTCGATCAGTCTCGTTTGATGGAGATACGAAGATGCGATTCCGTTCGTATATGGCGGCGGGCGCGCTGGCGCTTGCGCCCGTGTTCGCGCTGGCCGGGCAGACCGGCGCGGCGGCGGCCGCCCAACCGATGTTCGTCAATGTCGACGGGCAGGCCGTGCCCGTGAAAGCCGAAACGCGCGTCGTCCAGACGGCCGTCGGCCCGATGAAGGTCAGCACGTGGAGCTGGCACAGCCCGCAAGGCGGCGCGAGCTTCGAGATGCAGACGTCGTCGGGCGGCATGCCGCCGGCAGCCGCGCTGCGGCAGATGCAGGCCGCGCAGTACCGGATGCAGGCGGCCCAGGCGCAGATGGTCGCGATGCAGCAGCAGATGATGGCGCTCCAGCACATCGCGCTCGCCAACGCGTTCGCGATGCCGATGCCGATGCCGCAAACGGTCGGCTTCGCGATGCCGCTCTGGGCGATGCCGGAACCGGTCGTCGTCCTCGTGCCGGCACAGCCGCCGGCGCGTTCGGCGGCCCCGGCAACGCCGGCCGCACCTGTCGCACCCGCCGCACGCGGCCCGGAAATCAAGGCCTGACACGCTTCGCGCCACCCGGCGCGGCACGCTCGAACCGCCGGCATACGCCGGCGGTTTTTCATTGCGCCGGCCGAATCAGTACTGCGCCTGGTCCGTCGGATTCTTGAACAGCTGCTTCATCTCCGCCGACAGCGGATAGTTGAGGCTCACGCCCTTCGGCGGAATCGGTTGCATGAACCACTGGTCGTACAGCTTCTCGGCCGCGCCCGAGGTCTGCATCTTCGCGATCACGCCGTCGACGACGCGCTTGAACGCCGGATCGTCCCTGCGCATCATGCACGCGTAGTTTTCGTGAACGAGCGGCGTACCGGTGACCGTGTACGCAACCGGGTTGCGGTCCTTCGCGATCTCGCCGTACAGCAGCGGCTCGTCCATCACGAACGCGACCGCGCGCCCGGTCGTGACGTTCATGAACGCTTCGGCGTGATCCTTCGCGCTGATGATCGTCATGTTCATCGCCTTCTCTTCGTTGAGCTTGCGCAACAGGCGCTCGTCCGACGTGCCGGCCGTCGTCGCGACCGTCTTGCCGGCCAGGTCCGCAAAATCCTTCACGCCCGAATCCTTGCGCGTGCTGAAACGGATGCCGTACAAAAAGATGCTGTTCGAGAACGCGGCCTGCTTTTGGCGTTCGAGCGTGTTCGTCGTCGAGCCGCATTCGAAGTCGATCGTCCCGTTCTGCAGCAGCGGAATCCGGTTTTGCGACGTGATCGGGATTTCCTTCACCGCGAGGTTCGGCAGGTTCAGGTCCGTCTTCAACTGATCGATGATGCGCGACGCGATGTCGCGCGAGTAGCCGATGTTCTTCTGCTGGTTGTCCGAATACGAAAACGGCACCGACGATTCGCGAATGCCCAGCGACACGACACCCGTGTCCTTGATTTTCTTCAGCGTACCGGTAAGGGCCTGCGCGTGCGCGGTGCCGGCCAGCGCACAGGCCAGCGCGACGGCGAGCCAACGGAAACGGCGATCCATGCGTGTCTCCTGACGAAACGTTGATCGAATCGCGATCCTACGCCCGACAATATTCGCGTCACATCAGGGGAAGCGTAAACAACCTTCCGCCGCGGCCCGATCCTGAACGATGTTTTCCGTGCCGCGCAAACCGCCCCGCGCCGCTCGTCTCGCCCGATCGACCCGCGCGCGGGCTTGGCCGCGCCGTCCGTGCCGGCCGTTCCAAACGCGCGTTCGTGCTGCGACGCAACAACGTAATCGTTTGCGGCACCCGGCGTTTTTCTCGCGAAACGCACTCAAGAAGCCGCCGCGCACGCCGTTACCCAGTGCATGGCGCGTCGCAGCAACCCGCTGCAACCGTCAGACAAAAACGACAAGGTCCGGCTCGCCCGGACCGGCGCCACCGCCGGCACGACGGTTATCTAAGAGGATCGAGTTTCAACATGAGAGCCAAACGTTTCCATTTCGCGCTGGCGCGCCCCGCACATGCGCGCATGCTCGCCGGCATGCTGTCCGCCGCCGCCCTGCTGCCCCTCGCCGGCTGCGGCGGTGGCGGCGGCGACGGCAGCAATCCGTCTTCGTCCAACGCGGCGCCCGCACCGGCCCCCGCACCGACGCCCGCTCCCGCGCCCGCCCCGACCACCCCGCCCGCGTCGTCCGGCAGCAATGCGTGCACGTCGCAGCAGGCCGCCGTGCAGATGGCCGCACAGGCCGCACCGGTCGAGCCGCCGGTCGATCACCTGATCGTCAAGCTGAAAACGCTGACGGCCACGCGTGCGATGGCGGCCGTCGACAACGGCTCGCGACTCGACGCGGTGATCCAGCGCGCGATGACGCGCTGGACGGCACCGGTGACCGGCAGTGCACGCGCGTACGCGAGCACGGTCCCGCAAACGCCGGTGAACGTGCAGGTCGAGCGAACGATCTCGAACGGCGCGGCCGTGCTGTCGCTCGGCCAGCGCATGGCCGCCGCCGATGCCGCCGCGCTCGCACAGGCGTTCGCGGCCGACAGCGATGTCGACTACGCGGAACCGGATCACCCGATGCAGATCCGCGACACGCCGAGCGATCCGCTCTACAACCAGCAGTGGTACCTGTCCGACCCGACCGCCGGCGTCGACCTGCCGCCCGCATGGAACGTGACCAAGGGTTCGCCGACCGTCGTCACGGCCGTGCTCGACACCGGCTACCGGCCGCACGGCGACCTCGTCGGCAACCTGATACAGCAAGGCTACAGCTTCATCAGCAACGTCAACACCAGCAACAACGGCTTGACGCGCGGCCCGGACGCAACCGATCCGGGCGACTGGGTCACGCAGCAGGAACTGGACGACGCCAACGGCCCTTACTATCACTGCGCGAGCCAGCCGAGCAACAGCAGTTGGCACGGCACGCGCGTGATGGGCGTGATCGGTGCGACGGCCAACAACGGCACCGGTATCGCCGGCGTATCGTGGCTCAGCCGAATCCTGCCGGTGCGCGTGCTCGGCAAGTGCGGCGGCGTGACGAGCGACATCGCCGACGGCATGCGCTGGGCAGCCGGCATTCCCGTCAACGGCGTGCCGAACAATCCGAATCCCGCGAAGATCATCAACCTGAGCCTCGGCGGGGTCGGCGCATGCAGCACGACGTTCCAGCAGGCGATCGACGACGTGACCGCGAAGGGCGTGACCGTGGTCGTCGCGGCCGGCAACGACGGCCTGTCGAACGGGCTCGATCAGCCCGCGAACTGCCGCGGCGTGATCACCGTCGGCGCGACCGACGCGACGGGCCGCCGCGCGTCGTTCAGCAACTTCGGCGCCGATGTCGCGCTGAGCGCACCGGGCGTCAACATCCTGTCGACGTCGAACACCGGCACGACGACGCCGGGCACCGACACCTATGGCCTCGCGAACGGCACCAGCCTCGCGACACCGCAGGTGACGGGGGTCGCCGCGCTGATGCTGTCGGTGAACGGCAATCTCACGCCCGCGCAGATCCTGCAGAAGCTGCAAGGCGGCACGCGCGCGGCGAAGCTGGCGGCCGGTACGTCGTGCACGGCAATGCCGGCAGGCTCCGGCATCCTCGATGCAGGGACCGCGGTCGCGGCCGCGAACCGGTAACCCGCACCCCGTTCGACGCGGCCGCGCGCATGCCGACATGGCACGCGCGCGGCTGTTTCGTGACAGGCTGTCGCGCGTGCCCGCGAACGTGCATCGGCACGATCGAGTATCCCGAAAAAACGCCTGAAAAAAGGGCCGACAAAAGGCCGACAAAAGGGTTGACGCTTCGCACAGCGAGCCATTACCATCGCTCCCGTCTAATTACATGGAGTGTTCTGTGAACACCGATGCGAGTTGTAGTTGGTGTCCGACCAACTTGACTGCTGCCTGAGGAAAACGCGCAGAGCCTCGTCTTCTGCCGCATCCCGGGAAGCAGGATGCGGCGCCCTTCCGGCCTGATTACCGGCCAGATCCCCCGCCGAATTTTCGATGTTGTCGAATGCACGCGACGCGCCGTCGCGCGCGTGCGTTCGTGTTGCGCGCGGCACCGGCCGCGTGCGCTCTCCGTTCGCGTGCCGTCCGGCCGCGTGCCTCGTTGCGCGCGCCGCTGCCGATCGCCCGTGCCGACTATCCGCAACCGACAGGAGTGCAGATGAACTCAGACGACAGTAGTCGATTACCGCTCGCCGGTGCGACGCTGCGCATCGACACGCCGTCCGCATCACGCGCGCCGGCGAGCGTTCCCGCTTTTACCGATCTTACCGATCCACAGCCGATCGCGCCTGACGCGACGCGGCGGGGAGCGCTCGTGCGTCGATAACGTCACGGTCGCTCCCCGCCCGCCGCCTCGTGCGCAAGGAGCGATTCATGACGACACGATACGACACCTCGCACAAGAAACAGCGCGGCTTCATCAAGGCCGGCGCCGGCCAGCAGCACGACCCGCGCATCATGCGCGCCGCGCAGGAAGCGGCCCGCCCGCTCGAAGCCACGCTGAAGTCGCTGCGCACCAGCACGCGCGGCCTCACCTACGACCAGGCCGCCGACCGCCTGCAGCATGACGGCCCGAACGAAATCGCGCACGACAAGCCGCCGCACTGGACCCGCCAGTTGCTGCTTTCGTTCCATAACCCGTTCGTCTACGTGCTGCTGGTGCTGGCCGCCATCAGCTTCTGCACCGACGTCTACTTCGCGGCACCCGACGATCGCGATTACGTCGGCATGACGATCCTGCTGACGATGGTCACGATCAGCGCGCTGCTGCGCTTCGTGCAGGAGTTCCGCTCGCTGCGCGCGGCCGAGAAGCTCAAGGCGATGGTCCGCACGACGGCGACCGTGCAGCGCGCGGTGACCGACACGTCGGAGCCGGCGCGCCGCGAGGTGCCGATGCGCGAGGTCGTCGTCGGCGACATCGTGCATCTTTCGGCCGGCGACATGATCCCCGCCGACGTGCGCCTGCTCGCGTCGCGCGACCTGTTCATCAGCCAGGCCGTGCTGACCGGCGAGGCGCTGCCCGTCGAGAAGTACGACACGCTCGGCGCGGTGGCCGGCAAATCCGCGAGCACGCATGCGGCCGCCGCGGCCAACGACGCACCGGCGTCGCTGCTCGACATCGAGAATGTCTGCTTCATGGGCACCAACGTCGTCAGCGGCACGGCGACGGCCGTCGTCGTCGCGACCGGCGAAGACACGTACTTCGGCTCGCTCGCGCGCAACGTCGTGAGCCACAAGCGCGTCGAGACGAGCTTCGACCGCGGCGTCGCGAGCGTCAGCTGGCTGCTGATCAAGTTCATGTTCGTGATGGTGCCGATCGTGTTCATGATCAACGGCCTGACCAAGGGCGACTGGCTGAGCGCACTCACGTTCGCCCTCGCGGTGGCCGTCGGCCTGACGCCCGAGATGCTGCCGATGATCGTCAGCGCGAACCTCGCGCGCGGCGCGGTCGCGATGGCGCGCCGCAAGGTCGTCGTCAAGCGGCTGAACTCGGTGCAGAACTTCGGCGCGATGGACGTGCTGTGCACCGACAAGACCGGCACGCTCACGCAGGACAAGATCATCCTCGAACATCACCTCGATCTGTCCGGCCACAAGAACGAGGACATCCTGCGGCTCGGCTGGCTGAACAGCTTCCACCAGAGCGGCCAGAAAAATCTGATCGACATCGCGGTCGTCGCGCGCGCCGACGAAATCGGCGAACGCGTGAAGCCGCAGGGCTACAAGAAGATCGACGAACTGCCGTTCGACTTCGTGCGGCGCCGCCTGTCGGTCGTCGTCGAGGACACGCACGGCGCGCACCTGCTGATCTGCAAGGGCGCGGTCGAGGAAATGCTGGCGGTTTCCACGCACGTGCAGGATGAAGACGGCGTGCGCCCGCTCGACTTCGTGGCCCGCAAGCGGCTGCTCGAACAGGCCACCGCGTACAACGAGGACGGTTTCCGCGTGCTCGTGCTCGCCACGCGCACGATCCCGCGCGGCGACGAACGCGCGCAATACCGCACCGCCGACGAACGCGATCTCGTCGTGCGCGGCTTCCTGACCTTCCTCGATCCGCCGAAGGAATCGGCCGCGCCGGCGCTCGCCGCGCTGCGCGAGAACGGCGTCGCGGTGAAGGTGCTGACGGGCGACAACCCGACCGTCACGATGAAGGTGTGCCGCCAGGTCGGCCTCGACCCCGGCAAGCCGATGCTCGGCACGGAGATCGAAGCGCTCGACGATGCCACGCTCGCGCAGGTCGTCGAACGCACCACCGTGTTCGCGAAGCTCACGCCGCTGCAGAAGGCGCGCATCGTCAAGGCGCTGCAGGCGAACGGCCACACGGTCGGCTTCCTCGGCGACGGCATCAACGACGCGCCCGCGCTGCGCGACGCCGACGTCGGCATCTCGGTGGACAGCGGCGCCGACATCGCGAAGGAAACCGCCGACATCATCCTGCTCGAAAAGAGCCTGATGGTGCTCGAGGAAGGCGTGATCAAGGGTCGCGAGACGTTCGGCAATATCCTGAAGTACCTGAACATGACCGCCAGCTCGAACTTCGGCAACGTGTTTTCGGTGCTCGTCGCCAGCGCGTTTCTGCCGTGGGAGCCGATGCTCGCGACGCAGCTGCTCGTGCTGAACCTGATCTACGACACGTCGCAAATGCTGCTGCCGTGGGACAAGATGGACCCCGAGTTCCTGAAGAAGCCGCGCAAGTGGGAAGCCGGCAACATCGGCCGCTTCATGCTGTGGGTCGGGCCTACGTCGTCGGTATTCGACATCACGACATACATTCTGATGTGGACCGTGTTCGGTGCGGGCGCGCTGTATCACCTGAACGGCGGCGCAAGCGGTCAGATCGTGATGAATTCGGGCTGGTTCATCGAGAGCCTCGTGTCGCAGACGCTCGTCGTGCACCTGCTGCGCACGCAGAAGATTCCGTTCCTGCAGAGCACGGCGTCGCTGCCGGTGCTGCTGTCGACCTTCACCGCGATCGCGATCGGCTGCTGGCTGCCGTTCTCGCCGTTCGCGCAAGCGCTCGGCTTCATGCACCTGCCGGGCACCTACTGGCTGTGGCTCGGCACGACGATGGTCGGCTACATCGTGCTCGCGCAGATCGTCAAGACGATCTACGTGCGCCGCTACAAGCAATGGTTCTGACGTCCCGCGGATGTCGACGTGCCGGCCCGTGCGCCACCCGCGCGGGCCGAACGCCCCGACCCGCCGTCGTTCGGTGACGAACGGGCCGCATCCGCGGCCCGTTTTTCGTTCATCCGGCGTCGTTCGCGCCGAACAGCTGCGCGCACACCGCGCGCCCTTCGTCGGTCAGTGCGGCGCTGCCGGTACCGTCCTCGTTCAGCGTCGTCGCGCTCAGGCCCGCGGCGTCGAGCTGCGTCAGCACGCGGCGCAGCGTGCTCATCGGCAGTTGCGTACGCTTCGCGATCTTCGGCAGCGACCACGCCTTGCCGGCCGGATCGCTCGCGGCTTCGTGCAGCGTCGCGAGCGTGGCAACGAGTGCGGGATCGAGCGGGGATGCGTCGGTTTCTGAAGTCATCGGTTCGGGTTCGTCGGCCGGCGTCGGCACCGGCATGCATTGAGAAAACGATCGCGGACACTATACGCCGCGTCACGCCCCCTTGAGCGCCGCGCGCATGAACGACACGAAACGCGCGGTGACGGGGTCGTCGCGATCGGACCGCCACGCGAGCCCCACGCGCCACTTCGCGTCCCGGCCGTCGAGCGGCAGCACCGTCGCGTCGCGCAGCAGGTACCGCGCGCTCGACGGGATGAACGCGACGCCGACGCCGGCCGCGACCGACGTCAGCACCGACTGCACGTCCTCCGCCTGCTGCATCACGTGCGGCACGAAGCGGCGCTCGACGCACCACCGGTCGATCTGTGCGGCCAGCCCCGGCCCGCGCGCACGCTGCAGCGCGATGAAGCCGATCTCGTTGAGCACGTCGAGGTTGGCCGGCACGCGCTTGAAGCCGAGATGCGGCGGCGCCGCGAGCGCGAGCGCTTCGTCGGTCACCTTGAACGACGACAGGCCTTCGTCGGCAGGCACACGCAGGAAGCCCGCGTCGAGCTTGCCGGCGCGCAGCCGGCGCGTCTGTTCGGACGACGACAGATCGCTCAGCGTCACCGCGATACCCGGATTGCAACGGCGGAATTCGGCGATCAGCTTCGGCACGAGCGTGAGCACGGACAAGCAGATGCCGAGTCGCAAGTGCCCGCGCTGCCCGCTCGTCGCTTCCCGCGCACGCGCCAGGATTTCGTCGGCATCGCGCACGAGCGCCTGCGCGTCGGGCAGGAAGCGTTCGCCGAACGGCGTCAGTTCCGCGCCATGCCGGCCGCGCTCGAACAGCTTGCCGCCGAGGCTCGCCTCGAGCGCGCCGATCTGCTTGCTGAGCGCAGGCTGGCTCATGTGCAGCGCATCGGCCGCACGGCTGAAATGGCATAGCTCGGTGACCGTCAGGAACGTGCGCAACAGTCTGAGTTCCATTCTTTAACGGAATCGGAATGATCGAAATATTCATTTTACCGATCGAATGCAATGGCGTTCAATACGGACATCCCCTTCCCGGAATTCACCGTCATGTCTCTCGATCCAGCGGCCGACTGCGTGGCCGAGCCATCATCCGATGTCGCGGATACAACCGCATGCCCCGTCGTCGCCGATGCGCGCGCACCGAAGCGTCGTGCCAAATGCACGGACGGGCGCAGCCGCCGCTTCCGCTTCGGCGACGCGCTGGAAGACGCGCCGCCACGCGCGGTGACGGGTTCGATCGCGATCAGTTTTGCGGTCGTGTCGCGGCGGAACTGGCCGCGCTGAACCGCACGCCCGCCCGCTTTTCATCTCACGCGCACCGCTGTCCGGCAGCGCGAAAACGGCGGAAATCCTCCCGTATCACGCGTCATTGCACGTCATCCGATCGTCATCGCGCGGCGATCGACCGTATAATTTCCCGCACCCGCTGACCGCCCACACGTTCCGCGCAGCCGCATCGCGCGTGAAAAGGAGACTTTCGCTTGACCGGCCTCATCGCGCGCCTGCCTCGCGCCCGGACCACCCTGATCCTGGCCCTTTCGTTCCTGGTGCTCGCATTCGCCACGAACGCGTCCGCGCAAAGCGTGCAGCCGCATCGCACCCAGCCGCATGCGCACACGAAGGCCGTCAAGAAGAAGCCTCATCGCAAGAAAAAGGCCGTCAAGCATCGCCGCCCGCGCGTGACGCATCAGGCGGTCAAACGCCACGCGGCACCCGCACCGCAGCAGCGACGCGCGAAACGCACGACGGCCGTGCGCCCGCGCCCGCCCGCCAAACCGACGCTGCTCGCCAGTTGCGGCTACACGCCGCGCGCGGTCCGGTCGCTGCATTCGCGCGCGGCCTACGTGCTCGACGTCGATTCCGGCACCCCGCTGCTGGCCCGCAATGCGCGCGCCGTACGGCCGATCGCATCGATCTCGAAACTGATGACGGCCGTCGTCGCGCGCGACGCCGATCGTCCGCTGAACGGTGTGCTGCGCGTGACCGCGCGCGATCGCGACACGATCAAGTTCACCGGTTCGCGCCTGCAGGTCGGCTCGGAACTGTCGCGCCGCGAGATGTTCCATATCGCGCTGATGTCGTCGGAGAACCGCGCGGCCGCCGCGCTGAGCCGCGACTATCCGGGCGGGCGCACCGCGTTCGTCAAGGCGATGAACCGCGAAGCGCGCCGGCTCGGCATGCGGCATACGCACTTCCGCGAGCCGACCGGCCTGTCGCCGCACAACGTGTCGACGGCGGAAGATCTCGCGCGGCTCGTCGGCGCGGCCGCGCAGGATCCGCTGATCCGCTATTTCTCCACCGATCTGTCGACCACCGTGCGCCCCGGCGACGGCGAACTCGTATACGTCAACTCCGACCCGCTCGTGCGCTACCGCCGCCTGCCGATCCGGCTGCAGAAAACCGGCTTCATCAACGAATCGGGGCACGGCGTCGTGATGCGCATGCGCGTGAAAGGCCGCCGCGAAACGGTCGTGCTGCTCGGCGCACCGACGCGTGCCGGCGTATCGAGCGACGCAATCCGGATCCATCGCTGGCTGTCCTGCTCGATCCGGTAACCGCGCCCGGGCAGCCGGCGCGTTCACGCTACGGGAGCGACGTCATGCAGCACGAATACCGCTTCAACGCGTTCGGCCGGCTGCTCGCCGTCGTCCGCACGAACGGCCGCTGGGCCGTGTTCGATCTCGGCGCCGATGGCAAGCGGCGCCCGGCCAATCTGCAGATCCCGTCGACGCTCGCCGCCGACGAACTTGGCCAGTACCTCGGCGATCTGCTGCACGAAAACGCGACCCCGCGATACAGCGAAGTCGTACCGATCGCGAATCGACGCGCGTAATCGCGCCCGGCAGCGCCGCCAGCCGGCGACCAATTCGACAGTCAAACTTGCAAGTTAAACTGTCGTGTTCTATGCTTCGCCGCATGAACCCGCCACGCAAACCCGGCGTTTCCGCCGAAACCGTCGCCGCCGACCTGACCCTCGCGGTCGGCCAGCTCATCCGCCGGCTGCGCTCCGAGATCGATTCCGAAGGGCTCGGCATGTCCCAGACGAGCGCGCTCGCACGGCTCGAACGGCACGGGCCGATGACGACCGCCGATCTCGCGCGCGCCGAGGCGATGAAGCCGCAGTCGATGAAGGCGATCCTCGCGAGCCTCGAGGAAGACGCGCTCGTCGAGCGCGAACCGCATCCGACCGACGGCCGCCAGATCCTGTTCAAACTCACCGCCGCCGGCCTCGACGCGCGACGCAAGCGCCACGCCGCGAAACACCGATGGCTCGGCGCCGCGATCGAGAAGCTCGACCCGCAAGACATCGACACGCTTGCCGCGGCCATCCCGCTGATCCGCCGCATCGGCGAGCAATGAACCGGCCCGTGCGCCACGCGGCATACGCGCGCACGGCTTTCCTCGTCCCTTCCCCGGAGTCCCATCATGAGCGCAACCCGTCTCGACACGAACACGGCGCTGGTCGTCATCGACCTGCAGAAAGGCATCGTCGCCCTCCCCACCGCGCACCCGGTCGCACCGGTGATCGCCCGCACCCGCGAACTGCTCGACGCATTCCGCAGCCGCGGCCTGCCGGTCGTGCTGGTCAACGTCGCGGGCGGCGCACCGGGCCGCACCGAGCAACCGCCGCGCACGGCGCAGCTCCCCGCTGACTGGACCGAACTCGTGCCCGAACTGAACCGCCAGCCGACCGACCACGTCGTGACGAAGCGGACCTGGGGCGCCTTCACCGGCACCGGTCTCGACGCGCATCTGAAGGCAGCCGGCGTCACGCAGATCGTGCTGACCGGCGTCGCGACGAGCATCGGCGTCGAATCGACCGCGCGGCAGGCGCACGAACTCGGCTACAACGTGACGCTCGCCGTCGACGCGATGACCGACCTCAACGCGGACGCGCACGTCAACAGCGTCGAGCGGCTGTTCCCGCGCCTCGGCGAAACGGGCACGACGCAGGACATCGTCGCGCTGCTCGACCGGCGCGGCGCGTGAGCGACGAGCGCATCCGGCCGGCGCCGGGCCACGCGGCCGGCCGGCTCGATCCGTCGATCTGGAAAGTCAGCGCGGTTGCGACGCTCGGCTCGCTGCTGTCGCAGCTCGATGCGACGATCGTCAACGTGTCGCTGTCGAGCCTCGCGACCGACCTGCATGCCAGCCTGTCGACGATCCAGTGGGTGACGAGCGGCTACCTGCTCGCGCTGACGCTGGTGCTGCCGCTGAACGGCTGGCTCGTCGACCGCATCGGTGCGAAGGCGCTCTACCTGTGGTGCTTCTCGGCGTTCACGCTCACGTCGGCGCTGTGCGGGCTCGCGTGGTCCGCGCCGTCGCTGATCGCGTTCCGCGTGTTGCAAGGCGTCAGCGGCGGCTTGCTCGCGCCGATGGCGCAGATGATGATCGCGCGCGTCGCCGGCCAGCAGATGGCGCGCGTGATCGGCTACGCGGCGGTGCCGGTGCTGCTCGCGCCGATCCTCGGCCCGGTCGTGGCCGGCGCGATCCTGCAGCAAATGTCGTGGCGCTGGCTGTTTCTGGTGAATCTGCCCGTCGGCGCGCTCGCGCTCGCACTGGCCGCGCGGTTCCTGCCCGGCGACCGGGACGATGCGCCGCGGCGCGCACTCGACTGGATCGGCCTCGCGTTGCTGTCGCCGGGCCTCGTGCTGTTCCTGTACGGCGTCGAGCGGATCGGCTCGGCGCCCGGCATCGCGGCGGTCGCAAGCTCGGCGCTGCTGCTCGTCGCGTTCCTGCGCTTCGAGCGCCGCCAGGGCGAGCATGCGCTGATCGATCTCGCACTGTTTCGCTCGCGCGTGTTCGGCGCGGCAGCCAGCACGCAATTCCTGTCGAACGGTGCGCTGTATGCAGGCCAGATGCTGATTCCCGTATTCCTGATCCAGGCATGCGGGCGTACCCCGGGCGAAATGGGCTGGCTGCTCGCGCCGCTCGGGCTCGGCATGCTCGTCACCTATCCGTCGATGGGCGCGCTGACGAGCCGGTTTGGCGTACGCCGGCTGGCCGCGGCCGGCGCCCTGCTCGCACTCCTCGCCACGCTGCCGTTCGTGTTCCTCTCGCTGACCGGCTACGATCCACTCGTGCTCGTGCCGGCGCTGTTTCTGCGCGGCATGGGCCAGAGCGCGATCGGCGCGCCGTCGATCACCGCCGCGTATGCGTCGGTCGAGCGCCGCAACCTGCCGATGGCGACCACATCGCTCAACATCGTGCAACGGCTCGGCGGCCCGACGTTCACGACGTTATGCACGCTGTTTCTCGCGTGGCGGCTGCAGGCCGAATCGACGTCGGCGGGCGGCACACAGGCCGTCGCGTATGCGTGGGCGTTCGGGCTGCTGTGTGCGCTGCATGCGGCGAGCTTCGCAACGACGCTGCGACTGCCGTTGCGCTCGGCTGGCGCAGGCGGCGACGGACGAGCCCGCAACACACCGGCCGGTTCGCGCTGAAGACGGGCCGCGCCGCGTGCGCGGCCTCCCGCTAAGGCAACCACATCGGCACGATCGACGCCACGAGCAACAAGCCGAGCCCCGCATTCAGGCAGCGCCACTGCCGCTCCGTACGCAACACGCGTGCGAACAGCAGCCCGGCGAGGCACCACAGCGACAACGACGCCATCGCAGCCACGCCGAATGCGAAGCCGAGCAGCACGCCGAGCCGTGCCGGACCCGACGCGAGCGCCGCGAACGATGCGGCCGCGCCGAGCGTCATCGCCCAGCCTTTCGGGTTGTGCCACAGCATCCACACGCCGCTCACGAACCCTTGCGGCCGATGCACGTCGACATCGAGCCGCGGCTTGCCGCCACGGCCGATGCGCACGGCCAGCCACATCAGGTATGCCGAGCCGACCGCTTTCATCGCGAGCTGCAACGCAGGCAGCGCGAGCAGCACACTGCCGAGGCCGGCGGCAGCCGCCGCCGCCATCGACGCGAGGCCAGCCGCGATGCCCGCCATCAACGGCAACGAACGCCGATAGCCGAAATGGGCGCCCGACGCGGTCGCGAGCGTCGTCGCGCCGCCCGGCGTCACGGTGGACACGATCACGAACAGCATCAGCGGGAAATAGTCATGAAGCGGCACGAAGGCTCCCGGTCGTCGTCACGGAAACCCTGTTTTTACCTGCGATTTCGTCATTACGACAGCGAAAGCTTTTTATGCTACCCATTAGCGTTCATAATGCGACGCATGGCACGCAATCTCGACCTCGCGCTGCTGCGCGCATTCGTCTCGGTCGCCGATCATCGCAGCATGACGGCAGCCGGCCACGCGCTGCACCTGACGCAAGGCGCGATCAGCCAGCAGGTCGCGCGGCTCGAAACGCTGTCCGGGCCGCTGTTCGTTCGCGAGCACCGTAACCTGCTGCTGACGGCGGCCGGCGAGCGGCTGCTCGAACAGGCGCGCCGGCTGCTCGCCGCTCACGATGCGCTGCTCGCCGACCTGAGCGCCGGCGCGGTGGAAGGCGCGGTGCGTCTCGGTGCGCCGCAGGATCTGGTCGGCACCTGTCTCGCACCGATCCTGAAAAGCTATGCGCATGCGCATCCGCAGGTCGCGCTCACGCTCGTGTGCGCGGCGTCGCCGGAGTTGCGGCGCGGGCTCAAGCACGGCGAGCTCGACGTCGCGCTGATCGAGGCGCCGGTCGGGTCGTCGCGCGGCGAGTGCATCGCCGTCGACCGGCTGGTGTGGGTCGGCGCGAAAGGCGGCATCGCGCATCGGCACTCGCCGCTGCCGGTATCGATGGTCGCGCAGACCTGCGCATTCCGCCCGACGGTGCTCGACGCACTACGCAGCTGCGATCGCCCGTGGCGCACCGTGTTCGAGAACGGCAGCCTCGATGCAACGGCCGCGACCGTGCGCGCCGATCTTGCCGTGACCGTCTGGCTCGCGTCCACCGTGCCGCCCGATCTCGACATCCTGTCGGCCGGCAGCGGCCTGCCCGCCCTGCCGAATTTCTCGATCGACCTGCACGTGCCGCGCGGCCAGCACACGCCCGCCGCGACGGAGCTGGCCCGCTACCTGCGCAACGGCTTCGCGCGGCTGCGCGCGGTCGCGTAGCGGCGCTGCCCGCTACACCGTGCCCGGCTCCTGCGGCGCGGGCGTCGTGCCCGCCGCCTCGAGCGCCTGATGCAGCGTGGCGAAGATGCACGACGCACCGACCACGTCGGTGATCCCATGACGATCCATGTCCGCGCGCAGATAGCGGTTTACGCGCCCGAACAGCACGCCGATCCCGCGCGCATGCAGCGTCCTGACGAGATCGGCCAGGGTCCGCGCGGCCGAATAATCGACATCGGCGATCGCCCCCGCATCGACGACGAACCAGCGCGGCGGCACCGGCGCCGCATCGACGAGCGCGGTCACTTCGGCAGCGAACAGATGATCGTTCGCGAAGAACAGGTCGGCACCGAACCGGTAGACGATCAACCCGGGCGCCGTCATTGCGCCGCGCCGGGCGGGCACCGGCTGCCGCCGGCCGTTGCCGGCGACGGGTTCGAGCACCATCGTGTGCGGCTGGTAGCTGTGGCGCACGTGCCGCATCAGCGACAACGCAACGGCCAGCAGGATGCCCTGTTCGACGCCGGCGGCACGCATCCGGAACCCGATGGCACAATCACGGTCCCTTTCATGCGCCCATCACCGGGCGCGCGCCGCATCGCGGCGCCGATTCAACGCACAAGAAGGCCCCAGTCTGCTCCTATGACCCTGAACGAATCCTGGTTGACGCCGCTCGTCGGCATCGTCGTCCTGCTCGCCGCCGCCGGCGCGGTCACCGCTGTCGTCCACTTCCTGCTGTTTCGCGTGGTGGCGCGTCTCGCGCGGCTGTCCGCCACGCGCGTCGACGACGCGCTGTTCGAATTCGGCGCGTTCAAATGGCTGAACCGCATCGTCCCGTTCGTCGTGATCAAGCTCGGGCTCGGCGCGGTGCCCGGCATGCCGGGCCTAGTCGCGCAGGTCGCCGACAAGGTGCTGTTCGCGCTGATCGTGTTCCTCGTGACGATGACCATCAGCGCGACGCTGTCCGCGCTCGAACATACGCACCGCACCTCGCAGCGCGACCAGCCGCGCCTGTCGCTGAAAGGCGCGATGCAGCTCGTCAAGCTGGTGATGTTCATCACGGCCGCGCTCGTCGTGATCGGCGACGCGACCGGCAAGCAGATCGGCCTGCTGCTGTCCGGCATCGGCGCGATGTCCGCGGTGCTGATGCTGATCTTCAAGGACACGCTGCTCGGCCTCGTCGCCGGCGTGCAGCTGTCGTCGAACGACATGCTGCGGATCGGCGACTGGATCACGATGCCGTCGGCCGGGGCGGACGGCACGGTCATCGACATCACGCTGAACACCGTCAAGGTCGCGAACTTCGATCACACGATCATCACGGTGCCGACGTGGAAGCTGATCACCGAAAGCTACCAGAACTGGCGCGGGATGACCGAAGCGGGCGGCCGCCGCATCAAGCGCGCACTGTTCGTCGATGCGACGAGCGTGCGCTTTCTCACGAACGACGAGATCGAACGGCTCGAACGCCTGACGCTGCTGAAGGACTATCTCGAGGACAAGGTCGACGCGATCGAGCAATGGAACGGCACGCTCGGCGCGGCCGGCGACTGCCCGGCGAACCGCCGCCAGCTGACGAATCTCGGCACGTTCCGCGCGTACGTCGCGAACTACCTGAAGGGCCATCCGCGCATTCGCCGCGACATGACGAACATGGCGCGACAACTGCCGCTCACGGCCGAGGGCATTCCGCTCGAACTGTACTGCTTCACCGATACGACGACGTGGGTCGACTACGAAACCATCCAGGCCGACCTGTTCGACCATCTGATCGCGGTGCTGCCTGAATTCGGGCTGCGCGTGTACCAGCATCCGTCGGGCTTCGACATGCGGCAGATGGCCGACGCCGCGCAAGCCGGGCTGCACGCGCCGCGCGCGGCTTGATAGCGGCCACGACGGCCAGCCGCCAGCGGCCGTCTGCCCCGCCGTCGGGCAGCGGCGCTCACCGCGCCGCGCACTCCGACGCGAGCCGCCCCAGCACCTTCAGCGCGTCCTCGATCTGCCGCGACCACGGGTAGCTGTAGTTGAGCCGGATGAAATGACGGTAATCGGTGCCGGCCGAGAACATGTGCCCGGGCCCAACCGTGATCCGCTGCGCGAGCGCCAGCGTATACAGCTTCATCGCGTCGACCTGCGGCGGCAGTTCGACCCACAGCACATAGCCGCCCTGTGGCTGCGACAGCCGCGTGCCTTCCGGGAAGAAACGCCGCACCATCGCACTCATCAGGCTCGCCTGCTGCGCATACTGCTTGCGCATGCGCCGCAGGTGAAAATCGTAGCCGTCGTATTTCAGGTATTCGGCGATCGCGAGTTGCTCGATCGCGGGCGTCGCGAGCGTGTTCAGGAATTTCAGCTTCTCGACCTGGTCGCGATAACGGCCCGGCATCGCCCAGCCGATCCGGTAGCGCGGCGACAGGCTCTTCGTGAACGACGCGCAATGCAGCACCAGTCCGTCGCGATCGAACGACTTCAGTGCGCTCGGCGCCGTGTCGCCGAAGTGCAGCTCGTGATAGACGTCGCTCTCGATCGCCGGCACGCCGTGCTTCGCGAGCAGTTCGACCAGCGCGCGCTTGCGCGCATCGGGCATCTGGAAGCCGAGCGGATTCTGGAAATTCGGCATCACCATGCATGCGGCGACGGGCTCGCGCGCGAGGACCCGCTCGAGCGCGTCGAGATCGATGCCGTCGCCCGGGTGCGTCGCGACCTCCAGCGCGCGCATGCCCATCCGCTCGATCGCGTGCAGCATCGCGTAGAACGTCGGCGACTCCACCGCGATCGTGTCGCCCGGCTTCGCCACCGCCTGCAGGCACAGGTTGATCGCCTCGGTCGCGCCGATCGTCATCACGATCTCGCCCGGCTCGACCGCGACCCCGCGCTCCGCATAGCGCCGCGCGATCTGGCGGATCAACTCCTGATTGCCGGGCGGCAGGTCGTCGATCACGCCCCAGCGCGTGCGTCGCCGCCCGATCGTCTGCGCATAGCGCGCGAGGCGCTGCACCGGAAACTGGGACGCGTCGGGATACGGCGAGCCGAGCGGCACCGCGTCGTCGCGCGCGATCGAGCGCAGCGTCGACAGCACGAGCCGGCTCACGTCCACGGCCGACGGCTCGGCGGCGGGTGCGGAGACATGCAGCTCGGCCTCGGCCGACGCCGCCGCGCGCGCCCGCACGAAGTAGCCCGACTGCGGCCGGCTTTCGATCAGGCCGCGGCTTTCCAGCACGAGGTACGCGCGCAGCACGGTCGTGACGCTGAGCTGCTGCTGCCGGCTCGCCTGCCGCACCGACGGAATCCGTTCGCCGGGCCGGTACACGCCTCGCTCGATCTGCGCCTGGAGATCGTCGGCCAGTTGTTCGTAACGCTTCACGTGCCTCCTTTCAGCTTCCCTTCAGCAACACAGTTGCGATCCGCATGGTATGAATGGCCGAAACTGTACTCTTTTTTGAAGTGAACAGGTGTACACACAGCGGTACGGGCGCCGCGCGTACTCTGCACGCATCGACCCCGACACCCGCATCATGAAAAAGAAATCCGCCACCGCGCGCATCGAACCGTATACCCATCCGGCCGCCGGCTGGGGTGCGCTGAAAGCCGTCACGATCAACCTGATCAAGGAAAAGGTCGCCGGCGGCAACTACCGCACGCTGCTGCGCCAGAACCAGCCGGACGGCTTCGACTGCCCGGGCTGTGCATGGCCCGACCGCCAGCACGCATCGACGTTCGAATTCTGCGAGAACGGCGTGAAGGCCGTGGCCGCGGAAGCGACGAGCAAGCGCGTGACGCCCGACTTCTTTGCCGCGCACACGGTGACCGAACTGCTCGAACAGTCTGATTTCGAACTCGAACAGCACGGGCGGCTCACCGACCCGATGGTGTACGACGCGCAGACCGACCGCTACGTGCCGATCGCGTGGGACGACGCGTTCGAGCTGATCGCGCGCCACCTGCGCGCGCTGCCGGACCCGAACCAGGCCGCGTTCTACACGTCCGGCCGCGCCAGCAACGAGGCCGCGTTCCTGTACCAGCTGTTCGTGCGGCGATACGGCACGAACAACTTCCCCGACTGCTCGAACATGTGCCACGAGGCGACGAGCCGCGGGCTGCCGGCGTCGGTCGGCGTCGGCAAGGGCACCGTCACGCTCGACGATTTCGAGCATGCCGACACGCTGCTGATCTTCGGCCAGAACCCCGCGACCAACCATCCGCGGATGATGGGCGAGCTGCGCGAGTGCGCGAAGCGCGGCGCGACGATCGTGTCGATCAACCCGCTGAAGGAGCGCGGCCTCGAACGCTTCGCCGATCCGCAAAGCCCGCTCGAGATGCTGACGATGTCGGGCACGAAGATCGCATCGACGTTCATCCAGCCGACGATCGGCGGCGATTTCGCGCTGATCAAGGGGATGGCCAAGCGCGTGCTCGAACTCGACGACGCCGCGCGCGCCGCCGGTGCGCCGCGCGTCGTCGACACCGCGTTCATCGGCGCGCACACGGCCGGCTTCGACGTGTTCGCCGATGATCTGCGCAACGAAAGCTGGTCCGCGCTGACGGCCGAAAGCGGCGTGCCGTACGAGCAGATCGACGCGCTCGCGCAGCTCTATGCACGCAGCGAACGCGTGATCGC
The DNA here is from genome assembly GCF_001534535.1 of Burkholderia sp. MSMB1459WGS. NCBI lineage: Bacteria > Pseudomonadati > Pseudomonadota > Betaproteobacteria > Burkholderiales > Burkholderiaceae > Burkholderia > Burkholderia sp. MSMB1459WGS. The sequence goes on from NZ_LPMU01000023.1 coordinate 662,431, forward strand.
GACGTGGGGCATGGGCATCACGCAGCACAAGCATTCGGTCGCGACGGTGCAAATGCTGACGAACCTGATGCTGATGCGCGGCAACATCGGCCGCCCCGGCGCCGGCCTGTGCCCGGTGCGCGGCCACTCGAACGTGCAGGGCAACCGCACGGTCGGCATCGAGGAAAAGCCGTCGCAGGCGTTCCTCGACCGGCTCGGCCACGTGTTCGATTTCGAACCGCCGCGCCATCACGGCTACGACGTCGTCGAGACGATCGAAGGGATGCTCGACGGCCGTGTGAAGGTGCTGATCGGTCTGGGCGGCAATTTCGCGATGGCGACGCCCGACACGCCGCGCACGTGGGAAGGCATGCGGCGCTGCGCACTGTCCGTGCACATCACGACGAAGCTGAACCGCAGCCACCTGATCCACGGCCGCGACGCGCTGATCCTGCCGACGCTCGGCCGCACCGAGATCGACCTGCAGGACGGCGTCGCGCAAGGCGTGACGGTCGAGGATTCGATGAGCATGGTCCACGTGTCGTACGGGATGAACAAGCCGGCCTCGCCGAACCTGATGTCGGAGCCCGCGATCGTCGCGCACATGGGCCACGCGCTGTTCGGCAGCGGCACGATCGACTGGCTCGCATACAAGGACGATTACGCGAAGATCCGCGACGCGATCGAGGCGACCGTCGACGGCTTCCACGACTACAACGCACGCATCGCGCGGCCCGGCGGCTTCCACCTGCGCGTCGCATCGCGCGAGCGCGAATGGCTGACGCCGACGGCCAAGGCGAACTTCATCGCGCACGCGCTGCCGACCGACACGCCGATCCAGCGCGCCCGCGCGCTGCACGGCGACCGGCTGATGACGCTGATGACGACGCGCTCGCACGACCAGTACAACACGACCGTCTACGGGCTCGACGACCGCTATCGCGGCGTGTTCGGCCAGCGCCGCGTGGTGTTCGTCAACCGCGACGATCTCGCGATGCTCGGCCTGAAGGCCGGCGAATGGGTCGACATGGAAACCGTGTGGCACGACGGCATCGAGCGGCGCGCGGACGGCTTCCTGCTCGTCGAGTACGACATTCCGCGCGGCTGCATCGGCGCGTACTACCCGGAAACCAACCCGCTCGTGCCGCTCGACAGCGTCGGCGACGTGTGCAACACGCCGACGTCGAAATCGGTGCCCGTGCTGCTGCATCGCGCGGCCGCGCCCGCCTCGATCGCCGCCTGACGGAGCACGACGATGATCGTTCGTCCGCGCGAGCACTGGCTGCGGATGCTGCTCGTCTGGAACGGCTCGGTGCTGCCGACCATCCTGCCGCAGCTCGTGCTGACGCTCGCGATCAGCCTCGTCGCGGTCTGGGGCGGCGGCCGCGTGCTCGGCGAGAAGGTGCCGCTGAACCCGACGCCGTTCACGCTGATCGGCCTGACGCTCGCGATTTTCGCCGGGTTTCGCAACAACGCCAGCTACGAACGCTATCGCGAAGGCCGGCAGCTGTGGGGCGGCGTGCTGACCGCCACGCGCACGCTGGTATCGCAGGCGCTCTGCTACGGCGCGCTCGACCGTGACGACGCCTCGCGCCGCGCATTCGTGCGCACGGTCGTCGCGTTCGTCTACGCGCTCAAGCACCAGTTGCGCGGCACCGATCCGGCCGCGGACCTGCGCGCGCTGCTCGACGGCGCCACCTACGCGCGCGTCGCCGCTTCCCGGTTTCGCCCGGTCGTCATCGTGCACGCGCTGCGCGAAGCGTTCGCCGCGCGCGCCGATGCGGGCCATCTTGCCGACACGCGCCTGTGGATGCTCGATGCGCGCCTCGACGATCTCGTCGCGATGGTGAGCGGCTGCGAGCGTATCGCATCGACGCCGATTCCGTTTTCATACGACGTGCTGCTGCACCGGACCATCTACGCGTATTGCGTGTTGTTGCCGTTCGGCCTCGTCGACTCGATCGGCGCGGCGACACCTTTTGTAACAGTTTTCGTCGCCTATACGCTGATCGCGCTCGACGCAATCGCGCATGCGATCGCCGAGCCGTTCGGCGACGGGCCGAACCATCTCGCGCTCGATGCGATGACGCGGCAGATCGAGCGCACGCTGCTCGAACTGAACCGCGAGCCGCTGCCGGCCGAGGTGACGCCCGGCCCGTCCTACCGCCTCACCTGAGCGGCCATCCTGCCCGATCGCGGCGGCCGCGCAGGAAGTCGCCATGCGCGGCCGCCGCATCCGCGATCCGCCTCAGCAGCACCACGCCGTTCAGCAACGCATGCGCGTCGTCGCCGTCGCGCGCGGCCACGCGCCGTCGCAACAGGCCGGCCGCGGCGTCGCAAGTTCGCTCGAGCCGCGCGAAATCCGCCCGTGCGACGCGCCCACGCACCGCCGCCGCCGCACGGCGCGCGGCCGGTTCGCGCGTGGCCAGCTCGGCGAGCGACAGCAGGCTGTCGCCGATTCCCCAGATCGCGAGCAGATCGCGCATGTCGTGCTCGATCAGCGTCTGCGGCACGCTACCCGCGAACCCGAGCTCGCGTGCGAGACGGTCGGCCGTGCGGCTCAGCCACACGCTCGCCGACCACGCCCGCGGATCGCGCGCGATCCGCGCCAGGTCGCGGCGCACCGCGCGATGCAGGCGTCGCCGGCTCGTGCCCGGATCGCCGGGAAACACCAGCGCGAATACCAACGCGCCGAACGCGATGCCGAGCAGCGTCGCGAGCGCGCTGTTCAGAAACGCGGCATCGCCGATCCGCGTCGTGTTGTTCGGCGACGTGAAATTCCAGAAGAAGATCGAGAACGCGCTGCCCATCGCGGCCGTGCGCGGATGGCGTATCGCAAGGCCGGTGCCGATCAGGAACACGCCGAGGATGTAGGCCAGCATCTCGAAGCCCGACACCGCGGGCAACAGCGCGAAGTTGCAGACGACGCCCGCGACCGCCGCGCATGCCGTGCCTTTCAGGAAACCGACGATCGCCCGCACCGAATTGGGACGTGTCGAGAACAGCGCGCTCACCACGGCCGTGATCGCGACGAACCCGCCGCCCGCCGGCCACGCGGTGAAGATCCAGATCGCCGACGCGGCCAGCACCGCGATGAACGCGCGGACGCCGTTGTGACATGCGAGCACCGGATCGCGGTGGAACGCGTAGCGCACGCGTGCAGGCGGCGGCACCGGCCGGTCGAGCAATGCCTGGCTCGCGAATGCACGGTCGAAGCCGCCGAGCAGCGCCGACAGCCGATCGAGCGTGAGCAGGCGCGACGTGTCCGGGCCGGCCGGCGCGGCCGCTTCGGCACGCAGTGCGTCGTCCACGCGTGCGCGCAGCGCGGCCATCTCGTGCCCGGCGTCGCCCGATACGGCGACCCGGTCGAGCACGCGTGCCGCCTCGTCGACGAGCGGTTCCGGCGCATCGCCGCCGCGCGCCACATGCTCGCGGATCGCCTGCCCCGCGGCTTGCGCGGCGAGCACGCCGAGCGCCGCCGCGCGCAGATGGCCGATCATGTTGCGCACCGGCGGCGCGCCGGCCGCCGCATATTCGGCCGCCGTATCGAGTTCGAGCGCGTCCGCGAACAACCGGTGCACGGCCGCGTCGTTCGGCTCGCGGCGCAGCGCGTCCGCGCCGACCGTCACCGCGCGGTCGAGATAGCGCGCGAGTCGCGTGCGGACATCCTTCAGCGGCGCGCCGGGTGCGAAGACCGTTTCGAACAGCGCACCGCACAGGATGCCGACCACCACGTACAGAAACCGCGCGACGGCGATGTCGAACGCATGCAGCGGCGCGGATACCGCGTCCATCGCGACGATCGCGGCCGTATAGCCCGCGAGCACCGCCGCATATGCACGAAAATTCCGCTGGAACGTCGCGATGGCCGCGCACAGGCCGATCCACGCGGCGAGCGCGGGCAGGAACAATTGGGGCGTCTGCGCGAATGCGCTGGTCAGCGCGAGCGCCACGGCCGCACCGATCGCGGTGCCGAGAATCCGGTACTGGCTCTTCGACAGCCCCATTCCGCGGCTGCCCTGCGCGACGATCCACACGGTCGAGGCGGCCCATATCGGATCGTCGAGATTCATCCGGAACGCGATATAGAGCGCGGTCAACGACGCGGCGGTATTGCGGAGTGCGAATGCAAGCGCGCCGGGCGGCAGCGTCGGACGCGCGTCGCGCAGCGCGGCCCGGACGGCCGCGAGCGGCGGCATGCTGGGGAAAGCGAATTTCATCCGGCGAGCATACGGTCGCGCGGCGGCCGCCACTACGGGGCGCGGGCAGGATGCGTTATTGCGCCGGGCGGGATAATCGGCTCGATCCGCAGCGTTCCGGCCCGCGACGGTAAGATGCGCGCAGGCCAACCACCGAAACGAATCGCATGGACCTCGAGAGCATCCGGATATTCTTGCGCGTGGTGGAACGCGGCAGCTTCACCGCCGCGGCCACGCAGATCGACATGCCGCTCAGTCGCGTGAGCCGCAAGATCAGGCAGCTCGAGGACGACCTCGGCGTCCAGTTGCTGTACCGCACGACGCGCCGCGTGTCCGTCACCGAAGCCGGCCGCGACTATTACGAACGCTGCCTGCGCGCCGAGGAGATCCTGCTCGACGCGGATCGTCAGGTGCGCGCACTGCGCACGGAACCCGAAGGCACGCTGCGCGTGCTGGTGCCTTACGCGATCGGCCTGTTCGAACTGGAACCGGCGCTCGCCGAGTTTCGCCGGCGCTACCCGCTGGTCCAGCTCGTGCTGATCTACGACAACAGCGCGCTCGACCTCGTCGAACACGGCTTCGACGTCGCGCTGCGCACCGGCGTGCTGACCGATTCCGGCTATGTCGCGCGCGCGCTCGGCTGGTCGCACGCGAAACTCGCGGCCAGCCCGCGCTATCTCGACCGCGCCGGCCGGCCGCGCACGCCGCAGGATCTCGTCGATCACGACATCCTGTTCGTCGGCCGCGACACGCCCGGCCTGACGCTGCGCCTCACCAACGCGGCCGGCGACGTCGCCGACGTGCCGGTGCGGCCCGTGCTGATCTCTAACGAATCGGTCACGGTGCTGCGCCAGGCCGCGAGCGGCGGCGGCATCGCGCTGATTTCGACCCACTTCACCACACGGCGGATCGAGAGCAACGAACTCGAAATCGTGCTGCCTGACTGGCATCGCACCGACGACGTCGAGCTGCACGCGCTCTACCCGAAACGCGCGACGCTAGACAGCAAGGTGCGCGCATTCGTCGAGTTCCTGACCGAAGTCTTCACTGCGTGGCGGACCGTGCCGTAGGGCCTGCGATCGATGCACGGCGTCCACATTATTGCGGCCCACGAAAGGAATTAATGAGTGCGCAAGCGTTGATCGTCGTTCGCCGCATCGTTAGCCTGTGACGATGAAAAACGACCACACCCGCTACGGCAGCCACGTGCCCGCTGCCCGCCGACGTGTCACGCGCGTCGCGCCCTCCTGACCGGCACCCTCCCGCTCCGCGAAGCCGGCCCGGCTTCGCCATTCCGATTCACCGTTCGAACCGACCACCGCACGCGACGGCACCGCTCGTCGGGCCGCCGTGCGGCGCGCGCGCGTCCGTCCGTTTCGCGCTTCGCCGCGCGCCGCACGCCACGTGCGGGCGCAGCGTACGGCCTTCGTCCATCACGCAGGAACGCCATGTCCTCTCCCTCGTCTTCAGGCCCGCTGTCGGGCGGCCGGCTCGTCATCGGCACGATCGCGGTATCGCTGGCGATGTTCATGAACGTGCTCGACTCGTCGATTGCGAACGTCGCGATCCCGACGATCTCGGGCGAGCTCGGCGTGTCGGTCGACGAAGGCACGTGGGTGATCACGATCTTCGCGGCGGCCAACGCGGTGTCGATTCCACTGACCGGCTGGCTCACGCAGCGCTTCGGTCAGGTACGCCTGTTCGTCACGTCGATCCTGCTGTTCGTGCTCGCGTCGTGGCTGTGCGGAATCGCACCGAACCTGCCGACGCTGCTCGCCGCGCGGATCCTGCAGGGTGCGGTCGCAGGGCCGCTCGCGCCGCTGTCGCAGGCGCTGCTGCTCGGCGCATGGCCACGGCAAAAGTCGTCGACCGCGCTCGCGCTGTGGTCGATGACGGCGCTCGTCGGCCCGATCGCGGGGCCGTCGCTCGGCGGCTGGATCACGTACGACTACAACTGGTCGTGGATCTTCTACATCAACATTCCGGTCGGCTTCTTCGCGACCGCCGTCACGTGGTTCGTGTTCCGCGATCGCGAATCGGCCACGCGCCGCATGCCGATCGACACGGTCGGCCTGCTCCTGCTCGTGCTGTGGGTCGCGTCGTTGCAGATCATGCTCGACAAGGGCAAGGATCTCGACTGGTTCAACTCGCCGGTGGTCGTCGCGCTGGGCATCGTCGCGCTGATCGGCTTCGCGTTCTTCCTCGTGTGGGAGCTGCACGAAGCCAACCCGATCGTCGACCTGCGACTCTTCACGCAGCGCAATTTCGCGGGCGGCACGATCGCGATTTCCGTCGCGTACGGGATGTTCTTCGGCACGCTCGTGCTGCTGCCGCAATGGATGCAGGGCTATCTCGGCTACCGCGCGGTCGATTCGGGGCTGGCCACCGCGCCGCTCGGATTCTTCGCGATCCTGCTCACGCCGGTCATGGGGCGTCTGCTGCCGCGCACCGATCCGCGCTATATCGCGACGCTCGCGTTCGTCGGCTTCGCGGTTGTCTTCATGATGCGCACGACGTTCTATACCGACGTGTCGCGCCGGGATCTGGTGCTGCCGACGCTGTTGCAGGGCATTCCGATGGCGATGTTCTTCGTGCCGCTGACGTCGATCATCCTGTCCGGGCTGCCGCCGGAAAAGATTCCGGCCGCGGCCGGCCTGTCGAATTTCGGCCGCACGTTCTGCGGAGCGGTGGGGACGTCGCTGATCGGCAATGCGTGGAACGACCGTACGATCCTGCATCACGTGCGGCTCACCGAACAGGCGAGCGTCACCAATCCGGTCTTCACGCAACAGCTCGACACGAGCCGTTCGCTGCTGCACCTGGGCCCCGATTCGGCACTCGCGTTCTTCAATGCATCGGTCGATTCGCAGGCGGCCGTGATGGGCCTGAACGACATCTTCTACGTGTCGGCGATCATCTTCATCGCGATCATCCCGCTCATCTGGATCACGAAACCGTCGCGCTCGGGCGGCGGCGATGCCGATGCGGCGGCGGCCGGCGCGCATTGATCCGCATGCGCGGCGCCGGACTGCGCGCCGGCATCGACGACCGCGCGATGCGCCGATAACGGCGACGACCGACGCAAGCGCCCGTCCGGCAGCGGGCGCTTTGTATCGAATCGTTTCAACGCGCCGACGGCGTCAAATGCTGCGGGTATACTCCGTCGTCAGCCGCCCGTTGCATCGTCGTCCGTCAAAAGCGGCCCGATTCCGGGCGGTTTCGTCGCGAAGCTTCGCGTTTCGCCACCCCGCGCTCCAGCCTCGATACGAGACACCCGACGACCGACCATGAAACGATTCCTGCTGCTCCTCCCCGCTGCCCTGCTCGCTGCCTGCGGTTCCGCTCCGTCGTCCGACTCGGCCGGCTCGGGGGCTGCACCGATGATCTACGTGTCATCGCAACGCCCGGCCTACGCGATCGCGAACTGCCTCGACAGCCGCCTGTCGGGCACCGAACGATCGCAGCACAACGGCGTGACGGACATCGCCGTCGGTTCGAATTCGTACTTCGTCACGCTGACGCCGTCGGGCAACGGCTCGGTGATCAAGGTCGTGCGCGGCTCGGGCAGCGAGCCCCCTGAGGAAGCGATGCGCTTCGCGGTCGCGCGCTGCGCGATCTGACGCCCGACGGCGCGAGCCGCCCGGTCCGTCGCGACGCGCCAACCGGCGCACCTGCCGAATATTTTCATCCGGGCGCCCGTCGATGAGAGAATCGCACCACGATTCCTTTTCAACGGAGCCCGCATGAAGCACCTGCTGTCCCGGCTGTTCGTCAGCGCCGCGCTCGTCGCGCTTGTTCCGGCGCTGCCGGCGCAGGCTGCCACGCCGCCCGGCATCTTCGTCGTCGCCACGCAACTGGGCGAATTCACGACCCTCGATCCGAGCGGGATCTACGAGCTGGTGCCGTCCGAATACGTCGCGAACACCTACGAACGGCTGGTGCGCGTCGACCTGAAGGACCCGACGCGCTTCGACGGACAGATCGCGCAATCGTGGACGGTCGGCGCCGACGGCCTGACCTACACGTTCAAGCTGCGCCCGGGCCTCACGTTCCACTCCGGCAACCCCGTCACCGCCGACGACGTCGCATGGTCGCTGCAGCGCACCATCCTGCTCGACAAGGGGCCGGCCGGCGTGCTCGCCGATCTCGGCCTCACGAAGGCGAACGTGATGCAAAAGGTGCGCGCGATCGATCCGCAAACCGTCGTGCTCGAAACCGACCGCAAGTACGCGCCGAGCTTCGTGCTCAACGTGTTGAGCGCGTGCCCGGCATCGGTGTTCGACAAGAAGCTGCTGCTGTCGCACCAGCAAGGCAACGATTTCGGCAGCGGCTGGCTGCGCACCAACGACGCGGGCTCGGGCCCGTACCAGCTGGTCAAGTGGACGCCGAACGAATCCATCGTGCTGCAGCGCTTCGACAAATACCGCACGCCGTACCCGATGAAGCGCGTCGTGCTGCGTCACGTGCCCGAAGCGTCCGCGCAACGGCTGCTGCTGGAGAACGGGGACGCCGACGCCGCGCGCAACCTGAGCCCCGACAGCCTCGCCGCGCTGTCGAAGGCCGGCAAGATCAAGGTCGCGTCGTGGCCGGTGTCGGCCCTGCTGTACCTGAGCCTGAACACGAAGAACCCGAACCTCGCGAAGCCCGAGGTGCAGCAGGCGATGAAGTGGCTCGTCGATTACGACGGCATCCAGCGCAACATCGTCAGCACGACCTACAAGGTGCATCAGACCTTCCTGCCCGAGGGCTTCCTCGGCACGCTGAACGCGCGGCCGTACAAGCAGGACGTCGCGAAGGCGAAGGCGCTGCTCGCGAAGGCCGGCCTGCCGAACGGTTTCGACGTGACGATGGACATGCCGAACGACTATCCGTACCTCGAGATCGCGCAGGCGCTGCAGGCGAACTTCGCGCAGGGCGGCATCCGCGTGAAGTTGATCCCCGGCGACGCGAAGCAGGCGATCGGCAAGTATCGCGCGCGCCAGCACGACATCTTCGTCGGCGAATGGTCGCCCGACTACATGGACCCGAACAGCAACGCGCGCGGTTTCGCATGGAATCCGGACAACTCGGACCAGTCGCCGACCAAGATGCTCGCGTGGCGCAACAGCTGGGACATTCCGCAACTGACGAAGGACACCGAGGCCGCGCTCGTCGAGCCGTCGCCCGCGAAGCGCGCGCAGCGTTACGAAGCGCTGCAGAAGGCCGTGCTCGCGAACTCGCCGTTCATCATCATGTTCGAGAAGGTCGTGCAGGTCGCCACGCGCCCCGGCGCGACCGGACCGGAAATCGGGCCGATCAACGACCTCGTGTCATACCGCACGCTCGCGAAATAATCGCGGCTACCCGCACGCGCGGCCACGCCGCCGTGCAGGTAATCGCCGCGGGCCGCCGGGCCGGCGACGGCCCGTGCGGCGGCGGCGATCTACAATGACCTGCATCGCGCGGATACCGCGCCGGGCACACGTAACGGGACGAGAGCATGCATTCGAACGAGCACACAGTGTGCGTGGCGATCAACGACAACAACCGCGCGTGGTACGAAATGCTCGTGCCGTTCCTGCTGTCGCTGCGGCACGCCGGCTACGACGGGCGGATCGCGGTGATCGGCTACGGGCTGTCCGAGCGCAAGCGGCAGATTCTCGCGAACCAGTCGGTCGACGTGATCGACGCGTCGAGCGCCTACGCGCTGCCGGTCGGCCGCTTCATCGAGGCTGCCGAGTACTGCGCACGCCATCCGCAGATCCGCAAGCTCGCGCTGTACGACGCGGACATCTGGTTCTGCGCGCCGCAGTTCGACCTGTTCTCGCGGATCGGCGACGACCGCATCCACGTGTGCCCCGACCCGCTGTTCTGCACGTTCGTCGTCACGCCGCTGATCGGCGAGCGGCGCGACCACCACTGGCGCCTCGTCGTCGACGAAGTCAATGCGCGCCACGGCGGTGCGCTGCAGGCCGGGCTCGTCGCCGGAACCGCCGCCGCATGGGCGCGCTATGCCGGCCACCTGCGCGACTGCATCGCCCGCGTCGGCACCGATTTCCAGGAATGCTTCGGCATCGATACGACGTTCCTGCATCTGTGGAGCGCGCAAGGCGAAACGGCGCTGCTCGACCCGGTCCAGAACTTCGTCAGCAAGTACGGCATTCACGAATCGTTCGATGCGGGCAGCGGCAAGACCACGCTCCGGTATCACGGCGAGCCGATCCGTGCGCTGCACATGACCGGCGACATCCGCTTCCTCGACCGGTGGCGCTACTACGCGAACCACACCGACGCCGCGCTGCGCGACGGCAGGCCGTTCGCGCTGTCGGACGGCACGCCGGCCCCGTCCGATGCGCTCGCCGCACGCATCGCGGCGGCGGATTACGTGCAGTCGGCCGGGCTGAGCGTCGCGTCCGCGGCGATCGAGACGAGCGCGGGCGCCTACCTGCAGGCGATCGACGAACCGGGCGGCACGATGCTCGTCGGCAGCGGGAACCACGAAATCGTGTTCGCCGCGACCCGCGACATCGCACGGCTGAACGTCTACGTCACGCACCCGTCCGGCTCGCCGTCGCCGCTGCTGTGCGAAGTGCTGGTCGACGGCCACGCGCAGCGCAAAGGCACCGAACTGATGGCGCATTTCTGGTACCGGATAGCAGCCGGCGCCGTCGTCACGCTGCGCGCGACGAGCCTCGGCGGCCAGCAGTGCAACGCGATCTGGCGGCTACGGGAAGCGCCGGACATGCAACAGTAAGCGCGCGCCCGCACGCGTTCAATTGAACGCCGCCCATACCAGGTAAGCATTCAGCCCGACGATCACGACCGTTGCCGCGCCGGCGACGATCCGCAGCGGCATCCGCATCGCGTAAGCGCCCATCACGTCCTTGCGCGCCGACAGCATCAGCAGCGCGATCATCGGCATCGGCAGCACGAAGCTCAGCACGACCTGGCTCGCCACCATCGCCCGCGTCACGTCGCAGCCGAGCGCGACCACCGCGAACGCGGGCGCGATCGTCACCGCTCGCCGCACCCAGACCGACGTGCGGCGGTGGATGAAGCCCTGCATCACGACCTGCCCGGCCATCGTGCCGACCACCGAGCTCGACACGCCCGAGGTCAGCAGCGCGACGAGAAACAGCGCGCCGGCCGCCGGCCCGAGCACCGGGACCAGCGTGTGATAGGCGTCGCCGATGTCGGTCATGCCCGGCGCGGTCACGTGGAACGCCGACGACGCCATCATCACCATCGCGAGATTCACGAATCCGGCGAGCCCGAGCGCGATCACGACTTCGCGGTTCGAGAAACGCACGAGCCGCCGCCGCTGCGCGTCGTCGCGCGGCGCGGTGCGATCCTGCGTGAGGCCCGAATGCAGATACAGCGTGTGCGGCATGATCGTCGCGCCGATGATCCCGACTGCGATCGTCAGCGCCGCATGATCCGGAATCTGCGGGACCACCAGATGGAACGCGGCCGCACGCCAGTCCTGCGGCGCGATCAGCAACTCGCCGAGATAGCACGCGCCGATCACGCCGACCAGCGCTGCGATCGCCGCTTCGAGCGGCCGGAAGCCGCGCTTTTCGAGCGCGAGGATCGCGCAGGTCGCGAACGCGGTCGCGATCATCCCCGCGAACAGCGACAAATGGCACAACAGCCCGAACGCGAGCGCGCCGCCGAGGAATTCGGCGAGGTCGGTCGCCATCGCGGCGATCTCGGATGCGATCCACATGCCCCACACGACCGGCGCGGGAAACCGGTCGCGGCACAGTTCGGCGAGATTGCGGCCGGTCACGATGCCGAGCTTCGCCGACATCGCCTGGAACAGCATCGCGATCGCGTTCGCGGCCAGCACGACCCACAGCAGCCGGTAGCCATACGCGGCGCCGGCCTGAATGTTGGTCGCGAAGTTGCCGGGGTCCATGTAGCCGATCGATGCGATCACGGCCGGGCCGACGAACGGCAGCAGCGCGGCGACGCCGGTGCGGCGCCCTTCCAGCGCGGCGCGCGCCGCGCCGTCGGTGTGCTCGGTGGTGCGGCCCGGCAGCGCGAAGCCGCCGGCAGGTTTGCTCGGGACGGGAAGCATGGTGGAATTTCCGTTCGAATGAGAAAGACCGATTCGGGCGCACGTGCCGTGGCCGGCGTGCCGCGTGCCGGCCATGGCAGGACGATGGCGGCGTTACAGCGGCACGACGTCGGGACGATTGCGCGGAAACTGCGCGATCACGTCCGGTGCGACGTTCAGGTGCGCTTCGACGAGCTTCGGCGGCGTATGCGCGAGCCAGTCGGACAACGACACCTCCGCATAGCGGTCGGTCTTGAAGATTTCGAGGAACACGAGGTCGGTCTGGCCGGTGTTCTGCACGTAGTGACCGAGGCTCTTCTTCACATAGCCGACGTCGCCCGCGCGGAAGTCGGCCGTCTGCGCCTTCGGCCCCGTGTCGAACACCGTCATCCGCGCCTCGCCTTGCAGGTAGTACTGCCATTCGTCGGCGTTCGGGTGCCAGTGCAGCTCGCGCATGCCGCCCGGATGCACGGTGACGAGCGCCGCCGCGACGGTCGTCGACACGTTGAAGTTGGTGCTGTCCGCGATCCGCACCTCGCCGCCGCGCGTCTTCCTGACCGGCTTCATGTCGCCGAGCGAAAAGACGAACGGATGCGGCGGCACACCGGCCGATGCGGCCGACGCGCGCTGCGCGTCCGCGAGCGGGCCCGGCTCGTCGCCCTGGAAGATCCACAGGTTGTCGAGCGGCACGTTCCTGAACGCATCGGCCGGCACGCCGAAGTTGAGCGCGAGCACGTCGGGCGGCGTATGCGCGATCCAGTCGGTCAGCAACAGCGTGTTGAATTCCGATGCGCGGCCGTTATCGAATGCGAGCAGGAACTCGGCGCCGTCGCGGCCGACGCCCTGCAGCGAATGCGGCAGGCCGGGCGGGAAATACCAGAGATCGCCGGTCTTGACGTCCTGCACCGACGGCCGGCCGAGTTCGTCGAGCACCGTGATCCGGCAGCGGCCGTCGAGCATGATGGCCCACTCGGCCTGCTGGTGCCAGTGCATCTCGCGAATGCCGCCGCGCGTCAGCCGCATGTTGACGCCGGAAATGGTTTCGGAAATCGCGAAATCGTCCTGCGTCACTTCGCGCGCCCAGCCGCCATTTTGAATGCGTTTATGGGCATTATTGAAAGACGCCCAGAATAACGGCATCCCGTTGATATCGGTAGCCGGCGGATCCTGAAAAGACGGAAATTGATTGGCGATGGCCGGATTTTTAGGCCCCGGGTCGGTCAGGCTCTGGCGATTGCGCGCATTCACCGCGCCTTCCGGCGGACTGTCCGGATTGCCGAACGAGGCGGCCTTGGCCGATACCGCGATGCCCGCGGCGGCAATGGCGCCGGCCGTACCTGCCAGCATCCTGCGTCGAGAAAGATTCGTCATGATTTCCTCTTCATTCTTGCGATTGAGAGAATTCCGGTTACGGAATACTTGCCGTTTTCGGATTATCGAAAATCAAACATCCCGTGACGCAAGTTAAATCCAAATCACAGAAAAACTTAAATGAATTATTAACCTGAATCAATGATTTAATCTGATCGACTTTAATTTTGTAATTATTGCGGTGCGGAGGGACCGGGCGGCGACGGTTGTCGGCGAATCGGTCGGGTGCGATGAATGCGGAAATACGACCGCGGCAGGTCGTGACGTCACGCATGGCGACGGGAAGCGATCGAGGCGCCACGTGCGATCGCCGATGCGATGCAGTCGATTCGAAGAACCGATCGTGAAAAACGGGAAACAAGCGAACGCCGGTCCGTCGACCACCGGCTAGCCGGGCCGCGTCGGGCCGCGGTTTACTCCCGCGGCATGTCGGCGAGCCGCTGCGCGGCGAACCGCAATCCGCCCAGAATGCGCTCCGCGACCCTGGCCGGGAAACCGGGAGGCAGTGCGGCACCGACCGACTCGATCACCTGCGGCGTCGCGGCGATGAGCCGTTCGACGATCGGCGTCGCGATGTCGCCGAGCAGGCAATATTCGGCCATCGCGGTAAAGTGCCGTCGCGTGATATCGCGCATCGCATAGTGCTTGCGCTTGCCGTGCACGGCCATCGCGAGCTTCGCCTTGTGCCACGACCACTGGTTCGCGCCATCGCCTTCGACCGGCCAGATCGACATCACGTCATAGAGCGGCGTGAGGCGGAAACGGCCGCCCGGCAGCAGGCGCAGGCTGAAGTTCTTCGCATGCCCGTCCGGGGCGGCGAGCATCCAGAACACGATCAGGGCGGCGAACAGTGTGTCGAGATCCTCCCGCGCCGTCTCCGAACGGCGCAGAAGGCCGGCCAGATCGGGCACGCCGGGGCCGCCCTGCGACTCGTACTTCAGGTGAGGCGGCACGCCGAGCGCCTGGCAGAAATCTTCCTGCGGCAAGCGCAACAGCCATCCGCCGTCGCGATGCAACACCCGATCGAACCGTTCGACCGACAGTACCTTGTGCGCGCCGAAACGCACGATTTCCGCACCCGCCGCCGGCAGACCGAATGCTCGCAGGATCGCGAGACACAGCCACTCGTTCTCGACGGAGGCCGTGAGATCGGCCCGCTTGTTGCCGACCAGCCCGAGCGGCAACTTGAGAATATGCGTCGTCGGCGTGGCGCCGTGCGGGCGCATCCAGCGCCCGTCGTGAAACAGCAGTGCGGTCTTTTCCTGCGCACCGGCCAGCGACAGCCGGAAATCGTCGTCGTCTTCGGCCCCCGTCGCCACACCGCTCGCCTGATCGAGCACGCGTGCGACGTCCTCGTCCGACAGCGGCGTGCCGTCGATGCGATCCAGGCCAGTCGGCGCATCGTCTTCGCCGAGCAATTGCACCGCCCCGACGCAATCGCGACCGAGCGCGGCAAGCAGATCGAACGGCTCGGTCGTCGCCGTGCCGAACCGGGCGGCCAATCGGCGCCGAATGGCGTCGCTGTCCGGAAGCAGGTTGTCGAAGTAATGATTGACGCGTTCGCCGCGCAACGGGGCATCGCCGACACCGAACGGCAGCGACAACGACAACGGGCGGCCGACAGCCGACTGCTTCCAGCCGGCGTCGTACAGCAGTTCCATGCCGCCGCGCACGGGAATCCGCCATGTGCCGACCCTCTGGCCGTTCGTCCAGATCGACAGCGCGCGAGTATGCGATTTGCGTCCCATCGCTTACCACTCGGCGGCGGCTGCGTCGCGCCCGTCCTTGGTGCGAATGATGAGTTCGAGACCGTACAGCGCGGTCAGCTCGAGCAATTGCCTGAGCGACAGGCTTTCGGTACGCGTGGTTTCGAGCAGCGACAGCCGCGACTGGCCCACGCCGATTCGCACTGCCGCTTCGGCTTGCGTCAGGCCGTTGGCCTGACGCGCGGAAGACAGGATTTCGCCCAGTTGCGCGGGCGTATTGACGATGAGATTCACGGCGCGTATTCCTGTAGGCAATAAGCGCAGTATATTCCCAATAGGCATAAACGCAAATTATTCCTCACACGCATAAATGCAAAATATGCATGACAAACATAAAAAGGACGCCCTTGCATGCTGCCATCCGCTCTTGAACAGCCCCTATCGCCCATCCTCACACCATAGTTTTTATCCGCTGGCGCGAATGATTTTGGCTTTGTTAGATGGATGACATTCGTTCAACCAACGACAACGATCTAACATCCAATGACTTGCGCGTTCGCCCGTACCGTCGAATCCCGCTATGCCGAGCTGACCCCGACGGCCAAGCGCATCGCGAGCTACATGCTCGCGAACCTCGACCGGCTCGGGCTCGAGACGGCCGACCAGATCGCGCAGCAGGCCGGCACCAGCGGCATCTCGGTCGGGCGCTTCCTGCGCAGCGTCGGCTACCGCAATCTCGACGACCTGAAGCGCGAACTGCGCGGCGGCGGCGATCGTCCGTGGATGATCACCGACCGGCTCGACGAATACCGCCGCATCGCGGGCACGCAACCGGCCGAACGCAACCGCGGCAACGGGAGTGACGGCCCGCTCGCGTCGTCGCTCGAGCGCGAGCTCGACGCGATCCGCCACGTGTACCGCCTGGCCGAAGGCCCGGTGTTCGCGCAGGTCGCCGACCGCATCGCGCAGGCCGACGCCGTATTCATCCTCGGCATCCAGTCGACGCGCGGCATCAGCAACGCATTCAGCAGCTACCTCGAATACCTGCGCCCGCGCGTGTTCTATTCCGACGGCCAGTCGGGCTCGTACGTCGATTCGCTGAACTCCGAATTCGAGCGGCCGTACTGCGTCGTCACCGATACGCGCGCGTATTCGCGCAGCGCGCGCCGCTATTGCGAGGCGGCCGCCGAGCTCGGCCAGCCGTTCGCGCTGGTCACCGATCTGTCGTGCCCGTGGGCGCGCGAATGGCCGGCCGACCTGCTGCAGGTGAAGACCGACGTCGGCCAGTTCTGGGATTCGCTCGCGCCGCTCACCTGCCTGTTCAACCTGCTGATCACGGCGGTGGTCGACCGCCTCGGCCCCGCGATCGACCGGCGCGTCGCGCGCAACCGCGAACTGCAGCGCACGTTCGATCAATTCGAATCATGAGCGAGCCCACCCTGCCGATGAACGATCACCGCCTCGTCGAAATCACGCCCGCCACGCATCGCGTCGATATCGATCTCGTCTATGCGACCGAGCGCAACCTGACCGGCAAGCCGATCTACCGCAACGCGCACTGTCTGCTGCTCGAGCCGGCCGAAGCCGCATTGCGCCGCGCGGTCGACGTCGCCGCGCAGGCAGGCTTCACGCTGCGCATCTACGACGCCTACCGGCCGCCGCAGGCGCAGCAGGTGCTGTGGGATTTCCTGCCCGATCCGAACTTCGTCGCCGATCTCGGCCGCGGCTCGAATCACAGCCGCGGCACCGCGCTCGACCTGACGCTCGTCGGCGCGAACGGCGCGCCGCTCGACATGGGCACCGGCTTCGACGAGATGGTCGCCGCGTCGGGCCACTTTCACGCGGGGCTGCCCGAGCAAGTGCAACGCAACCGCCTGCTGCTGCTCGGCGTGATGCACGCGGCCGGCTTCGCGCACATCGACAGCGAATGGTGGCACTACGAACTGCCCGGCTCTCGAGCGTTGCCGCAGATCGACAACGCGGCGAGCGGCCCGTGGCGCCTGATGTAACGACGAAGCACGCCCCCCCTTTTCCGTTCACGTTCAACGACTTCAACGACCGATGGAGCGCACATGAAATTCCCGACATCCCGGCTCGTCGCGGCGCTGGCCGCCGCGTCCGTATTCGCCGCCGTTCCGCTTTGCGCCGCCCATGCGGAAACGCCGAAGGACTTGTTCGTGATGGCCACGCTGCTCGACGAATTCACGACGCTCGACCCCGGCGAGATCTACGAGCTGGTGCCGGAGGAATACGTCGCGAACACGTACGACCGGCTCGTGCGCGTCGACCTGCGCGATCCGTCGAAATTCAACGGCGACGTCGCGCAGTCGTGGACGGTCAGCCCCGACGGCCTGACCTACACGTTCAAGCTGCGCACCGGCCTCAAGTTCCACTCGGGCAACCCGCTGACGGCCGACGACGTCGCGTGGTCGATCCAGCGCGCGGTGCTGCTCGACAAGGGGCCGGCCGCCGTGCTGACCGGCATCGGCCTCACGAAGGCGAACGTCGCAGCGAACGTGAAGAAGCTCGACGACGCGACGGTGTCGATCACGACCGACCGCAAGTACGCGCCGACCTTCGTGCTGAACGTGCTCGGCTCGTGGCCCGCGTCGGTGCTCGACAAGAAGCTGCTGCTGTCGCACCAGCAGGGCAACGACTTCGGCAACGCGTGGCTGAAGACCAACGAAGCCGGCTCCGGCGCATACAGGCTGGTCAAGTGGACGGCCGGCGACAGCCTCGTGCTGCAACGCTTCGACGGCTACCGGCTGCCGCTCGCGATGAAGCGCATCGTGCTGCGCCACGTGCCCGAAGCCGCAAGCCAGCGCCTGCTGCTGGAAAACGGCGACGTCGACGCGGCGCGCGACCTGAGCCCCGACGATCTCGCGTCGGTGGCGAAGTCCGGCAAGGCGAAGGTGGCGGCATCGCCGCAGGCGACGCTGCTGTATCTCGGCCTGAACACGAAGAACCCGACGCTCGCGAAACCCGACGTGCAGGAAGCGCTGAAATGGCTCGTCGACTATGCGGGCATCCAGAGCAACGTCGTGAAGACGACCTACAAGGTGCACCAGACCTTCTTGCCCGAAGGCTTCCTCGGCACGCTGAACACGAACCCGTACAAGCTCGACGTCGCGAAGGCGAAGGCGCTGCTCGCGAAGGCCGGCGTGCCCGGCGGCTTCTCGGTGACGATGGACGTGCGCAACGATTATCCGTACACGGAGATCGCACAGGCCGTGCAGGCGAACTTCGCGCAGGCGGGCATCAAGGTTCAGCTGATCCCCGGCGACAACAAGCAGACGCTCGCGAAATACCGCGCGCGCCAGCACGACATCTACATCGGCGAATGGTCGGCGGACTACATCGACCCGCACAGCAACGCGCAAGGTTTTGCGTGGAATCCGGACAACTCCGACAAGTCGAGCTATAAAATGCTGGCCTGGCGCAACAGCTGGGACATCCCGCAACTGACGAGGGAAACCGACGCCGCGCTCGCCGAGCCGGCCGCCGCGAAACGCGCGCAACGGTATCAGGCGATGCAGAAGGAAGTGCTCGCGCGCTCGCCGTTCGTGATCATGTTCGAGAAAGTCGCGCAGGTCGCGACGCGGCCCGGCGTGAGCGGGCTCGAAGTCGGGCCGATCAACGATCTCGTGTCGTACCGCAACCTGAAGAAGCAATAAGATTCGCCGCATGTCGACTCCCGCCTCCTCCCTCGAAGCCCTGCGCACGCTGCCCGCGCGGCGCCCGGCCGTACGCTGGGCACTGCGCGTGCTGCGCTGGGCGCTCACGCTCGCCGTCACGTTCGCGGGGCTGCTCGCGCTGACGTTCGTGATCGGCCGCAAGGTGCCGATCGATCCCGTGCTCGCGATTCTCGGCGATCGCGCATCGGCCGACGCCTATGCGGCCGAGCGCATCGCGCTCGGGCTCGACAAGCCGCTCGTCACGCAATTCCTGATCTATGCGCGCGACGTGCTGCACGGCAACCTCGGCGTGTCGCTGCTGACCGCGAACCCGGTGCTCGACGACATCCGGCGCGTGTTCCCGGCCACGCTCGAACTGGCGACGATCGCGACGTTGATCGGCATCGCGATCGGCGTGCCGCTCGGCGTCGCGGCCGCCGTGAAGCACAACCGGCCGATCGATCACATCGCGCGCTTCGTCGGGCTGATCGGAAATTCGGTGCCGGTATTCTGGCTCGGGCTGATGGGGCTGCTGCTGTTCTATGCGCGGCTGCACTGGGTCGGCGGCCCCGGCCGGCTCGATCCCGTGTACGACGGGATGGTCGACCCGCGCACCGGCAGCCTGCTGCTCGATGCGGCGCTCGCGGGCGAGTGGGACGTATTGCGCAACGCGGTGTCGCACATCGCGCTGCCGGCCGCGATCCTCGGCTACTACTCGGTCGCGTATCTGAGCCGCATGACGCGCTCGTTCATGCTCGACCAGCTGAGCCAGGAATACATCGTCACCGCGCGCGCGAAGGGCCTGTCCGAGCGGCGCGTGATCTGGCGGCACGCGTTCGGCAACATCGCGGTGCCGCTGCTCACCGTGATCGCGCTCACGTACAGCAACCTGCTCGAAGGCTCGGTGCTGACCGAAATCGTGTTCGCGTGGCCGGGGCTCGGCTCGTACCTGACCGGCGCGCTGCTGAACGCCGACATGAACGCGGTGCTCGGCGCGACGCTCGTGATCGGCGCGATGTTCATCACCGTCAACCTGCTGACCGACGCGCTGTACCGCGTGTTCGATCCGCGTGCGCGCTGAGGGCCGCTCCGACATGACCGCTTCCGCCCCGCTTCTTTCCCCGTCCACCCCGGAGGCCGCCCGATCATGAATGCCGAGCGTCTCACGCTGCGCGCGTGGCTTCTTTCCGATGCGCCCGCGTCGCGCTCGCAGGCCGCGTTCGGCCTCGCGTACCGCCGCTGGCGCCGCTTCGCGGTCAATCCGCTCAACCTGTTCGGGCTCGCGATCCTGGTCGCGCTGATCGCGGTCGCGATCGTCGGCCCGCTGATCATGCCGCACGATCCGCTGCGCCAGGTGCTGGCCGACCGGCTGCTGCCGCCCGGCTCGCCGTCGCACTGGTTCGGCACCGACCAGCTCGGCCGCGACATCCTTTCGCGGCTGATCGCGGGGTCGCGCCTGACGCTCGGCATCGCGCTGCTCGTCGTCGTGATCGTCGTGCCGATCGGTCTGCTGATAGGCACGACGGCCGGCTATTGCAGCGGCTTCGTCGACAGCGTGCTGATGCGCATCACCGACATCGCGCTCGCGTTCCCGAAGATCGTGCTCGCGCTCGCATTCGCGGCCGCGCTCGGCCCCGGCGTGATCAACGCGGTCGTCGCGATCTCGATCACCGCATGGCCCGCGTATGCACGGCTCGCGCGCGCGGAGACGATCCGCATCGCGCAGGCCGACTACATCCATGCGGCGCGGCTGCAAGGCGCGTCGGGCCCGCGCATCCTGCTGCGCTACATCATGCCGCTGTGCATGTCGTCGGTGATCGTGCGCGCGACGCTCGACATGGCCGGCATCATCCTGACCGTCGCGGGCCTCGGCTTTCTCGGCCTCGGCGCGCAGCCGCCGAGCCCCGAATGGGGTTTCATGGTCGCGTCGGGCCGCAACGTGCTGCTCGACGCGTGGTGGGTCGCGACGCTGCCCGGCATCGCGATCCTGCTCGTGAGCCTCGCGTTCAACCTGCTCGGCGACGGGCTGCGCGACGTCTTCGATCCCCGCCATGGAGCGTGACATGCCGATGAATTCCACCGCCGCGCCGGCGCCGCTCTGCGAGATCGACGGGCTGAAGATCGGTTTCCGCGGGCACGACGGCAGCGTCACCGACGCCGTGCGCGACCTGTCGCTGACGCTCGCACCCGGCGAACGGCTCGGCATCGTCGGCGAATCGGGCTCCGGCAAGTCGCTGACGGGCCGCGCGCTGCTCGGCCTGCTGCCCGACGCCGCGCGCTGGTCCGCGCACACGATGCGCTTCGCGGGCCACGACCTGCTCGCGATGTCGCCGCGCGAACGCAGGCGGCTGTGCGGCAGCCAGATGGGCATGATCCTGCAGGACCCGAAATATTCGCTGAACCCGGTGATGACCGTCGCGAAGCAGATGGGCGAAGCGTTCCGGCTGCACGAGCCGGGCTTGCGCGGCCGCGCGCTGCGCGAGCGGATCGTCGATGCGCTCGCGGCCGTGCAGATCCGCGACCCGGCACGCGTCGCCGATGCGTATCCGCACGAGCTGTCGGGCGGCATGGGCCAGCGCGTGATGATCGCGATGATGGTGTCGACCGGCCCGCGCCTGTTGATCGCCGACGAGCCGACCTCCGCGCTCGACGTTGCGGTGTCGATGCAAGTACTCGCGGTGCTCGATGCGATGATCGCGCGACACGGCACCGGCCTGATGTTCATCAGCCACGACCTGCCGCTCGTGATGTCGTTCTGCGACCGCGTCGCGGTGATGTATGCGGGGCGCGTGGTCGAAACCTGCGCCGCGCGCGACCTGCGCGATGCGTCTCATCCCTATACGCGCGGGCTGCTCGCGGCGCATCCGCCGCTCGCGAACCCGCCCGCCGAACTGCCGGTGCTGCGGCGCGACCCGGCATGGCTCGACCCCGCGCCGCCGGCCGCCGTACGCGCCGATCGACAGGAGGCCCCACGATGATCGACGTCGATCACGCATCGATCCGTTTCCCGACCCGCACGGGTCACGTCGACGCCGTGCGCGACGCGAGCTTCGCGGTACGCGACGGCGAAGTGTTCGGGCTCGTCGGCGAATCGGGTTCCGGCAAGTCGACGCTGCTGCGTGCGCTGACGGGCCTCGCGCCGCTCGCGTCCGGCAGCCTGTCGATCGACGGCCGCCCGGTGGGCGGCACGCCCGATCGTGCGTTCCGCCGCCACGTGCAGATGGTGTTTCAGGATCCGTACGCGTCGCTGCATCCGCGCTTCACCGTCGACCAGACGCTGCGCGAGCCGCTGTCGATCCATGCGATCGGCGACGCCGACGCGCGGATCGCCCGCGCGCTGTCCGAGGTCGGGCTCGGCCCGGCGTTCCGCTTCCGCTACCCGCACCAATTGTCGGGTGGCCAGCGCCAGCGCGTGGCGATCGCGCGCGCGCTGATCGTCGAGCCGCGCGTGCTGCTGCTCGACGAGCCGACGTCGGCGCTCGACGTGTCGGTGCAGGCCGAGATTCTGAACCTGCTGCGCCGCCTGCATCGCGAGCGCAACCTGACGATGATCCTCGTCAGTCACAATCTCGCGGTGATCGGCTTCCTGTGCCAGCGCGTCGCGGTGATGCGGCACGGCGAGATCGTCGAACAGCTGCGCATCGAGGACGTGCGCGCCGGACAGGTCGCACGCGACTACACGCGCACGCTGCTGCAGGCGACCGAAGGCTACCGCCGCCTCGATCCGGTGGCCGACGCGTCCGCCACGTGACATCCGCCGGACGCGAACACATGCGATACTGCGCACGCCACGTGCCGGCTTGCCGCCGCGTGGAACCCCTTGCGCACTGCAGGGGTCAACTTCCTTTCGTCAACAGCTCAATCGCAATAGGGAGGCGTTCATGCTGCAATTCATCGAAACCCTGGTCGTCGGGCTCATCGTCGGCCTCCTCGCCCGCGCGTTCAAGCCGGGCGACGACAAGATGGGCATCCTGATGACCATCGTGCTCGGCGTCGTCGGCTCGCTGGTCGCCGGCTACGTCGGCCGCGCGGCCGGGTGGTATGCGCCGGGCCAGGGCGCGGGCTGGATCGCGTCGATCATCGGTGCGATCGTGCTGCTCGTGATCGTGGGTGCGATCCGCAAGCGCGCCGGCTGATCGCCTAACGCGCCGCTCGCCAGAGCGGGCACCCCAAGCAAAACGGCCGCTCGCACACGAGCGGCCGTTTTGCTTGGCGCGTTCCGATCGCGCGCCCAGGCGCCCGTTTGCGCAGGCGCGCGCACTGCGCCGCGATCGAATGGCGGGATATTGCCTCGCGTCGAACGCGAATCACGTGCGGCTTCCGAGGTCGCATGTCCGTCGTGCCAACGGCAAACACGTGAATCACGCAACACGGCGGGCCGCGGCACGATCCTCATCGCCGACAGCCGTTACGGGCACGCCCTGGCTCTCCCTTCCCGCGCGGCCCGCCCCCGCCTTTCCGGAGCCGTTCCGGTCCATCGGAAAGCAAGTTCAGGGCACTCGGCTTCGGCCGCGCCCAACCCTATTTAACATTTTCTCGTACTCGTCCTACCAATTTCAAAATAGACATCGTAATCGTCTCATTAACAACGATTTCATAGATCTTCAAACTTCATTCCGAAACGCGATTGTGGTTTTTTAAATCACAAATCTGCGATTTTCAACGTAAATTCCTGTGGAGATTTGAAGATGGAAATCAAAAAAATTGCACGTGCGCTGCCCTTCGTCCTGATCGCGGCGGGCGCGACGGTCTCGACCATGGCCCACGCGTCCGACGGCACCATTTCGTTCGACGGCAAGGTCATCGCGTCGACGTGCAAGATCGACGGCGAATCCAGCGGTAACTTCACCGTTCACCTTCCCCCCGTCAGCACCAATGCGCTCGCCGCGACAGGGGCCGTCGCCGGCCGCACGCCGTTTTCGTTGTCGCTGAGCGGCTGCACCGTCGGCGAAGGCAATCCGGTGAAGGTCGGTGTCGTGTTCGAACCCGGTGCGAACGTCGATCAGTCCACCGGTCGCCTGACGCTCGACCAGGGCGAAGACAAGGCACAAGGCATTCAGCTCAACGTGCTGGATGCGCAGCAGAAGCAGATCATGATCGGTTCGGCTTCCTCGTCGAATCCGCCGCAGGCGGTCGACATCGGTGCAGACGGCAAGGCGAAACTGGACTATTTCACGGAGTACTACGCATCGGGCGCCGTGAAGGCCGGCGACGTGAATTCGCGCGTCGAGTATTCGTTGATCTACCAATAACGGGCGGCGAACGGCGGTCGCCTACGCGGCTATCGCCGAGCCATTCGGTTGCTGCCCGCGCAACGATTGCGTTGCACGGGCCGCATGGTCCCAACGATACGACGAAGCATGCTCATGAAACCGTTGAAACTCCTCCGCACCCTGACCGTCGCTGCCGCAGCACTCGCGACCCAGGCCGAAGCCAGCGTGGTCATCGCCGGCACGCGCGTCGTCTTTCCGTCCAGCGAGCGCGAAGTGACGATCCAGCTCACGAACGACGGCAAGCGGCCTGCGCTGGTCCAGGCGTGGATCGACGACGGCGATCGCAACGCGCTGCCGGAACAGATCGACGTGCCGTTCGCGCTGACGCCGTCGATGTTCAGGATGGAGCCAGGCACCGGGCAGACGCTGCGCGTGATGCATACCGACCAGCCGCTGCCGGCCGACAAGGAATCGCTGTTCTGGCTGAACGTGCTCGAAGTGCCGCCGAAGGCAACGGCCGGCGACAATCCGAACCGGGTGCAGCTTGCGTTCCGCTCGCGCATCAAGATCATGTACCGCCCGGCGAGCCTGAAGGGCGATGCGAATGCCGCTCCGGCACGGCTCGACTGGCGCGTGACCCGCACCGACGGCGGCCGCTATGTGCTGCAGGCAACGAACCCGACGTCTTACGTCGTCAATCTCGGCAGCGTGATGCTGAAATCCGCAGGACGCCAATACGACGCCGGCTCGGGCTATGTGCTGCCGGGCGCCACCCAGCGCTTCCCGATCAAGGATCTCGTCGCGGCCCCCGCCGCCGGCGCTGCGGTCGGATTCGCCGCCATCAACGACTGGGGCGCGTCGACCGACATCGAACTTCCGGTGTCCGTCGCACCGTAACGCCGTCGGCCCCGGACGGCCGCACCGCCGACCGATAGCGTCCCCCTTCCGTTTCCTTCCCTCCGGTTGCCCCGTCGGCCGACGCAAGACGCCGCTGGCCGCGCGCGCCGACCGTCGATCGCGCCATGGCGCGACATGGAGAAAACGGCACGGCTTCGACCCGATGAACGCCAGGAATTGCGAATGTCTTCGAATCGACCTTTGAGAATCGGCACGGCACGGCTGCCGCGCATGAAACTGATCCCGCTGTTGGTGACGGGCTGCGTCGCCACGTGGGTCGGCGACGGTCGCGCCCAACCGGCAGCGTCCGCTCAAGCCGCGACTTCGCAGCCTGAGCGGGTCGAGTTCGACGACGCCTTTCTTGCCAATCGCGTCGGCAAGAACTTCGACATCACGCGCTTCGAGCAGCGCAATATCACGGCCCCGGGCGTGTACGGCGTCGACATCCGCGTGGGCAACGACTGGATCGGCCGGCACGACGTGCGTTTCGCAGCCGTGGCCGACACGGCGGACGCGCAGCCCTGTTTCGACCGTGCGCTGCTGGAACGCGCCGGCGTCGACCTGACCCGGCTTGCGCCCGACGCCGTCGCGCGGCTCGACGCGAGCGAAGCCTGTCATCGGATCGGCGACATCGTGGCGGATGCGGGCGCGACCTTCGACTTCACGCGGCAGACGCTCACGCTCGGCATTCCGCAGGCGGCGCTCGTGCGGCGCGCGCGCGGCTATGTGAGCCCCGATCAATGGACATCCGGCGTGCCGGTCGGCTTGCTCGGCTACAACCTCAACGTCTACACGTCGAAAAGCAGCGGCGAGGCGGCCCGCACGCAAGGCTACCTCGGCCTGAGCGGCGGCGTGAACGTCGGCGACTGGCATCTGCGCCACGAAGGCTCGTACTCGTGGTCGTCGAGCGGCGAACGCCAATATCAGGACATCGCCACCTATCTTCAGCGCGACCTGACGGCGCTGTCGTCGCAGCTCGTGATCGGCGAAAGCTACACGTCGGGCGAACTGTTCGATTCGACCCGGTTCCGCGGCGTGCGCGTGTCGACGGACGACCGGATGCTGCCCGATTCGCTGCGCGGCTACGCGCCCGTCGTGCGCGGCGTCGCGAACAGCAATGCGAAGGTGACGATCCGCCAGAACGGCGTGCTGCTCTACGAGACGACGGTCGCGCCCGGCAATTTCGAGATCGACGATCTGTACCCGACCGGTTACGGCGGCGATCTCGATGTGTCGGTGAACGAGGCCGACGGTACCGTGCACACGTTCTCGGTGCCTTACGCGGCCGTGCCGCTGTCGCTGCGGCCCGGCATCAGCCGCTACAGCTTCGTCGCGGGCGCGCTGCGCAGCACGGGCGGCGGCCAGCCTTTGTTCACGCAGGCCACCTACCAGCGCGGGCTGACCAATCTGCTGACCGGGTACGGCGGCGTCACGCTTGCGGGCGGCTATGCGGCGTTCATGATCGGCGGCGCGCTGAACACGTCGTTCGGCGCGATCGGCATGGACGTCACGCATGCGACGACGTCGATTCCCGGCGCCAGGCGCTTCAACGGCTCGAGCATGCGCGTCAGCTATGCGAAATCGGTCGCGCAAACCGGCACCGACATCGCGCTCGCCGCGTATCGCTATTCGACGGACGGCTATTTCGGGCTCAACGATGCGATGCGGGCGCGCGACGCCGCGCGAAACGGCCTGTCGTCGAGCGCATCGGTGTGGCGTCAGCGCCACCGCGCGTCGCTCACGCTCACGCAGCGCCTGGGCGAGAAAGGCGGACGCGTCGACCTGACCGCGTCGGCGGCCGACTACTGGAACCGTTCGGGCTCGGACGTCAATTACACGGTCGGCTACACCAACAGCTTCCGGAACATGTCGTACAACCTGTCGGCCACCCGCCAGCGCAATATCGGCGGCGACATGAGCACGCTGTATTACGCGAGCGTCACGATTCCGCTCGGTCGCGCTCGGCCGACGACGCTCACCGGCAATCTGTCGTACGACACGCGCGGTCGCACGCGCATGCAGTCGACGCTGTCCGGTTCGACCGGCGTGGACAACGCGTTGTCGTACAGCGTCAGCGCGAACCACGCGTCCGGCTCGGGCATGTCGACGACGGACGGCAGCGGCAACGTCGCCTATCGTTCGCGAGTCGCCGAGTTCAGCGCCAGCGCCGGCGCAAGCGCGGATTACCAGCAAGGCTCGCTCGGCATGCGCGGCGCGATCGTCGCGCACGGCGGCGGCATCACGTTCTCGCAGCCGGTGTCCGAGACGTTCGCGATCGTCGAAGCGCCGGGCGCGGCCGGTGCGCGCATCACCAACGCGTCGGGTGCGCGGGTCGACGGCAGCGGCTACGCGATCGTCCCGTATCTGACGCCGTACAGCCTCAACACGGTCGCAATCGATCCGAAGGGCATCTCGATGGATGTCGATCTGAAGGAAACGAGCCGGCAGATCGCGCCGCGCGCGGGCGCGGTGCCGCTGATCCGCTTCGCGACCGACAACGGCCGCGCCGCGCTCGTCCACGCGCGCCAGGCGGACGGCGCGCCGCTGCCGTTCGGCGCGGCCGTGTACGACGAGACGGGCAAGGAGATCGGCGTCGTCGGCCAGGCCAGCAGGATCTTCGCGCGCGGGCTCAAGCATGAAGGCGAGTTGACCGTGCAATGGGGCACGGACGACGGCTCGGCGTGCCGGATCACGTACGAGCTGCCGACCGTGAGCAAACATCAACGGAAGTCGTCGGGGCTTCAATCGATCGACGGCGTGTGCGCAGCCGTGCCGACACTCGCCGGCGGCGAATAAGGAGGGAGCATGCGTAACATTTCTCGATCGGACGTACCGACTCGACGCGATCGATCGGCGTTCTTGCCCGCTGCGATTCTATTGGCATCGGCTGCATGGTTCTCACCTGAGCCGGCGGTCGCGCGCTCGTTGTACGCATTCGGACAAGCGTCCATCTCGATTCCGTCGAACGCCGTATCGGGCACGATCGTGGCGCGCCAGTATTACTCGCCCGAGGAATTTTGCGGAAAGGACTCGTGCACGATCACGGGCGTCGTCCTCTCCGAGAAGGGCTCGATCTGGTCGTTCGCCAAAGGCCCGGATCTGCTGACGAACGTCTCCGGCTTGTCGACCCGCATGCTCGTCGACGGCACGCCGGTCACCTCGTCCCTCAGGACGACAGTGCGCAACGCAGTCGAAATTCAACTGTTCCGCGACGGCCGTGCCCCCGAAAGCGGAGCATTGAGTCCGGGCGCAATCAACAGCTACTATCAGCTCAGCTACAAATCCGGCCTCCTGGGTGACGAAACGTTCGTCTACCTGGCCACGAAAGTCAGCTTCATCAACGGCACCTGCTCGGTACCCGACCAGACCGTCACGCTGCCGCCGGTTCAGCAAAGCGCGTTCAACGGCGTCGGCTCGACCACCGGCACGGTCGATTTCCAGCTGCGCCTGAACAACTGCCCGCCCGGCTACAACCGGATCGGCTATCAGCTTTCGCCTCTGGATGGTGCCGTCAGCGGTAGCCCCGGCACACTGCAACTGCGCCCGGGATCGACCGCCGCCGGCGTCGGCGTCCAGATCGCCGACGGCACGACCGGAAATCCGTTGCCGTTCCAGCAATCGATCCCCGTGACCGGCTACAACAAGAACACGGGCGGTTCGCCGTCGATTCCGCTGCGCGCGTCGTACATCCAGACCGACGCAACCGTCAAGGGCGGTTCGGTGCGCGCCGCAGCCCAGGTGCTGCTCGACTATCAATGATGTCCGGTGCGTCGGCCGGGCCGGCGTTCGCGGGCGGGGCGCACACGCCCCGATCGCGAACGCTCGCTGATCCCGGTCGCCGCCTGCCCGACGACAGCCCTCGCTACCCGCGAAAAACGCCATTGCGAGATACGTGAAGCAACAGGCAGACGCCGGGCTCGAGATCGATATCGGACGGCCGCTCGATTGAGCGACCGTTTCCCCTGGTTCCCGCAAATTCGCGAGCGCGTCGATTGGCCGACTCCACCGCGATTTGCGTTCGAGATCGGCATCGGGCGACGGTCTTCTACCAGCTTCCGCCTCCGGCCATACCCTGCCTTGCGCCCGCACAAATTTGAGATAAATTGATTGAAGGAATACGCCGTCGTTTGCGTATTCCCGCTATTTCCGGATTTTCATTCAAGAGGTTCGATGAAGTTGCCGTTTACGCATTCAGCACCGCAGCGTTGACGGACTGCCATTCGAGCGGCCTCGCTGCGACGCGCTTCCTCTCTGGAGCCTGTCATGAAGCATCGCCTGTTCGCCGCCTCGTTCGCCCTGGCTGCCTCGCTTCTGGCCACGTCCTCTTCATTTGCCGCCGGCACGTCCGGCATCATCTACTTCACCGGCATGATCGTCGAGCCGCCGTGCTCGTTCGCGCTCGACGCCACCGGCACCG
This sequence comes from Burkholderia sp. MSMB1459WGS, assembly GCF_001534535.1. NCBI lineage: Bacteria > Pseudomonadati > Pseudomonadota > Betaproteobacteria > Burkholderiales > Burkholderiaceae > Burkholderia > Burkholderia sp. MSMB1459WGS. Next base: position 691,925 of record NZ_LPMU01000023.1, read on the forward strand.
CGCCCGCGCACGTGCGCGCCGACTGCCCGCGCCCCGCGACCGGGCAGATCGCGTTCGTCGACGCGGCGAGCATGCGGGCCGTGAAGACCACGACCTTTACCCAGGCCTCTCGCGCAATCGTTTTACCGAACCGTCCGGGCAACGATCAGGCGCCGATGATCGCCGTCGTCACGTATCAGTAACGCCCGGCGCCGGTGCGGCATGGTGCGGTTTCGCGCCGCGGTCGGGCGCGTGCGATCGCCGGTCAGTCGCGATGGCAGGCGATCCAGTCGCTGAACGCGCGGATCTTCTGCTGGCTGCCGAGGCTCTCCGGATAGACGAAGTAGTAACGCGCGCCGGTCTCGAGCACGACGTCGAACGGCCGTTCGAGCCGGCGCGCGCTGACGTCCTCATCGACGAGCGTCACGTCGCCGATCGCGACGCCGAACCCCTGCATCGCCGCGTTCGTCGCGAGATCGAGCGTGTCGAACGTCGGCCCGCGCGCGGGATCCACACGGCGCTCGCCCGCATGATCGAGCCATGCACGCCAGTCGCGATGGTCGCGCGTGGGATGCAGCAGCGTATGGCGCGCAAGATCGCCGGTCGCATCGAGCGGCGCGGTTTGTCGCAATTCGGGTGCGCAGACGGGCGTCAGCCGTTCGTCGAACAGCGGCAGTGCGACGACGCCCGGGCCCGGCGACGTCCCGTAGACGATTGCCGCGTCGAACGGCTCGCTCGAAAAATCGACGACGTGCTGCCACGCGGTCGTAATCTGCACGTGGAGATCGGGATGCTCGCCCTGGAAGCGCATGATGCGCGGCAGCATCCAGCGGATCACGCAGGTCGGCACCTTCAGCGCGAGATCGGTGCGCTGCCGCGTGAGCTTCATCGAGATGTCCTCGATGCGCGCGAAGCTCTCGTCGACCACCGGCAACAACTGCTCGCCCTCGGCCGTCAGCGTGAGGCCCTTCGCATGCCGCTTGAACAGCGGAAAACCGTAATGCGCCTCGAGCGTCTGGATCTGCCGGCTCACGGCGCCCTGAGTGAGACACAGCTGTTCGGCCGCACGCGTGAAGCTGCGGTGGCGGGCCACCGTCGAGAAGATCTGCAGCGCGTGCAGGGGCGGAAGTCGGCGCATGGCGAACGGAAAACAGGAAACGGCGAGGAAAACGGCGCGGAAGGGCCGCGCGCCGATGCCGGCGCGCGCTGTTCGACACGATAAGCCAAACGCCGGCTTTGCGCGAGATGCTGGATGCTCAGGCCGTCGCGGTCAGCGCGCCTGACGCGATGCGCGCCGCCGCTGCGACGACATCCGCGCGCGCGGCGGCGGCGGCCTCCGGCTGCGTGAACGACACGGCCATCACGATCGGTGCGCGCGACGGCGGCCACAGCACCGCGATGTCCGTCGTCGTACCGAAGCCGCCGGTGCCGGCCTTGTCGGCAACGCGCCAGCCGGGCGGCACGCCCGCCGCGATGCCGGTCGCCCCGCGTGCGCCGCCGACCATCCATTCCGTCAGTTGCGCGCGCTGCGGCTCGCGCAGCGCGTCGCCGAGCAGCAACCGCTGCAGCGTGTCGACCATCGCGACCGGCGTCGACGTGTCGCGCTCGTCGCCGGGCGTCGCCTTGTTCAGTTCGGGTTCCCAGTGATCGAGGCGGAAGGTGGTGTCGCCGCTTTCGCGCGCGAACGCCGTGACGGCCTGCGGGCCGCCGAGCACGCCCATCAGCAGGTTGCCCGCGCCCTTGTCGCCCGACTGCAGCATCGCCGCGCACAGCTGCGCGATCGTCATGCCGGTGTCGACGTGGCTTTCCGTAATCGGCGAGCCGGACACGATTTCATAGCGGCGGTACAGGATGCGGCGCGGCAGCAGCGATGCGTCGAGCGAACCGCGCGCGAGCATCGCGGCGGCCGCCATGACCGCATACGTGCCGCACAGCGGGAAGCGCTCGCGCGCATGGTGCGCGATGCGCACGCCGTTCGACGTATCGAGCGCGGCGACGCCGAGCCGCCCGTTCGATGCTTTTTCGAGCGCGGCGAGTTCGGCTTGTGCGGTGTGGGCGCGCCCCTGGTCGGCGACCGGCGCGGACGTGCATGCGGCAACGAACGGCGCGGCAACGGCGGCGAGCAACAGCGAGCGGCGTGTCGGAGAGTATTCCATGAATGCGATCTGTTCTGTCGGAAACGGTGGCTCGAAGCAACGCGGCCGCGCCTCGGCGACGCGCGACCGCTCACGCCGACGGCCGGCCCGCGACGGCATTCGCCGCGCATCCCCGAAAGACGCCCGTCGGCCCCGCGCGAAGGCGGGATTCGAATGAACAGACCCTAGCGTAGCAGCGACCGCCGTCGCGTTCCAGCGAAACGGCCGCGCTTCACCCTTGCAACGAAGGCAGATACGGCATCGGATTCACCGGCTTGCCGTCGCGTCGCACCTCGAACAGCAGCGCGACGCGCGAATTGTCGAGATCGCCCATCTCGGCGATCGCATCGCCCTGATGCACGATGTCGCCCGTCTTCACGAGCAACTTGCGGTTGTGCGCATAGGCAGTCAGGAAATCGGCGTTGTGCTGGACGATGATCAGGCTGCCGTAATCGTTCAGGCCGGTGCCCGCATACATCACGCGGCCGTCGGCTGCGGCGCGAACCGGGTCGCCCGGCCGGCCGGCGATCTGGATGCCGCGGTTCTGCCCGGGCCGGAACCCGTCGACGATCTTGCCCGTTGCGGGCCACTTGAGCGCGACGCGGCCCGCATGACGCCTGGTTTCCTTGACGACCTCGCGATCGCTCGCGGTGGACGCGGCGGCTTGCGAATTGGCCTGCGCGGTGGCCTGGTTACCCACCGCGCCATTGCCCGCCACGGCCTGCGTGTCCGCCGCGCGCGCGGGCGGCAGCGGCTGCTGCCTGACGATGCGCAGCACCTGCCCCATGCGCAGCCTGCCGTTGGCGGTCAGCTTGTTCCATGTGCGCAAGTCGGCCACGCTGCAACCGTTCGCGGATGCGATGCCCGTCAGCGTGTCGCCGCGTTTCACGACGTACTTTTGCGCGACGAGAATCGGCGCAGGCGGCATCGTGGCGGCCGACGGCGCGGCAGGCGGGCTCGAATCGGAAGGCTGCCCCGCCAGCGTGTCGCTCGGCGGAACGGACGGGTTACTTGCACAACCGGCCATGACGAGCACGGCGGCCAGGCCCGACAGCCACGCCGCCTTGCGGTGAATCTCGCGCGTTTTCATGGACGATCCGACTCCGGTTTGACAATCTTTCAAGCATCTCAAAAACGGAACGGCCGACGTGTAACCGGATGCAAACAATGATGACAAACGATCACGGACCGGATGCCGGCCGGCATTCGCTACCGGTAATACGGTCCGATCCGGAAAAACTTGATGGTCTTTTCGCTGAAAAACGGAAGAATTTTCGTTGTTAAAAACTATGATCGAAAAGTTTCAATAGGCACGAGCACGCCATTCACCGCAACCATGCGACGAATTCGGCACACGCCCATGCGATGCCGATGCACAGGAACAGCAGGTGCAACGCGATCTTGAACGACACGCCCCAGGACGAATCGGTCTGCATGACAGGCTCCCCAACGGATGTGCGTCCATCATCGGCCATCGATCGCGCCCCGAAAATGCGGAAGCGGCGAACCGGGTCTCAGGCGGCCCCTGAGACCGGCGCGGCGGTTCCTGCTAACTTATCGACCACTCTCACCCATCGCTTCGCCCATCATGCGCTTCGACCTGACCGACCTGCGGCTTTTCCTCAATATCTGCGAAGCCGGCACGATCACGAGCGGCGCCGAACGAACGCACATCACGCTACAGGCGGCGAGCGAACGCATTCGCGGGATGGAGGACGAACTCGGCGTGCCGCTGCTGCACCGGACCAAGTCGGGCGCGCAGGCGACCGATGCGGGCCGCGCGCTCGAACATCACGCACGCACCGTGCTGCAGCAGATCGATCACATGCGTGGCGAGCTGCAGCAATACGGCCAGGGGCTGCGCGGCCATATCCGGCTGCTGTGCAACACCGCGTCGCTAAGCGAATACCTGCCGGACGCACTGGCCGAGTACCTGCCGCACCACCCGAAACTGTCGATCAGCGTCGAGGAGCGCTCGAGCCAGGAGATCGTGCATGCGATCCGCAACAAGACGGCCGAGGTCGGCATCGTCGCCGATTCGGTCGGGCTCGGCGGACTCGAACAGAAGCCGTTCCGCGAAGACTGGCTGATCGTCGTCGCGCCGGCCGCGCATCCGCTCGCGTCGCGCGACAAGGTCGCGTTCGACGACATCGCCGGCGAAGACTTCATCGGCCTCACCGACGGCAGCGCGCTGCAAGTGCATCTGGCCGACCAGGCGCGCGCGCTCGGCAAACGGATCCGCTATCGCGTGCAGTTGAAGAGCTTCGACGCGATCTGCCGCGTGATCGCGAGCGGCGTGGGCATCGGCATCGTGTCGCGGCACGCGGCCGAGCGCGCGATGCAGACGATGGACGTGCGGCTCGTCGAACTGTCCGATCCGTGGAGCCATCGGAAACTGACGCTCTGCGCGCGGTCGTTCGATGCACTGCCGAAGTACACGCGCGAGTTCGTCGCGTTTTTGTCGGGCGACGCGCCGCCGCGGTGACGCGCGCCGCACTCGACTCGCCCCATCGACATACGGAGACATCGCCATGACCGATATCGATCTCGCAACCCGTTATCGCGCGTATATCGACTGCCTGAACCGGCAGGACTGGGCGGCGCTCGGCGAGTACGTGTCCGGCGACGTGATCCACAACGACCGGCCGCTCGGCCTCGCCGGTTACCGCGCGATGCTGGAACAGGACTTCCGCGACATCCCCGATCTCCGTTTCGAGATCCGGTTGCTCGCGTGCGACCCGCCGCACGTCGCGTGCCGCCTGCGCTTCGCGTGTTCGCCGAAAGGGACATTCATGGGGCTCGCCGTCGACGGCCGCAAGGTCACGTTCGCCGAAAACGTGTTCTACGAGTTTCACGAAGGCAAGATCCGCCAGGTGTGGTCGGTGATCGACAAGGCGGCGATCGAAAAGCAGCTTTGAACGTCGTCGAAGCAGGGGCGTCGCCCGCGGCGGCCGGTGGGCAGCGGCGGCTCAATGCACTTCGATTCTTATGGATAACGTTTTCTCTCATTATCCATCGAGAACCCCTTTCCATGCGATGCGCGCTTCCGCCGCGCCCAAGCCGGTTCATCGCGCGCGGTGAACACGCGATCATCAAGAAAAATCCCGACGATTTCGTGTAATCCCGATTCCATTCCGCCTCCTCCGCTCCCGCCATTCGGGTTTCTACCGGCGTCTCCGACGAGAAAGTTCATTGACATCGCGCCGATCGATGCCTAAATTTGGAAAACGTTTTCCAATACCGAAGTGCGACGCCGGTCTCGGCCCGCGCAGGGGAAACGCTTGCCCGCTCGATTTGTGATTCAGGCCGTCCGTCTTCAGGGATCAGGGTTGCAAGGCGGAAGCCGGGTACGGGCATCGAGCGCGGCATCGGCCACACGTGCCCGTCCTTCACCACTATTCAAAACCGGAGACACCATGTATCAGCGCAGCAGATTCGCGCTCGGCGCCGCGCTCAGCGCCCTTTCCGTCGTGCTCGTCAGCGCGTGCGGCGGCAACGACGTGACCGACACGCCGCCGTCGCCCCCGCCGTCGTCCCCGCCGTCCACCCCGCCCGCGCTCGCATCGAACTCGCTGCAGGCGCTCGTCTATGGCGCGCCCGACACCAGCGTGCCGGCCGGCACGAACGTTCCGCTCACGATGATGGGGCAGATGCGTGCGCTGTTCGATCTGATCCGGAAATCGCCCGACTTCACGCAGGTCGTGATGGATCTCGGCGACGGCACGCCCGTCCACGTGCTCGACACGAATACCGGCGACAAATTCCTGCCCGGCAAGCTCGCGCTCGGCCTGTCGTACATCCTGATCGACATGAAGTCGAAGAACGACCCGCAATACGCGAGCTACCTCGCGACGTACCAGACCATCACGACCGCGATGATGGCGCAATCGGGCAGCAACTACACGTATGCGAACACGTCGTGGGGCGAGTACTACTACCTCGTCGCGCTGAACAACCTGAAGGCGCACGGGATGCTCAACGAAGTCTTCAGCGATGCGATGCTTGCGACGCTGCAGCAGCGCCTCACCTTCTGCGACATGTTCGGCCCCGACGCGAGCGGCAAGACCACGACGTGCCCGGCCGCCGGCACGCCGATCGACATCGCGTCGCTCAACACCGCGCAGAACTACTATGCGGTGTCCTACGGAATCGCCGGACTGCGCCAGAAGCTCGGCTGGAGCAGCCCGTCGTTCGCGTCGAAAACCGATCCGGCGGTCGCGACGATGAGCGCGCGCGACGCGCTGCTGTACACGCTGACGAACCACATCCGCAACGACTCGTCGGGTGGCTTCTCCGACGAAGCATCGAACACGCACACGACCTACTACGATCAGGCGCGCTTCGACCGCTACAGCACGCTGCTGATCGGCGAAGTGGTCGAGCGCACGTTCGAAATGGGCAACGAAGCGAATCTCACGCCGGAGCTGAAGGGTTATCTGCGCAAGTCGGTCGACCTGATCCTGCCGCAGCTGAACGCCGACGGCCAGGGCTTCAACTACGGCCGCTCGATCGGCCCATACGGCGATTCCGCGTTCATGGAGGTACTGACGGCTGCGGCCAATGCCGGCGTGCTGACCGATCGCGAGAAACAGGTTGCGTATGCATTCATCTACCAGGCCGCGCGTCGTTTCGACACGTACTGGTACGACCCGTCGCTGCCGACGCCATCGGTCAACATGTGGGTCAAGGGCCGCGGCACCGACGCGTATCGCGGCAAGCCGCGCGTGATGGGCGAGAACTTCAGCCTGCTGCACCAGTACCTGTACGTGAACGCGTGGTGGAACAAGCTCGGCTTCGGCGGTCAGGCGCCGATGGCCGATGCGGACTACCGCGCGTGGCTCGACGCGCTGCCGCACTACACGCTCACCTGGTACAACCAGCCGGGCGACGCCGCGCATCCGTACAGCGCCGCGCTGCTCACCGTGCGCGACGGCCGGCGCGTGATCAACCTGAACCTCAGCCAGGCGCCCGACTACAACTCGTATACGCCGTATTACCCGGTGCCGTTCTCCGACAAGCTGATCTACGGCACGACCGACCTCGGCTATGCGCTGCTGCTCCCGCAGGTGACGTACAACGCGAAGACCTACATCCCCGTCACGTACTACAAGAACCTGAACGTGCAGCAAAGCAACGGCCAGGTGATCGTGTCCTTCGATACGACGAAGTTCCGCCTTGCGTCGAAGAACGCCGCTTACACGACGGATCTCGACCTGCAGGTGCACACGGTGCTGACGTTCGCGCACGGCATGGTCTCGCGCAGCGATACGCTCAGTTCGGGCACGCTCGCGGGCACCCTCGCGGTCGAAACGGACTTCACGTCGTTCGCGGATTTCGCGTCGACGCGGGCCAACGGGGACGGCGTGTCGGTGACGTACGCGAACAGCGCCGCGACCGGCTATGCGGCATCCGGGTTCGACAACTGCGCGCTGTCCGCCTTCGACACCGCAAACGGCACGACGAATCCGCTGTCGACGACGCCGATCGGGCAGTTGCATTCGAACTTCGCCTGCACGACGAAGCCGTTCGCACTCGGCGCGGGCGCGACCCGCACGGTCGGATGGACGCTGAGGTACGCCGATCCGGCGTAAGCGGCGCGACCGCGATCCCGAAGGCGGTTGCCGAAACCGGCTTCGGGATCATTCGGCGGCCACGCGCGCGCTCACCACCAGCCCGACCCCGCCATATACGCGCCGAGCGCAATCAGCCCGACGAAGAAACAGCGCTTGAACGTCTTCTCGCTCATCACGCGCCGCGCGTATTGCCCGCCGGCCATTCCAGCCAGGGCGGGCACGAGCGCGAGCGCCGACACGCCGAGATCGACCGTCTGCAGTGCGCCCGTCATGCGCAACTGCAGGCCGAGCACGATCGTCGACGCGGTGAACGACAGCCCGAGCGCCTGGATCAGATCGTCCTTCGACAGCCGCAGCGCCTGCAGGTACGGCACGGCCGGTACGACGAACACGCCGGTCGCGGCCGTCACGACGCCCGTCAGGTAGCCGACCACGGCCGACAGCCATTTTTCGTGACGGCCCGGCGCAGGCAGCCGCGCAGCCGCCAGCCCCCACAGCCCGTAAAGCACGAGGACCACGCCGAGCGCCGCATGCGTCCACGTGCTGCCGGCCGCGAGCGCCGGCAGCCCGCCCGCCAGCGTGCCGACCGTCAGGCCCGCGAGCAGCGGCCACAGCCGGCGCAGCAACGCGCCGAACGACGGGCCGAGCCCCAACTGCCATACGTTGGTGACGAACGACGGCACGAGCAGCAGGCTCGCCGCGGCCGACGGCGGCATCGCGAGCGTCAGCAGCCCCATCGCGATCGTCGGCAGCCCGAGTCCGATCATGCCCTTGACCGCGCCGGCCAGCAGGAAAACCAGCACGACGATCGTCAGCGTATGAGTTTGCATGGCAGGCATTCCGTCCGGTAAGTACGGCGCCGATGGTGCCTGCCCGTCATGCCGCCCGCCATCTGGTTTTGCCTGAGGCTGGCTCGCCCCCGTCGGACGGGTTTTTTCGGGCCGGTCGATCCGGCCCCGAGATTCACCCCCGGCCCTGCTCGCTATCGAGATGCGCCATCTGAGCGGCCGGATAGCGCTCGCCGGCAGCCGCCCCGGCGGGAACCGCCGCTTCGATGCGAGCGAGATCATTGACCGTTAGTTGCAATTCTGTCGCCAGCAAACCGTCCTGCAGTTGCGTGCGCTTGCGCGCGCCGACCAGCGGCACGATGTCGGCACCGCGCGACAGCGCCCATGCGATTGCGATCTGCGCCGGATTGCTGCCCTTCTCGTCGGCGATCGCGCGCAGCGCATCGACGAGCGCGAGGTTGTGCGCGAGGTTCTCGCCCTGGAAGCGCGGGCTCGCCGCGCGGAAATCGCGCTCGCCCTGCCGCGCCGCGCTCCAGCGCCCGCCCAGCAGCCCGCGCGACAGCACGCCGTAGGCCGTCACGCCGATGCCGAGCTCGCGGCATACGGGCAGAATCTCTGCTTCGATCCCGCGCGACAGCAACGAGTATTCGATCTGCAGATCGGCGATCGGCGCGACGGCGGCCGCGCGGCGGATCGTGTCCGCGCCGGCTTCCGACAGGCCGATATGACGCACGTACCCGGCCTTCACGAGATCGGCGATCGCGCCCACCGTCTCCTCGATCGGCACGGCCGGATCGACGCGGGCCGGGCGGTAGATGTCGAGATAGTCGGTGCCGAGCCGCTTCAGCGAGTACGCGACGAAGTTCCGGATCGCCGCGGGCCGCGCGTCGTAGCCGGCAAACCCGCCGGCCGGATCGCGCAGTGCGCCGAATTTCACGCTGATCAGCACCTGATCGCGCACACGGCCGCGCAGCGCGTCGCGGATCAGCATCTCGTTGTCGCCCATGCCGTAGAAGTCGCCGGTATCGAGCAGCGTGATCCCGTGGTCGAGCGCCGCGTGCAGCGTCGCGATGCTTTCGTCGCGATCGGCCGGCCCGTACAAATCCGACATCCCCATGCAGCCGAGCCCGATCGCCGATACCTGCGGGCCGGTGCGGCCCAGTTGACGCATGTCCATGTCCGTTTCCTTCGAATGGTGAGTGGATGAAACGGATTCTGGACGCGCGACGCCGCGCGATAAACGCGAAACGCTCCACCAAACCATTCGACGCTGATTAACAATGGAGCCTTTCCCTTTCCCGCCGAGGCCCTCGCCCGCATGGACCATCTGCAAGCAATGCGCATCTTCGCGCGCGTCGCCCATCTCGGCAGCTTCACGAAAGCGGCCGAGCAACTCCAACTGCCGCGCCCGACGGTCAGCAACGCCGTCCAGTATCTGGAAAAGCACCTGAAGATCCGCCTGTTGCAACGCACGACGCGGCGCGTCGCGCTGACCGCCGAGGGCGCGACCTATTACGAGCGCTGCGTGCAGTTGCTGGCCGATCTCGACGATGCGGAAACGCTGTTCGAGGATGCCGGCGCGTCGCCGCGCGGCGTGATCCGCGTCGACCTGCCCGAACGTTTCGCGCTGAACCGGGTGATTCCGGCGCTGCCGGATTTTCACGCGCGCTACCCCGATCTGCGCGTCGCGATCAGCACGACCGATCGCTTCGTCGATCTCGTCGCGGACGGCATCGACTGCGCGGTGCGGGTCGGCGTGCTGTCCGACACGTCGCTCGTCGCGCGGCGCGTCGGCGAGATGGCCCAGATCAACTGCGCGTCGCCCGCCTATCTCGCGCGCCACGGCACGCCGCGCTCGCCGGACGAGCTGCCGGACCACGTCGCGGTCGGCTATTTCTCGACCCGGACGGGGCGCGAGCTGGACTGGGAATATGCGGACATGGATTCGGGCGAGATGCACACGGTGAAGATGCGCAGCGTCGTGTCGGTCAACAGCTCGCAGGCGTATCTTGCGTGCTGCGTCGCGGGCCTCGGGCTGATCCAGGCGCCGCGCGACGGGCTCGCGCCGCTGCTCGCCGACGGTTCGCTGGTCGAGGTGCTGCCGGAATGGAATGCCGGGCCGCTGCCCGTGTCGGTAGTGTTTCCGTACGGCCGGCATCTCGCGCCGCGCGTGCGGATCTTCGTCGACTGGCTCGCGGAAACGCTCGGCGGCCGCGCGGATTGACGGCGGCCGTGCCGGGGCTGGCCCTTCGCCCCGGCCCCGGCGCCGCCGCCCGGTCAGAACTTGTGGCGGATCGCGGCGCGCACCGAGAACTGGTTCGACGACGCCGACGGACCGTCGGTCCCGACGACATAGCCGCCGTCGGCCGCCGTGCCCGTCTTGTCGCCGCCCACTTTCTGCCACGCGCCCTGCAGGTACACGTCGGTGCGCTTCGACAGGCTGTAGTCGGCCATCAGGCCGACCGTGTGGTACTTCGGCTTGAACGAGCCGGCCGCGGCATCGTATTTGCCGTCCGTGTACACGTACTGCGCGCCGAGGTAGAAATCGGACGTGAGCTGGTACTTGCCGTTGATCTCGAAATTCTGGAACTTGGTCGCGGTCAGCCCGAGGCCGGCGAACGTCGACGCCGGCAGGTAGACCGTCGACACGGGATTCTTCACGTCGGTCTTCGTATAGACGATGCCGACCGTGGCCGGGCCGAACGTGTAGTTGACGCCGCCGCCGAAGATGCGCAGCCGATCGGCGACGAAGTTCGCGTCGTCGGCCGCGATCGCGCCCGCGCTGCCGACGCCCGGGTTGTTCGCCTGCAGGTACGCGGCCGCGACCTGCAGCCCGGCCAGCGAATACTGCGCGCCGATGCTGTACTGGCGGTTGTTCGAGAAACCGGTGCCGTTGCTGAAGCTGTACGTGCCGCCGAACGTCAGGCCGTTCCAGTCGGGGCTCGCGTACTTGACCGTGTTGTTGACGCGGAACGAGTTGTCCGTGTTGTCGTTGTCGAACGGGTGCGAGAACAGCGTGCCGCCCCAGTTGCCGTTCGCGGTCAGCGGCGCGAGATAGTCGACGACGGAATCGTACTGGCGGCCGAGCGTCAGCGTGCCGAAGCGCGACTCGGAAAGCCCGACGAACGCCTGACGGCCGAACATGCGGCCGCCCTGGCCGAGCCGGCCGTTGTTCACGTCGAACCCGTTTTCCAGCGTGAAGATCGCCTTCAGCCCGCCGCCGAGATCCTCGCTGCCCTTCAGGCCCCATCGGCTGCCCTGCGCATAGCCGCTCGCGAGCTGGTAATTCGTCTTTCCGACCCCATTGACGTTGACGTTGTTCGTGTAATTGAAGCCTTCGTCGATCACGCCGTACAGCGTCACGCTGCTCTCGGCAAAGGCCGGCGCGGCGAATGCAGCGAGCGCGGCGGCAAAAATGACGTGCTTCCTCATGACGGATCTCCGGAGCCGAGGGCCGGGCAGGCCGAACGCCCGGCGAATGTTTGGTCTGTGTATGGGTGGCCCGCAGGGCGGACGACGCGGTGTGCGGCCGCGTGAGGACAAAATGGTGTCACGACGCAAACCTGCCGTCCATCGGGTGCGGGTCGTCGCGCGCAAAGCGTTGCGCTCGTCCAACTGCCCCGTTGCGCGGATAGCCTGACCGGGCTTATCGGCAGCGGCAGACAGGCAGGCCATCCGCGTAAACCCGATGGGCGTCGCATCGGTGGCACAATGCGCATCCGTTCGTCATTTCTTCACGAAGTCATGCTTCACCCCGATTCATGCGCGGCGCGCGCCGGCCGTGCCCGCGGCCCGCGCCGGAAGGCGCGCCGATGACCGCGCCGGCCCGCGCCGGCCGCTACGCCGAGCTCGATTTCTTCCGCGGCCTCGTGCTGCTCGTCATCGTCGTCGACCACATCGGCGGCAGCATTCTGTCGCGCGTCACGCTGCACGCGTACGCGCTGTGCGATGCGGCCGAGGTATTCGTGTTCCTCGGCGGCTTTGCAACCGCCATTGCGTACAACTCGCTCGCCGAGCGGCACGACGAGGCCGCCGCGCGCCAGCGTTTCATCCGGCGTGCATTCGAGATCTACCGCGCGTTCCTCGTGACGGCCGGCCTGATGCTGCTGATCACGGCCGTGCTGAATGCGTTCGCGATCGACGGCCCGAACATGCCGACCAACGATCTCGACGGGCTGCTGCACAAGCCGCTCGCCGCGCTGCGCGACATCCTGCTGTTCCGCCGCCAGCCGTACCTTGCGTCGGTGCTGCCGATGTACGCGTTCTTCGCGCTGCTCGTCCCGCTCGCGCTGCCGCTCGCGCGCACGCAGCCATGGCTGATGCTCGCGTTCAGCGGATCGCTGTGGTACGCGGCGCCGCACGTCGCGCGCTTCCTGCCGACCGTCGAAGGCGCGCCGTGGGATTTCAATCCGTTCGCGTGGCAATTCCTGTTCGTGCTCGGCGTGATCGCACGCTGCCAGCCCGTCTACCAGACGCTCTCGCCCCGGCCGCAAGGCTGGCTGCTGACGGCCGCGTCGCTCGCGATCGTCGCGGCCGGCGCGTACTACCGGCTGCGCATCGAGCCGTTCCCCACCGATCCGTCGATCAAGCAGAACCTCGGCGTGCTGCGGCTCGTGAACTTCCTCGCGATCGCGTGGCTCGCCGCCAAGCTCGTGCACCTCGGCTGGATGAAGAAGGTCGCGCACGCGATGCCGTGGATCGGCACGATCGGCCGGCAGGGGCTGCTGTGCTTCGTCGCGGGCACCGGCATCTCGCTCGCGGTCGATTCGCTGCTCTACCAGGCGACCGAAGGCTATCTCGACGTGCCGCTGGGCCTGACCGCCGACGCCGTCGCGATGGGCCTGCTGTATCTCGTCGCCAAGCTCTACGGGCCGCTCGTCGCGCGGCTGTCGCTCCGTTCGCGGCAATGACGCGCCGCGCCGTCATGCGCCGCTGCTACGATAGCCGGCGCCTCTCCTGAAACGATTCGCCATGCGCCGACTCGCCCTTCCGTTCGCCATCGCCCTGCTCGCCGGCGCCATCGCCACCGCCCATGCCGCGCCGCCGGCGGCGGCTGCTGCGGCCGTATCGACCGCGCCGCCGGCCGTCCAGACCGCGACGACGCCGTCCTCCGCGCCGGAGCCGTCCGTCAATCCGGGCAGCAGCGTCGTGCTGCGCACGTTCCGCTCGGCATCGCTGAAGCGCGACTGGTCGTACACGGTCTACCTGCCGCCCGGCTACAACGCGGAAGGCGCCCGCTACCCGGTGATGTACCTGCTGCACGGCAACGCGGGCAACGCGAACGACTGGATCACGCAGGGCCGGCTGCAGGCCACCGCCGACACGCTGATCGAGCGCCACGACATCCCGCCCGTCGTGATCGTGATGCCGCAGGGCGGCACCGACTGGTACGTCGACCGCAAGGAGAAAATGCAGAGCGCGTTCCTCAACGACCTGCTGCCCGAAGTCGAAGCGCACTTCGCGGTGTCGAACCAGCGCGCGGGCCGCGCGATCGGCGGCGTGTCGATGGGCGGCTTCGGCGCACTGCGCTTCTCGCTGCTCGAGCCGGGCCTGTTCTGCGGCGCGATGCTGCTGAGCCCCGCGATCTATGCGAACGAGCCGCCGCTCAATTCCGCCGCGCGCTACGTCGGCGTGTTCGGCGACCGGCAGTTCGATTCGCGCGTGTGGCACGAGCTGAACTATCCGGCGCTGCTGCGCGGCTATTTCGCGCGAAACTGGCGCGTGCCGATGTTCATCGCGGCCGGCGACGACGACCTCACGATCCAGGCGGAATCGAGCGTGCTGTACACGCATCTGCGCCGTGCGCAAAACCCGGCCGAGCTGCGCATCGTCGACGGCGGGCATACGTGGGACGTCTGGCGCGGATTGCTCGGGCACGGGTTGAAGTATGCGCTGGAGTGCGTGAAGTGACGGCCGGCGGGCGCGGCAGGAAAGCCGCGCCCGGGCGGAAGAAATGGTCGCCGCCGCCGTCTCGTCGAGCACGTTTCACGATGTCTCCCGAATCCGGGCATCGCGCATTTCGACTACAGTGCCGAAGTGGCGACGGCATCGACCGGCCACCTCTCCCGTCACTCAACCCGCAGGGTATCCCGTCATGTCTGACTCGAAGAAATTCGCCGCCGTCACGGGCGCCGGCTCCGGCATCGGTCGCGCCGCGGCGCTCGCGCTCGCCCGGGCCGGCTTCACCGTCGCGCTGCTCGGACGCACGGAGGCGTCGCTGCGCGACACGCAGGACGCCATCCGCGCCGCCGGCGGCGACGCCGACGTGTTTCCCGTCGACGTCACCGACGAAGCCTCGGTCGATCACGCGTTCGCGCAAGTCGCGCAACGGTTCGGCCGGCTCGATGTGCTGTTCAACAACGCCGGCCGCAACGCCCCGGTCGTTTCCGTCGACGAATACGAACTCGACGTGTGGAACAGCGTCGTCGCGACGAACCTGACCGGCGTCTTTCTGTGTGCGCGGGCCGCGTGGCGGCTGATGAAAACGCAGACGCCGCAGGGCGGCCGAATCATCAACAACGGCTCGATCTCGGCACACGCGCCGCGCCCCGATACGATCGCGTACACGGCCACCAAGCACGCGGTCACCGGGATCACGAAGTCGCTCGCGCTGGACGGCCGCCGGTACAACATCGCGTGCGGCCAGATCGACATCGGCAACGCGGCCACCGCGCTCACCGAACGGATGACGCAAGGCGTCCCGCAAGCGGACGGCAGCCTCGCGCCCGAGGCGCGGATGGACGTCGTGCATGTCGCGAATGCGGTCGTCCAGATGGCGAATCTGCCGCTCGACGCGAACATCCTCAACATGACGATCATGGCGACCGCGATGCCGTTCGTCGGGCGCGGATAGTGCGTGGTGCGCGCCCGCGCCGGACGGCGGCGTTCACGCACGGGCTGCTGCCGAACCGGTCCGTGGCGACGGCGCCGAATGCCCGCGCGTTCACGACGCACATTCAGTGAGGCAGGCTAATCGCTTGCTGCTCGTCCTCGAGCAACTGCGTCAGCGAACCATGCAACCGCTCGAGGCTGCGCGGCGGTAGTGCGAAGCCTGCCCAGCCGAGCCCACTATGACGCAGCAACAGCACCGCGCCGCCCTCCAGCGGATGGCGCTCGGCATACCAGCAAGGATCCATCTCCGTCACGAATTGCTGCGCGTGCGGCGGACGTTCCGGCACTGCGGGCCGCATCGACGCGCGCAACAGGCTCAAGTACTGGATGACTGCGTCCACGTCTTCCGGATCGAGCACTGCCGCGCCCCGCTCGATCGACATCAACACGACGAGCTTGCCGCGCTCTTCGATCATCTTGATGCTCAACGGTTGTGCCATTTCTGTGGTCCTTGCCGCGGTTACTTGATCCCATTATCGATCTCGGTACACGTCTGCCGCCTGAAGATTCGTGATCCGCGCATGAATCTTTTTTTAGAAATCTTTTAGAAAATGCGCCGCGCCGTCGTCCGTCGAGGCTCCGCCGCTTTCTAAACGAAATTTCATCCGGCCAGCACTGTTTTTTTAGCGTCCCGCACCCGCGTGCCTTCCATAATGAATTCGCTGCCCGCCCCGGCAGGCGCCGCGCGATGCGTCGACGTAGCCCGCTGAAGACGGACGCGCCACCCGTATTTCCGGCAAATCCATTCCTCGCCGATCATGAACCAACTGCAAGCGATGCGTGTGTTCACGCGTGTGGTCGAATTATCGAGCTTCAGCCTCGCCGCACGTCAGCTCGGCATGTCGGCCGCCGCGGTCACGCGCAGCGTCGGCATGCTCGAGGCACATCTGAATATGCGCCTGTTGAACCGGACCACGCGCAGCCTGTCGCTCACCGAGACGGGCCGCGAATATCTCGACGGCTGCCGCGCGATCATCGAGAAGCTCGACGAGATCGAATCGAATCTCGCGCAGGTCAATCGCGACCCGCACGGTACGCTGCGCATCGCCGCATCGGCAACCTCGGTTGCGGCCGGGCTGGGCGCACTGCTTTCCACGTATCGCCTCGCGCATCCGCGCGTGCGATTCGACGTGACGACCTTCGATATCCAGGTCGACATGGTGGAAGGCGGCTACGACGTATGCTTCTGCGACGATCACCGCCTCGTCAACTCGACCTTCGTGTCGCGCACCTTGACGATCGTTCGCGACGTGATCGTCGCTTCTCCCGACTACCTCGCGCGCCACGGCACGCCTGTCGAGCCGGCCGAACTGAATACGCACTGCCTGCTGACCGTGTCGAATGGCGCCGCGCGCAACTGGGCGTTCTCGGACGTCGACGGGTGCTCTCGCATCGACACCGGCAATGCGCTGGCGTCGACCAGCAACACGATGGTGCGGATCGCGGCGCTCAATCACATGGGCATCGCGCAATTGCCGCATCCGCTCGTTGCCGACGATCTCGCGCGCGGCGCCTTGGTGCCGATTCTCGAACGCTACGACGTGAACGGCGGGCCGCGCTGCGTATCGATCCTCTACCCGAGCCGCAATTATCTGTCCACGAAAGTGCGCAGCTTCATCGACTACGCGGTCGATCACTATCGCACGCCCGAGCGCACGGCCATGCAGCTTGCCGCAGCCTGATTCCGCCGATCGCGTACGCCATGGCTCACATCCTGACGATCGAAGACGATCCGCTGATCGCGGATCACATCGCGCACACGCTGCGTGCCGAAGGCCACCGGATCGACATCGCGCGCACCGGCCGCGACGGCATGGCCCGGGCGATGAGCGCGAACTACGACGTCGTCACGCTCGATCGCATGCTGCCCGACCTCGACGGGCTGACGATCCTCGCAACGATGCGAGGCGTCGGCCTCGATACGCCGGTACTCGTGATGAGTTCGATGGCCGACGTCGACCAGCGTATCCAGGGGCTGCGCGCAGGCGGCGACGACTACCTCGTCAAGCCGTTCTCGCTCGAAGAAATGTGCGCGCGCATCGACGTGCTGATTCGCCGGCGGCCGCGCGGCACGCACGTCGAGACGGTGCTGCGCGCCGGCGAGCTGGCGCTCGACCTGGTGCGGCGACGCGCCACGCTGGGCGCGCGCGAGCTCGCGCTGCTGCCGACCGAGTCCCGCGTACTCGAATTCATGATGCGCAACGCCGGCCGCGTGCTCACGCGCACGATGATCTTCGAGGCCGTGTGGGGCTGCCGCTTCGATCCCGGTACGAACCTGATCGACGTGCACATCGGCCGCCTGCGCAAGAAGGTGAACCGGCCAGGCGCGGCGCCGCTGATCCGCACGATCCGAGGCTCGGGCTACATGCTCGGTTGAATCCGCCCGCTACTTAAAACTTGTTTCATCTTTTTTGCGACCCGTTGTTAGGGGCTGCTCCGCAGAATGCGGTCGTCGGATGCGCATCGGTGTTTTCCCGAAGGCGCGCACATCCGGCTCTTCTTCACGACGCTTTTGAACGGAGCAGCATCTCATGCTGAAAATTGTCCGGCTCGCGCTCACGCGGCCCTATACGTTCGTCGTACTGGCGCTGCTGATCCTGATCGCGGGCCCACTCGCTGCAGTCCGCACGCCGATCGACATCTTCCCGGACATCCGCATCCCGGTGATCAGCGTCGTCTGGAACTACGCCGGATTGCAGCCGGACGACATGTCCGGGCGCGTGATCACCTACTACGAGCGCACGCTCGGCACGACGGTCAACGACGTCCAGCATATCGAGTCGCAATCGTTCCGCGGCTACGGCATCGTGAAGATCTTCTTCCAGCCGACCGTCGATATCCGCACGGCGACCGCGCAGGTCACCTCGATCTCGCAGACAGTGCTCAAGCAGATGCCGCCCGGCACCACGCCGCCGCAGATCCTCAACTACAACGCGTCGACCGTGCCCGTACTGCAGATCGCGCTGACCAGCGACACGCTCGACGAACAGAAGCTGGGCGATTATGCGGTCAACTTCATTCGGCCGCAGTTGCTGTCGGTGCCGGGCGTCGCGATTCCGACGCCGTACGGCGGCAAGACGCGCGAAGTACAGATCGACCTCGACCCGCAGGCGTTGCAGTCGAAAGGGCTGTCGGCGCAGGACGTCGCGCACGCGCTCGCACAGCAGAATCAGATCATCCCGGCCGGCACGCAGAAGATCGGCCGCTTCGAATACAACATCAAGCTCAACAACAGCCCGCTCGCGCTCGACGCGTTGAACGACCTGCCGATCAAGTCGGTCGGCGGCACGACGATTTACATCCGCGACGTCGCACACGTGCGCGACGGCTACCCGCCGCAGGGCAACATCGTGCGCGTGGACGGCCACCGCGCGGTGTTGATGAGCATCCTGAAGAACGGCTCGGCATCGACGCTCGACATCATCGCGGGCGTGAAGGCGAAGCTGCCGCTCGTCGAACAGACGCTGCCGCCGGGTCTGAAGCTCGTCACGATGGGCGACCAGTCGACCTTCGTGAACGGCGCCGTCAGCGGCGTGGCGCGCGAAGGCATCATCGCGGCCGCGCTGACCTCGCTGATGATCCTGCTGTTCCTCGGCTCGTGGCGCTCGACGCTGATCATCGCCGCGTCGATCCCGCTGGCCGTGCTCTCGGCGATCGCGCTGCTCGCGGCCACCGGCGAAACGCTGAACGTGATGACGCTCGGCGGCCTCGCGCTCGCGGTCGGGATCCTCGTCGACGATGCGACGGTGACGATCGAGAACGTGAACTGGCACCTCGAACAGGGCAAGGACACGCGCACCGCGATCGTCGACGGCGCGAAACAGATCGTGATGCCGGCGCTCGTCTCGCTGATGTGCATCTGCATCGTGTTCGTGCCGATGCTGATGCTCGACGGCATCTCGCGCTTTCTGTTCGTGCCGATGGCCAAGGCGGTGATCTTCTCGATGGTGTCGTCGTTCGTGCTGTCGCGCACCTTCGTGCCGATGCTCGCGCAATATCTGCTCAAGCCGCATGCGTCGGCCGGTCACGCATCGGGCGAACTGGCCGCGGTGATGGACCCGCACGCGGGCCACACCGGCGCGCATGACGTCCCGCCATCGCGCAATCCGCTGGTGCGGTTCCAGCGTGCGTTCGAGCGCCGCTTCGAGTCCGTGCGCGCGTCGTACCGGATCCTGCTGGGCCTCGCGCTCACGCGCCGCAAGCCGTTCGTCGCCGCCTTCCTCTGCATCGTGGCCGCGTCCTTCCTGCTCGCACCGTCGCTCGGCCGCAATTTCTTCCCGACCATCGATTCCGGCGAGATCGCGCTGCACGTGCGCGCGCCGGTCGGCACGCGTGTCGAGGAAACCGCCGCCGAGCTCGACCGCATCGAAAACACGATTCGTAGCGTGATCCCGCCCGCGCAATTACGCGAAGTGATCGACAACATCGGCTTGCCGAACAGCGGGATCAACCTGACCTACAACAACAGCGGCACGCTCGGGCCGCAGGACGGCGACATCCTGATCTCGCTGTCGCGCGATCACGCGCCGACCGCCGACTACGTGCGCACGCTGCGCGAACGCCTGCCGCGCGCCTATCCGGGCACCACGTTCTCGTTCCTGCCCGCCGACATCGTCAGCCAGATCCTCAACTTCGGCGCACCGGCCCCGGTCGACCTGCAGGTGGCCGGCCCCAACCAGCAGGCCAACCTCGCTTATGCGCGCGAGCTGTACCGCAAGCTGCGCCTGATCGCGGGGGTCGCCGACCCGCGCATCCAGCAGGCCAGCACCTATCCGCAGTTCACGGTGACGGTCGACCGCACGCGCGCCGACCAGCTCGGTATCACCGAGCAGGACGTGACGAACTCGGTGGTCGCGACACTCGCCGGCACCAGCCAGGTCGACCCGACCTACTGGCTCAACCCGCGCAACGGCGTGTCCTATCCGATCGTCGCGCAAACGCCGCAGTACAGGATGACCACGCTGTCGGCGCTGCAGAACCTGCCGGTCACCGGCGCGAACGGCCAGTCCCAGCTGCTGGGCGGCCTGGCCACGATCACGCGGGGTGTCGGCAACGCGGTGGTGTCGCACTACAACATCGAACCGCTGTTCGACATCTACGCGACCACCCAGGGGCGCGACCTCGGCGCGGTCGCGGCCGACATCGACGATATCGTCAAGGCCACCGCGAAGGATGTGCCCAAGGGCTCGACCGTCACGCTGCGCGGCCAGGTGCAGACCATGAACGGCGCGTTCGCCGGCCTGCTGCTCGGCCTCGTGGGCGCGATCGTGCTGATCTACCTGCTGATCGTCGTGAACTTCCACTCGTGGGCCGACGCATTCGTGATCGTCTCGGCGCTGCCGGCGGCGCTGGCCGGCATCGTGTGGATGCTGTTCACCACGCATACGCCGCTGTCGGTGCCGGCGCTGACCGGCGCGATCCTGTGCATGGGCGTGGCCACCGCCAACTCGATCCTCGTCGTCAGTTTCGCGCGCGAGCGCCTGGCGGAAACGGGTAACGCGCTGGCCTCCGCGCTCGAAGCCGGTTTCACGCGTTTCCGCCCGGTGCTGATGACCGCGCTCGCGATGATCATCGGCATGGCGCCGATGGCGCTCGGCCTCGGCGACGGCGGCGAGCAGAACGCGCCGCTCGGCCGCGCCGTGATCGGCGGCCTCGCGTGCGCGACGATCGCGACGCTGTTCTTCGTGCCCGTCGTGTTCAGCCTCGTGCATCGGCGCGACGCGCTGAAGCACGACGCGCCCCGCGCTTCCTCCCCTTCCGCGTCCGGAGCTTCCCATGTCCACTGAGATCGATATCAAGTCGCCGAAACGGCTGCCCAACCTCAAGCTCGTCGCCACGATCACCGCGCTGATCGCGGTCGGCATCGTGGCGACCGGCATCGTCGGCCGCGCGCACGCGAAACAGGAAATGACCCGGTGGTCCGCCGAACAAGCGGTGCCGACCGTGGTCGCGTACACGCCATCGACCGGCGGAGACGGCGCAACGCTCGTGCTGCCCGGCCACCTGTCCGCGTTCGAAAGCGCGCCGATCCACGCGCAGGTGTCGGGCTACCTGCATGCGTGGTACGCCGATATCGGCGCGCACGTGAAGTCGGGGCAGTTGCTCGGGCTGATCGATACGCCCGAACTCGACCAGCAACTGCAACAGGCGCGCGCCGACCTGCAGAGCGCGCTCGCCAACGAGAAGCTTGCCGCGTCCACGGCCGCGCGCTGGACCAGGATGCTCGCGCAGGATTCGGTGTCGCAGCAGGAAACCGACGAGAAGACCAGCGACCTCGCGGCCAAGCAGGCGATCGTCGCCGCCAACGAGGCCAACGTGCGACGCCTCGACGCGCTCGAGGCGTTCAAGCGCATCGTCGCGCCATTCGACGGCGTCGTCACCGCGCGCAAGACCGACATCGGCCAGTTGATCTCGGCCGGCGGCGGCGCCGGCCCGGAGCTGTTTGCCGTGTCCGACGTCCACCGGATGCGCGTCTACGTGAGCGTGCCGCAGAGCGAGGCCGCCGCGATCCGGCCCGGCATGACGGCCACGCTGACCGTGCCGGAACATCCGGGCGAGACCTTCCGTGCGACGCTCGCCGACACCGACGACTCGATCGCCGATTCGACCGGCACACTGCTCGTGCAGTTGATGGTCGACAACCCTGCAGGCAAGCTGATTCCCGGCGAATACACCGAAGTGCATTTCGCGCTGCCGGCCGACAGCACCCATGCGTTGACGATTCCGGCCAGCTCGTTGATCTTCCGGCAGGCCGGCCTCCAGGTCGCCGTGGTCGGCAAGGACAATCGCGCGGTGTTCAAACCCGTGACGATCGCGACCGACCTCGGTACGCACGTGCAGATCGCGACCGGCCTCGCACCGGACGATCGCGTGATCGACAACCCGCCCGACTCGCTCTCGGCCGGCGACCCGGTCAGGCTCGCGGCGCCGGCCCGCGCCATCGCGTCGGCCGCGCGCGATACGGAGCGTGCGCATGGCTAACCGGCTTCGGCTCAGCGCGCTGCTCGCCGGCGTCGCGTTTCTGTCCGCGTGCTCGTTCGCGCCCGCCTATCGTGTGCCGCAGACGGCGCTGCCGGCCAGCTTCAAGGAAGCGGATGGCTGGCAGGCCGCGAAACCGGCCGACCGCATCGCGCGCGACGGCTGGTGGAAGGCGTTCCGCGATCCCGTGCTCGACCGGCTCGAAGCGCAGGTAAGCGTGGCCAACCCCGACGTGGCCGCAGCCGTGGCCCGCCACGACGAGGCGGCCGCGCTGTTCGATCAGGCGCGCTCGGGGCTGTTCCCGACCATCGGCCTCGGCGCGCAGGTCTCGAGCAACCGTCAATCGGCCACGCGGCCGCTGCGCGGCTCGAACCAGCCGAACGTCTATGGCGCCAACACGCTCGACGCCGGCTTCGACTACGACCTCGACTTGTGGGGGAAAGTCCGCAACGAGGTCGCGGCCGGGCGCGCCGACGCCCAGGCCAGCGCCGACGATCTCGCGTCGGTGCGGCTGAGCCTGCAGGCGAGCCTCGCCAGCGCGTACTTCAGCCTGCGCGGGCTCGATCAGCAACAACGGCTGCTGACCGACACGATCGACACCTACCAGCGCGCGCTGCGCCTGACGATGAGCCGGCACGCAGGCGGCATCGCGTCCGACCTCGACGTCTCGCGCGCGCGAACGCAGCTCGATTCGGCCCGCGCGTCGGCCGAGGACGTACGCGCGCGGCGCGCGCTCTACGAACACTCGATCGCGACGCTCGCGGGCGTGCCGGCGTCGTCGTTCTCGCTGACGCCGAACCTGAACGTGGCGTATCTGCCGACGATCCCGCCCGGCATTCCCGCGACGCTGCTGCAGCGGCGTCCCGACGTGGCGGCCGCCGAACGGCGCATGGCCGCCGCCAACGCGAAGATCGGCGTGGTACGCGCGGCGTTCTTCCCCGACATCACGCTCGGGCTGGTCGGCGGCTACCAGAGCTCGGGCCTCGGTCACTGGCTCAGCGCGCCGAACGAGATCTGGTCGATCGGGCCCAGCCTCGCGCTGACGCTGTTCGACGGCGGCCGGCGCCAGGCGCTCACCGCCCAGGCGCGCGCACAGTTGGCCGAGAACGGCGCGAAATACCGCGCAGTGGTGCTCGACGCGTGCCGCCAAGTGGAAGACAACCTCGCACTCGCGCACCACCTCGGCGACGAAGCCGAGCGCGAGCAGGAGGCGCTCGACGCGGCCGAACGCACGTTGCAGTTGTCGATGTCGCGCTATCGGGACGGCGTCGTCAGCTATCTCGACGTGGTGACGGCGCAGGCCACCGAGCTGGATACGAAGGTCGCGATGCTGGAGCTGGACACGCGCCGGCAACTGGCGGCGGTGGGGTTGATCGCCGCGCTGGGCGGCGGGTGGTCGGCGGATGAAGCCGCAGCCGATACGCAAGCATCGGCCGCGCTGCCGGCTCGTTCAACGAACTGAATCCTTCGCGACATGGACGAGGCGTGTCGCATTTCAAGGCACCCGTCGCGAGGACGGGTGCCGTTTTTTTTACGTCGGACTTGCGGCTCAGAACTTGTGACGGATGCCGGCTGCGACCACGGCCTGACGATCGTTGCCTGACGCTGCCAGGTTGAAGATCCCCGCGTTGCCGAGCACCGCGACGCCGTCGGCGCCTGTCACACGCTGGTACACGCCTTCCAGATAGAGGTCGGTGCGGCGCGACAGCGCATAGTCGGCCTGCAGCATGAACTGGTTCCACTTCGGCGCGATGCCGCGGCCCGCATCGTCGAAGCGGCCCTGCGTGAACGTATAGGCGCCGCCTAGCGAGAAGGCCGGCGTGACGAAGTAGCGTCCGTTCAGTTCGTAGTTGCTGAAGGTCAGCAACTGGCCGTTCACACGGCCGTATGCGCCGCCCTGCGACAGCTCGCGCGGGTCGTTCAGGATCGTTCTGGTGTAGACCAGGCCGATCGACGCATAGTCGAACGCATAGTGCGCGCCGGCGCCGAACGTGCGCCAGCGGCCGCCGGCCAGCATCGCGTCGCCATCCGAACTGCTCAGCGAACCGCCGGTGTTCTGCGGTGCGTTCACGCCGCCCGGCTGGTTCGACTGCAGGTACGCGACGGCGAGGTCGACCGGGCCGTTCGCATACTGCGCGCCGATGCTGTATGCGTTGTTGTTGCTGAACCCGCCGCCCTGATTGCTGAAGCCGTACGCGCCGCCGAACGTGAAGCCGCCGTAGTTTGCACTGCGGAACTTCACCGCGTTGTTCATCCGCGTGTCATTGGCGAGATTGTCGTTGTCGTACGGATGATCGGCGAGGTTGCCGCCAAATCCCGACCCCGTCGCCGACAGCGGCGCGACGAAGTCGACCAGGAAATCGTATTGGCGGCCGAGCGTGACGGTGCCCCACTGGCGGCTCGCGAGGCCGA
This sequence comes from Burkholderia sp. MSMB1459WGS, assembly GCF_001534535.1. Classification (NCBI taxonomy): domain Bacteria; kingdom Pseudomonadati; phylum Pseudomonadota; class Betaproteobacteria; order Burkholderiales; family Burkholderiaceae; genus Burkholderia; species Burkholderia sp. MSMB1459WGS. The sequence continues at coordinate 716,681 of NZ_LPMU01000023.1, forward strand.
CCCACGCCTGGCGGCCGAACTCGTCGCCGCCGTTGCCGAACTTGCCGTTTGCGACGTTGAAGCCGTTCTCGAGGGTGAACACGGCGGCCAGGCCGCCGCCGAGATCCTCGTTGCCGCGCAGCCCCCAGCGCGACGTGCTGACGTTGCCGCTCTGCAGGCCGTAGACGGGCCCTGCGCCCGCGGCCGATTTCTGGTTGCTGATGTAGTCCAGGCCCGCGTCGATCGTGCCGTACAGCGTCACGCTGCTCTGCGCATGCGCCGAACTCGCCAGCAGGCACGCGACGGCTGCCGGAATTGCCAGATATTTCTTCATGATGGTTTCGTTGGAGTGGATCGGTCTGCTCGCATCGCCGGCCCGTGCGACATGGCCGCTCGTGCGCGATGCGATGGTGCCCAATTTAGGCAGCGGGCATGACAGCGCCGTTATCGAAACGGCCCGAAAAATGAAACCTGCTTCATCTTGACGACATACCGGTTTCACGTCTCCGCGAATGCGCGCCTGTGCATGAATTTCTTTTCACGTTGCGTATGCCGATCCGCTAACGCCCCTCCTCTATGCTTGTCCTCAACCCGTGCGCGACGCCGACATCGACACGCCGCGCCCGGGGAGATGCCCAGTCGATCATCATGAGGACTCCAAACATGAAAACCACCAGCATCGTCGCCGCCGCCATGCTTGCGGCAATCGGCACGCTGTCCGTGCCCGCGTTTGCACTGACCGGCAGTCAGCCGATCCGGATGTCGCCGGCCGCCACCAAGGACGGCACGCCCGGCACGCAGGCCGCCGGCCAGTGGGTGCCGCCCTACGGCCAGCCGATCCACGAGAAGACCCGCGCCGAGGTCCATGCCGAGCTCGTGCAGGCCGAACAGGACGGGCAGCTCAAGTACCTGAACTCCACGCTCTATTCGCATTGATGGGTGCGACCGTGCGGCCGGGCGCGCTGCCCGGCGCACGCCGGCTGTTCCCAGCATTGCCCGCCATCCATGAAGCTGCTTTCCCTGCTCGCCCGTTCTGCCCGTCTCATGCTCCTCGCGATTGCCGCCGGCGCCATGTTGTCCGCCTGTGCCTCCGCGCAGCCCGACGGCCCCGGCAATTGTGTCGGTCCGCCCGACTTCTGCGTGCCCTTCTTCGGCTCGTAAACGCACGACGGGCGCGCTGCCGCCGGCAGGGCGCCCGTCGCGTCGGTTACGCGGCCGATATCGCGCGCTCATGCGTCCGGCAGCGTCAGCTGGTAGCCATAGCGGCTCACCGTATCGATGCGGACGTCGGGCAGATGCCGCGCGAGCTTACGGCGTAGCCGCGACACCACGAGATTGACGCTCGACGGATCGACATCCTCCTTGTCCTGCCATACATACCGGATCAATTGGTCGCGCGGCACCGGCGCGTTCGGATGACGCATCAGGCATTCGAGCAACAGGAACTCCCGGCGTGTCACGGCGAGGCGCAGCTTGCCGTCCTTGAGCTCGCGCGCGAGTGTCCCGACCGCGGACGCACCCGCGATCGAACGGCCCGCATCGCGCGGCCCGGCCAGCCGCTGCAACGCCTCCAGGCGTTCGTGCAGCTCGATGAACGAATACGGTGCGCAGAAACATGCATCGGCGCCCGCGCGCAACATATGGATGCGTTCGCGCGCCGACGCCTCGCCGATCAGCACCACGAGCGCGGCGCCGCCGCCGTCGGCAACGAAACCCGGCAGCATCCCGAGCAACGCGGCATCGCTGCCGGGCTCGAACGCGGTCGCGACGATCGCGTCGAAAGCCTCCTGCGACGCGAGGAACAGGCCGTCGCGCAGATCGTCGGCGCGCTGCACGCTGTGCCCGCTTTCCAGCAGCGCCTTGTGCAGCCACGACGCTTCCGGATGCGGCGAAGTCGCGAGCAGGATGCGCATCGTCAGCCGGCCTCGCGGTTGCAATATGCGATCGCGTGCAGCGTCGTCCGGACGGCCATCATCCCAGCGACCTCGGCCAGCATTCGATCGTCACGCGCGTGCCGGGTGCGGCATTGCCGATCCGCAGCGTGAAATCGTGCACGTTGACGACCGTCGACACGATGCTCAGGCCGAGGCCAGCCCCGCCGAGATGCCCGGTGCGACGGCTGCGGTAGCGATACCGCAGCACCGCGTCGCGCTCGTCGGCTGCGATGCCCGGGCCGTTGTCGATCACGTCGATGCGCGGACCGGACGGCGTGTCATGAAGCTCCAGGCGTACCGTATCGCCCGCCGTCGTGTACTTGAGCGCGTTGTCGAGCAAGTTGCTCAGCGCCTCGAACAACAGCGCGCGATCGCCGTGAATCCGCGCCACCGGCTCGACGGACTGCACGAACTGGATCGCGCGGCTATCCGCGAGCGGTTCGAACAACTGCCCGACGTCCACGACCAGATCCTCCAGCGACAGCTCCGCAAATCCGCCGCGTCGCTGCAAGGAGCCGATTTCGGCGATACGCAGCATCGCCCGGAAACGATCGAGCAACACGTCGGTCTCGTTGCGCGCACGCGAGACGAGACGCTCCAGCACGGCATCGTCGAGCCGCTCCGCGCGCTGCGCCGCCTGCGCGAGCAGCGTGTGCACGTGTGCGAGCGGTGTCCGCAAGTCATGCGCGATGCCGTCGCAGACACCCTTTACCTCGTTCATGAGCCGCTCGATCTCCTCGAGCATATGGTTGACGAGATGGGACAGCAGATCGATCTCGTCGTGTCCGCCCACCGGCAGCCGCTGGCCGAGATCGCCCTGCGCAATGCACTGCGTGATGCGCCGGACTTCCTTCAGACGCCGCATTTGCCGCACGCTGAGCATCAAGCCGCCCACGACGCCCGTGCCAAGACAGAGCAGCCCGCCGCCGACCAGCGCCTGGATGATCGCCGCGCGGATTCGCAGGATGTGCGTGAGGTCGCGTCCGAGCACCAGCACGTCGCCGTTTGCGCGCCGCTCCGCCATCGTGCGGACGACCGGCGGCACCTGGTCTCCCGCGATCGGCATCGTGTGATCGAGCGTCACGCCGCTGCGGTTCGGCTGCAGGCCGGCGGGCAACGCCAGCACATCGCCGGCAATATGCCTGCCGTCCGCGGTAAAGAGCCCGTAGTAGTTGGTATGCATCCGCTCGTGCTCGATCCGGTGCAGGATCGCGGCAGCAAGCTGGTCGTCCTGTATCGAATCGAAATAGATCATCTGCCAATCGATCACCGTGTCGGTTTCCCGTTCCATGTCGTGCGTGATCACCGATGCGATGACACCGAGCAGCAGCATGACCGACACGGAGAACGTGACGGCATAGACCGACACCAGGCGAAACGTACTCGAGTACCAGCGTCGCGCGGGTGCCGGCTGGACCTGTTGTGCGGCGCACGCCACGGTAGCCGGTTCAGCCAAGGCGATACCCCGCGCCGCGTACCGTCTGGATCATCTGCTTCGCATCGGGGGGATCGATCTTCTTGCGCAACCGGCCCATGTGCACTTCGATCAGGTTCGTGCCGGGATCGAAGTGATAGCCCCATACGGCCTCGAACAACATCGTCCGCGTAATGGTTTGCCCGGCATTGCGCATCATGTATTCGAGCACGCGATACTCGGTCGGCAACAGCACGATTTCTTCGCCGTCGCGAAACGCCTTGCGCGAGATCAGGTCGAGCTTGAGGGGGCCGACGACCAGCGTCGTGTCGAACGGAGCCGGCGCGGCCTGGCTCCGGCGCAGCAGCACCTCCAGGCGCGCGGCCATTTCCTCGGGATCGAACGGCTTGGTCAGGTAGTCGTCGCCCCCCGCACGCAGCCCGCGCACCCGTTCGTCGACATCGCCGAGCGCGCTCAGCATCAGCACGGGTGTGCGCACCCCGACGCTGCGCATCGTGGTCAGGATCGTGAGGCCATCGACGACCGGCAGCATCCGGTCGAGCGTGATCACGTCGAACTCGTTGCCGAGCGCGCGCGCCATGCCATCGCGCCCGTTCGCCACCCATTCGACCGTAAAGCCGCGCCCCTCCAGCTCCCTGACTATTTCGTTCGCGGTGATTTCGTCGTCTTCGATCGTGAGGACGTGCGCGATGGCCGTACGCTCCTCGGCCAGCGTGTCAGGCAAGTTGAGTTCGTTGCCCGGGGAAGCGGATGATGCCATGTACGATTCTCGTCTTCGTCGAAGGGACGTATGCGCGTCGATACCCGACGACCGAACGCGCTCGTGCAGAGCTTATGCGCGCACGCATAAAAGATGCACATCGGCTTCGTGAAGAAAGTTTCATATCCGGCAGCATGGCGTCCAGACCGTCTTCGATTCTGGCCGATGCGTCGTCGCAACGGAGGCCGGGAACGACGCGGCATGCGGGCCGTTGCGACACGATGCCGTACCGTGACCATCAGTGCACACCGGCCGGCGCGACCGGCTGCGAACCGAGCGACGCAACGCGCGATCAGCGCTGGTGAGATCGTGTGCCCGATCCGTCCGTACGATGCGACGCGAGATCGCGTGCGGCATCGATCGCGCGATCCGTCCGTTCGGCTTTCGCATGCGCGAGCGTCACGTCGGCGATCGCGAGCCCGGTTCCCTGCACCTTCGCGAACGCCGGCAGCGACGCACACGTCAGCGCGACCAGTCCAGTCATCATGACCGTTGATTTCATTGCATTACCTCAGGCGTGTACCGCGCGGCGCACGGCATCGATCGATTCGTTGCTCGACGATACGCCGCAGCGCCTAACCATCCGGAAACACGCACATGAAGGATTCTTTAAATTCCCATGCGACAGCCGATGCATGGACGGATCCGCGCTTGCCTAAAACATCTTTCATCATCGCGCTGCCGTTTAGATAGCCCACCGTGCCTAATCTTCGTCTCGCGGCCGACGCAGGCATTCTGCCGTACGGCCTCTACCCAACGCTATCCAGGAGCCGAAGATGAATCATCCCGTCCGTTACCTCGTCTGCGCCGCCATGCTCGCATCGAGCGTCTGCGCGCATGCCGAGACGAAGCTCACGTCGGCGCAATGCCATGACTATCCGTTCGTGCATACGAAAGGCCCGGTCTCCCACCGGCAGCTCGTCAACGAACTGAACGAGCTGGAATCCGTCGGTTACAACCCGTCGTCCGGCGACGAGAGCAGCTATCCGGACGACATCGATTCGGCACAGGCGCGCCTGATGCAGAAGTATCAGCACGATTGCGCCGGTGCGGCCAACACCGTCGCGTCGAACGGCAACTGAATCGTCTGCGGCAACCGTTCTCCGAGTTTGCGCGCGAGCCTCGCGGCCGCGCGCTTTTTTTTTGGTGGATGCGACTCGATCGTCGACGGCACACGCGACCGTTTCCTCGTGCGCTTTGCCCCGACATTCCGTTTCGATATGTCGACTTTTCACGCGAATAAAAACTTCATGTCAACCGGCGAAAAACAGAAAACAACACATCGCCAAGCGTTCGATATGCCAGGCGACTCCAAGGCACCCCATCTTTGCGCGTGAACGTCCATCGCCGCATGACACTTTCGAATACTGAAAGATAGTCTTTCCATGCACGTTGCGGCGCCCGCTTTTCCTCTGCCTACACTGCCTCGTCCGCCGAGATCGCATTTCGGGACGACATCGACGTCGGCGCCATCCGTCGCCGACTACCCAACCACACCATCAGAGCAACGAAATGAAACGTCAATCGATGAAACCGTGCTGGTTCGCATTCGCGCCGGCGCTCCTGCTCGCCGGTGCGGCGCACGCACAGCAGAGCATCACGCTATACGGGCTGATCGACGAAGGCCTCAACTTCACGAGCAACGCAGGCGGCCATCGCGCATGGCAGATGTCGAGCGGAGACACATTCGGCAGCCGATGGGGCTTGAAAGGCAGTGAAGACCTGGGCGGCGGCGACAAGGCCATCTTTCAGCTCGAAAACGGCTTCAACGTGAACAGCGGCAAGCTCGGTCAGGATTCGAGCATGTTCGGCCGCCAGGCGTTCGTGGGCCTGTCGTCTTCACGGTATGGCACGCTCACGCTCGGACGCCAGTACGACACCAGCGTCGACGCGCTCGGCTTCGGCGGTATCACGGCGGCCGGCAACTGGGCGGGCGACATCGCTACCCACCCGTTCGACAACGACAATACGGACTGGGATTTCCGCGTCGACAATGCCGTCAAGTATGTCACTCCGACATACCGCGGACTCACGGCGGAAGCGATGTACGGCTTCAGCAACCAGCCCGGCGGCTTCTCGAACAACCGCGTCTGGGGCGCCACGCTGAACTACCAGAGCGGCAACCTGACGGCGGCGGCGTCCTACCTGAAGCTCGACAATCCGGGGCTCGCCGCGGGCGGCGCGGTCAGCAGTGGCGATCTCTTCAACGGGTCGTCGCAGCAGGACATCGGCGTAGCGGCTTCCTACCAGTTTACCCACGTACTCGTTGGCGCCGCGTGGTCCCATGTCGATGTCTACAACCCCGCCGGTAATGCATGGATCGACAATTCCACCCTGCAGAACGGTGCGACGTGGAATGCGTGGAAATTCGACAACTTCGAACTCAATGCTCAGTACTACTTTACTCATGCCCTATGGCTGGGAGCGTCCTATACGTTCACCATGGCGCATCTGTATACGTCCGACACGAAATATGTCCCCAAGTGGCACCAGATCGGCATGATGCTCGACTATGACCTGAGCAAGCGCACTTCGCTGTATCTGCAAGGTGCGTGGCAGCATGTCGTCAGCGCTCGTACCGGCACCGGCTTTGACGAAGCCCAGATCGTGGACGCATCGGCTGACGCGTCGTCCGGGCCGAACCAGATGGTTTATCGCATCGGCATGTTGCATCGTTTCTAGCCCGCGAGACGCCCGCACCGGAACCCGCTGGGCGCGGCTTCGGTGCGGGCGCCGGCATGTCGATCGGCATTCGATGCGAATCATCGTCATGAATTCGCTCGATTACACGCGGGCACACGTGCTCACTCTTCGTGCGGGATGCCTTCGATCGGACACTCCGGTGTGCCGGGCGTAGCGCGCGTGAGCGCTTCGACACGGCGACGCCTGCGCATCGCCGGCTCGGCGTCCGCGTCGCATGAATGCCGGTGGGGCTACCCGATGTCCATCACTGCCTTGCCCGACTGGCGGCGCTCCTCGAGCGCAGCATGCGCTTCTTCGACGTTGTCCAGCGTGTAGCGCCCGTTGATTTCCACATGCAACGCACCCTGTGCGACGGCGGCGAACACGTCGTCGGCGCGGCGCTGCACGGTGATCGCGTCGGCGAGATGATCGGCGAGCCGCGGGCGTGTCAGGAAAAGCGAGCCGGCTTCGCCGAGTTCGTAGGGATCGAGATCGCGGATCGGGCCGGTCACCGAGCCGTAGTTGACGACCAGCCCGCGCACCCGGGTCGCACGGAAGCTGTCGCGCAAAGTGGTCTTGCCGACGGCATCGAACACCACGTCCACGCCGCGACCGTCGGTCAGTTCGCGGATGCGGTCCGCGAAGCCGCCGTTCTCGTAGAACAGCACGTGATCCGCCCCGCGCGCACGCGCGATCGCGGCTTTGTCGGCCGTGCTCGTCGTGGCGAACACTTCGACGCCCCGCCGCTTCGCCAACTGCACCAGCAATTGGCCGATACCGCCCGAGGCCGCATGGACGAGGCAGGTCATGCCGGCTTCGAGCTTCCCGACGTCGTCGAGCAGATAATGCGCGGTCGAACCCTGAAAGATCGCTGCTGCGGCGAGATCGTACGCAATGTCGTCCGGGATGCGTGCGAGCCGCGCGGCGGGTACGACTGCATACTGGGCGTATGCCCCCCAGACGATGCACCACGCGACGCGATCGCCGGTGCGCACGGATGTGACGCTCGCCCCCACCTCGACGACCTCCCCTGCGCCTTCCATGCCGAGCGTGCACGGAATCCGCACGGGATAGGTACGCGAATCGCGGTACTTCCCCTGTCGCGTATGAACGTCCATGAAGTTGATGCCGGCCGCGACCACACGCACCAGCACTTCGCCCGCGCCCGGTTTCGGCACGTCGATATCCACTCGACGCAGCACGTCGGGGCCGCCGTATTCATGAATCTGAATGGCTCGCATGAGCATGTCTCCTTCGTTCGATCACGTTTGCACGACAGGCACGTCTTGTCGCGGCGCATCGACGAAACGGTGCGTCGACGTGGGGCAGCACGACATCGGCATCGACGTCGGCGGCGCTTGCGCGCACGGCATTCAGGTCTGCATCTCGTGTTCCCACCAGCCGCGCGTGTTCACGTCCGCAGCGTCGGCGAGCGCTTCCAGCCCGGCGATTTCGTCGGCGGCAAGCGCGATGCGGCTGGCTCGAACCAGGCCATCGACATGATCGGGCCTGGTCACGCCGACGATCGGCGTCGTTCCCTTGGCGATGGCCCAGGCCGTCGCGACATCGGACGCTGCTGCCCCGCGCGTCCGACCGATCGCGGCGAGTGCGTCCGTCAGCGCTTTCAGCCGAGGCAGCATGCGATTGTAGGTCTGCGCCCGGTTGCTGCCTTCCGGCAAAGGATGCGCCGGACCGTACTTGCCGCTCAACGCGCCCTGCTCGAGCACCATATAGGCGAAGAACGGGATGCCGCGATTGCGGCAATAGTCGAGGATGCCGGCGCGTTCGGAATCGCGATAGAGGAGACTGTAGTGGTTCTGGATGGCTTCGACCCGAAACCCGGCTTCGCCGAGAATCCGGTCGGCGTGTTCGATTTCGCTCAGGTCGTGATTCGAGACGCCGACGTGCCTGATCTTCCCGTTCTCGAGCAACCGAATCAGGTGCGGCGTCCATCGCGCCACATCGGCCGGATTGTGAATCCAGTAGAGGTCGATGTAATCCGTACCGAGGCGGGCCAGACTCTGCTCCAGCATGTCCGCCACCGGATCGGCGCCGGTTCCCGCGGCCTGCGGGGTGAATTTCGTGGAAAGCCGGTAGTCGCTGCGCGCGAAGCGCTTCAGCACTTCGCCGAGTAAGGTCTCCGAACGGCCCATGCCGTACACCATGGCGGTGTCCCAGAAGCCGAATCCGGCCGCATGGGCCTTGTCGGCGACTTCTTCCAGGCCGGCCCGGGTGAGGCTGCTGCCGAAGTAGCCATCGCCTGCCTCGCCGCTGTCGCCCCAGGCCCACGTGCCCAGCGCGATCGTGGGTGTCATCGTATTGTCGGTTGTCATGTCGGATCCCTGTTCGTCTGGCGACCGGGTTTGCCGTGCCCCGGCTGCCAGGAACACTATGCTGTACCGCGCCGCCGAACCGTGAGCCCGATACCCCGAAATAGCTGCACGATCCTCCGGAATCAGGTTCGCATTGCCGCCCTCCCGCGTGGCATGCGATAGTCGGACGCATGGAAACACTGACCGAAATCGCTTCCGTCATTGCCCGGCATATCTCGACGGATGGCTTCCAGGCCACGCCGATCGAGCGCGTGACGCTCGTTCGATCGTCCACGGTGACGATGCCGATGCCGAACGTCTACCGGCCGCAACTCTGCCTCGTCGCGCAGGGGCACAAGGAGGTCACGCTGGGCGAGCGCATCTTCAAATACGCACCGGGGCGCTACGGGGTCGTGACCTACGACCTGCCGGCAACGGGCCGTGTGGTCGACGCGACGCCCGACAAACCGTACCTGTGCCTGTACCTCGATTTCGATCCGGTCATGCTGGCGGATCTGGCACTGCGCGTGCCACCGCCACCGGACGCGCCCTTCCCGCCGATCGGCAAGACGGTGTCCGACGCCGGCGCCGGCCTGCTCGACGCGGCGCTGCGCCTGTTGCGCCTGCTCGACGATCCGGCCGGGCTGCCGGTGCTCGGGCCGCTTGCCGAGCAGGAGATCCTCTATCACCTGCTCGCCGGCCCCGACGGCGCCAGGATGCGTCACATTACCGCCAGCCAGGGCCGGCTGGCTCAGGTCGGTCGCGCCATCGCATGGCTCGGCAAGCATTTCCGGGAACGGTTCAGCATCGAGCGGCTTGCCGCGGAAGCCGGCATGAGTCCGTCGAGCCTGCACGAGCATTTTCGCGCCGTGACGGCGATGACGCCGTTGCAGTTTCAGAAGCAACTCAGGCTGCAGCAAGCGCGCAGCCTGATGCTGGTGCACGACATCGACGTCACGACCGCCGCCTTCCGCGTGGGTTACGAGAGCACATCGCAGTTCAGCCGCGAATATCGCCGTCATTTTGGAGAATCGCCGGCACGCGACATCGCTCGCTTGCGCGCTTCGGCGGATTCGGCAGTGGTCACTTGAGTCGGGATGGCTTCGCACGCCGCGCACCGGGCAAGAATGGGGCGCGCCGCAACACGGGATGATCGCGCCGGCGAATTCGTGTGCCATACGCACGAATTGACAGCCCCGATCGGTGCACTGAAACTGAGCATCCCTTTCCATCGCGGCGATCACCGGAATGAATTTCGAGATATCGGACTTGCGGGCCTTCGTGGCGACGGCCGACCTCGGCAGCTTTCGCGCAGCGGCCGACACACTGCATCTGTCGGCGTCCGCGCTATCGCGCCGGATCGAAAAACTCGAGGAGGTGCTGGGCGTCAGGCTGTTCGAGCGAACGACGCGGAAGATGGACCTGACGATCGTCGGTCGCGGGTTTCTCGAGCGCGCTCACCGCATCCTCAACGAAGTCGACAACTCGATGCTCGAGTTCGACGATCTTGCACGCAAGATGACCGGCGAACTCACGGTCGCGTGCGTGCCGTCGGCGGTGCGCTACTTCCTTCCGGAAACCATTGCGACCTATCATCAGCGTTACCCGGGCATTCGCCTTCGTCTCATCGACGAGCCGTCGTCGATGGTTTTCCTCGCCGTCGCCCGTGGGGAAGCCGATTTCGGCCTGACTTACGTCGGCACCGAGGAGCCCGACATCGAATTCACGCCACTGCTCGACGACCCGTTCGTTCTCGCGTGCCCGCGCAGTCATCCGCTTGCAAAACGCAAATCCGTCGCCTGGGCGGAGCTCGCCAGCCTCGAGTATCTGGCCATCGCACAAGGCAGCGGCAATCGCGCGGTCATAGACGAAGCGCTGGCAGGCGTCGCCGACCGGCCCAAATGGTTCTGCGAGGTACGCCATGTACCCGCGCTCGTGAGCCTGATCGAAGCGGGGCTGGGCGTCGGTGTCGTGCCTCGGCTCGCGATGCCCCGCGGCCCGCACAAGGTACTTGCCAGCGTCGCGCTCGTCGATCCGCCGATCCGCCGAACGCTGGGTGTCATCCAGCGGCGCGGCCGCGGTCTGTCCTCCGCAGGCCGCTTCTTCCTTCAGCTGTTGACGGAGATGCGAGCGCCCGGTATGCCGCCCGCAAACGCTGCCGCATAGGCGAAGCGCCGGCCCCGACTCGAGACGGCCCGGCAAGGTCTTCGCGAGTAGGCCAGGGTTGGATTCGATTCGTGCGTACGACGCACCAATCGAACGAAAATATGCGTTTGTTGGGTGAACCGCTCCTGCACGATCATGTGCGAAACGCAAGCGTCGTGCCGTGCGCAGCCGCTTGAACCGCACAGCGTCCAAATCGAAGGAGACAACGCATTCCATGACCCAGCCCACTCCCACCCATGGCATCGTCAGCAAGGCCCATCTGACCGAGCTGACCGTCGAAGCACTCTGCGCGCTCGGCCTGACGCGCGCCGACGCGACGGACACCGCCACGATCCTCGTGCTTGCCGATCTGTTCGGTTTGCGCACGCACGGCACGAGCCGCATCGAGTCGTACGGCGCGCGACTGCGCATCGGCGGCATCAATCCCGTGCCTTCGATCACCGCCGAACAGGTGGCGCCGGCGCTTCACCGCCTCGACGGCGACAACGGCATCGGCCCGCTCGTCGGCTATCGCGCGCTCGATCTGGCGATGACCGCTGCACGCGAACATGGCATCGCCTGTGTGTTCGTGCGCGGCAGCAACCACTTCGGCCCCGTCTCTCCGTATTCGTACCTCGCCGCGATGCAGGGCTTCGCCAGCATCATCGGCAGTAACGCGACGACGACGATCGCGCCGTGGGGCGGCACCGACGCTCGCCTGGGCAACAGCCCCGTCGGCTTTGGCGTCCCGAACCCGAATGGCCGTCCGTTCATGCTCGACATGGCGATCAGCGTCGCGGCACGGGCGAAGATTCGCAACGCGCTCAAGCGCGGCGAACCGATTCCCGGCGATTGGGCAACCGATGCACACGGCAAACCGACCACCGATCCGAAAGCCGCGCTCGATGGCTTTCTGCTGCCGATCGGCGGCCACAAGGGCTACGGCCTCGCGCTGGTGGTCGATCTGTTCGCGGGACTGCTTTCCGGCGCGGCCTATCTCACGCACGTCAAGTCGTGGGAAGACGATCCTGAACAACCGCAGAATCTCGGCCACTTCTTCATCCTCGTCGATACGGCCAAGCTCGGCAGCACCGAATGGCTCGCCACGCATATGGCCGACCATGCGGCGATCCTGCACGGCTCCAAACCCGCCGATCCGGGCGCGCCCGTGATCGTGCCCGGCGAGATCGAACTCGGCCGCCTGGAGCGCCAGATGGCGGAGGGCATCGATATCGGCGCGGCCCAGCTCGCCATGCTGGAAGCGATCGCGCATCCGCGGCGCTGAACGCGTCGTTCGCGAGCGTGGCCCGCCACGCTCGCGCCGTTCCGAACACACGGCGCGGCGGCGAACCGACCAGGCGGCGGACCGGATGGCGCGTACGAGCGCCCGGCCGTCAAGCACATAACAAGCTCCAGGGAGCGACAGGTGACAAACATTCGATGGCGCATCGTCCTGCTGCTGTTCATCGCAGGCTTCATCAACTATCTCGACCGTGCGGCGCTGTCCGTCGCCGCGCCCGCCGTCATGCGGGAACTGCATATGTCGCCGAGCAGCCTCGGGCTGCTGTTTTCGACGTTCTTCATCGGCTATGCGGTATTCAATTTCATCGGCGGATGGGCGGCGGACCGCTGGGGCGGCAAACGGGTTTTCTCGGGCGCAGTCCTGACGTGGTCGTTGCTATGCGGCGCGACCGGCCTTGCCAGCGGCTTCGGATCGCTGCTGGCCGTGCGCACCCTGTTCGGCATGGCCGAAGGTCCGCTCGCGACGACGATCAACAAGATCGTGAACAACTGGTTTCCGCACAAGGAATCGGCGACCGCGTTCGGCTTCGCGAATTGCGGCCTGCCGCTGGGCGGCGCGGTGGCGGGACCGGTAGTCGGCCTGCTGACGGCCGCTTACGGCTGGCGCGTCGCATTCGCCGGAATCGCGTGTTTCGGCCTGCTCTGGCTGGTGTTCTGGGTGTTCATGGCGACGGACAAGCCGTACCAGCATGCACGCGTCTCCGCTGAAGAACGCCGGCTGATCGAATCCGATCGAAGCGTCGCCGAAAGCCCTTCCGACCTGCGGCCCCTCGGCTTCTACCTCAGGCAGCCCGCCATTCTCGCGGCGATGATTTCGTACTTCGGTTACAGCTACATCCTGTTTTTCTTTCTCACGTGGTTCCCGACCTTTCTGACGATGGACCGTCACCTGAGCCTCAAAAGCATGAGTCTCGCGACGGTGCTGCCCTGGCTGCTGGGGTTCGTCGGCTACGGACTGAGCGGCGTGCTGTCGGACCTGATCTTTCGCCGGACGGGCAATGCCCTGCTTGCGCGCAAGCGGGTATTGATCGCCTGTCTCGGCACGGCAGGCGTGTGCGTCACGCTGGCCGGCGCCGTGACCACGACGCTCGGTGCGCTGCTGTTGATGGCCGTTGCGGTGTTTGCCCTTTATCTGAGCGGCAGCGCCTATTGGGCGCTGATCCAGGACACGATCCCCGGCCCGAAACTCGGCAGTGTCGGCGGATGCGTACATGCGATTGCAAACTGCGCAGGCATCGTCGGCCCGGCTGCAACCGGCTTTCTCGTGCAGGAAAGCCATACGTTCCTCAGCGCGTTCTTTCTCGCGGGCGGTATCGCGCTGGCCAGCGTGCTCGCCGTGGCGATACTGCTGAGGCCTCGCGCGCCGGCGCCACGCGCATCGAGCGATGCGCGGGTCTGTGGTTGAAGGCCCCGCGCCCACCCATGAAAGTCAGTTCTTCTTACCATCGACATGAAACCCGATCCATCCGTCATTCGCGCATTCACCCCTGCCGGCAAGCTGCGGGCATCCATCAATCTTGGGAATCCCATTCTCGCGGGCAAGGACACCTCGGGCGCCCCGACCGGTGTGTCGGTCGACCTGGCGCGCGCCTTTGCCGCAACGCTCGGTGTCGCGCTCGAACTGGTGGTCTTCGATACGGCGGGCAAGTCCGTTCAGGCGGTCGGCGACGAGCGGGCAGACGTCGGCTTCTTCGCCATCGATCCACGGCGAGGAGAAACCATCGCGTTTACCGATCCGTACGTTCTGATCGAAGGCTATTACATGGTGCGCGATGCATCGCCGATTCGCACCAACGACGACGTCGACCGGCCGTCGATCCGCGTGGCCGTTGGCGAGGGAAGCGCTTACGACTTGTTCCTGACGCGCGAATTGAAGCATGCGCGGATCGTTCGTGCGCCGACGTCTCCGACCGTTGTCCGCACCTTCCTCGACCAGGGTCTGGAAGTCGCCGCCGGCGTCAAGCAACAGCTCGAGGCAGACGCACGTCGAGCCCCCGGCCTGCGCTTGCTCGACGAGCGATTCATGGTGATCCGTCAGGCGATGGGCTTGCCGAAGCGTCGCGGTGCGGCGGCAGCCGAGACGTTGCGCGCCTTCGTCGAGGAAGCGAAGACATCCGGGTTCGTCGCCGAGGCACTCGCGCGGCACGGGATTACCGGCGCGTCGGTTGCACCTGCTGCATAGGCCGATACGGCCCACGCGTCGCGGCCTGGCGTCAGTCCGGCACGCGCGCAGTCGATCGGGTCCGGACCACGCCGACGGCGACGAGCGCGCCGCCCAGTATCGCCATGCCGATCGACGTCAGCGTCACGACGAGTGCAACGCGCCCGTGATCGGAGAAGAGCCCGACGAGCAGCCCGGCAAGCGGCTGTGTCGCGTTGTTCAGCAGGACGATGACGCCCGTCGTCTTGCCGTAGTCCCGAGGGGGGATGATCGCCTGCCGTGCGCTGCGGATATACACGTTGAACATCTTGTCGAAGCCGATGACCATCAGGAAACCGGCAACGTACATCGCAATCGAACCCGACGTGCCCATCACGAGGCCGCCTGCCGCGATCGCAACGAAGGCGACGATGCCGAGCCGCACGCGCGATACCTCGATACGCGCGACGAACAACAGGATCGCGACCGTCGCGATGGCGCCCGCGACCTGCAGCCCGGCATAGAAACCGCCTGACTGCCGAAACGTACCGGTCACCATTGCGGCCGACGTCGCAAGTGTCGTCCCGATCACGAGGTTTTCCGCCGCCGCGAGCAGGACCAGCCGCAAGAGCCCCGGCAGCGTGACGACATGCGTCAGCGCCACGCCGAACGGCGCATACCATGGCCCCGCCGCGCGTTCGGGAGGCGCCACGCGCGCCGTGCTGGTCCGTTGCCATACGAACATCGCCATATCCGCCGCGACAAACAGCAACGCCGCGCAAGCGACGGCCCACTCCCAGGTGCGCCATCCCAGTAGCGCCGCCGCGACGATCGGCCCGAGCACGACACCCGACTGATCGGCGAGCTGCGTATGGGCCAGCGCTTTCTCGAAACGCTGCCGCGGAAAAATCTGTGGCAGCAGCACCTCCCGGGCGACGAGACCTTGGCTCGTGAGTGCACCGCATACGGCGGACAGCGCGATCAACCAGCCGATTCCGCTCCAGGCGACATAGCCGACGATGCCGATCAGGCAAGCGACGGCCCGGCTGGTCTGGCTCACTCGCAACACACGAATTGGCGACACGCGGTCGCTCAGTGCACCGCAGATCGGAAAGGCGATGAATCGCGGAACCGTTTCGACGAAAAACGCGAGGCCGGACCATGTCGCTTTCTGAGTGACCTGAAAGACGACGAGCGGCACCAGAAAGAGCAGCATCTGGTCTGCCAGACGCGACAGAAAGAGAGAACCTAGAAAGGCCGGCTGCTCGACACGCATTGCGCGTATGCCTCTGCAAGATTGATCGGAAGGTGCCCGCTGGGTACGCCTGCTTCGCCGGACGCTCGGTACGTCGATCCGGACGCGCCGCCGATGTTGCGCGGCTCGGAGCGGACCCGCCGACAAGCACGAGATCCTCACCCTTGCCGCCATTCAACCACGCGCTCCGTCCGGTTGCAAACGCAACCGGACGGTTGACAGGCCGATCGACCTCAATTGCTGAAGATCAGACCGCGAGCGGCGCCATTGACGTAAATCCGGCCGTACGTGTTCCAGTCGCCGGCCATCACGCCGGAGTCGCCGAATTGGTGCGCGTCGTCGTTGAAGCGCGCCCACGTTGCGCCGCCGTCGTCGGAATGGTAAATGCCCCAGACGCCGTTCAGCGTGCCTTCCACGTACACCGCGGCCGAGTACGGCGAACCGGTCGGCGCCTTGCCTAACGCGATCACGGTGGCGCCCGGCGTGCCGTTGGCCGACGCAAAGGCGCCGAGCTTCGCCCAGGTCGCCCCCGAGTCCACCGAGTGGTACACGGCCGTGCCGTCGGCCAGCCAAAGATCGCCCTCCGCGTTCGGATTGACCGCCATCGACGTATCCCGCCACGAATTCCAGGCCAGATTCGCGTTCACCGAGCCCTGGCTCAGCATGAACGTGTGGCCGCCATCGTTCGAGACGTAGATCTTGCCGCGCTGCCAGCTCCACGACGCACCGCCCGAATCGTACGCATAGACCTTGTTCGGGTTCTTGCGGTCCGCGGCTAGGCGATAGGCACGCGGGAAGCCGTTCCAGGTGGCGCTGAACGCCGGCAGGTTGGTCGCCGTCCAGCTGGCGCCATTGTCGGTGGTGTACGACGGCACCGAGTCCGGCGGTGCCCAGGTCACGTTGTTGCGGGACGGGACCGCCAGGTTGCCCACGTTGCCCTGGCTTGCCGCGGCGCCGTTGGGCAGCGACGCGAACGTCGCCCAGCTATTGCCGCCGTCGCCCGACCAGAAGCCCTTGGTGGCATGGCCGTTGGCGTTGTCGACGCCCGCGGCAGCGATGTACGTCGGATCGGACCACGACATATCGGCCGAATTGCCGCTGCTCCACGTGTTCAACGGGCCTTTCGTCGGCCTCGTCGAGAGGTCCGTATTGACCCACGTGCCGATGTCGCCGGCGCTGTTGATGAAGTTGTACGACGCACCGGGCGGCGCCGTGACGAGTGCGAGCGTCACGGTTTCCTCGAGGTTGTCGACCTTGGGGCTCCAGGTTGGCGTGGGCGACGACGCGTTCATGGTTTCACAGATACCGCCGCCGTGGACGTGCATGATGTGATCGCGATTGGCGGGGTCGATGGTGACGCTTTCCACCCAGCCGGCGCAGCCATCCGAGGCCGTGCCCGTATGCGGCATGCCGGCCTCGATTTCGCGCCACGTGTTGCCGCCGTCGTCGGACAGCTGGATGGTCTTGCTGGTGTCGCTCCAGCCGGTCATACCCAGTGCGATTCGGGCGGACGAGCCCAGACCGGAGACGGACAGGCCGCCGAAGCCGTTGCTGCTGGAACGGTTGAGCAGCGTCCAGTTGCCGTCGTTGCTGCCGCCGAACTTGTAGAGATAGCTCGGTCCGCCGATGCCCTGGCCGACGCCCGCGTTGAACACCACGTAGAAGTTGCCGTCGGACGTGCGCACGACGTGCGGGATGTAGTAGCCGGACACCGTCGGCGGGACGGGCACCGGGGTCCACGAAAAGCCCCCGTTGGTGGACTTGTACAGGGTCGACGTCAGGCCCGCTGCGTTGGCGTAGTCCGGGGCGACGGTGGCCCACATGATCCAGGTCGGCTGGCCGCTGCCCTTGCCCGACGTATCGAAGATCACCTGTTCGACGCCGATCGGGGAATTGCCGCCGCCGATCGTGGTGGAGGACAGACCCGTGACCTGCGCCCACGTGCGGCCCGAATCGGTACTCTTCCACAGGCCGGCCGTGCGCGATCCGTAGAACAGCGTCGACGGATTGTTGGGGTCCACCTGCAGGCGCTCGCCGGTAGCCCGGCCGTTGTCGTTGCCGCCCACCGGGAACGGCAGATCGTAGTGCGTCCAGCTGTTGCCACGATCGCTGGAGATGTAGATGCGGCCGTTGTGACCTTGCGTCACGGTAATGCCGGCCATCATGTAGACGAGCTGGTCGTCGTTCGGGTCGAGTGCGAGGCTTTCGACGCCGTGGAAGTCGCCCTCGCCCGCGCCGAAACCGATGCCGTCGGTGATGGGCGTCCATGTCGAGTCGGTCGCGTTCCAGCGGTATGCGCCGCCGACGTCGGTGCGTGCGTACAGCAGGCTCGCGTTGGTCGGATGATAGATCAGGCCGGTGACGTAGCCGCCCCCGCCCCACTTGACGCTGGTCCAGCTGGCCGCCGGCAGGTTGCTGCCGCTACCGTTTCCGCCGGTCTGGTCACGCTTGGCGGCGACATTGGCCCCCAGGCTGGACGTGCCTGTCGTGCTGTCGGATCCGCCACCACAGCCCCATAACGTACACGCCATCGCCGCGACGGCGATCCGTCGTCGAGAAAACACGGTCATCGGAGAAATCCTTGAAGGAAGAGGTTCATCGCAGGGCCCGCCATGGGCCCGCGCAATCAATTCGCCATGAGCGATGCAATCTGCGCAGCGCCGAGCGCACCGCGATAGATGCGGAAATCGTCGATCAGGCCGTTGAACGTGGCGTCGGCACTGTATTGCGATTTGCCCAGCCAGTTCTGCGTGGTACCGCCAAGGCGGAACGGCGCCTGGAACATCGCCGTGTTGGTGCTGACGGGCGTACCGTCCACGTAGATCGTGCCGGTCGCCCCCGACAGCGTGACGGCCACATGCACCCATCGCTTGCTCGGCAGCTCGGCGGGGGCGTCGACGATCTGTTCCGGAGGGCCGTCACCGGGGCCGTTGGCCGTCATGGCGAAGCGCATGCCGGCCCAGCCGTTGCGCGACTGCCCGCGCGGCGTGAACATCATGTAGCGGTGGAAGCCCGTGCCGAAGTCGAACAGGCGTGCCCACGTCTGCGAGCCGTTCCAGAACACCCAGCTGGCGATGGTGAAGTCCGACACATCGGTCAGCACATCGTCGGGCAACGCCACATACGCGCCCGAGCCGTTGAGCGAGACCGCGTTGCCGTTGCGCCCCGCTGCCCACGTTGCGCCGTTGAGCGTGCCATTGCGCCCGTTGCCCGAACGATCGGCGGCCGTGATGCCGCTGCCTTCATCGAAGGCGAGGTGCGCAAGCAGCTGCTGCGCCGTGATCACTTTCACTTCGTTGGAGTGCGCCGATTCGCCCGCAATCGTTTGCGCTGTCACGACATAAAAATACGTGCCGGCACCGGCTGGCATGTCGGTATAGGTCAGCAGATCGGCGATCCCGCTCTGGATGGTGCTGTACGGTCCGCCGGCAATGGTCGCGCGCTTGACGTCGTAGCTCGTGGCATTGCTGCTGCCCCACCATGACAGCACCACCTTGCCCGCGCTGGCGTAGCCGGTCAGGCCGGTCGGCGTGGCGGCAGCGGGGCCGGGGTCGAGCGTGCAGGTGAGCGTGCCGTAGCCGAGCTGGTCGAAGCCGCCACTGTTGGGGCCGTAGTTGCCGCCACCGCCTTCCGGTGCCACGAGTTCGGCTGCGCGCTTGGTGTAAGGCGCCGCCAGGCCCTTGCGGTTGATGTAGTGATTGGCCACCAGCGCCCAGCAGGGCCGCCCCAGCGCGCTGCCTTGCCCGCCGGCGGCGAACTGCGTCTGGATGACGCCGGCGCTGTTCTGGTACGTGACGAAAGGCACCGTGTAGAACGCGCCGTCTGCCTGCTTCAGGTTCGCCTTGGCCACGTATTCGGCGCCCGCCAGAAAGCGGTTGTTGTCGTAGCCGTACAGGTCGATGCCCTGATTCCACGCCATTTCGCAAATGGCGCCCGTCAGTGCAATGCCCAGCACACTGTGCCCCTGGTCCCGGCCGGCTTCCTGCCATTGCCCGAGGTTGCCGGGATGCATGTAGTACACGGCCTGCCGGATACAGCCGTTACTGCCACCGGTCTTGAAATGGGTGACGGCCTCGTCGACGAGCCCGGCATCGTCGCACAGCACGCCAATGGCGAGGACGCACGCGACGTTGGCCAGTCCCCAGTTGGCCCAGTAGTGCGTGTCCATCGCGGTGTCGATACGGGTCAGGAAAGCATGGCTGACCGGGTAGAAGACATTGCGCATCATCGCCTGAAACGCGGCGAGGCCGGCCGGGCTCCAGCCGCTGTAGCTGCGCATGATTTCGGCTACGTTGGCGAACTCGTAGCCATAGATGCCGGCAGCGAGTGCCACGTCGCTGCCGCCGAGCGTCGTCAGCGTCGAGGCCCATCGGTCCAGATACTCCACTGCCTTGTCGGCGTAATGCTTGTCGCCCGACACCTTCCAGCGCAGCGCGTCGCCGTAAGCGGCAGCGATGTCGTTGTAGAGGGCGCCGTAGTTCTGACCATGCGTCGGATCGTTGCCGCGATAGATGCCGACCTGCGGGTTAGGCTCGTTCGTCAGGCGCGTGTGACCGTTGGCAGCGAGCACGTTCCAGCTGTCGATCCACGGGGAAGCGTGCGCGCCGACTTTCGCGCGCATGCGTTCGAAATCCGCGTCGGTATGCAGCAAGCCAGGATGCGTGAAGGTGCGGGTTTGGGCAGTGCCTGCCGACGTCGCACCTGCGTCGATACCGTCCGAAGTCGGGGCCACGGCGGACGCTTGGCCGCCGTTGTTTGCCGATGCACGCTCACCGCCCGTAACCGCGTTCCCTCCGTCGCCGCCGCATCCGGCCAGAAGCGTTGCACCGAGCCCCATCACGAAATGGCGTCGTGCAACATTGTCGATGTCGCCAAGTGCGACGATTTCCCCGGATAGCATCGTCGATGCTCCCTTGTCTCGCATGTCTGGATCCCCTGTTTTTAGCTATCGTCAACGCGACGAAAATGTACTATCCGTTCCGTATCCATCAGGAACGGGGTGCATTCTATCCAGTGTGATAGGGATCCAATCAAGCGGAAAATAACAAATTCACCGATGACACGCACTTGTCACATCGGTGATGCAGGGATCGAGGAATGTGCGGAGCGGTCGGGTACAGCCGCAGAACTGGGCAAAGGTCGTCATCGCTTGCGAAGTACGAATGTCGCTTCATCATCCGACACCGACGCGAGACCTGAAAACTTTCACGGAATCCTTTCTATTCGTTAAACGAAATAAAATCGTCACCGGCCGTGATGTCGTGAAAAGCGGCGTCAACTCCCCTGCAGTGCCGGCACTGCCTCCCTACCGCCCCAAAACCCGCTCCACCAGCCTCACGAAATAACTCGCCCCCACCGACAGCAACGCATCGTTGAAGTCATAGCTGGCGTTATGCAGCAGGCAAGGCCAGCCGCCATGCCCGTGCACGCGATGATCGCTCGCCCCGTTCCGGAGAAACGCATAACAACCCGGCTTCTCACGCAGCATGAACGAGAAATCCTCCGCCGCCATAGTCGGCTCAACGGCTGCTCACCTGCGCGTCGCCCACCAGCTCACGTATCACCATCACCGCCACCGCCGTCTGCTCGGCGTCGTTCACGGTCGCCGGATACTGGCGCTGGAAATCCACGTCGCTCTCGCAATCGAAGGCTGCGGCCGTCGCGGCCACCACGGCGCGCATGCGCGTCTCGATCAGATCGAGCGTCGCATGCCCTCATGGGCACATGACCCAAACCAGACGCCCTCACGCATCCGCATCCGGAATCCGCGCCGACTGAATCACCACCAGCGTATCGCCCGCCTCGATCCTGCACGGCGGATCCTCGTAAAACGAATGGATCTTCCCGCAGCGATCGAGCCCGACCACGATCGCACCCGGCACGACGTTCGTCATGCAGCCGATTTCATGCGGCAACGCCTCGCGCTCCAGCAGCGTCGCGCGACCGCGCGTCGACAGCATGTCGTTCACGAACGGCACGATGTAGCGGCTATGGACCGCATCCGCCAGCAACAGCGCGCCGATCTTCGTCGACGACACGATCACGTCCGCGCCGGCCTGCCGCAGTTGCCGCTGGTACAGGTTTTCCTGGATCCGCACGACGATCTTCGTATCGGGCGCGATGCTGCGCACCGACAGCGTCAGCAGGATCGCGGTCGGATCGTCGGTCACCGAGATGATCACGGCCTTCGCCGCGCGCACCTGCGCCTGCTGCAGCAGATCCTCGTGCGCCGGATCGCCGAGCAATCCCGTCACGCCGAGCGACGTCGCCGCTTCGAGGGCCTGCTGTTGCGAATCGATCACGATGATCGTGGCCGGATCGACGCCGCTCTCCAGCAACTCGCGCACCGCGATCGACCCCGACAGGCCATACCCGCACACGACGATGTGATCGGACAGTTGCTTCTGCAGGCGTTTCATGCGGAATTCCTCGACGACGCGCTGGATCACGAACTGATACGCCGTGCCCAGGAAAATGAACCAGATGCCGATGCGGATCGGCACGATGAAGAATGCATCGAGCAGGCGCGCCCGCGCCGTGACGGGCACGATATCGCCATAGCCGACCGTCGCGACCGTGACCATCGTGAAGTACACGAGATCGGCCACGGTCATCGGCGTGCTCTTGGTCGAATCGCGCAGGCCGTCGCGATCGAGATACAGCACGAGAAACGCAAGCGTGCACAACAGCACGACCGCGCCGAGGCGGAACAGCAGCGTGCGCCGCGGCGATGTCGCGGGACGCGTGAACAGCGTGCGTGCGCGCGGCGCCTGCCACGGATCGCGGGCGCGACGCAGACGCAAGCGCAACGAGCGGCGCTGATCGGATGGCGTTGCCAACGGGAAATCTCCTGAAGGATGCGGGCTCGATTCTACGACGGGAACGCGTGTGCGCGGCCGGTCACAGCATGCTGCGCGGCCGCACCATCGTCCCGTCGACGAAACGCCGCGCACGAAACGCCGAGAGGTCGAGCGACGGCGCGCCCGTGTCGATCCATTCGGCGAGCAGCCGGCCGACGATCGGCCCCATCGCGAAACCATGCCCGCAGAACCCGGTCGCGATCGCGAGCCCCGCCGGCGTGCCGGGCGCATCGATCACCGGAATACCGTCGGGCAGCACGTCGATCAGGCCGGCCCATGCCTCGACGACCTGCGCATCCTTCAGCGCGGGAAAGATCGCCTTGAGCTTCGCGAGCGCGCGCGGCGCATGTGCGCGATTCGGCTGGGGCTGCGGATCGCGCGGCTCGATCGGCCCGGTCGAGCCGTTGATGCGTGCGAGCACGTCGCGCCATGCGGACGCACCCAGATGCAGCCGGAATTTGTCGCGCTGCGACCAGAATTCCGGCCAGAAGAGACTCAAGCCGCGCAGATGGCCGAGCGTCAGGTCGACGTCGACCTGCATGTCGTCGGCGAGATTGATCGCACCGTTCTTGCGCTGCCGGATGCCGAGACCATGGCCCCACACCGTCGCTGCGGACACCGGCGGAACCACGTTGGTGCGCATGCAGGTGCCGCGCACGGCCTGCTGCGGCAGCCGGATGCCGACGCCGTCGAGCAGCCGGAAACTGGTCGCGCCAGCCACGCAGATCACGCGACGCGTGCGGATCGTGCCGCGCTCGGTCGCCACGCCGACGACCGCGCCGCCGGCCGTCTCGATCGCGGTCACACCGCAGCCTTCGAAGAAACGCGCGCCGGCCTCGGTCGCGCGCGCCGCGAATGCGGCGGCCACGCGACGCGGCTCGGCCTGCCCGTCGGTTGCCGTATACAAGCCGCCGAGGGTACGCGCGTGCGTCGACAGCCCCTGCACGCGCTCGTCGATCTGGG
This sequence comes from Burkholderia sp. MSMB1459WGS, assembly GCF_001534535.1. Lineage (NCBI taxonomy): Bacteria > Pseudomonadati > Pseudomonadota > Betaproteobacteria > Burkholderiales > Burkholderiaceae > Burkholderia > Burkholderia sp. MSMB1459WGS. The sequence goes on from NZ_LPMU01000023.1 coordinate 740,448, forward strand.
CGCGCGTCAGCGTGCGCGTGTCGAGCCCGTGCTCGCGCGCGACGGCGAGCCACGCCTGGAACGAGGCCCAGTCGTCTTCGTTGTCCGCCATGTAGAGGCAGCCGCCCTGCCGCCATTCGAGATCGAAGCCGAGCGCCTGCTCCAGGCCTTCCCATATCCGCATGCCGGCCATCATCAGCGGCACTTCGGCCGATTCGCGCCCCTGCTGTCGCACGAAGCCCCACGCGCGCGTCGATTGCTGCCCGGCGATGCGCGACTTGTCGAGCACGACGGCTTTCAGGCCGCGCAGGCCGAGGTAGTAGGCGGCCGCGCAGCCCATGATGCCGGCGCCGGCGACAACGACGTCGGCTTCGGATGGAAACGCCGTATCGGCGTGGCTCAATGCGTCGTGCAGCGGATAGGTGGTGGTCATTGTTTTCTGTCGGAGGTCGATGCATGCCCGGCGAAGCTTATCGCGGCGACGGCGTCACATGAAGCGATAAATTTCGGAAAACCGTCATTCGGCCATCCCTTCGGGTCCGTCATCGCATTGACGCCGACCGCGGTGGCGCGGCCTGCCGAAGCCATGGAGCCTGAGCCGGAGCCGCATGTTGCGCCGACGATTGCCATCGCTCGAGCGTCGATACCGGCACCGGTGGAATCGTCGGCCGATGCCGGCTCTCCGACACCCGGCGCCGTTGCGGAAATTCCATCCGACAATGCGAGGTCGCCGAGCGCAACGCGAACTGCTGCGTCGAGAGGAGCTCGGCGCCCGACGCGATCGCCTTCTCGCCCATCCGGATTTTTTATCGATAAGGACTACAAATGTAACGACAGGCAATACCCGATCAATGCCGGAGCTGTTCGCGCTGGATCAGCTTCGGCGGCTGCTGTCCGTCGAGCGGGACGACGGCGAGCCGTTCGCGTATATGCCGACGTAGCGCGAACGCGCAATCGATGTGCGTCGGCTCGGCGGCGTCGACGGCGACATGTCGAGCGCTCGATAAACCTCGCGGCCGTTTCAATCGGGACTTAGCGGTCGGCGCGGCGGGAAGCCGCCGCCACGCCGGCGTCCTCAGTGCGAATAGCGCGTTTGAGTGCCTGCGGTGCGGTCGAACGGCTGCAGCCTCGCAAGCTGCTCGATCGACATCGCGACGACTTCGAGAACATGCCGCGCGATTTCGTCGTCGGCCATGCCCGCGTTGATGTACCGCTCGATGCTCATCGTGCGGGGCGGATAGCTGCCGGTTTCGTCATCGACGATGTCGATCCTGGCTGTACGCTGCTCGGGCGACAGCACAATCTGGACAGTTTTGCCGTGAACGACGGTCTGCATGCACAAAGTGGACATTCGCAGTCTCCGATTGCGTTGGCTTCGGACGATCGATACCTCACAACAGGAGTCGTCAATCTACAAATTTCCGGACGCATTCGCAATATTCAGGCACGAATTCCCCGTCGTTCGAGACGCAGCACCGCCGGTCGACCCGATGCCCGCATTGCACGGGCATGCGCTGCGCTACGCATAGCGGCTCAGCCATTCTTCGGAGAATTGTCTCGCGTACGCGACCGCTTCGGCTTCGGTGTCGAATTCGCCCAGCTTGCGGAACGCAGCCTCACGGCTGAAACCCACCTTCGTGACCTCGACCTGCGCGGCGTATTTGCCGGCCTCCGTCATGCGCGGCTCGCAGTTCATTTCGTATCCGCGCATCAAGAATTTCTTCTGCATCGGTTCAACACGTTTTTTGAAACGGCGGAATCGTAGCACGCAGCTACGCCGGCCTGAAAAGTGTATCCGCGTCGGTCTCACTAGAGGAAACCGTCGATGGATCGCCTTCCAGGAACTTCGACGATCCGTCGCGCGATATCCTGAAAAAATGGGGCGGCTACGTCGGTCCGGCGCGTCCGCGCCCTGCGTTGGTGCATCGTGCGGCGATTACCTGCCGCCTCGTGTGGAATCGCATTGCGGCCGACAGGAATGCGGACCGGAAGGTGTCGAACGCGTCATCACAGGCATGCGCCGCGTCAAGCCGGGCGTAACTTCGTGACACACCTTTCACACAAACGCACCTTTCACCATACTGAATGACGACCATTTTGCGGTAAAGTTATCTTTTCCGTGCGTGGCCGGTCGGCTCGCCATTGGACGTCATGAAGACTGTCCGCCGAGACTGCCGCAAGGCGTCGTTCTGAACGTCACGATCCGTTCCCGTAGCATGACCACTGAAGCAATCACCACGGATTCCCTCGCGGTTGCCGAGCGCGTGCGCGAGCTGATGACCCGCAACGGCATCGGCAAGCGCCAGCAAACCACCGAGCTGTGCCGCATCCTCGATCTGAGTTTCTCGCAAGGCCACCGCAAACTGCGCGGCAGCAGCCCCTGGACGCTCGCGCAGATCAAGAAAGTCGCCGAAGCGTACGGCGAACCGGCCGCGCAGCTGTTCGGCGCGCAAACACTCGACCCCGGCATGGTCGGCGCCTATTCCCAGGAAGCCGTCCTGTATGCGGGCGTCGCCGAGATCCCGTGCACCGCCTGGATCGGCGCGCCGCTCGAAGCCGGTGCGCGCCCCGAGTTCGTCGCGTACGAACAGAACGGCCGCTGGCGCGTGCTGCGCCATACCGGCGTGCTGTACCAGAACGCGTACGACGTGCACAAGATAGAGATCTACCCGCGCCGCGCGGAGAGCGACAAGCTCGTCGTCGCGGTGATCGATCCCGATCGCGTCAGCGCGACCGAGCTGTGCCGCTATCTCGAACGGCAGGGTTTCGCGACGGCCGCGTTCGACGGGCTCGCAGCATTCGTCGACGCGCTGCAGGGCCAGGCCTTCGACGCGGTCCTGACCGAATGGCTGTTCGACGACGGGACGGCCGCGACCGCGATCAAGGCCGTGCGCACGTCCGACAATCCGGGCGCGCCGATTTTCGTGCTGACGGGCGACCTGCTCACCGGCCGCGCGAGCGAAGCCGACATCAGCGAAGTGATCCGCGCGTTCGACGTGGTGTGCTACGAAAAACCCGCACGCATGGCGATCCTCAGCGCCGATCTGGCGAAGCGCCTCGCGCGCGGCTGACGTCCGCCGGGCCTGCCGCCCGTCGAATGGCCAACGCATGCGCCGCGGGCATGAACCGGTTCCTCAGTACAATAGCCGCACCCGTTCACGCGCACGCCGGCATCCGCCGCCCGACTCCATGGCCCGCCTCATCCCCGACGACTGGAAAAGCCTCGCCGCGACCGGCGCGGCCGAACGCGAGCGCGAAACGCTCGCCGCGCTCGAACACGCGCTACCCGACAGCTACACCGTGTATCACGGCGTCCACTGGACGCGCGCCGACCAGGCGTTCTCGGTGTTCGGCGAAGCCGCGTTCGTCGTCGTGAGTCCGGCCGGCCGCGTGCTGCTGATCGAGCAGAAGGCCGGCTTCCTGCGCGAAACCCCGAAAGGGCTCGTGAAGGTCTACCTGCAGAAGGAACGCAATGTCCCGATCCAGCTCGCGCGCACGCAGGAGACGCTGCACCGGCGCCTGACGGCCGCGCTCGGCGCGGGCGTCTACGGCGTCGAGGCGCTGCTGTACTGTCCGGACTATTCGATCCGCGACGCGTCGATCGCCGGCGTCGCGCCCGAGCGTATCGTCGATGCGTCGCGCAAGGCGCAGCTCGCGCAAGTGATCCTGCAGATCCTGCCCGAGGACGACGCGCCCTTTCCGAACGCGCCGAAGCTCCACCATTTCCTCGCGGACGAGCTCGCGCTCACGCCCGACACGAGCGCGCTCGTCGGACAGGCCGGCACGCTCGTCACCCGGCTGTCGGGCGGGCTCGCCGCATGGGCGCGCCAGCTCGCGTTCACGCCGTTCCGGCTGCGCGTCACCGGCACCGCGGGTTCGGGCAAGACACAGCTCGCGGTGCAGGTAATGCGCGATGCGGTCGCGGCCGGCCAGCGCGTGCTCTACGTATGCTTCAACCGGCCGCTCGCCGACTACATCGCGCGCATCGCGCCGCCCGGCGCGAAGATCGCGAACTACCACCAGCTGTGCGACTGGGTCGCGCGCGACGGCGGCTATACGCCCGACTTCCAGGTACCCGGCGAATTCGAACGGCTCGAGGCGCGCTTCGCGCAAACGCCGATTCCCGAACGCTGGCGCTTCGACGTGCTGGTCGTCGACGAAGGGCAGGATTTCCACGCGCCGTGGGCGGCCGCGCTGGAGCGCCTGCTCGCGCCGGACGGCGCATGGTGGTGGCTGGAAGACCCGCTGCAGAACCTGTACATGCGCGAACCCGTCGCGCTGCCCGGCTGGGTCACGCTGAAGGCGCTCACGAATTACCGCAGCCCGCGCGACCTGCTCGAATTCGTGCGCGACGTCGTCGGCCGGGCCGAGCCGCTCGCGGCCGAACTGCGCTCGGGCAGCCCGTTCGACGGCTCCGATCCGTCGGTGTCGGCATACGGGGAAGATGGCGCGTCGGGCGACGCGTTGGCCCAAGCCTGCATCGACGCGACCAAGCGTGCGATCACGCAGGCGCTGTCGCTCGGCTTTCGCAAGCAGGACATCGCGGTGCTGTCGTACCGCGGCCGCGAAGGCTCGGTGCTGGCATCCCTCGACCAGCTCGGCCCGCACCGGATCAAGCGCTTCACCGGCAAGTACGACCTGTTCGGCAACCCCGAGTATCGCGACGGCGACGTGCTGCTCGATTCGATCTACCGCTTCAAGGGCCAATCGGCGCCGTGCGTGATCCTGACCGAAGTCGATTTCGACACGCTCGACGCGCGCGCCGCGCGCAAGCTGTTCGTCGGCGCGACGCGTGCGACGATGAAACTGCTGATCGTCGCGTCGTCGCGCGCGGCCGGGCAACTCGCGGCCGGTTGACGCGGCGGGCGGTGCGCCTGCCCGCCGCCGCGCCGCCGTCATTTCGCTTCAAGCGACCCGAAACGCCCCCACCGCGCGACGCAGCCCATCCGCCTGCTCCTCGAGCGACGCGGCAGCCGCGGCCGCCTGCTCGACCAGTGCCGCGTTCTGCTGCGACACCTGATCCATCTGCGACACTGCGCGGTTCACCTGCTCGATCCCGTCGCGCTGCTCGCTCGATGCGGCCGCGATCTCCGTCATGATGCCCGTCACGCGCCCGATTGCCTGCTGGATGTCCTGCATCGTCGCGCCGGCCGTACCGACGAGCCGCGAGCCGGTCGCGACACGCTCGACCGATTCGCCGATCAGCGTGCGGATTTCCTTCGCCGCGGACGCCGAGCGTTGCGCCAGCGTGCGCACCTCGCCCGCGACCACCGCGAAGCCGCGGCCCTGCTCGCCCGCACGCGCGGCTTCGACCGCCGCATTCAGCGCGAGGATGTTGGTCTGGAACGCGATGCCTTCGATCGTGCCGATGATGTCGGCGACCTTCTGCGAGCTCCGGTCGATCTCGTTCATCGTGCCGATCACCTCGCCGACGACCGTCGCGCCGCGCGTCGCGATCTCGCTCGCGCTGTCCGCGCAGGCCTGCGCCTCGAGCGCGTGATCGGCGTTCTGCTTCACGGTCGCCGTCAATTGCTCCATGCTCGCGGCCGTCTCCTGCAGCGCCGACGCCTGTTCCTCGGTGCGCTGCGACAGATCGGTGTTGCCGGCCGCGATCTGGTGCGTCGCCGTCGAAATCGCCTCGGAACCCTGGCTCACCTGGCGCACCGTATCCGCGAGGCTGCGCTGCATGCCGGTCACGCCCTTGACCAGTTCGGCCATCTCGTCGCGCGACGACCAGTGCACTTCCGACGTGAGGTCGCCGTCCGACAGCCGACGGAAATGCGACAGCAGGCGATTCACCGGCTGCGTGATCGCGAAATGCAGGCCGACCGCGCAACCGAGGCACGCGGCCAGGCCGAATGCGATGCCCGCGATCGCGCCCATGCGCATCCAGCCGTAATAGGTCTGCGCGGTGTCGTACACGTCCTTGCCGCGCGCGGCCTGGTATGCATCGAGCGCGTCGGTCGCCTGCGTGAGCGCGACCGACAGGGGCGGCGCGACCGTCATCAGCAGCCGGTCGGCTTCGTCGCGTCGCCCTTCGCGAATCGCCTCGATCATCGGCTTCAGCGCCTGTCCGATCAGCGCCTGGCGCGCGGCATCGAGGCGGCTCGCCAGCGGGCCTTCGTCGTCGCCGTGCGGCATCGCCGCGTAATTGCGCCACGCCGTGTCCGCCTTCGCGAGATAGCCCTCGGCCTTCTTCACGAGATCGGGCACCTCCGGCGCTTCCGGATGCAGCAGCGCACGGTCGAGCGTCGTACGCACGATCGTCAGGTTCAGGCTCGCCGCGGCCAGCGCGGTCTTCGCCGCCAGTTGCCGCGTATAGGCCTCGTCGAGGGCGCGGTTCGAGCTCTGCATGCCCGCGAGGCCGATCAGCCCCGACACGACGAGCAGCGCGGCGACGAGGCCGAGCGTGGAGAAAATCCGCGTACGGATCGAGAAACGGGAAAACAGGGCGTTCAGGTTCATGACGGCACGTGAGCGATGAAAAGCGCCGCGGCAATCGGTCCGCGGCAAGCTGTATTACGGTTTGCCTGCAAAAAACTTGAGTCCGTCCCTGCTTCGCGGCTGACCGCGATCAATTTTTCGGGCGGCAATTTCCTGTTACGACTGCAACATATCGAGTCTGGGCAGAAATTGACTAGGCAATCATCCATGGCTATATTTCGACTCAATTCCCTGCCATGGCAGATATTTCGATGACACCCCATACGCTCCTCACTTCCCCGTCCGCGGACGCGGCCCGCCGCAATGCGCCGACCGGGCTGATCGTCGCCGCGCTGCTGCTCGTGATGCTGCTGTCCGCGCTCGACCAGACGATCGTGTCGACCGCGCTGCCGACGATCGTCGGCGAACTCGGCGGGCTCGACCAGTTGTCGTGGGTCGTCACCGCGTACCTGCTGTCGTCGACCGTGGTGCTGCCGCTGTACGGCAAGCTCGGCGACCTGTACGGCCGCAAGATCGTGCTGCAGGTCGCGATCGTGCTGTTCCTCGCCGGCTCCGCGCTGTGCGGCATCGCGCAGGACATGACGCAACTGATCGTGCTGCGCGCGCTGCAGGGGCTCGGCGGCGGCGGCCTGATGGTCGTCACGATGGCCGCGATCGGCGATCTGGTCCCGCCCGATCGCCGGGCGCGCTACCAGGGGATGTTCGGCGGCGTCTACGGCCTCGCGACGATCGTCGGCCCGCTGCTCGGCGGCTTCCTGGTCGAGCATCTTTCATGGCGCTGGATCTTCACGATCAACCTGCCGCTCGGTGCGCTCGCGCTCGCGGTGATCGGCATGGCGTTCCGGCCGCACACCGCGCATGTGAAGCACCGGATCGACTACATGGGCGCCGCGTTCCTCGCGACCGCCCTGACCTGCGTGATCCTGTTCACGAGCGAAGGCGGCTCGCTGCTGCCATGGACGTCGCCCCAGCTGTGGATGACGCTCGTGCTCGGTCTCGTCGCGATCGGCGGCTTCATTTACGAGGAGCGCATCGCGGCCGAGCCGATCATGCCGCTCGACCTGTTCCGCCATCGCACCTTCGTGCTGGTCAGCCTGATCGGCTTCGTGGTCGGCATCGCGTTGTTCGGCTCGGTCACGTTCATCCCGCTCTACCTGCAGGTCGTGAAGGGCTCGACGCCGTCGCAGGCCGGCATGCAACTGCTGCCGATGATGGGCGGCATGCTCGTGACGTCGATCGTCAGCGGGCGGCTGATCTCGCGGTTCGGCTCGTACCGGCTGTTCCCGATCGGGGGGACGCTGATGGGCGGCGTCGCGATGGCGTTGCTGTCGACGCTGGCGCTCGATACGCCGCTGCACACGATGTACGCGTACATGGCGCTGCTCGGGATCGGGCTCGGGATGGTGATGCCCGTGCTGACGCTCGCCGTGCAGAACACGGTCGAATTCCGGCACATGGGTGTGGCGACGTCGGGCGCGACGCTGTTCCGCTCGATCGGCGGCTCGCTCGGCGTCGCCGCATTCGGCGCGCTGTTTTCGCACGGGCTGCAGTCGCGGATGATGCATGCGCTGCCGGCCGGTACCGAGCTGTCGCCCGCGCTCGGCCCGGCCGCCGTGCACCAGTTGCCGGATGCCGTGCGCGACGCGTACCTGCACGCGTTCGCCGGTTCGCTGCACGTCGTCTATCTGTCGGCCGCTGCGGTGATTGCGATCGCGTTCGTGCTCGCATGGTTCGTCGAGGATGCACCGCTGCGCAAGCACCACTGAGCGCCTGCGGCTCGCGATGCGACCGCCGGGCCGCCGCGCGAGCCGCCGCCCCCACCGTCACGCCAGCAGCACGACCCCGCCCGTCGTCGCGCGCGACTCCAGCAACCGGTGCGCGTCGGCCGCCTGTTCGAGCGGCAGCCGCGCGCCGATCTCGACGTGCATGCCGCCCGCCAGCCGGTCGAGCGTCGCACGCGCGGCGTCCCGATACGCGCCGACGTCGCGCGCGATGAAACCGAGCACGCTCGGCCGCGCAAGCGCGATCGAACGGGCCGGGCCCAATTCGTCGAGATCGAACGTCTGCCGCGCGCCGATCGCGGCCACCTGCCCGATGCTCGCGACCATGCCGAACGGACGAATCGCCCCGAGCGTGCGGGTCAGCACGTCGCCGCCGATGCCGTCGATCGCGTAGTCGACACCCGCGCCGCCGCCGAACGTACGCGCGGCCGCGACGAAATCCTCCTCGCGATAATCGACCACCGCTTGCGCGCCGTGCGCGCGCACGAGCGCGGCTTTCGCGGCCGATCCGACCGTGCCGATCACCCGCGCGCCGAGCGCACGCGCCCACTGCGTCGCGAGCAGCCCGACGCCGCCGGCCGCCGCATGCACGAGCACCGTGTCGCCGGCGCCGACCTGCCGGACACGATGCAGCAGCATGTAGACGGTGATGCCCTTCAGCAGCCCGGCGGCAACGGCTTCATCGCTCAGCCCGTCGGGAATCGGCAGCACGCGCTCGGCCGGCATCGTGCGCAGGCTCGCATAGCTGCCGGTCGGCAGGCCGGCGTACGCGACGCGCTGCCCGGGCACGAGATCCGTCACGCCCGGCCCGACCGCGTCGATCACGCCGGCCGCCTCGACGCCGAGCGCTTCCGGCAGCGCGGGCAACGCGTGCGCGCCCGTTCGGAAATAGATGTCGACGAAATTCACGCCGATCGCGGTCTGGCGAATCCGCACTTCTCCGGCCCCGGGCGGCCCGACGGGCGCATCGACGCGGCGCAGCACGTCGGCGTCGCCGTAACGGTCGATCCCGATCCGGATGGCATGGGCGGTTTGGGTCATGGTGTTCCTCGCTATCGAATGAAGTGACACGATCATCTCATCGTGCATAATCGAACGGAATTCACGTTCAACGCCCATCTACTGTGCAAAATTCAACCGATCGAGATTCTGTGGCCGCGCCCATGCTGCCGATGAGCTGGGATGACATTCGCTATTTCCTGGCGGTGATGCGCGGCGGCAGCCTGTCGGCCGCCGCCCGGGCGCTGCAGGTCCAGCATTCGACGGTCGCGCGGCGGATCGACGCGCTGGAGTCGGCGGTCGGGATCCGGCTGTTCGACCGGCTGCCGCGCGGCTGGCCGCCGACCGACGAAGGGCTGCACGTCGCCGAGCATGCCGCGCGCCTCGAAGCCGACGCGCATGCGTTCGCGCGCGCGGCGCAGGGCGCGGCCGCGCTCGACGGCGTGGTGCGCGTATCGGCGTCGCCGGTATTCGCCAGCCATTTCCTCGCGCCGCGTCTGGCCCGCGCGCAGCGCGCATGGCCGGCGTTGCGAATCGACCTGATGGGCGAGATGCATGCGGCGAACCTGTACACACGCGAAGCCGATCTCGCGGTGCGGCTGTCGCGGCCGAGCGAACCGGGGCTCGCCGCGCGCCGGCTCGGCACGATGCGCTTCGCGCTGTGCGCGGCCCGGGAATGGGCGGACGCGCCGCCCGATAGCTGGCCGTTCGTCGGCTACGACGATGCGCTCGCGCAAACGCCGCAACAGCAATGGCTCGAACGCTTCGCAGCCGGGCGTCGTTTTGCGTTCATCGCCAACGACCTGGCCGCGCAGCATCGCGCCTGCGCAGCCGGGGCTGGCGTCGCGCTGCTGCCGCGGTTTCTCGTCGACGATCCGGCCGCGCACGCCGGCGCGCCGCTCGTCGAGCTGACGGCCGCGCCGCGCTGCGACATCGAGCGCGAGATCTGGCTCGTCGTTCACCCGGACGTGCGCCGGTCGCCCCGCGTGCAGCGCGTCGCCGACGCGATCGCCGATGCGGTCCACGCGGCGGACGGCAGGCTGTAAGCCGCCGAAACCGCAAACGGCTTTGCCATGCGCGCCGGCGGCCGGCATAGTAGCGTTTTGATTTCATTCGCCCTAACGCCATGCCTGCCGCTCCCGCCTGCGTCGTTCGCGACGCGACCGACGCCGATCTCGATGCGATCCACGCGATCTATGCGCACCACGTTCACCACAGCGTCGCGTCGTTCGAGGAAACGCCGCCTGACCTCGCCGAACTGCGCGCACGCCGCGACGCGGTGCTGCGCCACGGGTTGCCGTATCTCGTCGCCGAAAGCGACGGCCGCGTGGCCGGCTACGCCTACGCAACGCCGTACCGCACGCGCAGCGCGTACCGCTTCACGGTCGAGGATTCGATCTACATCGACGATGCGCAGCGTGGGCGCGGCATCGGCCGCGCGTTGCTCGCGGCGCTGATCGAGCACTGCGAACGCGGCCCGTGGCGACAGATGATCGCGGTGATCGCGGACGGCGGCACCGGCGGCTCGACGTCGCTGCATCGCGCGTTCGGCTTCGAGCCGGCCGGCCTGCTGAAAGCGGTCGGTTTCAAGCACGGCCGCTGGATCGACACGGCGCTGCTGCAGCGCCCGCTCGGCGACGGCGCGAACACGCACCCCGCCTCGCCCGAGCCTGGCGCGGCGCGCTAGAATGGCCGCATGCCAAAACAGACTCATTCCACGCCCGACGAGGCCGCGCCGGATACCCGCAACGAGTACACGGTCGACGAACTCGCGCGCGTGTCCGATACCACCGTGCGCAACGTCCGCGCCTATCAGGATCGCGGGCTGCTCGCGCCGCCGGAGAAACGCGGGCGCGTCGGCATCTACGACGACACGCACGTCGCGCGCCTGAAGCTGATCAACCATCTGCTCGCGCGCGGCTATACGCTGTCGAACATCCAGGACCTGATCAAGGCGATCGACGAAGGCCACGACCTGCGCTCGATCCTCGGCCTCGAAAACGCGATCGGCGGCCGCTGGTCGCACGAACTGCCGAAAACCTATTCGCTCGCCGCGCTCGCGCAGATGTTCGGCCCGCAGGCAACCACGCAACTGTCGCGCGTGACCGAGCTCGGGCTGTTGGAACGGCGCGGCCTGTCGTTCGTCGCGAAAAGCCCCGCGCTGCTCGAGGCGGCGGCCGCGATGACGAAGGAAGGGATTCCGCCGCGCGAGCTGCTCGACGTGATCAGCCTCGCGCGCCCGCATTTCGACGCGATCGCGCGGTTGCTCGTCGATCTCGTCGTGAAACGGCTCGACCGCTACGACGCCGGCACGCTGCCGCCGGCCACCGACGTGCCGGCACTGGTCGACGCGATCTGGCGCCTGCGCCCGCTCGCGGCCGTGTTCGTCGAGGCCGAGACGAACCGCGCGCTCGAAACGGCCGCCAGCGCGTATCTCGGCGGGCGGGTCGCGACGATCCTCGACAAGAAGCTCAGCGACGAAGCGGCACGGCAGGCCGGTACGAGCGAGACGCAAGGCGACGGCGACGACGCATAGGGCCGCCGCTTGCGTCGGCTCGTCGCTGACAACGCGCGCGTATCCGGTTCGCGGAAAGACCGGCGGCCGTTGCAGGCGGGAACCGCCGTTCTCATGGGTCGGCGAAAGGCCGGCAGCGCCGTTCGGCCCTCGTTCCCGCCGGACGGCACCGCATCGCTCTGCCTACGGTAACCCGCCGCGCCGCAACACAGTTACAAGTTATCGGTTGACGCTAACCCGCCCGGCGGTTACTGTATGCGTCGAAGTCCAAGAAGTCCGATTGCTGTTCATCAATTGCTCGCTCTCCCCCCAGCGGTATTCGTTGTCCTCTCCCTCCTTGACGCTTCAGGCGCTCTCCAACAGAGCAACTCCCCGTATATTTTTTCTCAAGGAATCTTCATGGATACCGGTATCGTCAAGTGGTTCAACGACAGCAAAGGCTTTGGCTTCATCACGCCGGACAAAGGCGGCGACGACCTGTTCGCTCACTTCTCCGAAATCCGCGCCGACGGCTTCAAGACGCTGGCCGAGAATCAAAAAGTGAGCTTCGAAACGAAGCAAGGCCCGAAGGGTCTGCAAGCGGCCAACATCAAGCCGCTGTAAAGTTTGAAGGGCCCGGCCTCCCGCGATGGACGCCGGGTCGCAGCGACATCCCCACGGAGCTTCGTCTCCCAAAGTTGGCGCGATCGGCTCGATCTGCATCTGTTCAGTCAGCAGCTTGCCCAGCGCCACACGTCTCGTTGCACTTCATCCCCCCCTCCGGCCGCAACGCCTTATTTTCACTTTCCGACTGCGTCAGATTCCGCTCGCAATGGCGTTGAATCGGCGTACCCGTGCGTATGGCGCACGGCACGCGCGCACTCGGCCATTATTAAAATTAAAATGGACAACCAACGAATTCAACAGTACAACGGCTATGCCGTCCAACCCTCGGCGCATCGCCTGCCCGACGGGTGTTTTTCATCCAACCTGCTGCTCGAACGTACCGACAGCACGCACGACGAAGGCCGCTACCAGTTCTATTCACTCGATTACTTCGCGAGCGAAGCGCAGGCGCTGGCGCATTCGGCACGCTGGGCACGCAACTGGGTCGATACGCGCGGCTAACGGCAGCGCCCCCAGTACCGGTGCTCATCGCGCATGAGCCGTGGGTGCGGTCGATTCGAACCTCCGGATCGTCCCTCCGACGTCGTCGTCAAGCTGCGTCCTCTGCGCGCGGACGTCGACGACGTACTCGCGACATCAGTGCAGACGACCATCAAAAAACCGGCGGGCAATCTGCCCGCCGGCCTGCTGCATCACCCGTCCGTTCACCGACTTCACCGCCCCGCCACCTTCTTCTGCCGCCACAGACACAGCAGATCGCAAGCCACGTGCGCGGCCGCGATCGCCGTGATGTCCGCGTGATCGTACGCAGGCGCCACCTCCACCACATCCGCCCCGACCAGATTCACCGCCCCGAGCCCCCGCACGATCGCCAGCGCCTGCGCCGACGACAATCCGCCCGCGACCGGCGTCCCCGTTCCCGGCGCGAAGGCGGGATCGAGGCAATCGATATCGAACGTCAGATACGCAGGCCGCGCGCCGACGATCTCGACGACCCGCTCGACCGCCGCCCGCGCACCATGGTCATGCACCCACGCGGCATCGAGCCGCTCGATCCCGAGAAAGTCGTCGTTCCACGTGCGGATACCGACCTGCACCGACGTCGCGGGATCGATGAGCCCTTCCTTCACCGCCTTGTAGAACATCGTCCCGTGATTGAGGCTGTCCGGATCGTCATCGGCCCACGTATCGCAGTGCGCGTCGAAATGGATCAGCGACAGCGGCTTGCCGTAGCGCTCCGCGTGCGCGACCAGCAGCGGATACGTGATGTAGTGGTCGCCGCCGAGCGTCAGCATCTTCGCGCCCGAATGCAGGATCGTGCGCGCATGCTCGACGATCGCGGGCTTGATCGACAGCGGGTTGTGCGCGTCGAACCAGCAGTCGCCATAATCGACGGCCGCGAGGTCGTCGAACGGATCGAAGCCCCACGGATACGGATGGAGCTCCGCGAGCTGCACGCTCGCCGCACGGACCGCGGCCGGCCCGAGCCGCGCACCGGAACGATAGGTCGTCGCGAGATCGAGCGGCACGCCGGAAATCGCGACGTCGATACCGTCGAGCGTGCGCGAGTAATTGCGGCGCATGAACGACAGCACGCCCGCATAGGTGTTTTCGATCGAGGAGCCGTACGGCGTCGTGCGACGGATCGCGCCGTCGCCGTGAAGAAGATCGGTCATGGTCGAGTTCGGGTTCGTGGTGGCCGGGCCGCCCCGCTTCGAGCGAGCGCTCGGGCCGGGCACGGCGTGGATACGTCATGCCTGCACCGGCTCGCGCATCCAGTCGCGAGGCGAGGCGGGACATCGACAGCGACAACGGCAATACCGCGGCGATCATAGCAAGCCGATCCGCCGCCGTTGCCCCGGTTCAGCCGGGGCAACGCGCGGAAAAATCCGCTGGCGGCGTCGCGGCCCGTCGCCGTCGTTTCCTAGAAGGATTCGCCGGTTTTCGCGCCCCCGTTCTTCCGGATAATGGCCGGCAGCCGCGCCATCGACCGCGCGCCGTCCGCCGCGGACGACAACGAACCGGAGACCCCCGCCTTGATCGCCACGCTTCCCGCCGCCTACCGCCGGCTCTGGCCGCTCGCCATCGCCGCGGCGCTGCTGTACGGGCTGTCGCTCGCCGCCGCGCCCTATCCGGGCCAGGCCGCCGCGAAAGCCGCGATGGGCATCCTGCTGCTCGCGGCGGGCAGCACCTGCGGCGCACCGCGCGAACGAACGTGGCTGTGCGCGGCGCTCGCGACCGCCGTGCTCGGCGACGTGCTGCTCGCGCTGCCCGACTGGCCGCTGTCGTTCGTCCTCGGCCTCGGCGCGTTCCTGCTCACGCATCTGTGTTATTGCGCGATCTTCTTCCGGTGGCGCGCGCGGCCGCACGGCTGGCGCATCGTTGCACTCGTCGGACTGTGGATCGCCGCGCCGGCGTTTTACGTGGCGTTCCTCCCGCATCTCGGCGAGCTGCTGGCACCGGTCGCCGTCTACATGCTCGTGCTGTGCTCGATGGCAAGCTTCGCGCTCGCCGCCCGCACGCACGGCCCGCTGGTCGCAATCGGCAGCCTGGTCTTCGTCGGCTCCGACACGCTGATCGGCGTCGGTCGGTTCCTCGGCGGTTTTCCGGGTATCGACTATTTCATCTGGGGCCTCTATGCGCTCGCGCAGGTCACGATCGTGGCCGGGGTTTTCCATGAGACGGCCAACCGGTCGATCCGTCCCTGATACCGTTTCAAACAGGCCGCCGCGTGCCGGCGGCCCCGCTTCTTCCGTGTCTCGCCCTGTCGACGGCCTTTTCCGCTCATCCCGCATCGCGGAAACCGGACCGTTCCAAACCCCGCTCAGCCTTTTCCCGCCTGGTTTTCGGCCCTTAGAGCGCCGCTTCTAGCCTCTTGCGGTTTCCGGGTTCACGCACTATCGTTACATCAACCAATGTAACATTAAAAAATGAGCCAAATCGGAGACACCCGGATGAATGCTCGCACGTTGCCTTTCGGTCCACCCGGCCATGACGGCCTGGACGAAACCATCGACATCGCCATCATCGGCACCGGCTTTGCCGGCCTCGGGATGGCGATCCGCCTGAAACAAACGGGCGTGACCGACTTCGTCGTCCTCGAGAAAGCCGCGTCGGTCGGCGGCACATGGCGCGACAATCATTACCCCGGGTGTGCATGCGACGTGCAATCGCACGTCTATTCGTTCTCGTTCGCGCCGAACCCGCGCTGGACGCGCATGTTCGCGCCGCAGCCGGAGATCCGCGCGTATCTGGAAGACTGCGTGCAGCGCTTCGGCGTCGGCCCGCACCTGCGGATGAATCACGAACTGCAGCGCGCCGAATACGACGAAGCCGCGCAACGCTGGCGCCTCACGTTCGCGAACGGCAAGCGACTATCCGCGCGCGTGCTGGTGTCGGGAATGGGCGGCCTGTCGCGCGCCGCGCTGCCGGCGATTCCCGGCGTCGAAACCTTCCAGGGCCGCGCATTCCATTCGCAGCAGTGGGATCACGATTACGCGCTCGAAGGCAAACGCGTCGCGGTGATCGGCACCGGCGCGAGTGCGATCCAGTTCGTGCCGCAGATCGCGCCGCGCGTGAAGTCGCTCACGCTGTTCCAGCGCACGCCGCCGTGGATCATGCCGAAGCCCGACCGCAACCTGACCGGCTTCGAGAAATGGCTGTTCCGCACGCTGCCGTTCACGCAGAAGGTCGTGCGCAGCGGCATCTACTGGATGCTCGAATCGCGCGTGCTCGGCTTCGCGATCCATCCGTCGCTGATGAAAAACGTGCAGAAGCTCGCGCTGCGCCACATCCGCAAACAGATTCCCGACCCGGCGCTGCGCAAGACGGTCACGCCGAACTACACGCTCGGCTGCAAGCGCGTGCTGATCTCGAACGACTACTACCCGGCGCTGTCGCGCAAGAACGTCGACGTGATCACGACCGGCATCGATCGCATCGAAGCCGACGCGGTCGTGACGACCGACGGCAAGCGTCATGAAGTCGATTGCCTGATCTACGGCACCGGCTTCCAGGTGGCCGACCCGTATCCGCGCGGGGCGATCATCGGCCGCGGCGGCCTCGACATCGTCGACGCGTGGCGCGACGGCGCGCATGCGTATCTCGGCACGACGCTGCCGGGCTATCCGAACTTCTTCATGATCGTCGGCCCGAACACGGGCCTCGGCCACAACTCGATGGTGTTCATGATCGAATCGCAGATCGAGTACATCCTCGGCGCGCTGCAGGCGATGCACCGCGAACGCGCGGATGCGATCGAGGTGCGCCCGCTCGTCGAGGCGCAGTTCAACCGCGACCTGCAGGGCAAGCTGAAAAAGGCGATCTGGTCGACGGGCGGCTGCAAGAGCTGGTACCTCGACCCGCGCACCGGCAAGAACACGACGCTGTGGCCGGGCTTCACGTGGCGCTTCCGCCAGGCGACCGCGCACTTCTCGATCGCCGATTACCACACGTATCGCGCGCCGCAGCACGACACGACCGCGCGGCCCGTCGCCGCGCCGGCCGCTTCCGCTTCCACGTCCGCCGAAGCGGCCTGAGCCAGACAAGGAGCCATCGACATGAAAGATTTTGCCAACAAGGTCGCCGCGATCACGGGCGCCGGCTCGGGCATGGGTCGCGCGCTCGCGATCCAGCTCGCGCAGGCCGGCTGCCACGTGTCGCTCGCCGACAAGAACGGCGTCGGCCTCGCCGAGACCGAACGGATCGTCCGTGCGATCGCACCGAACGTGCGCGTGTCGACACGCGTGCTCGACGTCGGCGATCGCGACGCGATGTTCGCGTGGGCCGACGACACCGCGAAGGAGCACGGCAAGGTCAACCTGATCTTCAACAATGCGGGCGTCGCGCTGTCGAGCACGATCGAAGGCATGGAATACGGCGATCTCGAGTGGATCGTGAACATCAACTTCTGGGGCGTCGTGCACGGCACGAAGGCGTTCCTGCCGCACCTGAAGGCATCGGGCGACGGCCACGTGATCAACACGTCGAGCATCTTCGGGATCTTCGCGCAGCCGGGCATGAGCGGCTACAACGCGACCAAGTTCGCGGTGCGCGGCTTCACCGAATCGCTGCGCCAGGAGCTCGACATGATGAAGTGCGGCGTGTCGGCCACCTGCGTGCATCCGGGCGGCATCCGCACGAACATCGCGCAGTCGAGCCGCGTCGCGAAGAACATGGTCGGCTTCATCGTCGAGAGCGAACAGCAAGGCAAGGACAGCTTCGAGAAGTTCTTCATCACGACCGCCGACGAAGCTGCGCGCACGATCCTCGCCGGCGTGCGCAAGAACAAGCGCCGCGTGCTGATCGGCCGCGACGCGAAGGGCGCCGACTGGATGGCACGCATCCTGCCGGCCGCCTACCAGGCGCTCGTCGTGCTCGCGACGCGCCGCGAGGCCGCGAAGGCCCGGCGCCATGCCGCGCGCGGCACGCCGGCGCCGGTGCACGCCACCTACAACAATGCAGGCAACCAGGGAGAACAATCATGACGACACCGAACATGATGCCCGTGCGGCGCGACATCCGTTTCGCGCTGCCGCCCGAACGCGCGAAGGACTGGCATGTGCAGGGCGTGCCGGTCACGCACTTCATGAACGCACTGTCGCTGCTGTTCCCGGCCGGCGAACGCTTCTTCATGGATTCGGTGCGCCACTACCGCGACCGGATCGAGGATCCCGAGCTGAAGAAGCAGGTGCTCGGCTTCATCGGCCAGGAAGCGATGCACACGCGCGAGCACATCGAGTACAACGACCTGCTGCAGGCGTCCGGCCTGCCCGCGCACAAGCTCGACAAGCGCCTGTGGACGATCCTCGGCTGGTTCAAGAAGGTGCTGCCGCACTCGATGCAGCTGGCGATCACGATCGCGCTCGAGCACTACACGGCGATCCTCGCGAACCAGTTGCTGTCGGGCCACGAGCACCGGATCGACGGCTCGGTCGAAGGCTACCGGCAGATGTGGATGTGGCACGCGATGGAGGAAACCGAGCACAAGGCGGTGTCCTACGACGTGTGGCGCACCGTGATGAAGCCGGGCCTCGGCAGCTACCTGCTGCGCACCGGCACGATGCTGACGACGACCGTGTTCTTCTGGGCCATCGTGTTCGACTTCCACGTGCGGCTGATGCGCGCCCACCGTCGCGAACACGGCAAGTTCGGCGGCATGTGGCGCCTCGTGAAGTATCTGTACAGCCCGAAGAACGGCGTGTTCCCGAGCATCGCGCGCGAATGGCTCGACTACTTCCGCCCGGGCTTCCACCCGTGGGATCACGATAACCATCAGTACTTGCAGGAGCTCGACGCGCTGCTCGAGAACATCGACGCGACCAACGCGCGCTATGCGGCGCAAGCCGCCCCGCGCCGCGTGCCGCTGCATTCGGTGGCGCAGGCATGACGCCATGGCGCGCGCTCCCGAGATGCTGACCGTCCAGTCGGGCGACGTGAAACTCGCCGTCTACGCAAGCGGCTCGCGTCGCGCGCCGCCGCTGATCCTCGTGCACGGCTATCCCGACTCGGCGGCCGTGTGGGCGCCGATCCGCGCGCGGCTCGCGAAACGCTACCGCGTGATCGCATACGACGTGCGCGGCGCCGGTGCATCGGATGCGCCGCGCCGCCGTGCCGACTACACGCTCGAACGGCTCGCCGGCGACCTGAAGGCGGTGGCCGATGCGACCTGCGGCGGCCGGCCGTTCCACCTGGTCGGCCACGACTGGGGCTCGATCCAGTGCTGGGAAGCCGTGACCGATCCGGCGTTCCGCGGCCGCATCGCGTCGTACACGTCGATCTCCGGTCCGTGCCTCGATCACGTGTTCCGCGCGAAGATGCGCGTCAAGCAGAGCCTGAAGTCGTGGTACATCGCGTTCTTCCACCTGCCGCTCGTGCCGTCGCTGGTGTGGCGGCTCGGCGGTGCCGCGCTGTGGCCGCGCTGGCTCCAGCTCACCGAACGCGTGCGCGCCGAGCGCGATCCCGCGCAACTGAAGAACGCGCTGAACGGGATGCAGATGTACCGCGCGAATTTCCTCGCACGAGCCCGCAGGCCGCGCGAACGGTACGCGCAGGCGCCGGTGCAGATCCTGGTTCCAGTGCGCGACCGCTACGTGACGCCCGAGATGTCGGTCGACCTCGATCGCTGGCTCGGCGACCACGTGCGCGAGGAAATCGACGGCACGCACTGGATCGTGCTGCGTCACCCGGACATGATCGCGTCGCGGATCGACCGCTTCGCATCCGCGCAGGAGCGGCCGGCGGCGACGCACGCCGCGGTTCAGCGTGCCGTCGGCGGCGCCGGCAGGCGTCTGAACAGCGTCTCGTAATCGACGACGAGCCCGTCGTCGTCGATGTCCATTTCCGCGGTGAAATTCCGGAAGATCCCTTCGTAGCGATAGCGACGACCCGGTTCGATGCACGCATAAGCCTGCTTGACCGGCGTGACCGTCAGGTCCGGCGTCGAGATGTACGCGACGTCGATCGGCCGTCGCTCGCCGCGCGCGAGCCCGAGACGGCCGATCGGCAGCGAATTCGTGAACGGCGTCGCCGCGATGTCGATGTCGATGCAACCCTCCAGTTCCGGCAGTGCACGGCCTGAACCGTCGCGCCAATGCCCGGCCCCGTCGCCGTGCAATTCGAGCGTGCCGCCGCCCATTACCTTGAGCACTGCGTAAGTCACGCGCCATTGCGCATCGCACTCGACGCGATACGCAAGCCCATACGCACGACCGTACCGCTGGCCGACCACCGCGCTTTCGACGACGAGCGCGCCGCCGTTCCGGTCGAACGTCAGATGTTCGACCCCGTCGCCTTCGAGCGACGCCCACCGCACTTCACGCATCGTTCCGCCTCCCGGTTTCCCATTGCAGGGCATCGTCGCACAAATCCCGACTATCCAGAATTCCCTATTCCGGTGCATGGGATTGTGTCCTATGCTCGCGGCTCATCCTGTTCCGCCGTCATCATGCCTACCGCCCGCCCTGCCTCGCCGCCGATCGACCTGCGCATTCTGCTGCGCGGCATCGGGCAGGTCGTGCTGCAGGCGAACGCGCTCACCGGCACGCTGCTGCTCGCCGCGCTCGCGCTGACCGACCTGCGGCTCGCGTGCGCGGCGCTGGTCGGCACGGCCGCCGCCAGCATGACGGCCGTGCTGACGGGCGCCGAGCGCCGCGACGTCGAACAGGGGCTGCACGGCTTCAACGGCGCGCTGGCCGCGCTGATCGCCGTGCTGTTCGCGCCCCATCAACTCGCCGCCGTCGCGCTGGCGCCGCTGGTGGCGATCGGCGCGGCGCTCGTGCAACGCGCGATGCGGGGATCGCTCGCCCGCTGGCGCCAATGCCCGTATTCGAGCCCGTGCCTGGCCGTCACCGCGCTGTGGTTCCCGTTTATCGCACTGCAACAGGCGGACGGCGTAACCGCCGGCCCGCTGCTGACGCCGGCTTGCGCCACCGACGCGCTGCTGTCCGGTATCGCCCAGACCACCTTCGCGCAGGGCGCATGGGCCGGCGCGCTGGTCGTCGCCGGCCTCGCCGTCGCATCCCGCCGCGCCGCCGCGTTCGCGGTTGGCGGCGCGGTCGTCTCGACCGTGCTGCTGGTCGCACTCGGCGCAAGCGGCACGTCGTTCGCCGGCGGCCTGCTCGGCTTCAACGGCGCGCTCGCCGCCCTTGCGCTGATGTCGCGCGGGCCGCGTGCGGCGTTCGCGGCCGCCGCACTCGCCGCGCTGATTCAATGGCTCGCGATGCGCGCGGGCATCCCGGTGTTCACGGCCCCGTTCGCGCTCGCGTCGTGGGCAACCGTAGCCGTCGCGCGCCGCCTCACCCTCGGAGAACCCGATGTCGTTCGCACACCGTCCTGATGCCGTGAAGCCCGGCGGCCCGATCTCGGACGCCGAGCGCCGATTGCGCGTCGACCTCGCCGCCGCATACCGGCTCGTCGCACTGAACGGCTGGGACGACCTGATCTACACGCATCTGTCCGCGACCGTGCCCGGCGAGCCCGGCCACTTCCTGATCAACCCGTTCGGCCTCACGTTCGACGAGGTTCGCGCATCGAACCTCGTGAAGATCGATCTGGCCGGCCAGCGGATCGGCGACGGCGAGCACGCCGTCAACGTGACCGGCTTCGCGCTGCATGCGGCCGTGCACGCCGCGCGCGCCGACGCCGTTTGCGTGATACACCTGCACAATACGGCCGGCATCGCCGTGTCGATCCAGCGCGACGGGCTGCTGCCGGCGTCGCAGCACGCGTTACGCTTTCATGGCGATCTCGCGTACCACGACTACGAAGCGCTCGCGTTCTCGCCGGCCGAAGGCATGCGGCTGACCGCGAGTCTCGGCGCGAAATCCGCGATGCTGCTGCGCAACCACGGCACGCTGACGGTCGGCCGCACCGTCGCCGAAGCCTATGTGCTGATGGATACGCTGATCAAGGCGTGCGACATCCAGGTGCGCGCGCAGGCCGGCGGCGGGCCGCTCGTGCTGCCGGAGCCGGCCGTCGCCGAGCGCACCGCCGAACAACTGCGCGACGGCGGCGCGATCGAAGGCGAACTGGAATGGCCGGCGCTGCTGCGCCGGCTCGACCGGATCGATCCGTCGTATCGCGACTGACGCCGCCTCCACACCCGACCGAATCGTTCGTCGTCAATCGTTCAATCCCAACCGGAGCATCTGTCATGCCGACTTTCAATATCCAGCTCTTCGAAGGCCGCACCGTCGAGCAAAAGCGCGCATTCGTCGAAGCAATCACGCGCGTCACGTGCGAAACGCTCGGCTGCACGCCGGGCTCGGTCGATATCATCCTGACCGACGTGAAGAAGGAGAACTGGGCGACGGCCGGGAAGCTGTGGAGTGACGAGCGCTGAAAGCGCCTCGCACCAAAACGGCGCGCTTCCGAAACACGGGAGCGCGTCGTCATCGTCCGATCGCGACGCGGTTCCGATCCGACCGCCCCTCAATCGACATCCCGCAGCATCTTCAAATATCCGATCGCATCGGCTATCTCGAAATATCGCCGTTGACAACGATTCTCGCTACCACTAACTTTCGGGAACATCGCGGCGTCCAGCGAGCATTCCGATCCCACTGCGAAGTGAATCAAAGGCTTTTCTCAGATTTTTGTGAAAATACCTTCGCATAACGAATCATTGCTTCTGCCTTGGCACGCGAAACAGCGTCGTTGTTTTCGTCGGCAACCCGACCATCGGCAACGCACTTGGGCCCCTACCGCAGCCCCGAATGCGGAGAGAAATATGCGAGCAAATACTCGCCAATGACCGTACCGACAGGCAATACATGATCTCGGACCAACACGTCGCACGTGCGCTGAACGATCTGATCCTGCAAATGGGCGCCGATCTGGACCGCTCCTTGCTAACAGTGAAAGCGTCGTGTCCCGACGCCGAGTTCGTGATCTATCGCAAATTCGTTTCGTCGCTGTTGACCACGATGCTGGTCGACTTCATGAGCCCGCTCCATGCACGGCACCCCGACCTGAAGCCTCCCGAACTCTCGTGATCCCGGCCCGCGCTGCCCGTCACGGGCGGTGCGGGCGGCTTTCGCGGCGCGGGCCCCTCGCCCATTGTGCGCCCGCACATCGCTTTGTCACGCAATCGGCGCATAATGCCGGACAGACGCAGCAGCCAATGGCCACCCGACGGAGACCGCCATGGAAGCGAAGAACGAGGAAGTCGTCGCACACCTGCTCTCCGACGTCGTCGAATTCGCGCGCGCTCGGCTGCCCGAAGCCACGTTCCGGATCGTCGAACCCTTCCTGCGTCACTACTACGATTTCGTCGACGCCGACGATCTGCAGAACCGCAGCATCGCCGACCTGTACGGCGCCGCGATGGCGCACTGGCAAACCGCCCAGAAATTCGTGCCCGGCAGCGAACGCCTGCGCGTGTACAACCCGATCCTCGAACAGCACGGCTGGCATTCCGACCACACGGTGATCGAGATCGTCAACGACGACATGCCGTTCCTGGTCGACTCGGTGACGATGGCCGTCAACCGTCTCGGGCTCGCGCTGCACTCGGCGCTGCACCCGGTGTTCCGCATCTGGCGCGGTGCCGGCGGCGGCATCGAGCGGGTCGACGCGGGCGGCGCGACGTCCGCCGACGGCCAGTCGCAACTCGCGTCGTTCATCCATTTCGAAGTCGACCGCTGTGGCGACGCCGCGTTGCTCGACACGCTGCGCGAGGACATCGCGCGCGTGCTAGGCGACGTGCGCGCGTCGGTCGAGGACTGGCCGAAGATCGTCGACATCGCCCGCGCGACGATCAAGGAGATGAAGGCGCGCGAATCGACCGCGGAGGACATCGAGGCGCGCGCGTTCCTCGAATGGATGGCCGCCGATCACTTCACGTTCCTCGGTCAGCGCGACTACGCGCTCGTATCGGACGGCACGGGCTTCGGCCTGCGCGGCATCGAGGGCTCGGGCTTCGGCATCCTGCGCGAATCGCTGCGCACGTCCGATGCGCCCGACGTGACGCCGCTGCCGCAGGCCGCCGCCGACATCATCACCGGCGCGTGGCCGATCTTCCTGACCAAGGCGAATTCGCGCGCGACCGTGCACCGCCCCGGCTATCTCGACTACGTCGGCGTGAAGCTCGTCGGCGCCGACGGCAAGGTCACCGGCGAGCGCCGCTTCATCGGGCTCTACACGTCGACCGCGTACATGGTGTCGAGCGCCGAGATCCCGATCGTGCGCCGCAAATGCGCGAACATCGTGCGGCGCGCGGGCTTCTTGCCGAAGGGGCATCTCGGCAAGTCGCTGGTGACGGTGCTCGAAACCTATCCGCGCGACGAACTGTTCCAGGCCGACGAAGACCAGCTCTACGACATCGCGCTCGGCATCCTGCGCCTGCAGGAACACCAGCGCACGCGCCTGTTCGTGCGCCGCGACCGCTTCGACCGCTTCGTGTCGTGCCTCGTGTTCGTGCCGCGCGACAAGTACAACACCGACCTGCGCCGGCGCATCGCGAAGCTGCTCGTCGATGCGTACAACGGCGTGAACGTCGAATTCACGCCGCTGCTGTCGGAATCGGCGATCGCACGGATTCATTTCGTCGTGCATGCCGAACCGGGCACGATGCCCGACGTCGACACGCGCGAACTCGAAACGCGGCTCGTGCAGGTCACGCGCCGCTGGCAGGACGACCTCGCCGACGCGCTGCTCGACGCATTCGGCGAAGAGCAAGGCAACCGTCTGCTGCAGCGCTACGCGGAATCGTTCCCGGCCGGCTATCGCGACGACTATCCGGCGCGTACGGCCGTGCGCGACATCGAGCTGATCGAGCGCGTGAAGGATTCGGGCCAGCTCGCGATGAACCTGTACCGGCCGATCGAGGCCGAGCCGCGCGCGTTCCGCTTCAAGGTCTATCGCGCGGGCGACCCGATCGCGCTGTCGCGCAGCCTGCCGATGCTCGAACACCTCGGCGTGCGCGTCGACGAGGAGCGGCCGTACCGGATCCAGACGCAGGACGGCACGCATGCGTGGGTACACGATTTCGGGCTGGAGCTCGCCGACGATACCGAATTCGACATCGAGCGCGTGAAAGGCCTGTTCGAGGATGCATTCGACCGGATCTGGAGCGGCCGGATCGAGAACGACGACTTCAACCGCCTCGTGCTGCGCGCACACCTGAGCGCACGGGAAGTGACGATCCTGCGCGCATATGCGAAATACCTGCGACAGGTCGGATCGACCTTCAGCGATGCCTATATCGAACGCGCGCTGACCGGCAATCCGGCGATCGCGCGGCAACTCGTCGAGCTGTTCCTGCTGCGCTTCGACCCGCACATCGGCAACACGCGCGACGTGCAGGCCGAACGGCTGCTGAAGGCGATCGAAGGCGCGCTCGACCAGGTGCCGAATCTCGACGAAGACCGCATCCTGCGCCAGTTCCTCGGCGTGATCAACGCGACCGAGCGCACGAACTACTTCCTCGCCGACGCGAACGGCGAATCGAAGCCGTACCTGTCGTTCAAGTTCGATCCGGCGAAGGTGCCCGGGCTGCCCGAACCGAAGCCGATGTTCGAGATCTGGGTGTATTCGCCGCGTGTCGAGGGCGTGCACCTGCGCGGCGGCCGCGTCGCGCGCGGCGGCCTGCGCTGGTCCGATCGCCGCGAGGATTTCCGCACCGAGGTGCTCGGGCTGATGAAGGCGCAGATGGTGAAGAACGTCGTGATCGTGCCGGTCGGCTCGAAAGGCGGCTTCGTCGTGAAGAACCCGCCGCCGCCGAGCGATCGCGAAGCATGGATGCGCGAAGGCATCGCGTGCTACCAGACGTTCCTGCGCGGGCTGCTCGACCTGACCGACAACCTCGCCGGCAACGCGATCGTGCCGCCGCCCGACGTCGTGCGTCACGACCCCGACGATCCGTACCTGGTCGTCGCCGCCGACAAGGGCACGGCCACCTTCTCCGACTATGCGAACGCGATCTCGCACGAATACGGCTTCTGGCTCGACGACGCGTTCGCATCCGGCGGCTCGGTCGGCTACGACCACAAGAAGATGGCGATCACCGCGCGCGGCGCGTGGGAATCGGTGAAGCGGCACTTCCGCGAGATGGGCGTCGACACGCAGACCACCGACTTCACCGTAGTCGGCATCGGCGACATGTCGGGCGACGTGTTCGGCAACGGGATGCTGCTGTCGCCGCATATCCGGCTCGTCGCCGCGTTCGATCACCGGCACGTGTTCCTCGACCCGAACCCCGACCCGGCGACGAGCTTCGCGGAGCGCCAGCGCATGTTCGCGCTCGAACGCTCGAGCTGGGCCGACTACGACACGGCCGCGATTTCTCCGGGCGGCGGCGTGTATCCGCGCACCGCGAAGACGATCCCGCTGTCGCCGGCCGTGCAGGCCGTGCTCGGCATCGACGCGCACGCACTGCCGCCGACCGAGCTGATCCGCGCGATCCTCCAGGCGCCGGTCGACCTGCTGTACAACGGCGGCATCGGCACCTACGTGAAGGCGACGCGCGAAACTCATGCGCAGGTCGGCGACCGCGCGAACGACGCGGTGCGCGTGAACGGCGCGGACCTGCGCTGCAAGGTCGTCGGCGAAGGCGGCAATCTCGGCTGCACGCAGTTCGGCCGCATCGAGTTCGCGCAGCGCGGCGGCCGCATCAACACCGATGCGATCGACAACTCGGCCGGCGTCGATTGTTCGGATCACGAAGTCAACATCAAGATCCTGCTCGGGCTCGTCGTCTCCGACGGCGAGATGACCGAGAAGCAGCGCAACGCGCTGCTCGCCGAGATGACCGACGAAGTCGGGCTGCTCGTGCTGCGCGACAACTACTACCAGACGCAGGCGCTGTCGATCGCGGGCCGCCATGCGGTCGAACTGCTCGACGCCGAGGCGCGCCTGATGCGCTGGCTCGAACGCGCGGGCCGCCTGAACCGCGTGATCGAATTCCTGCCGACCGACGACGAAGTCGCCGAGCGGCAGGCCGCGAAGCTCGGCCTCACGTCGCCGGAGCGCGCGGTACTGCTCGCGTACAGCAAGATGTGGCTCTACGACGCGCTGCTCGAATCCGACGTGCCGGAGGATCCGCTGGTGGCGGCGATGCTCGTCGACTACTTCCCGAAGCCGCTGCAACAGCGCTTCAGCGAGCCGATGCGCCGCCATCCGCTGCGCCGTGAAATTCTCGCGACGCACCTGACCAACGCGCTCGTGAACCGCGTCGGCTGCGCATTCGTGCACCGGCTGATGGAGGAGACCGACGCGAAGCCCGGCGACATCGTACGCGCGTGCATCATGGCGCGCGACGTGTTCGACCTCGACGCGGTATGGCGCGACATCGACGCGCTCGACAACCGCGTCGCCGACGACGTGCAGGCGCGCATGTTCGTCGACGTCGCGCGGCTGCTGGAGCGCGCGGCGCTGTGGTTCCTGCGGCATCTGCAGTCGGGTGCGGTGGCCGACGGCGGCGTCGCCGGATTGATCGCGCGCTGCCGCGACGCGGTGCAGCGCATCGCGCCGCAACTGCCGTCGCTGCTGCCGGCCGACGATCTCGATGCGCTGTCCGAGCGGCAACGCGTGCTGGTCGACGCCGGCGTCGACGCCGCGCTCGCCGGGCGCGTCGCGAGCGGCGACATCTCGGCCGCGCTGCTCGACATCGCCGAAGTGGCGGCGACCTGCCATCGCAGCCTCGAACTGGTCGCGGGCGTCTACTTCTCGCTCGGCACGCTGCTCAACTACGGGTGGATCGGCGAACGCGCGGCCACGCTGCCGACGCCGACGCACTGGGACATGCTGGCGCGCGCGGCCGCGCTCGCGGAAGTCGCGCGGCTCAAGCGCACGCTTGCCACCAGCGCGCTGGCGGAATCGCCCGATTCGACCACGCCGGACACGATCGTCGGCGCGTGGCGCGCGCGCCGCG
Organism: Burkholderia sp. MSMB1459WGS; assembly: GCF_001534535.1. Taxonomy (NCBI): domain Bacteria; kingdom Pseudomonadati; phylum Pseudomonadota; class Betaproteobacteria; order Burkholderiales; family Burkholderiaceae; genus Burkholderia; species Burkholderia sp. MSMB1459WGS. Next base: position 768,142 of record NZ_LPMU01000023.1, read on the forward strand.
AGACCGCGCTCGCGCGCTACGAGCACCTGCTCGCCGATCTGCGCGCGTCGGGCGGCGCGAGCCTCGCGGTGCTGCTCGTGGTCGTGCGGGAGATGGCCGTGCTCGAACGCGCGTGAAGCTCACACGCGCGGCACGCCGCGGTCACACCGTCGCGACGAGCAGTTCCTCCGCGCGATTCGGCGGGCGCAACCCGTCGGTACGATCGGCGAAATAGCGGCGCGTGAGGTCCGCCGCCGACACGTGCTCGGCCCGCGTGAAGCCGGCTTGCGTCGCGAGCGCGCAAATCTGCGCCGGCGTGAAGAAACTGATGAACGGCGTGCCGCTCTCGCGCGCGCCCTTGGCGGCCATTTCGAGGCCCGGGCGCACGTCGGGATCGGCATGCTCGAGCGGCAGCAGGAAGGTCATCGCGAACGTCGAGCCCGGCGCGAGCGACGCCACCTCCCGCAACGCCGCCACGTTCGCTTCGTGCGTCAGGTACATGCTCACGCCGGTGGACACCACGACTGCCGGTTTGTCCGCATCGAAGCCCGCCCGCACGAGCGCGTCGTGCCACGATTGCTTCGCTTCGAAATCGACCGGCACGAAGCGCAGCCAGTCCGGCACGCCGAAGCCGAGTTCGATCAGGCGGCGGCGTTTCCACGCCTGAGGCGCGGGCGGATCGACCTCGAAGACGGTCAGTCGCGATGCCATCTCGGGCCGGCGCTGCACGAAACTGTCGAGGCCCGCGCCCAGGATCACGTACTGGTTCACGCCCCGCGCGGCCTCGTCGACGACGAGATCCTCGATGAAGCGCGCCCGCGCGACGATCGACGCGCGAAACGGCCGCGTGAAGCGCTGATCCATGTCGCCACGCCGCTGCCAGCCGGGCGGCGGCGCGAGCAGACGCAGGCCGACTTCATCGGCGAGCACGTGCGGCGGCTCATCGAGTTCGACGTGAAGCGCGCGCCACAGCGCGACGCGCTCGGCGGTGCTGTCGGGCCCATCCTGATGGCGGTCGGTCATCGTCATCACCTCATGCACCGGACTTGCCCGGCGCCTGCAGGCGCCACACGCGCCCGTCCGGATCGCGCACGGTCATGTCGCGCGTGCCCCAGTGCGTATCCTCGAACGGCGTGACCACGTCGACGATCGGTTGCGGCCGCACGGCCTGCTCGTCGGGCACCTTCAGCACGACCTGCATGTCGGGCTTCTCGCTCGCCGGCACCTCGGCGATGAACAGGAACGGGCCGTCGCCGCACCTGAGCTGGCCCGAGTGATGATCGGTTTCGAATTCCAGCGTGAAGCCCAGCGCCTGGAAAAACTTCGCCGACTTGCCCCAGTTGTGCGTCGTCAGGTACACGGCTTCGATTCGCTCGGATGACATGTCACTCCTCCTTGTCGGATGGGCCGGCCCCCGGTTGCGGAGCGGCCAGATACGCGCGCAATGCGTCGGCCACCAGCGCGGACAGCGACTGCTCCGTCTCGATGGCGCGATGCTTGACCTGCCGGATCAGACTCAGCGGCAGGTACACGTTGAATTGCTTCACTTCTTCGTCGGTCATGGTTGCTAGTATGCTAGCAATCTAGCAAAAGTCAACCGAAGACGATGGCGGGACGGTCACGGCCCGCGTGCGAGCCGCCGGCGATGTCGTGTATCCGTGTTACGTCGCGCGCGCCGCAAGCCGCGCGAACAGCGCGTCGAGATCGAATCCCGCCGTATCGATGCCGATCGTGTCGCGCAGGCACGCCGCCCAGTCGGCCGCATCGTCGAACGTGACCGTGCGCCCGGCTCCCGCCGCGTCGCGCAGCGTCAGCACGGTGTTGAGCAACGCCGCACGGCCGTCCGGCAGCACACGGCACGCGATCAGGTCGTTCACGAAGATCGATTCGGGATACGTCGACGTAAACCAGTTCGCGGCTTCGTAATCGATCCACTCGGCCGGCTTCAGCGAGAAGCGGTAGGTCGTCTGCCAGCCGTCGGGGATCTCGAACTGCATGTCGAATTCGCCGTCGACCGGTGCATCGATCACGCGAAACGCGCCGTGCGGCGTCAGTTGCCGCTCGCCCGGCACGAAGCGCAGCGGCGCGGTCAGCGTCGCGCTGCCGAAGCCGATGTCCGCGAGCCACGCCGCGCCGTCGAGATCGATGCGCAGCAGCATGTGCGTCTGCGCGGTGACGATCTCGGGCGGCCGCATCCAGCGCACGCGCGCGATCAGCGGCGTCACGCGAAAGCCGATCGTCGTGAGCGCGGTGTAGAACAGCTTGTTGAGTTCGAAGCAGTAGCCGCCGCGGCGGCGTTCGATCACCTTGTCGACGAGCGCGGGCAGGTCGAGCGCGACCCGCGCGCCGGTCAGCGGATTGAGGTTTTCGAACGGGATTGCCTGCGGATGCAGCAGATGCAGCCGGCGCAGCACGTCCAGCGTCGGTTCGGCCGGGCCGTCGTAGCCGATGCGGGAGAAATAGCGCGAGAGGTCGAACGAGTCAGTCATGAACCGGCACCGATGGGAGGAACACGCCACGATAGCATCGCGCGAAATCCCCATGTTGTGCGGGGCCATGGCGCGTCACCGGCGCGCACGATGCCGGCCACAGCATCGCGCACGCCACCGCGCGGCGTTACGGCAGCAGCTTCAGCGCGGACGACGCGACCGACGGCACCGAAATGCCCTGGCTCGTCGCGAACTGCACGGCCTGGCCGAGCGTCGCGGCAAGCGACTGCAACTGGCCCGGCGCGCTTTGCGCGATATACGTCGCGGCCTGCATGTTCTGCGGATTCAGGCCAGATTGCAGCAGCGACGCGGCGCTCGTCGAGCCGAGATTGCCGAGCCCCGACTGCAGTTGCGAATACTGCGTGAGGCCCTGCCCCAGCGACGCGAGGCCGTTGCTGAACGCCTGCTTGTCGATCGGGCCGTGCGTGCCGCCCCCGCTCGCGAATGCCTGGCCGAGCGCCTGCGACACCGATTGCTGCGCGCCGCCCATCTGCGACAGCGTGGCCGGCGACAGCGCATCGCCGCCGGACAACTGGCTCGCGGCCTGCTGCGCTTGCCCGGCCGCCCCCGTCAGCCCCATCGCCGACGCGAGCGACGACTGGCCGTTCAGCACCTGCTGATTCGCACCGACATAGGCCTGCAGCAACTGCGCGACACCGCCCTGCGCAGGCGCCGCCTGCTGCTGCCCGCCGCCGAACAGCGACGCGCCGATCGACTGCAGGTCGAGCTGCGCGTGCGCGGCGCCGCTCACCAGGATGCCGAACGCGATGCCTGCCGAGGCCAGATGCCGGCCCGTCGCGCGAATGTGCTTCATGTGTTTCCCTCGTGCCCGAATGGTCGAGGCGATATTGTCGAAGCGCGTCGCGCGCCGCCGCAACGACTGAAACACATCGAAACGAAATCGGGCCGCGCCGCCGCTTGCAATCCGGCGGCCGACGGGCCCCGTCGCACAGATTCCCGTGCGGTTGCCGCGCGATGTCGCGCACGTACCGCGATTCTTTCTCCGGTTGCATCAATGGATGCCGGCTCCGGCCTGCGCCGGCGACGCGACGCAATGCATCCGCCACGCGCTTCGCGTCGAGCGATGGACAATGAAACGGGCAGTCCGTCGCCGCCCGTTTCGTCGCCCGGCTTACCGGCTGCCTGCCGGCCGCGGTATTACGCTGCCGTTCTTACGCTGCCATCCACGCCGGCACTCGCCGGGCCACCCAGCCGGCCGCCTGCTCGTAGCCGCGCGCAAGCTGCAGCACGGCGAGATCGGCGCGCGGACGACCGATCAGTTGCATCCCCATCGGCAAGCCGGCGTCGTTGAAACCGACCGGCACGTTGATCACCGGGCAGCCGGCCAGCGTCCACGGCACGACCGTTTCCATCCAGCGGTGATAGGTGTCCATCGCGCGGCCCGCGATCTCCTTCGGCCAGCGCTGGTCGACGTCGAACGGGAACACCTGCGCGGTCGGCGCCGCGATGAAGTCGTAACGGTCGAAGAAGCTCAGCGCCGCCTGATGCCACGCGGTCCGTTCGACGCTCGCGTCGAACACCGCCGCGCCCTGCATCGCGAGCAGCCCCTCGACCTCGTAGATCGCCTCGGGCTTCAGCAGCGCGCGCCGCGCCGGGTCGCGATAGTGCGCGAGCAGCCCGCCGCCCGACAACAGGTGCCGGTGCGCGAGCCACAGGCGCCAGATCCGGTCGGGCGCGAACGCCGGCAGCGCCGCATCGACGTCGCAGCCGATCTCGCGCAGCGTCGCCAGCCCGCGCTCGCACTGCGCGAGCACGCCGGCCTCGGTCGCGAGATAGCCGTTCCAGTCGCCGACCCACGCGACGCGCTTGCCGCGCAGGTCCGCGTCGAGCGGCTGCGCGAACGCCGCCGGATCGTCCGCGAGCGACAGCGGATCGTTGCGGTCGTAGCCGGCCTGGATCGCGAGCAGCTGCGCGACGTCGCCGACCGTGCGGCCCATCGGCCCTTCGGTGCCGAGCTGCTGCATGAACACGTCGACGCCCGGCCAGCGCGGCACGCGGCCCTGCGACGGACGGAAGCCGTAGATGTTGCAGAACGCGGCCGGATTACGCAGCGAACCGCCGAAATCGCTGCCGTCCGCCACCGGCAGCATCCGCGACGCGAGCGCCGCCGCCGTGCCGCCGCTGCTGCCGCCCGCGCTCTTCGTCAGGTCGTACGGGTTGCGCGTCGCGCCGTAGACCTCGTTGAACGTGTGCGAACCGAGCCCGAACTCGGGCGTATTGGTCTTGCCGATGAAGATCGCGCCGGCCGCGCGCATCCGCGCGACGCCGACGGAGTCGGCCTGCGGCACGTTCTCGCGGAAGATCGGCGAGCCGTAAGTCGTGCGCAGCCCCTTCGTCATCGCCAGATCCTTCGGCGCTTGCGGCATCCCGTGCAGCCAGCCGCGGTACTCGCCGCGCACCAGCTCCGCGTCCTTTTCCGCGGCTTCCGCCAGCAGCGCATCGCGCTCGCGCAGCGCGACGATCGCGTTGACCGCGCCATTCACGCGCTCGATGTGATCGAGATACGCACGCATCGTCTCGACGCACGAAACCGCCTTGCCGCGGATCGCCGACGCAAGCTCGCCGGCCGACAGGCGCACGATCGGATCGACGGAAATGGAAGCGGGAGCGAGAAACTGCGGGGCGCCGTGCGGCATGCGGGTCTCCTGGGATGCGGTATCGGATGGCGCGCCGCCGAACGGCGGCCGACGCTCTACTCTACGCGACGCGCCCCGGGCGACCTCCGATATTTTGCGGCGCAATTCATTGCGGATCCGACTGAATCGCGCTCGCGGCGAGAGTCCGCACCGACTGGCCGGGGCCGGCGCTACCGCTCGCTGCCGTTTATGCGCATAAACTTAAATTTCTTATATTTTTAATCGGTGCGTCACGGGGCTGCGTGCGTTAACGACATTTTTATGCGGCCGGCCGATCTCTTTAGATCGTTTCGTCCGGCCGCCCGCTACGCTGGAAGCACTTCGTTTCCGGGTTCATCATCCATGCTCAAGCTGCTGGTTCCGGTCGGCCATTCGCCGCGCTCGCTTCAAGCCGTCCGGCACGCGACTTTTCTGTATCGCGAGCGCTGCGCGTCGGAGGTCGTGTTGGTCAACGTGCAGGCACCGCTCGAATCGACGCGGCTCGAGGCCTATCACCCGCTGTCGCGGTTGCGCGCGATCGAGACACGATTCGCGACCGACGATCTCGCGATGGCCGAGCGGCTCCTGCGCGATGCGGACGTGAAATACAGCGTCGTGATGAAGGTCGGGCCGGTGGCCGATACGATTGCGGCCACGGCAGCCGAAACCGGGTGCGACGAGATCGTCGTGGCCGTGCCGGGACGCGATCCGCTGCACGCATTGATGTCGGTGTTTCGGCGCAGCGTGATGGCCCGGCTGTTGCGGATTTCGAATGTGCCGGTAACGGCGGTGCAATGACGGGAACGGCGCGTCACGCGTGCGCACCGTGCGCACGCGGTCGCGCGGCGCTCACTCGATGACCTTGCGCCAGAACACGAAATAGGCGGCTGCCGAAGACGCCAGCAGCAGGATGGCCCACATCGGAGCAAGACTGATCAGGACGGACGAGACGTTCAACATTTGGATTCCTCACTATTTCGACAGCGATCTTCAACACCTGCCTGCTTGCCGGACCCGATGCGTCGACCTTGCATCGCGTTCCGTCAAATCATGCATTCATGCTATCGCTTTGAACGGCCGTGCGACCGCCGCCGCCGGCCCGCACCCTGACATTTGTCAAACTCGCGTGCATTGCCCGGCCATCGCACGGCGACGGAAAAACAGGACAGGATCGTCCTGCCTCGCCACCGCTTTCAGCAGACGTTTACCGGGGGAAGCCCCAAGTGCTTCGTCGAACGTGTCCGCGTTACGCTTGAGCAACGAGGAGACGAACCATGAGACGAGCCGTACATATCGCCGTTTTCGCCCTGCTGGCCTATCTCATCGGCGATCGCGCGATCCTGCACGCGCAGGGCCGCGACGCCAGCCCGCTCGCGTGCGAGCAAGGCGCCGCGCAGGTGAGGGCCGATGCGCTCGGTCGCGGCTTCGGCGAAACCGCCGCCGGCAGCCAGAGCGAGGCCTTCATGTCGGGCTGCCTGGTGACGGGACGGAGCGATCAGGCCGTCGCGATGGCCGCCCGCTGACGCGTATCATCCGGCAGCGAGCCGGCTACGCCCGACGTCGCGAGCACGGGCGTCGGTTCACGCTGCCTGCCCCACTGTCCCGATACGGACGCCACCGTTCACCCCCCTGCCCCGTTAGCCCCGACATGACCGATCCGAACACCGCGTTGATCCAGCGCTTCTACACGGCCTTCCAGCAGCGCGACATCGATGCGATGCTCGCGTGCTATGCCGACGACGTCGTATTCAGCGATCCCGCATTCGGCGAACTGCGCGGCGAACTCGCACACGACATGTGGCGGATGCTGGTCGCGCGGGCGCAGGAATTCTCGCTGACGTTCGGCGAAGTTGCCGCGGACGACCAGGCCGGGCGCGCGAAGTGGAGCGCGCACTACCGGTTCGCCGCGACCGGACGGAGAGTGGTCAACCGGATCGATGCGCGATTCCGGTTTCGCGACGGACGCATCGTCGAGCATCGCGACCATTTCGACCTGTGGCGCTGGGCGCGTCAGGCGCTCGGGACGAAAGGCGCCCTGCTCGGCTGGACGCCTTTCATGCAGCGCGCGATCCGCGCGCAGGCACGGAAAAATCTCGACGCGTATCGCGCCAAGCACAAGTAAACCGCGCCCCTGCGCTACGGCTTCATCGTCGCATCGATCGGGCCGCAGGCCATGTCGGCAACGCGTCAGTCGTCCGGATGCTCGAGGCCGTTCCGGCGATGCCCGCTTTCATCGGCCTCCGGATGCGGGCTCGCGAGCCCGCCGCCCCCGTGCCGTAGCGGTACGTGGCGGCTGCGATGTCCGGCCGTCGCTGGCCGGGAGCATCGCACCGTCCCGATAGCAGATCCAGCGCCTTTTCCTGCACCATACGACCGGCAACACGGCCTCGTTCCATGCATCCGTACCCCTCGTCTTCCGCGCCTCAACTCTTATATAAGACATAAGACATTTGACGTTGCACCCCGTTGAGATTAGAATTCCGCTCAAAGCAGTGCCTGGAATCGCCCCGGAGTGCCGGCAAGGCCTTCCCCTCAAACGCAATATCAGCAGGTCTCCCCATGCTTGAAAACTTTCGTGCTCACGTGGCCGCCCGCGCCGCGCTCGGTATTCCTCCCCTGCCGCTGACGGCTCAGCAGACCGCCGAACTGGTCGAATTGCTGACGAATCCGCCCGCCGGCGAAGAGCAGACGCTGCTCGAGCTGATCACCCATCGCGTGCCCGCGGGCGTCGACGAAGCCGCCCGCGTGAAGGCCGGCTTCCTGGCCGCCGTGGCCAAGGGCGAGACCGCCTGCCCGCTGATCTCGCGTGCGCGCGCCACCGAGCTGCTCGGCACGATGCTCGGCGGCTACAACATCCAGCCGCTGATCGAACTGCTGTCCGACGAAGCCGTCGCCGCAGTGGCCGCCGACGCGCTGAAGAAAACCCTGCTGATGTTCGACCAGTTCCATGACGTGAAGGAACTCGCCGACAAGGGCAACGCGCACGCGAAGTCCGTGCTGCAAAGCTGGGCGGATGCCGAATGGTTCACGAGCCGCCCGGAAGTGCCGGAAAGCCTGACCATCACCGTGTTCAAGGTCACGGGCGAAACCAACACCGACGACCTGTCGCCGGCGCCGGACGCCACCACCCGCCCGGACATCCCGATGCACGCGCTGGCGATGCTGAAGAACGCGCGCCCGGGCATCACGCCGGAAGAAGACGGCAAGCGCGGGCCGGTCAAGTTCATCGAATCGCTGAAGGAAAAGGGCCACCTGGTCGCCTACGTCGGCGACGTGGTCGGCACCGGCTCCTCGCGCAAGTCGGCCACCAACTCGGTGCTGTGGTTCACCGGCGAAGACATCCCGTTCGTCCCGAACAAGCGCTTCGGCGGCGTATGCCTCGGCGGCAAGATCGCCCCGATCTTCTACAACACGATGGAAGACGCCGGCGCGCTGCCGATCGAGCTCGACGTGTCGCAAATGAACATGGGCGACGTGGTCGAACTGCGCCCGTACGAAGGCAAGGCGCTGAAGGACGGCAAGGTCATCGCCGAATTCCAGGTGAAGTCCGACGTGCTGTTCGACGAAGTGCGCGCCGGCGGCCGCATTCCGCTGATCATCGGCCGCGGCCTGACCGCGAAGGCGCGCGAAGCGCTGGGCCTGCCGCCGTCGACGCTGTTCCGCCTGCCGCACCAGCCGGCCGACAGCGGCAAGGGCTTCTCGCTCGCGCAGAAGATGGTCGGCCGCGCGTGCGGCCTGCCCGAAGGCCAGGGCGTGCGCCCGGGCACGTACTGCGAACCGAAGATGACCTCGGTGGGCTCGCAGGACACCACGGGCCCGATGACCCGCGACGAACTGAAGGACCTCGCGTGCCTCGGCTTCTCGGCCGATCTCGTGATGCAGTCGTTCTGCCATACCGCCGCGTATCCGAAGCCGGTCGACGTGAAGACGCACCAGACGCTGCCGAACTTCATCAGCACGCGCGGCGGCATCGCGCTGCGCCCGGGCGACGGCGTGATCCACTCGTGGCTGAACCGCATGCTGCTGCCCGACACCGTCGGCACCGGCGGCGATTCGCATACGCGCTTCCCGATCGGCATCAGCTTCCCGGCAGGCTCGGGCCTCGTCGCGTTCGCGGCCGCCACCGGCACGATGCCGCTGGACATGCCGGAATCGGTGCTGGTCCGCTTCAAGGGCAAGATGCAGCCGGGCGTCACGCTGCGCGACCTCGTCAACGCGATTCCGCTGTACGCGATCAAGCAGGGCATGCTGACGGTCGCCAAGCAAGGCAAGAAGAACATCTTCTCGGGCCGCATTCTCGAAATCGAAGGCCTGCCCGACCTGAAGGTCGAGCAAGCGTTCGAGCTGTCGGATGCGTCCGCCGAGCGTTCGGCCGCCGGCTGCACGGTGCGCCTGAACAAGGAACCGATCATCGAGTACCTGAACAGCAACATCACGCTGCTCAAGTGGATGATCGCGCAGGGCTACCAGGATCCGCGCAGCCTGCAGCGCCGCATCGCGGCGATGGAACAGTGGCTGGCCGACCCGCAACTGCTCGCGCCGGATGCCGACGCCGAATACGCGGCCGTGATCGAGATCGACCTCGCCGACATCCACGAGCCGATCGTCGCGTGCCCGAACGATCCGGACGACGTGAAGACGCTGTCCGACGTCGCAGGCGCGAAGATCGACGAAGTGTTCATCGGCTCGTGCATGACCAACATCGGTCACTTCCGTGCCGCGTCGAAGCTGCTGGAAGGCAAGCGCGACATTCCGGTCAAGCTGTGGGTCGCGCCGCCGACCAAGATGGACCAGAAGCAGCTGACGGAAGAAGGTCACTACGGCGTGTTCGGCACGGCTGGCGCACGCACCGAAATGCCGGGCTGCTCGCTGTGCATGGGTAACCAGGCACAGGTGCGCGAAGGCGCGACGGTGATGTCGACGTCGACCCGCAATTTCCCGAACCGTCTGGGCAAGAACACGAACGTGTATCTCGGCTCGGCGGAACTGGCGGCGATCTGCTCGCGTCTGGGAAAGATCCCGACCAAGGAAGAGTACATGGCCGACATGGGCGTGCTCACCGCGAACGGCGACAAGATCTACCAGTACATGAACTTCGACCAGATCGAGGACTTCAAGGAAGTGGCCGACACCGTGCAGCTGTAAGCACGCAGTCGGGCTGCGGCGGGTGGTCGACGTCGCAGCGCACCGAAAGGCGCCGCGGGCCGACAGGCCGCGGCGCTTTTTTTCATGGATTGCGCCTTGCGGAATGAGCGGTAACGGGACGCGCTTCGATGACCGGCGATTCTAGCGCCGCGTCGCGACACTCATGCGGCGGCGCCGCCCGGCTCGCGACGAATCGCCAGTTCGTTGAAGCCGGTGCCCGCATCGGGCTCGCGCGAGAAACGATGCGCGGGCAGCAGCGCGAGCAGGATCTCGGCCGTCGTGCGCACCACGCAGCCGGGCGCAACATGGCCGCCCGTCACGCGGCCGTCCGCGTCCGAGACCGACATATGCAGATGCGCGCCGTCCGGCGACACCGAGCCGGCCAGCGTCAGGATTTCGAGGTCGCCGCGCAGCTCGGCCGGCTGGTCGGCGCCGGCGAAGCGCAACTGCGCGACGCTCAGGCTGCCGATGCCCTGGATCACGAAGGCCGCGTGCGATTCCTGCCGATGCAACGCTGCTTCGATGGCGCCGCGCAGATCGTCGCCGGGGGAAAGACGCAGAGGATGGGCTTGCATGGTCAATACCTGTGTTCGGGCCGTGGATTCGACCAAGGGTACGTTCGGGCGCGAAATCCGGCAAGCCGGCCACTTACGCACCGCGATCGCTCGCCAGCAACCCGTACAGTGCGCTGTCCGACACTTCGTCGCCGACGATCCACCGTTCGCGCAGCAGACCTTCCCGGACGAAACCCAACCGTTCGAGCAGCCCCGCCGATGCAACGTTGCGCGGATCGATATCGGCCTCGAGCCGGTTCAGCCGCAGCGTGCCGAACGCATGATCGATCATCGCCGACGCCGCTTCGCGCATGTATCCGCCGCGCCAGAACGTGCGCCGCAGGCAAAAGCCGATCTCGGCGCGCCGGCATTGCGCGTTCGCATGGAACAGCGCGCACTCGCCGAGCGCTTCGCCGGTTTCCCGCAGTTCGAGCACGCAGACCAGGCTCTCCCCGCTCGCGGACGTCTGCACGTTGCGCGCGACGCGCGCCTCGGCCTGCTCGATCTCCGTCATCGGCGAGAACGAGAAGTAGCGCATCGCTTGCGCATCGGACCAGATCTCGAAGAAAGTCGGTGCGTCGGCGTCGCGAAGCGGCCGCAGGACGAGGCGGGAAGTATGCAGCGTGACGGGTTCGAACAGGGGCATGGCGACGGTCTGATGAAAATCGTGACCGTGAATTAGAACACGCGAGCCGTGTGGCAGCCGTGGCGCCCGTTCGCGGCGCCCGACATGAAACGACCGGATCGCCGTGAAATGAAGCGGCCCGGGCAACATCCCCGGGCCTATGCACATCATCCGTGACTACCGGCCGCGCTTACGCTTCGAGCGCCTCCAGCACCTTCCCCTTCGTCTCGATCCCGACGAAGTGCACGGTCAGCGCCGCGATCAGCGGCACCACGCCGATCAGATAGAACGCCGGCGCGAGGTTCCCGCCGATGATCGCGTGCGGCACGACCATCGGCGCGACGAACGACGCGATCTTCAGCCACGCGCTGCCGAGCCCGCAGCCCGACGCGCGGATGCTCGTCGGATACTGCTCGGGCGTATAGACGTACGCGGTAATGAACCCCGACGCCATCAGCCCGAGCGACAGCGAACAGAAGACCGCGACCACATACACCGACGACGCGTGATAGATGCCGGCGAGCGCCAGCGACAGCGCGCACAGCACGAACGACCACACGATCACCGGCTTGCGGCCGAGCTTGTCGACCAGCAGCGCGGAGGCCAGCGACCCGAGCACGCCCATCACCGAGCCGATCACCGCGAGGTTCAGCGCGAGCTGCAGCGGTGCGTGATAGAAGTTCTTGTAGATCGTCGGCAGCCACGTCGACAGCCCGTACTGGATGAACCCGCAGGTCGCCCACAACGTCGCCACTGCGAGCGTGCGCTTGCGATACGCGGCGCTGAACAGGTCGCTCATCCGGCGCTTCGGATGCTGGCGCACCATCTCGTCGAACGCGGCCGCTTGCGTGACCGGCGGCAGCTCGCCGCGCACCGATCCTTCGAACATGCCGACCGCGCGCCCGGCCTCCGCGAGACGCCCGCGCGACGCGAGCCAGCGCGGCGATTCCGGCACGAGGCGCGTGAGCACGAGCGACAGGATCACCGGCAGCCCGCCGACGAAATACATGATTTCCCAGCCGAAGCGCGGCACGAGCCACGCGCCGAGCGCCATCGACACGAGCAGGCCGATCGGGAACACGATCTCGTACAGCAGCACGAAGCGGCCGCGGCCATGCGCGCGCGTGATTTCGTTGATGTACGTGGCCGCGACCGGCAACTCGCCGCCGAGCCCGAGCCCCTGCAGGATCCGCAGCAGCACGAACACCTCGAACGTAGGCGCGAAGCCGCACGCGATACTCGTGATGCCGATCACGGCCGAACTCCACGCGATGGCCTTCACGCGGCCATGCTTTTCCGCGAGCGCGGGAAAGAGGAATGCGCCGATCAGCTGGCCGATCGCGCCGGACGCGATCAGCATGCCGATCTGCGTCGGCGACAGCCCCCATTTGTGAATCAGCAGCGGCAGCGTCGCCGCGATCGTGATCACGTCGAAGCCGTCGAAGAACGTCGCGGTGCCGATCAGCACGCGTGCGCGGATCTGCATCGCGTTGGCCGGAAGCCGCTCGAGCCGCGCGATGATCGCGCCGGGCGTGGAGGCGGCAGCTTCCATCGTGGCCCTGCCGGCCACGACGTTGTCGAAAGTGCTCATGCGGGGTGTCTCCTGGGGTCTCTTTCCGGTTGGGCCGGTCAGGCAAGCGCTTGGGTCGTGTCTGCCAGGGCTTCCGTATCCACTGCCCGGCCCTGGTTCATCCACTTGCGCGCGAGCTTCAGCTCGCGTGCGTTGTTCACGGCGACGACACCTCTCACATGTCCGTCGCCCACGAAAAACAGCGTCGCACGACGCGCGGCGAGATCGCCGCGCACGACGAGCTGCGCATCGGCCGGCAGATCGCCGAGGATCTGCAGGTTCACGTCGTACTGATCGGACCAGAACCACGGAATCTCCGCGTACGGTGCGCGCACGCCGAGCACGGCTTTCGCGGCCGCGATCGCCTGGTTCTGCGCGTTCGCCCACGATTCCAGCCGCACGCGCCGCTTCAGCCAGCCGTTGTGATGGTTCGCGACGTCGCCGCACGCGAAGATCGCGGGGTCGCTGGTCGCGCCGTATTCGTCGACGACGATGCCGTCGTCGACCGCGAGCCCCGCGTCGCTCGCCAGCGACGCATTCAGTGCGAGACCGATGCCGGCCACCGCGAAATCGGCGTCGATCGTCGTGCCGTCGGCGAGCGTCGCGCGTACCTTCGACGCGTCGTCCGGCTGCGGGTCGAGCGACGCGAGCGCCGCGCCCATGCGCACGTCGACGCCGTTCGAACGATGCAGGTCGAGCAGGAAGTCGGACACGATATGCGGCACCGAACGCCCGCACAGCCGCGGCGCGCCTTCGACCACGACGGCGTCTACGCCGAGCTTGCGCGCGGTCGCCGCGACTTCGAGGCCGATCCAGCCGCCGCCGATCACGAGCACGCGCCGGCTCGCCCGCAGCTTCTCGCCGAGCGCGGCCGCTTCGTCGAGCGTGCGCAGGTAATGCAGGTTCGGCGTGTTGACGAGCGCATCGGGCAAGCGGCGCGACGTGCCGCCGGTCGCAATCACGAGCCGGTCGTATTCGATCTCGCGGCCGCTTTCGGTCCTCACCACGCGCCGCGTGCGGTCGATCGACGCCGCGCGTTCCGGCTGCCATGCCTCGACGTTCAGCGCGTCGAATTCGTCGGGACGCACGACGCGCACGGTCTCGATGTCGGCGTCGCCGGCCAGCACGGCCTTCGACAGCGGCGGGCGCTCGTACGGCAGGTGCGGCTCGTCGGCGATCATCACGAGACGGCCCGCATACCCTTGCGCGCGCAACGTCTTCAACACCCAGCCGGCGGCCTGGCCGCCGCCGATCACGACCACCGTGCCCGGCGCGGGCTGCGCGGGCGTATTCGCTTCGGGCATCATTTGCGCTCCGTCATGAACTTGCCTTCCGGCGCCTTCGCGTTCTTCTGCCGGCGCGTGTTGCCGTCCAGGCCGCCGTCGACGGCCCACTCGGCGAACACGGTCGGCCCCGGTTCGAATTCGCGCGGTTGCCAGTCCGGCGTCAGCACGTCCTCGTCCGCGTAGTACTCGATCAGCGCGCCGGCCGGATTCTGGAAGTACCAGAAGTACGCGGACGACACCGGGTGACGCCCCGGGCCGAGTTGCGTTTCCCAGCCGCAGCGGTCGATGTGCATGCCGCCGCCGAATACTTCGTGGATGTCGCGCACGGTGAATGCGACGTGGTTCAGGCCGCGTTTGCCGTTCGGCAGCGCGAGCAGGAACAGGTCGTGATGGCCGCCGTGCGGCGCGCAGCGCATGAACGCGCCGCGGCCCGGATACCGGTCCGACGTCTCGAAGCCGAGCAACTCGTGATAGAACCTTTCCTGCGCGTCGAGGCAGTTCGTGAAGAACACGACATGTCCGACCTCCACCGGCTCCGCACGCGCATAGATCGGGCTCGGCTGATCCACGCGCAGCGTCCGGCCCCAAACGTTCGACGGCGAGCCCGCGATGTCGAGTGCGCGTTTGCGCGTGACTTCGACGCGAATCGCCATCCCGTTCGGGTCGATGCAGCCGAGCGCATCGTCCTGCGCGTAATAGCCGGGCTGGCCGGCCAGCTTCGTGCGCAATGCGTCGAGTTCGCCCTGCGTCGCGACGCCCCACGTGACTTCCCGCAGCGTCGGGCCTGCTTCGAACGCGGGCGGCAGCGACGGATCGTCGGCTTTCACGACCAGCACGGTGCAACCGTTCAGCGTCTCGAAACGCACACGCGTGTCGTCGTGCGCGACTTCCTTCAGCCCCCAATCGGCGAAGAAGCGCCGGCACGCGGCGAGGTCGTCGACACCGTAGGTGATCTGCTCGATTCCCAAAATGCTCATTGCGTCATTCCCCTTCGCTCAGTTCGCCCACGGCAGCGGCGCGTCGTTCAAGCCCCAGTAGAGGCTCTTCTGCTGCATGTATTCGCGGATGCCGAGACGCCCCTTCTCGCGCCCCATCCCGCTCTCCTTCCAGCCCGAGAACGGCGTGGAGATCGAGAACAGCTTGTACGTGTTGATCCAGACGGTGCCCGTCTCCAGCGCGCGCGCGATGCGCCACGCGCGCTTGTAGTCGCGGGTCCAGATGCCCGCAGCCAGCCCGAACACACTGTCGTTCGCCTGTGCGATCAACGACGCTTCGTCGTCGAACGGCATCGCGACCAGCACCGGCCCGAAGATTTCCTCCTGGCAGATGCGCGCGCTGTTCGGCAAGCCTTCGAGAATCGTCGGCTGATAGAAGAAGCCGTGCTCGCGCCCGTCGCCCGCCGGCCGCTCGCCGCCGCACAGCAGGCGGCCGCCTTCTTCCAGCCCGAGCGCCACGTAGCGTTCGACCGATTCGCGATGCTTCGCGGTGATCAACGGGCCCATCTGCGTGTCGGGTCGCGTCGGGTCGCCCACGCGCAGCTTGCGTGCACCGGCCACCAGGCGCTTCATGAATTCGTCGTATATCGCGCGCTGCACGAACAGTCGCGAACCGGCGATGCACGCTTCGCCCGACGAGCTGAAGATGCCGTACAGCACGCCGTTGACCGCATGGTCGAGATCGGCGTCGTCGCATACGATCGTCGGCGACTTGCCGCCGAGTTCGAGCGACACGGGCATCAGCTTCTCGGCCGCGATGCGCGCGATACCGCGACCCACTTCGGTGCCGCCGGTAAACGACACCTTCTTCACGAGCGGATGACGCACGAGCACGTCGCCGATCACCGAGCCCTTGCCCGGCAGCACGCTCAGCACGCCCTTCGGCACGCCCGCTTCCTCGCAGATGCGCGCCAGCGCGAGCGAGACGAGCGGCGTGACCTCGGCCGGCTTGAGCACCACCGCGTTGCCGCCGGCCAGCGCCGGCGCGAGCTTTTGCGCATCGGACGCGATCGGCGAATTCCACGGCGTGATCGCCGCGATCACGCCGATCGGCTCGTACACGCTCATCGTCAGGTAGTCGCCGCGCGACGGCGTCAACTCCTCGTCGAGCGTTTCGAGGCAGGCCGCGAAATAGCGGAACGTGTTCGCGGCGCTGGCCACCAGCACGCGCGTCTCGCCGATCGGCTTGCCGTTGTCGCGGCGCTGCAGGTTCGCGAGCGCCTCGTGGCGCTGCATGATGAGATCGGCGATGCGGTACAGCACCTGCGCGCGCTGGTGCGGCTTCAGCCCGGCCCAGTCTGCGCGGCGCCATGCGGCGTCGGCCGCCACGACGGCGTCGGCCGCGTCTTCCGCGTTCGCCGTCGATACTTCCATGTTCGGCGACTGGTCGGCCGGATAGATGCTCGTGTAAGGCGCACCGCGGCCGCGCCGCCACTCGCCGCCGATCAGGATGTCGCCGTCGGGTACGAGGCTCGTATCGAAAGGAGTCATGTCACAAGTCCCACAAATCTGTCTCTGCACATCCGCCCTCGCCTTGGCGCGGGCGGACGCTCGATGGTCCGGTCAGATCACGCAGCGGGCCGCGCGGTTGCGCAGCGCACGAATCGCGCTGTACGCCGTCAGCGCGGACGTCTTAGGGTTGTCGGGCAGCGGCTTGCCGCTCATTTCCAGCGACATCTCGCCGAATGCGCCGCGCGCGGTGATCCGGTGCACGTTGCGCGCGACCGCCGGATCGGCAATCAGGCGCACGTGCGTCGCGTCGAGGCCGAGGCCCGCGAGCGCGACCGTCGCCGCGACGTTCGCATTCTTCGGGTAAAGCCGCGCGGCGTCGCGCGCGGTGCCTTCGAAGATCACCTTTTCCTCGGTCATCGCGCGCAGATCGCACAATTCCTCGGCCGGCGTGCCGAGCCAGCCGAGCGGCGGCTTACGGCCGACGTACAACACGTCGTCGAGGCCGCCCTGCTTCGCGGACGCCAGCGCGTCGATGCCGCCGATCGCGCCGGACAGCAGCGTCACCGTCGTGCCGCCTTCGTCCGCCGCTTGCGACAGCGCGTCGAGCAGCGCGAGATCGGACAGCGCGCCGATCGACGCGACCGCGCAATCGGTGCCGGCCTTCAGCAGCGGCACGACGTGGTCGACGAGCGCGCTGTGGCCCGCGCATTCGAGCGCGAACTCGGGGCGGCGGGCCAGCGCGTCGACCGACGACACGACCTCCACCGCACCGCCGAGCGCGTCCTGCACCACCGCGCGCTGGTGTTCCGGCACGATCACGTGCGCGACGCGCAGCGACGCATCGTGCTCGACCGCGTGGTACACGGCCGCGCCGATCGCGCCGAAGCCGATCATCGCGACGTCGACGGGGGCATGCGCCCGCTGTTGCCCGTTACGCATACTGGCGCTCCGTCGGCGCTTCCTTCTTCACCGGCGGGCCGGCGAATGCCGACGCGAACGAGCCGACCGACAGCATGTCGACCTCGACCATCACCGGCCCTTCCTTCGCGAGCCCTTCGCGCACGATCGCTTCGGCCTGGTCGAGCGACGTGATCCGGTAGTGCGTGAGGCCGAAGCTCGCGCAGAACTGCGCGAAATCGGGCTGGTGCAGTTGCACGAAGCAGCGGCGGCCGCCGTAGTGCGCGTCCTGGATGTTGCGGATCACGCCGTAGCACTGGTCGTTCATCAGCACGATCATCACGTTCGCGTTTTCCTGCACGGCCGTCACGAGTTCGCCGACGTTGACCATCAGGCCGCCGTCGCCGACGAGGCAGACCGTCTTCGCCGCCGCGCCCGCGAGCGCGGCACCGATGCCCATCTGGATGCCCTGGCCGATGCCGCCGCCGAGCGCATGCACGCCCGAGCGCGGCTCGAAGATCTTCAGCAGGCGGTTGCCCCACGTGCTGTTCGAGATCGTCACGTCGCGCACCCAGTTGTAGTCGCGGCCGACCGCGGCCTGCAGCGTGTCGACGAGCTTCTTGTACGGCCCGAGGCCCTTCGCCACGTCGGCCACTGCCGCCTCGCGGGCCGCCGCGAGATCGGCCGCGAATTGCGGATCGACCGACAGGCGGCCTTCGAGGCGATCGGCCAGCTCGGCCAGCACGCGCTTCGAATCGCCATGCACGAACAACGCGTTGCGATAGCCGCGGTTGTCGGCGAGCGCATCGGCATCGATGCGGAACAGCGGCTGCGGCAGCGCGAGCTTGTACTTCAGCGTTTCGTTGCCGCGCAGGCGCGAGCCGACCACGACGAGTGCGTCGCAGGTCTTGTAGAACGCTTCGACCGACGCGTGCACGTTGAACGCGCCGAGCGTCGCCGGATGATCCTCGGGCAGCACGCCGCGGCCCTGCACGCTCGTCACGACGCCGAAGCCGAGCTTCACGAGGCGTTCGACTTCCGCACGTGCGTGACGCGCGCCGCCGCCGAGCCACAGCAGCGGGCGGCGCTTGGCCGCGAGGGCGTCGGCGAGCTTCGCGACGCGGGCTTCGTCGTGCTCGCGCACCGCGACGTGCGCGGGTGCGAGATCTTCCGGCCATTCGATTTCGGCCGCCTGGATGTCGATCGGAATCTCGACGGACACGGGGCCGGTAGGCGCGGTTTGCGCGATGCGCACGGCTTCGCGGATCGTCGGCAGCACGGTTTCGACCGTGCGCACGCGGAACGCGGCCTTCGAGATCGAGTCGAGCATCGACAACTGGTCCGGCGCTTCGTGGATGTACGCGAGATCCTGGTCGAGGTACGGCGTCTCGATCTGCCCGGTCACGTGCAGCAGCGCGGTGCCGGCCGTCAGCGCCTCGACCATCGCGCCGGCCGCGTTGCCCGCCGCCGTGCCCGTGCTCGTGAATGCGACGCCGAGGCCGCCCGACACGCGGGCCAGCCCGTCGGCCATGTTCAACGCCCCCGCTTCGCCGCGCGCACCGACATACCGGATGTTGCCGCGCGAGTGGATCGCGTCGAGGATCGGCATGTTGTGGATCGAGATGACACCGAATGCGGTCTTCACGCCGCACTGCTCGAGAAAGGCGGCAATCAGCTCGCCAACCGTGGTTTTTTCAGACATGGCGTGCAAAGCCTCCAGAAACGTCGATATGGCTGCCCGTCGTGTAGGACGACAGATGCGTTGCGAGATAAAAAAGTGCCCAGGCGGCCTCGTCGGGCTTGCCGAAGCGATTCAGCGGAATGTTCTTCTTGCGGGCGAGCGCGCCCGTCCAGTCCTCCCAGCTTTCGCCGGGCTGTGCCTGCGTGTCGTAGCGGCGGCGCCACTGCCCCGACTCGACGATGCCGATCAGGATCGAGTTCACACGGATGCGCTGCGGCGCCAGCTCGGCTGCGAGCGACTTCACGAGGCTGAGCACGCCGGCACGCGCCGACGACGTCGCGACCATGTGCGGCTCCGGCTGCAACGCGAGCAGCGAATTCACGCAGGTGATCGTCGGCGCCTGCGCGTCGCGCAGCAGCGGCAGGAACGCGCGCGTCGGGCGGATGATGCTGAAGTACTTCAGTTCGAGTTCTTCGCGCCACGCGTCGTCGGTCGTGTCGGCGAAGGTCGATACGCGGCCCTGGCCGGCATTGTTGACGAGCATGTCGGCGCGGCCGAAACGCGCGGACACCGCTTGCGCGAAGCCGGCCACGTCGGTTTCGTCGAGCACGTTGCAGCGCGTGGCCAGCAGTTGCGCATCGGCGTACTTGTCGCGCAGCATCGCCTCGGCGCGTGCGAGGCGGTCGCCGTCGCGGCCGCAAATCGCGACCGACGCGCCCGCCTGCAGGAACCGTTCGGCCGTCGCGAGGCCGATGCCGGACGAACCGCCCGTCACCACCGCCACCTGCCCGGTGAGATCGATCTGAATCATCGGAGTCCTAAAGCCTTGAGAAACGTGTGCTCGTCATCCGAGCGATAATTGAGCCGACGCGACAATTCCGCCGCCGCGCGCTGCACCTTGTCGATCAGCCCGTCGGCGATCAGCGCCGCGTCGATCTCCGGACGCGGCACCGTCACCGTGATGCACGCGACGATCCGCTGCGTCTCGTTGCGCACCGGCGCCGTGACGACCGAGATCCCGCGCTCGAACGACGAATTGCTGACGCCGTAGCCGCGCAGCGCATCCTCGCGGATCACTTCGTACAACGCATCGACCGTTTCGGGCGTCGCGCTCGTCATCCGGCTCAGCGCGCCTTCCGGATACAGCGCACGCAGCTCCTTCAGCGACAGGTCGCCCATCAGCACGTGGCCATGCGTCGTCGCATGCGCGGGCAGCCGCGTGCCGACGTTCACGCGGATCGAGCTGAACACCGGCGACTGGCTCTGCGCCTTCGCGACGAACACCACGTCGCGGCCGTCGCGAATCACGATGTGCGTCGTGAAGCCGGTCGCATCGCGCAGGCTCTCGATCACCGGCAGGCCGAGATCGGTCAGCTCCAGCGAGCTCAGATATTCGAAGCCGAGCCGCAGCACGGCGACGCCGAGCCTGTAGTTGCGATCCTTGTCCGCGCGTTCGAGAAAGCCGAGCGATTCGAGCGTCTGCAGCAGACGGAACACCGTCGTGCGCGGAATGCCGAGCCGCTTCGACAACTCGGGCGCGCCGAGCACGGGCTCGCGCGGCGAGAATTCGGCGAGAATGCGCAGCCCGCGCTCGAGGCCCGGCACCACGTAGCTGGCTTCGGC
The DNA here is from genome assembly GCF_001534535.1 of Burkholderia sp. MSMB1459WGS. Taxonomy (NCBI): domain Bacteria; kingdom Pseudomonadati; phylum Pseudomonadota; class Betaproteobacteria; order Burkholderiales; family Burkholderiaceae; genus Burkholderia; species Burkholderia sp. MSMB1459WGS. The sequence goes on from NZ_LPMU01000023.1 coordinate 789,074, forward strand.
CTTCGCGTTTTCGGATTCGTTTCGTTGCAGCGGTTCGCTCATGATGCCTCCCGCCGGGCCGCCCCAAGCTTAGATGGACATGCTCTCTGGGGATGGGGGGGCTGCGCCCCCCCAAGCGAACGAATGTGAGCGTGGGGGCAATTCATGCCAGCCCCCGCTGCGTATCGCACTGACGGCAGAACGTATCGATCAGCGCCGAATAGGCGGCCGGCGCCTCCACATAACCGGCATGCCCGGCCTGCGGAATCACCTGCAGCCCGACGTGCGCGGCCGCGGCGATCCGCTCGCACGCGGCGGGCGGCGTGATCGCGTCGTTCGCGCCGACGGCCACGGCCGTGCGGCCGCGGAAGCCGGCGAGATCGGCCGCGAGATCGGCGTTCGCGAGCAGATGCGTGGCCTGCGCATAGCCGGCCGGCACGATGCGCGCCATGTTCCAGCGCACCCATGCCCGTGCCTCCTCGTTCGCGAAACCGGACAGCATGTTGCCGCTGCGCTGCTCGGCGAGCCCGGCCGGGCCGAGTTCCGCAAGCATCGCGAGCCGCGCGTCGCGGCGCGATTCGCGCGTTTCGGCCGGTGCGCTGCCGTAACCGCCCGCGGGCGAGATCAGCAGCAGGCCGGCAATGCGCGCGGGCATCACGCGGGCCAACCCGCCCGCGACGATCGCGCCGAGCGAATGACCGACCAGCACGCAGCGTTCGATGCCGAGTGCCTCGAGCCACGCGTTCAGCGATGCCGCGTAATCGGCGGCGGCCGGCGACGCGCCGTGCACGGGCGTCGACACGCCGTAACCGGGCGCATCCCACGCAAGCACGCGTCGTGACGCGCCGAGCGTGTCGAGCTGGCGGACCCACGACGCGGCGCCCGAGCCGATCCCGTGCAGCAGCACGACGGGCAGCGCGCGGCCCGCATGCTGCGCGCCGGCCTCGCGGTAGCCGATCGTGCCCGCCGCGCCGGCTGCGCAACGCTGTTCGGGAAACTGCCCGAGCAGCGCGGCGAACGCCGCGGTGCGGTCGCGTTCACGTTTGTCGATGACACTCATTGCTTCACCCGCTCCGTCTCAACGCTTGATCTTCGCGAGCGGCGAATCGGGCGGATACGTCGGCGTGATCGGCTTCGGCGAACCGAGCATCACGCACATCAGCGCATCTTCCTCGCCGATGTTGATTTCCGTGCGATACACGCCCGGCGGCACCGAGATCAGGTCGCGCTCGCCGAGGATCGCTTCCCACGTCTCGCCGTCGCGCTCGCAGATCACCTTCATCTTGCCGCGCAGCACGAAGAAGATTTCCTCGACGTCGACATGGATGTGGCTCGGCCCGATGTTGCCGGCCGGGATGACCATCGTCGAGAACGTGAAGTTGCCGGCCGGCACCGTGTTGACGTCCTTCGCGACGCCCGTGCCGCCCGTGCCGACATAGCGCATCTGCGCACGGCGGTACTTCGGGTCGTAGTCGGCCTGGAATTTCAGTGCGTCCCAGTCGTAGCGTCGCGTCGCGTAGCGCGCGACGCGCCCTTCCATCCAGTCGTTGAAGCTTGCGCCTTCCGGCTGATCCCACGACTTGCGTTCGAGATCGGCGTCCGCCATCGTCCTCTCCTTCATTGCGAGTGAAAACTTCGATTCAATTCATTACGAAGCCGCCGTTCACCGGCAGCAGTTGCCCCGTCACGAAGCGCGCGCCGTCCGACAGCAGGAACAGCACGGGGCCCGTCACGTCGTCGGGCACCTGCGCACGTGCGAGCGCGCGGCCCTGCAGGTAGAACGCGTGGCGTTCCGCCGGCACGTACGCGGTCGCCTCGACTTCGGTCAGCCCCGGCGCGATCGCGTTGACCGTCACGCCGTGCGCGCCGAACTCGCGTGCCTGCGCGTGCGTCATCGCGATCACCGCGCCCTTGCTGGCGACGTACGCGAGCAGCTTCGGCGCCCCCCACAACGCGGTGTCCGACGCGAGGTTCACGATCGCGCCGCGCCCCGACTGCGCAAGGTGCGGCAACGCCGCATTGCTGACGAGCCACACGCCGCGCACGTTCACGTTCATCACGGCGTCCCACGTCGACACGTCGAGCTCCGTCGAGAGCTTGCCGCCCGAGTTCGTGATCGCCGCGTTGTTGATCAGCGCGTCGATACCGCCGAGCGCCGCCGCGCCCTGCGCGACGAAGGCGTCGATGCTGGCCGGGTCGGCGAGATCGAGCGCGAAGAAATGCGCGGTGTGGCCGGCGCGTGCGAGCTGCGCGGCCAGCGCGCGGCCCTCTTCCGCCAGCACGTCGCCGAACGCGACCTGCGCGCCCGCTTCGACCAGCGCCTTCACGAACGCGGCGCCGAGACCGCGCGCGCCGCCCGTGACGAGCACGCGCCGACCGGGCAGCGCCACGACCGGAGCGAACTCAGCCATTCGCCGGCTCCGAAGCGGCGTGTGCCGCGCGATGCGCGTCGAGCGCGGACAGATGCTCCTGCGCCCGCTGGCGCAGCATCCGGCGCACGCGCGTGATGCCAACGTCGTGCTGGTACAGGTATTCGTGATCGCGCGCATGCGGCGCGAGGCTTTCGAGGACGTAGCGATCCTGTTCGAGCACGTCCCAGTGCAAGCCTTCGAGACGGTTGCGGTACATGAAGCGCCACACGTCGCGCTGCCAGCCGCTGACCTTGCGGGTACGCCAGAAATAGACCTGGCAGTGGTCGCCGTCGACCGGCGTCGCGAAGCCGATGATCCCGAAGTTGCCGCCGGGGCCGAACTTCTGCTTGTACGGAATCGCGAGGCGCATCCACAGGCAGCCGGTTTCGCCGAGCTCGACCCAGTCGAAGTTCACGTCGCGCTGGCCGATCTTCTCGAACATCAGGCCCGTATCCGTCTTGCGCACGCGCATGTCGGCCTGCTTGTCGCCTTCGGCCATCGAGTGCGACGTCGCGTGCAGGTACGCGCCGTGCATCGGGTCCATTACGTTGTCGATCGCGTACTGGTAATTGCACTTCCAGTTCGACACGCACAGGAAATGGCCGTACTCGTCGGCCACGAGCTCTTCCGGCAGGTTCAGCGGCGCCGGCTCGCCGTGCGCTTCGTCGCCGAACCACAGGAAGATCGCGCCGGCCTTCTCCTCGACCGGATACGACTTCACGCACTTCGTGCCTTCGAGCGGACAGTTCGACACGGCCGGCACGCGGTTGACCGTGCCGCCGCCGTCGACTTCGATGCCGTGATACCAGCATGCGATGTTGCCGCCGAGGTTCCAGCCGAGCGACAGGCGCGCGCCGCGGTGCGGGCAACGATCTTCCAGCGCATGGACTTTTCCTTCGTGATCGCGCCACAGCACGATCTGCTCGGACAGGCGCGTGAGGCCGACGGGTGCGTTCGACACCTGCCAGCTCGGCGCGACGGGATACCAGTAGTTCTTGATGCCGCGGTCGAGGTAGTCGCGGACCGGGTCGCGTTGGGCTTCGTATTGTGCGGGGGACGTCATCGATGTGCTCCGGATGCGGTTGTCGTCGGGTCGGCGGTCACGCAGCGCGCGCGCTCATTCCGCCAGCGAGGCCATTTCGGCGCGGAAGCGCTCCGCGGTCCACGCAGTGCCGTCCGGCGCGCGGAAGCCGATGCGGTTCAGGCCCGCGACGACATCGTCCAGCTCGGTCGCGCCGCTCTCGAACACGCGTTCGAGCGCATCGCCGAGGTCGTTCTCGTACTGGGTCGGTTCGGCCTTGCGGTTCTGCCAGACCTGGTTCTCGACCTGGCCGGGAATCTCGATCTGCCCCTTGCCCGCGACGTTGTTCGGCTGCGGCGCCACCCACGGCTTCAGGAAGGGATTGAAGTTGACGGTCGCTTCTTTCATGTCATTCCACCTTGATCTGGATTTCCTCGCCGGCAAGACGCACCGCGTACTGCTTCAGCGCACGTCCGCCCGGCCCCTTCAGGCATTCGCCCGTCTTGATGTCGAACACCGCCTCGTGCAGCGGGCATTCGACCGTGCCTTCGTCGACGAACCCCTGCGTCAGCAGCGCGTACGCATGCGGGCATACGTTCTCGAGCGCATACACGTCGTCGCCGACGCGGTAGATCCCGATTTCCACGCCGTCGGTCCGCTTGAACTCGATCGGCGTGTCTTCCGACAGCGCGCCGGCGTGACCGGCGCAAATCCATTGCTCAGACATCTCGCACCCTTCCTTCTGATCGACTCTCGTTTTGTTCCATATTAGGAACAACAGTTTATGGATGGTGATTATAGGAGCGACCTTCCGCGAGTAAAACAAAAAGCTGCATGTCCTAGGGAAAACACCGACCGGCGGGTCGAAGATCGCCACGACCTATCTCGTCAAATGTGATTTTTTGTTTGGTTGCGGGGATTTAGGTCCGTTTTTCCGGATTCTCGAACCCATGTTGCAGATCAGCGCCCACCCGATCCGGCCCGATAAATTTATTTTTGACCACCCGTCGGACACCTCTATACTTCATTCCACTAGAGGCACATTGTTCCTTATATGGAACATAAAAATGCCCACTCGACGATGAACATGCGCGACGGCCGGCCGTCCCTGCGCAGCCCCGTCACAACACGTTTTCATCAGGTTGGAGAGTCAGGAGACAAAATGGTCAAGCATGCGGTAGCAGCGGCAGTCATCGGAATGGGCGCCGCGTCGGGCGCATGGGCGCAGAGCAGCGTGGTGCTGTACGGCAGCCTGGATGCGGGTGTCGCGTACGTGAACAACGTCGGCGGCCACGCGAAGTGGGCGATGATCCAGGGCAATACGCAGCCCGATCGCTGGGGCCTGAAAGGCAAAGAAGATCTCGGCGGCGGGCTGTCGGCGATCTTCCAGCTGGAGAACGGCTTCTATACGAACAACGGCCAGTTCGCGACCGCGAACACGATCTGGAACCGCGCGGCGTTCGTCGGCCTCAGCGCCGAGCGCTACGGCACGCTGACGCTCGGCCGCCAGACGCCGCTGGCGTTCGACTATCTCGATCCGCTCAGCACCGCGTACCTCGCGATGAGCTGGTACGCGTTCCACCCAGGCAACATCGACGGGCTCGCCGCGACCGGCAACGTGCCGTACAACAACGCGATCAAGTACCGTTCGCCGAGCTTCGCGGGCTTCTCGGCCGCGGCGACGCTCGCGCTCGGCAACACGACGAACTTCTCGACCGGCAAATCGGTCGGCGTCGCGCTGAACTATGCGAACGGGCCGTTCAAGGCGTCGGCCGTCTACTCGAACGAGCACGATCGCTCGATCCTGATCGGCCAGACGGGCATCGCGTCGTTCCAGGGGCAGAACACCGCGAACGGCTACCTCGCGAACAAGGTCGAGAACATCGGCGCGGGCGCGTCGTACCAGATCGGCGACTTCCTCGTGCACGGGCTCTACACGCGCGTGAAGATGCAGTCGAACGGGTTTTCCGACACGTTCCAGAGCTACGACGCCGGCGTGAACTACCGCAGCAGCGCGTTCAACACGATCGCGGGCGGCGCGGCGACCACGACGCTGGCCGGCCGCCGCTGGACTCAGGTCGAACTCGGCGACATCTACGCGTTGTCGAAGCGCACGCAGCTGTATGCGAACGTGCTTTACGAACACGGTTCGGGTGGTGCAAAAGCCGCGTTCTTCACGGCCGGCGCGTCGAGCACCGCGAACCAGGTGATCGTGCTGACCGGCATCCACCACTCGTTCTGAGCGACGGCGGACGCGCTTGCCCGACGCCGGAAACGAAAAGAGCAGCCCGCAGGCTGCTCTTTTCTCGTTGGCGACGGGTTGCCGGCGATCGGCGCAGCCGCGCGATGCGGCGCGTTCGGTGGATCAGAACATCGCGACCTTGTGGCGCGCATGCGCGAACGTCGGGTCGCTTTCGAGCGGTCGATAGTTCAGCCGTTGCGACAGGTCGACCGCCGCGCCGCACACGGCTTCGACGAGCCGCTCCTTCTCGCCGGCGTCGCCGATCTCCGAGCGCGGCACCGTCGCGGTGATCGCCGCGACGATGGAACCCGAGTGATCGCGCACGGGCGCGGTCACGGCCGAAATGCCGCTCTCGAACGCCGCCTCGCTGACCGCGTAGCCGAGCCGCGCGTAATGACGCACGCGTTCGTACAGTTCGTCCACGGTGCCGGGCGTGCGCTCGGTGAACTGTTCGAGTTTCTTCTCCGGATAGAGCTGCCGCAACGCGTCGCGCGTCAGGTCGCCCATCAGCACGTGACCGTGCACGGTCGCATGCGCGGGCAGGCGCGTGCCGACGTGCACCTTCACCGAACCGAACATCGACGCATTGCTCTGCGCCTTCGCGACGAACACCACGTCACGCTGGTCGCGGATCAGCAGGTGCGTCGACAGGCCGGTGGAATCGCGCAGCCGTTCGAGCACGGGCGCACCGAGATCGGTCAGTTCGAGCGAATTCAGGTATTCGAAGCCGAGCCGCAGCACGCCGACACCGAGCCGGAAATAACGATCGCCGTTCACGCGTTCGAGAAAACCGAGCGCTTCGAGCGTCTGCAGCAGGCGGAACGTGGTCGTGCGCGGAATGCCGATACGCTTCGACAGCTCGGGCGCGCCGAGCACCGGCTCGCGCGCGGAGAATTCGGCGAGGATACGCAGCCCGCGTTCGAGGCCGGGCACCAGATACGACGACGCGCCGCCGGACGGCTCGTCGTCGCCGGGCGCTGCCGGATCGGGTGCATCGCTCATCGTTGTCTTGACCATGTGGACATGGACGGAAGGAAGTCGGACACGAAACAGGTCATGGATCGTCGTGGATATTCGGTCATGCTACCTCAGTGCGCGCATGGCACGCACCGGTGCGCGGCGCCGCGAGGCGGCATGCGCGCCCACGCCGCCATGACGCGTCATTCAAGGTCGAGAGGATAGCAGCGTTGGACGGCGCGACGCCATGCGGATATCGCCGAACGGCGGGAAAGCGGCCGCGCGGCGCCGGCGCGCGGCCGCCAACGGGTAATGACGGAAACGGCGGAAACGGCGTGAGATTCGACGCCGGACAGCCTACAGGCGCGACAGATAAACGCGAATGGTCGTGCGATCGTACGTAAAGCCGCCGGCCGGATCCGGCTGCAGCACCCGTGCCAGATCGACCGGATGCAGCCATCCGGCGCCCAGCAGGCCGCCGTTGATCCCGCGGATCCGGGTGCCGCCCACGGCGATCGCGGCGTGAAAGACATTGGCGCCGCGGGCGAAGCCGACCGCTGTGCCCGCCGGAATGCTCGCGCGCCCGTCCCATTGATCGCCGGTCTCGAAGTTGAAGCGCGTCCTCCACTGCTGACCGTTCGTGTCGAGCAGCGCACCGGGCGCGATCATCGCGTCGGCGCGCAGCAGATACCGGACATACGCCGCAGCGTCGTAGCAAACGCCGCCGGACACGTACTCGTCGATGTTCGCCATCCCGAACATCAGCGCTTGCGCGTGTTTTTGCCGCTCGGCGATGCCGGATTGGGCGACATGCCCGCCTAACTGGGTCAGTTGCACGGATAGCTCCTCTCAGGAAAGCGGGGCATCATTGTCCCGCCGATGCAATATCGTCATATCTTATTACGATATCCGCCAGCGTCTACCCGGTCCGGAACGTCATGGCATGCGCGCCGCCGACGCCGGTGCGGCGGCCGCCGCGTCGGGATTGGGTGCGAGCCGCAGGCGCACGCGCAGCGGCTGCAGCATGTCGGGCGGCGGCGGCTCGCTCAGCGGGCCGGCCGTCAGCAGTTGTCGCAGCGTCGCGTCCGCATCCGGATCGCCGAGCGACGCGAACTCGACGCGCGTGACGACGCCGTTCGCGCCGAACCACGCACGCACGACGATCGCGGGCGGCGGCGCATCGGCGCGTGCGTTCAGCACGCGCGTCTCGAGATAGCGGTGGAGCCGGTCGGCCGCGTCGCCGTCCGCTTCGAGCCACGTCTGGAACTGCTGCCCGGCGAGCTGTCCGTAGCGGATCCACGCTTGCGGCACGTCGGCCGTCTGCGCGACGGCCGGGGCCGGGGCCGCGCCCGCGGCCAGCACCGCCGCGACGACGATCGCCCCCAGCCATCCCGATGCGCGCTGCTTGCGCATTCGCTTCATCCCGCCTCCCGTTTCGACGACGAATCCGCCCGGCCGATCTCGATCGGCACATACAGCCGCGTGCCGCCACGCTGCACCAGCAGCGCGACGTTGCCGTGCGCGGCATCGATCCCGGCCATCAGCGCGCCGATGCTCGCGACCGGCACGCCATTGACCGACAGCACGGCATCGCCGGGCTGCAACCCCGCGCGCGCCGCCTGGCCGGTCGCCTGTTCGACGACGAGCGCCTGGCCGACGCCGAGCCGCTGGCGCTCCTGCTCCGTCGCGGCCCGCAGCGCGAGCCCGAACCGCGCGGGGCCTTGTTCGCCGCCGGCCGACGCCGTGCCGCTGTCGAACGCGCCGACCGTCGCGATCGCGTGCATCGCCCGGCCCGCACGCCACACGAGCAGATCGGCTTGCCGCCCCGCCCGCATGCCCGCAACCATGCCGAGCAAATCCGCCGATTCCGCGACCGGCTTGCCGTCGACCGCGAGCACGACGTCGCCCGCCTTCAGGCCCGCGCGCGCGGCCGGGCCGTCCGGCTCGACCATCGTGATCAGCGCGCCGTCCGGGCTCGCGAGACCGAACGAACGCGCGAGCGCCTGGCTCACTTCCTGCAGGGCCACGCCGAGCCGGCCGCGCGTGACCTTGCCGGTGCGCAGCAACTGATCCTTCACGTCGAGTGCGATGTCGATCGGAATCGCGAACGCGAGCCCCTGGTAGCCGCCCGTCTTCGAGAAGATCATCGAGTTGATCGCGATCACGCGGCCGCTCAGATCGAACAGCGGGCCGCCCGAATTGCCGGGATTGATCGGCACGTCGGTCTGGATGAACGGAATCGCCTGTTCGCCGGGCAGGGAGCGCGATTTCGCGCTGACGATGCCCTGCGTGACGGTATTCGCGAACCCGTACGGCGACCCGATGGCCATCACCCAGTCGCCGACCTCGGTGCGCGCCGGATCGCCGGTCGCGACGACCGGCAGGTCGTGCGCATCGATGCGGATCACCGCGACGTCGGATACGGGATCGCTGCCGATCACCCGCCCCTTGAACTGGCGCTTGTCGGTCAGCTTCACGTCGATGGCGACCGCGTCGCCGACCACGTGCCGGTTGGTCAGGATCACGCCGTCCGCGCTCACGATGAAGCCGGAGCCGAGGCTCACCTCCTCGCGGTTGCCGATCACGCGCCGCGCGAGAAACGGCGCGAGCGGATGATCGGGCGCGATGCCGGGCGGCAACTGGATCCCCATCTGCGTGACTTCGCGCGTGACGCTGATGTTGACGACCGCCGGCCCGACGCGCCGCACGAGCGCCGCGAAGTTCGGCAGCGCAACCGTGGGCGCGCCGGCCCCCTGCACCGCGCGCTCGGCGCCCGTGGCCGCGCCGCATGCGCAGGCGAGCGTCACTGCGAGCCCGGCCGCGAGCGCCGCCACGCTGCCGATGTGCTTGCCCGATTTCACGTTGCTGCTCCTCGTCGGTTCGCGCCGGTGCGCCACCGGCCCGTGCCTGTTCCCAAACCGTTGGTCCGCCGCACCGTTCGCGCGCCGCGGCTGCGCAAGCGCTTCACTTCGGCGGCACGGCAACCGGCGCATTCGGCCGTTGCGGCGTAACGGATTTGCCCCAGTTCGACCCGAAGCGGTTCCGCTCGGTCGACAGGTTGAACGTGCCGAGACGGTTCGACGGTTGCTTGGACAACCGCTCCGAATCCGTCTGCGACGCGCCCGCCTGAGGCTCGGCCTTCGGCTTCAGTTGTTCGCTCAGGCAGTCGTACGACAGCGCGCGCTTGCCGTCGACTTCGGCGTCGACGCACACCGGCTTCGCGGCCGAGCCGGGCTCGGCCGCCGCCGCGCGGCCGCCCTGCGCATGCGCGCCGGCCGCCAGCAGCACGCAGGCGATCGCCGCGATGCCGTTTCGTCGCCTCTTCATCCGCGCCTCCATCGGTAACGACGCCATCGCGCGCATGCCTTCATGCTCCCGCGCCGGCCCCCGGCGCGCGGGCCAGAAAGCGCCCGAACGCCGCGCGATCGGCTGCGTCGACGGCCGGTTCGCCCGCATCGACATATCGCGCCCACGCATCGCGCATGCCGTCGACCGGTTGCCATGCATGCACCTGCGCGCCGGTCGGATACGGCGTGACGAGCGGCTCCCGGTAGTCGACGCGAAACAGCGGCGACGCGTCGTTGCCGGCCGTCCACAAATCGCCGACGTCGCGCACGCTCGCGTCGAACCAGAAGCGCACCCAGCGAACGGCCGGCGCGCGCGCATCGTCGGCCGGCGTACCGGCAGCGGGCATACGGGCACCCGGCGCGGCGGTGCCCGACACATCCGGCACGCGCAGGAAACCGGCCAGTACGAGCAGCACGGCGGCGAGATCGTCTTCGCGCAACGTCCGGTACGACCAGAGATCCGCGACATCCGCGCACGAGATCACCGCGATGAAGCGCCCGATCGTGAGCGCGGGCCACGCGCGTCGCATCAGCGCGTAATGGCGCGGCCACTGCGCAATGAAGCGGTCCCGATGACGGGCCGCGACCTGCACGTCGCGCGAGCCGCGAATCGTCGGCTCCTCCGGTTGATACTGGCGTGTGGTGAGCACGCACTGCGCGGAACAGCGCGCGCTCCGGTGCCGCGCATAGCCGCCCGCGCCGGGCAGCGGCTCCAGCGCGCCGAAGCAAAGCGGGCAATGCGTCGGCCACTCGCCGGGCCGGCCCGGCCACGGGTTCGCCTTCGGCATGCGCGGACGATCGGAGGCGGCGGAGCGACGACGCGCCGGCGTACGCGCGTCGGGCGCCTCGACGCGCGGCGTCGAACGGAGCGTGGCCATGAGCGCGCCTACCGAGCCGACGCGAGCGCTTTCTTCAGCGCGTCTTCGTTGATCGGTGCGTTCGCGGCCAGCTTCGCGAGATACGCCTGTGTATTTTGCTGCGTGCGCTGGGCGCGCAGCATCGCGCGCAGTTGCTCCTTCACGTCGGCCAGCGGACGCGGCGCGGACGCGCGTATCTCGATCAGCTTCACGACGTGAAAGCCGGCCGGCGTCTGGATCGGCGCGGATACCTGGCCCGGCTTCAACGCGTCGGCTGCCTGACGGACCGCCGGCACCATCAACTGCTCGGGCACGAAACCGAGATCGCCACCGTTCGCGGCGCTCGCCTTGTCCTGCGAGTTCGCCTTCGCCAGCGCCGCGAAATCGCCGTTGCGCGCGCGGTTCGCGAGATCGGCGGCCTGCTTGCGCGCCTTGTCGAGCGTCGCGGCATCCGCGTTCGGCGGCACCGCGATATAGATCTGCGCGACATGCAGCGCGCGCGGCGCCGTGAACGCCGCGCGGTTCTTGTCGTAGGCGGACTGGAGTTCCGCGTCCGACGGGTAGTCGGCCGGCGGCGCATTCACCGACGCGAGATAGCTGCGCACGACGATTTCGCGCTGCGCCTGCTCGACGGCTGCCTGCACCTGCGGCTGCCGGTCCCAGCCCTTCGACTTCGCCTCGGCCAGCACGGCCTTCTGCGCGAGCGTCGAACGCACGACCTGGTCCAGCGCCGCGGGATCGGCCGCGAGACGCTCGCGTCCTTCCGCGCTCACGGTCTTCAACAGCCCGGCGATGTCGGCCTGCGTGACCGACGCCTGTGCGGCATTCGCGATCACGTCGTCCTGCGCACATGCCACGAGCGGCGCGCCCAGCACGAGACCGCCTGCCACCATCGCCAGCATCTTCATCTTCGTCATCATCGTTCGACTGCCCTCTGGATTGCTTCTTTTCAAATACGGACGCCGTATCAGCGTGCGCCCGTCAGCGCCACACGCAGGACGAGCGGTTGCGCCATCCCGCGCGGCGGCACCATGCCGATCTCCCTGCCGGCAAACGCGGCGTGCAGTGCGGCGTCGAGCGACGCCTGCCCGGCCGCCGCGCTGTCGACGCGCGTCACCCGCCCGCGCCGGTCGAGCCACGCTCGCACCGGCAGTACAGGCCCGTCGTCGCCGGCATCGGCCCGCGCGTCGGCCCAGCGTTCGATGTCCGCGCGCAGGCGGCCCGCGGCCGCATCGTCGCCATCGAGCGCCGTCTGCAGCCATTGGGCGACGTGTTGCGCGTACGTGCCCCACGCGGCAGGCGCGTCACCCACGGCCGTCGCCCCGGCTCGCGTGCGGCCCGGCAGCAACGCGCGTAGCGCGGCGCCGAGCCGATGCGCGACGATCACGATTGCGCGGCCGCTTCGACGGAGGCGGTCGTGGCGGGCGGTTCGCCGGCCGCCGCCCGCGCCGCCGCTTCCTGCTCGGCCATCGCGGGGCGGTTGCGCAGGTGCAGCAGGAATTCCTGGATCAGCCGATCCCACAGCTCGACCGTCGAACGCAGATAGCGCTCGGACACGCCGCCCGCGACGACGACGTCCATCTCCAGCGCGAGAAACTGCCCGTGGCTCGCGAGACGCGCGAAGCGCTTGGTGCGGTTCCAGTCCGCGACGAGTTCGGCCGGCAATTCGCCCTGCACTTGCAGCACGCACGACATCGTGTAATCGATGTACGGCAGCGCGGCGAGCGGCGTGTCGGCGCCCTGCGGCGCGAGCGGCGCCGCAGGGTTGCCGAAGCGCACCGCGAAACCGATACCCTGGCTCGCGCTCATCAGTTGCACCGAGCCGTTCTGCTCGGCGGCCGTCACGCGGTAGCCCGCACGGCGCAGCACGTCGGCCAGGTGGTCCGCGCTGATCGCTTCGATCGGCGCGTCGTGTGCCGCGCGTTCGGCGCCGGCGTTCGGTTGCTTGTCCTGCATGTCGAGGTTCCCCCTGTTCGACGGATCGATGGATTCCAATGCGGTATCGGGCGACACGCTCACGGCGCGCTCGCCGCCGATGCCGGCGCCGCGGCGGCCGCACGCGCGGCCGGATCGTACTTTCCCGCATACAGCGCATCGCCGTAGCGCTGCGCGAGATCGTCGTACTTCACGCGGGCCGACTGTGCGAACGGCTGCCTCGACGAGAGGAAGGTGCCGATCCCGACATGCTCGTACGCGTCGAGAATCTCGTGCCCGACGCGATACAGCTCCGCATTGTGTGCCTGGCAGGTTTTCAGTTGCGTGTCACGCGCGGCAACGTCCTTCTGCAATTGCGCGTGCTGCGCATCGCGGGCGCGCGACACGGCGAGCAAGTCCTCATAGGACGCCTTGTATTTCGCGAGCGACTTCGCGTCCTGCTCGCGGCCGGCCCGCTCCTGCGCGAGCGCACGCTTCGCAGCCGCCTCGGCGCCCGAGTCGCCGCGCGCCGCCGCAAGCTGCGCCTGCATCGCCTTCAGTTGCGCGAGCGCATCGTCGCGCTGCTTCTCGGCCGCCGCCTTGTCGCTCTGCAACTGCGCCTGGCTGTCCTGCAACTGGCGCAGCTCCTGCACGGTCGAGCGCAGCTGGCTGCGCAGCTTGTCCTCGATGCTCTGCGCGTGCGCGCCGACGGCCGCGAACAACAGCGCGGCGGCGACGGCGACCGCCGGCATCGTGCGAGTGATCGTATTCATGCGCGGCTCCGGTCAGAAGCGAGCATTGAGCTCGATCTGCAGCACGTCGATCGACACCGGCGGCCCGTACACTTCCTTCGAGCTCAGGTAGCGGGCCGACACCCACGTGTCGCGCGCGACCGCATAGGCTGCGCCGATCACGTAGCCGCGTGCGTTGGTGCCGCCGAGATGGAAATCGGGATCGTTGAACGCGTCGAGCACGGCGTCCGGCTGCAGGTACTTGTACGCGATCGAGAAATTCCACTGGCCCTTCTCGCGCGGCTCCGGCTCGCCGACCGTCGCCTTCGCGAGGAAGCCGTTCGGGCCGCTGCGATAGTCGGCGCGCGTCGCGTTCAACGACGTCGCTTCGTAGTTGTTGACCGGCAGCGACGCCGCCGCGAACGCCTTGTTGTCGTTGTACGCGAGGTTGCGCACGTATTCGCCGTCCAGGCGCAGCTTGAAGCGATCAGCCACGACGGTATCCCACTGCGCCTTCAGGTCGAGCAGCCGATAGTTGTATGCGAGCCCGAAGAGCTGCGGCTGCGGCGTCATCCCCGGCGCAAGGTTCGGGTTCTGCACGATGTTGCGCAGCGCGATCAGCGTGTTGCCGCCCTGCATGAACGCGGGCGCCTCGTTGTCGGTGCTGCAGTTGGTCGCGCCGAGATACAGTGCGCACGGCGACGACAGCGTGCCGCGCATGTTCTGGAAGTCGTAGTACGCGACCGCGCCGCGCAGCCGGTTCTTCGCGTCGATCTTCCAGTCGGCGCCGAACTGCGCGCCGAACATCCACTTCGTGTCGCTGCCGGCCTTGTCGGTGCTGTTCGACGGGAAGTTCTCGCTCGTGTACTGGATCGGGAACACGCCGAGCGTGCCGAACAGCGTGACGTCCGGATTCCACGGCAACGCGTGGCGCAGGTTCGCCGCGAGCCCGTCCATCATCAGATCGTCGGCGAACACGAGGTCCGACTTGAAGAACGGATTGTCGAAGCGGCCGGCCGTCAGGTTCAGCCACGGCGCCGGCTTGTACGCGAAGAACGCCTTGTTCAGCCAGATGTTCTTTTTCGCGAAGCCGCCGCCGGCGGTGGCCGTGGTCGACACCGGCCCGTTGTCGTTGCCGCTCGCGAGCTGGATGCCGGCCGTCATTTCGTCGGACAGCGTCGCGGTCACGCCGAGCCGCGCACGGTAGCGCAGCAGGTTGTTGCGGTTCTGCGTGGTGTTCTGCGTCGGCAACTGCGTCGTGTTGGTGTTCGGGTTGATGTCGAACCCGTTGCCCTGGTTGATCGCCGCGAAATTCGTGACGTTGTTCGCGTTGCGGCTGCCGTAGAAGTGATACTCGTCGCGCACGCGCAGGTCGCCGTCGAGCTTGATCCGCGATACCCAGTCGGGGAACGTGTTCGGCTGCGCCCAGTTCTCGGCCTTCGCCTGTGCGATCACTTCCTGCTTCACCTGGTCGCGGATCTGGTCGCGCACGAGTTGCGGCACGTACGGCACCGCGACGTCGCCCGGCTGGGTCGGCGGATTGACCACGCCGCCCGCGACGACCGGTGCGCCCGACCCGCGCGCGGCCCGCGCCTGCACGGCCTCGGTGCGCGCCTCGCTGATCAGCTCATTCGCGTTCTGCTGCGTGAGCACGCCGCGCTTGACGAGCAGGTTGATCAGGTTGATCACCACGCTTTCCGTCGGCGCGGCCTTCCCCGATGCCGCCTGCGCCTCGAGCGATTGCGCCTGTGCGACGGACGCGCACGTCAGCCCCAGCGTCAGCACCGCCGCGCCGACGCGCGACAGGCGCGCGGGCGGCGCGCCGTTGCAGGGCACCCCGCCCCGTCCGTTCATCTTCCGAATCATCGAAGCACTCCGAACAATTTTCGTTTCTTTTCCGGCAGGATCCGTGCGACGGACCTGCCCCATGATTCTTTCGTGGTCTCTCTCGCGCATCGTCATGCCGGCTTGCGGCCCTGGAGCTTGACGAGCACCGGGTACGACGTCGCCGGCGGCGGCGCTTCGTCGACCTTGCCAAGCGTCTCGACCGCCGCGACGACGGCCGCGTCGATCTTCGCGTCGCCGGTCGACTGCGCGATCGTCACCTTCGTGATCCGCCCCGACGCATCCATCCACAGGTTCAGGCTGCCGGCGAAGCGCGCGCCGCCGGCTTCCTGCACGCCCTTGTCCTGTTCGATCGCACGCTGCAGCACGTACACCATGTACTGCGCGTAGCTCGCGTTGCCGAACTTGCCGCCCCCGCCGCTGCCGACCATTCCCGAGCCGTCGCCCGCGCCGATGTTGAAGCTGTCGGTGCCGGCCTGTGCGGGCGCATTCATCGTCATCTGCTTCGGCTGGTTGTCCGACGGCTTCGGCGCCTCGGACGGCTTCGGCGCGACGGTCGGCTTGTCGACCGGCGTCTTGACCTCTTCCTTCACCTTCTCGGGCGGCGGCTTCTGTTTCGGCGGCGGCGGCGGCGGCGGCAACGGGATCACCGTCGTCACCTGCGGCGCGCTCGCGCGCTTCACGCCCGCGGTGTCCCCCGCGAAATGCCAGATCAGCGCGGCGAGCCCGGCGAGCACGAGCGCGATCGCAACCGGCTTCACGAAGCGGCCGGGGCCTTTCTGCGGCGGGCCGCCGTTGTAGGTCATTTCCATCGCGCTAGCCGCCCTGCTTCGCCTTGCCGGTCACGAGCCCGACCTGCGACAGGTCGAGCCGGCGCAGCAGGTCGAGCACGTCCATGACCTTCTGGTACTGCACGGCCGCGTCGCCCTTCAGCACGATCGGGAATTCCGGATTGGTCGCCTTCTCGGTGCGCAACCGGCTTTCGAGTTCGTCCATCGTCACCGGATACGCGTCGAGGAACACCTGCCCCGAATCGGCGACCGTGATCGCCTTCGTCTTCGGCTTCGCGAGGCTCGCAGACGAGCTCGCCTTCGGCAGGTCGACCTTGATGCCCTGCACCGACGCGGTCGTCATGATGATGAAGATGATCAGCAGCACGTACGCGAGGTCGAGCATCGGCGTGATGTTGATGTCGTCGTACGGCTTGTCGTCGTCCTGAACCTGCATGGTGGTCTCCTGCGTGCGTTCAGTCGGCCAGCACCGCGTGGTCGGGCGCGCGGTGCGCTTCGGCCAGGCGCGTGACGAATTCGTCGACGAACACCTGCATGTTCGCGGTCACGTTCTTGTTGCGGATCAGCAGGTAGTTGTAGCCGAACAGCGCGGGAATCGCGACGAACAGGCCCGTGACGGTGGCGAGCAGCGCGGCCGCGATACCCGGTGCGATCGCGTTCACGTTCACGTCGCCGGCCGCCGCGATCGCCGCGAACGTGATCATCACGCCGACCACCGTGCCGAGCAGGCCGAGGAACGGGCCGCCCGAGATCGCGATCGTCAACAGCACCATCGATTTCGACAGTCGCTGGTTCTCGCGCACGAGCGTCGCGTCCATCGACGCGCGGATCGCCTCGATCGATTCGGACGTGATCACCGTGCGGCCGTTGCCGTCCACGCGGCTGTGAATTTCATGCACGCCGGCCTTGTACAGCCGATACAGCGACGACTGGTACAGGCGCCGCCCTTCCGCGCTGCCTTCGTCGACGTGCGCGAGGCCGACCAGATGGCGGCCGGCCACTTCGCGGAAACGCTGCACGAAATACTGGTTCGCCTTGTCGACGGTGCCGACGTAGCGTGCCTTCGTCCACATCACGATCCACGACACGAGCGCCATCCCGAGCAGGATCGTGATCACGACCCACGCATCAACGGTCACCGACTGCACGATCACGCCGAAGTAGCCGAAGCCGAAGCCCGACTGCTTCTCGTCGGCGCCGTACGCGACCAGCTTCGATTCCGAGCCCTGCGCGAGCGCGTCGACCGCGAGCGCGGCGGGCGAACGCGCGATCTTCGACAGGCGCAGTTCGTCGAGCGCGCCCGCATACGCGGCGAACCCGGCCGGTGCGCCGGCCGCGTCCGCGCCGATCGTCGTCACGCCGTTCAGCGCGGGCAGCGTTGCCGCGACCTGCGACACCTGCTTGCCGTTCACGTAGACGGTCAGGTTCTTGCCGTCGGCCGTCACCGCGACATACGTCCACTGGTTCACAGCGACCGGCGACGCGGCCGGCGTGCGCACCGGCGCCGGATTGCCGGCCGCGCCCTGGACTTCCGCGAACGGCACGCCGTTGTCGAGGCCGATCAGCAACGCATTCGCGCCGTCGCGGCGGCCGTACAGCAACGTGTTCGGCGCGAGCGCCGACGGCTTGACCCACGCGCTGAACGTGAAGCTGCCGCCGGCCGGCACGTTCAGCGACGGGCTCGCCGGCAGCGTCAGCGACCCCGTGCCGTCGAACCGCGCGCCCTTGCCGACGATGCCGTCCTCGATCGTGCGGAACGACGCGTTCTGCGCGTGGTTGCCGTACGCGGTCGCGTCCTTCGGCGGGGCGCCGGCCGCACCGTTGAAGTGATAGACGAGCGTGTAATCGGCATCGAACGTCTCGGCCGGCTTGCCGCCGTCCGGCGCCTTCTTGTTGCCGTAGTACATCCAGATCGACTCCGCGGCGCCCGCCGGCATCTTCGGCACATCGACCCAGATCAGCGCGACGCCGAGCACCGGATCGTATTGCTCGACATGGAAATTCAGCGGCGTCTTGTCGTCGGCCGCGACGAAGCGGATGTCGGCGCCGTTGTCGGCCAGCCCGTCGAACTGGAAGTTGCCCGAATGCAGGCGAATCAGCAGCGGCACGCGGCCGGCCGATTCCGCGAGGTTCGCGCCCTTCGGGCTCGCGTCGATCGTGATCGCCTTTCGGTACGACCAGTCGTTCTGCCACCATGCGTTCGCGATGCCGGGCAGCACGCCGAGCATCACCGCCAACAGGAAAAACAAGACTCGCTTCACGATCCACTCCCCGAATGGGCGGGCGCCGCGCTCGTCGCATCGCCCCGCCACGATCAAAAAATCCGTCAGAAACCCAGCCTTACGTAGAAATCGAACCGCGGGCTGTACTGCCGCGTGTAGACGCCGGCCTTCAACGGCCAGCCGGCCTCGAAATCCGCGCTCGCGTATTTCATGAGCTGCAGCCGCGTGCCGACGCCGACGCTCATCAGGTTGAAGCGCGACGTCTGCTCCGGCAGCGGGCTCAGCAGCCACAGGTGCGCCGCGTCGAAGAACGCATGGAAGCGCCATTCGTTCACCCGGCTGCCGACCGCGCCGCCCAGCCACTTCGACAGCGACGGGCTGCGCAACTCCAGCGACGCGATCACGCCGCTGTCGGCCGTGTCTTCCGCCTGCATGTAGCCGCGCACGCTGTTCATCCCGCCGGCGGCAAACTGCTCGCTCGACACGAGCGGCGAGTTCGAGATCTGGGCGCTCACGTGCGCATTGGCCTGCATGTCGTTCGCGAAGCGCTGCGTGTGATTCACGTCGAACTTGCCGTACACGAAATCGGGCGTCGCGTTGTAGCGCTTGTTGTCCCATGCGCCCCAGTCGCTGCCGAGGCCGCGGATGTTCGTCGTCAGCGATGCGGAGAACGACGTCTGAGAACTCTTCAGGCTCAGCTGGCCGTTGTACGACAGCGTCACCGGCACGTACGTGAGCGGCGCCGTCGAGCCGCCCTGGCCCGGCAGCGACACGTCTTCGTCGTAGTGCTTGCGGTCGATCTCGATGCTGACCGTATGCGCGTAGGTCTCCGTCGCCGGCAGCGAATAGATCGCGGTGAAGCCGTACGTGGTGCCCTTGCCGAGCACGTTGGTGTTGCCGACCGACGCGACGTTACTGT
Source organism: Burkholderia sp. MSMB1459WGS (assembly GCF_001534535.1). NCBI lineage: Bacteria > Pseudomonadati > Pseudomonadota > Betaproteobacteria > Burkholderiales > Burkholderiaceae > Burkholderia > Burkholderia sp. MSMB1459WGS. The sequence continues at coordinate 808,310 of NZ_LPMU01000023.1, forward strand.
CCGAATGCACGACCGTCGCCAGAAAGCTCCAGCGCGAATCCTTGATCGGCGCGAGATACGAGAATGCGTAGACGCGCGCATCGTTCGGATGCTGCGGCGCGATCACGTAGGTGCCGGAAATCACGTGGCCGAGCTGCCACAGATTCGAATAGCTGAGGCTCGCGGTCGTGCGCAGCGTCGACGTGCCGGGGCTGTTGTCGTTGTTCAGTTCGAGCGAGCCGTGCAGCGGGCTGTGATCGTCGACCTTCAGGTCGACGTCGACCGTCTGCGGCAACGCGCCCGGCTTCAGCACCGGAATCACCTGGCGGTCCGCCGAGCGGTTCAGGTCGGTGAGCTGCTGCTGGGCCTGGTTGAAATCGGGCACCTTGCCTTCGGCCAGCGCGGGCACCGCGTCGCGGATGTTCTGCGGCGAGTTGTATTGCGCGCCGTCCACGCGCAGACGCCCGACCTTCGCCTCGGTCACCTGCAGCAGGATCACGCCGTTCTTCACCTGCTGCTGCGGCAACTCGACGACGACCGACTGGTAGCCGCGATCCTGGTACGCCTTCTGCAACGCATCGCGGGCCGCGTTCACGTCGGCGAGCGTGCGGCCCGGCCCTTCGAACGGATACACGGCCTTCTCGATTTCGAGGGTCGGCAACGTCGTGTTGCCGCGCACCACGAAGGCATTCACGTCGAACGACTGCGGCGCGGCGGGCGCCGCCTTCGCGGCCGGCGCGGCAGCGTCCTGCGCATGAACGCCCGGCGCGACGCTCAAGCCTCCGGCCAGCACGGCACCGGCCAGGCATCGGCCATTCAGCCGCCATCGTTCGCGTGACTTGCGGTCTACTCTCGGCGGCATGCGCCATTCCCCTTTGTTGTTCCGGACCGCAGCGAAGCTGTCGCGACCCCGTCGCTCGCCCCGCTATCAGTTGTCTGTTTCACTTTGATGACGATTGATTCGCCATCCTTATCATGAACCGCGCAATGCTCTTTATGCCGTCGAACCGAACTCAGCCGTGATGTGTCGGCACCGCCTGCGCATCCGCATGAAAGCCGAACTGCGTCACGGCGAACTGCAACAGCGTATCGACGCACGTCGCGAGCGATGCGCGGCCGGTATCGAGCGTGAGATCCGCTTTCACCGGCGGTTCGTACGGCGCCGACACACCCGTGAATTCCGGCAGCGCGCCGCACCGCGCCTTCGCATACAACCCCTTCGGATCCCGCGCCTCGCAGCACACCAGCGGCGTGCTCACGTACACTTCGCGGAACGCCGGCCCCACGATCGCTCTCGCCGCATCGCGCATCGCCGCGAGCGGCGAAATGACCGCGACGATCGCCAGCGCGCCGGATTCGCTCGTCAGTGCCGCGACTTCGGCGATGCGCCGTACGTTTTCGAAACGATCCTGCACCGTAAAACCGAGATCCCGATTCAGCCCCGTGCGCAGCCGATCACCGTCGAGCACCACCGCATGCATGCGTCGGTCGCGCAGTCGCGCCGCTACCGCGTCGGCCAACGTCGTCTTGCCCGCGCCGGACAACCCGGTGAGCCACAACACCCCGCCGGCCCGCTGCGGCGACACGCGCCGCTCGTCGCGGGGCACGTCTACCGATAAGGACGAAACGACGTCGGGAAACCCGCAACGATCGAGCTTCATCGCGCGCGCTCCGCCGCCTTCGCGGGTTCGTCGTCCTCGCGCGGACGCGTCTGCCAGAAGCCGCCCTGCATCGTCACGATCGACGGCGTCTCGGCCCATTGATGCGGGCTCAGGATTTCGGCGCGCCGCACGTTCGGGATCACCTGCACGTCGAAGATCTCGTCGACGCCGTTGAAGAACTGCAGGATGCCGAGCACGTCGCCGGTGTTCGCGTCGAGTGCGGCGACCCCCGCAACCAGCACATCCGATTCGCTTTCGATCGGCAACCCCTGCGGGCCGCGTTTGTCGCGCAACTTCGACAGCCCGACGAACAGCACGCCCCCGTATTCGGCGAGACCGTGCGTGAAGCCCGGCAGCTTCGCGAGCACGCGCCGCGCGCCCGACTGCGGATCGATCTGCAGCACGTGGCCGCGACCGCCTTCGAGCACGTGCAGGCGAGCGCCGATCACGCGCGGCGAATGCGGCATCGACAGCCCCGATGCGACGATCCGGCCGGACGGCACCTCCATCACGATGCCGCCGGCGGCCATTCCGCTGCGCCAGCCGAACGGCTCGTTGCTCATGCCAAGCGCCGTCGCGAACCGCACCTTGCCGTCGGCGAACGCCATGCCGTTCAGGTGGCAGCGATCGTCCGGCGTGGTCTCGGTCACGAACGGCGGCTGCCAGATCGGCGTGAAGTTGAAATAGCCGTCGATCACGCTGATACAGGAATAGCGTGTGTTGACCGCGAGCAGCACGTGCTTGTCGAACGCCATGTCGTGCAGGTCGAGATCGCCCGTGTAATAGGACATGCGCGGCACGAACATCGCGTCGTAGTGATCCGGTCTGGCCGGATAGTGCGGCGCGAGCGTCGATACGTTCGCGAACACCATCAGCTCGTGCATCGTCGCGATCGCGAGCCGCTTGCCCGACACGGCCATCCCCATCGAGCGCGGCAACAGGCATGCGGACAGCGTGGGCACGCCGTCGTCGACACCGATCACGGCCACGCCGGACGGGCGGCGGCTCACGGCCAGCGAGCACCCGAGTGCCTCGAGCACCTGCAGGAAGCGCCCGGTGTCGCGCAGGTTGATGACCGGCGACAACGCTTCCGCCTGCCTCGCCGATACGTCGTCCGTCGGCGCGTCGGTTTCGCCTGCCGGCCGGGTTTCCTCGAACTGTTCCACTGTCATGCACCTGTCGGCTTCACGCCGCCTGATGAGAAAAAATGCTCGCTTGCCTGCCGGCCCGTCGGCCCGGTGCACGCGCATCGGTCGCGAACGGGGCCGCGTACGGCGCACCAAGTCGCAGCTCCCACCTACCTAGACGGAATGAAGCGCGCATTGCCGCAATGTTTTTTGCGTGACGTCGACCGATCCGCCAGCACGGGCAGCGGTCGACGCAAGCGGCATGCATGCGTGCAGCCGCTCGCCCGCGCGAGACGCGCGAGATGCGGCGCATGACCTTGCGTGGCCCCCATTTCGTATACATGTCGTTGCCCGGCCGGCGCGCGGCGCGTAGGCGGCTCGCCGGCAAACGAGTCGCCGTCCGGCCGGCCCGCGCGCGAAAACGCGACGGCCTGCGTGCGGTCCGACAATCCTCCGGTTTCAACCGGGAAGTTTTTGTGACATTCGACTGAAGATATTCACGAAACACGCGCAAACCACGGGGTGCGATCGTCGGGACCGTTTACGCTGCACCGCACGCCGCGAGCACGTACGAAATCCTGCGGCTTGCAGCCGCCCGCTTCGTCCTAGCTATTGAGAACGGAACATGTCAACGACAGGACCCTCCATGTCATTCGCCACGATGCTCGTACGGTGGCTCGCCGGGCGGTTGGCCGGCGCCGCCGGAATGCCGGGCCAGCTGCGTCCGCGCGCCGCTCGTGCCGCGTCGAATCCGCCGCTACGCTGGCGCTCGCCGTGGCTCGCGTGGCAACTGCTGTCGTGGTCCGTGCTCACGCTGCTCGCGCCGCCGATCTGGACGATCGGCACGCTGCTGCTGATCAATCCGTCGAGCGATCAGCCGCTGTTCTGGGCGCTCGCGATGGCGATCGTGCCGGTCGCGAACGGGGTCGCGATCGTCGCGACGAACCAGCGGCATCACCGCACGCCGTTCACCCGCCGCCCCGCGGTTGCAGCCCACACGTTCGCGATCGCGATGACCGTCGGCTGCACGCTGTTCGTGCTGCTGCTGTGGCGCTCGCACGCGATCGCCGACCTGGTCGGCCCGCTTGCCGACGACGGCATGCGTCCCGCGACGCTCGCATGCTGGGTCGCGGGGCTCGCCGCGCTGTTCGGCGTCACGTCATCCGCGCATGCGAGCATCGCGCATGCGTGGCTGGCGTTCGAGGTGTGAGCGCACCGCGCCGACACTGCGAGGGCACGCGGATGCATCGATACGGGACAGGAAGGACGGCGCACGCGCGGCGCGAACGCGGCATCGCGATCGTGACGGTGCTGCTCGTCGTCGCGCTGGCGGCCACGCTCGCGGCCAGCGTGCTGTGGCGCCAGCAGGTCGCGACGCGCGACGTCGAGAACCAGCGGCTCGCGACACAGACGATGTGGATCGAGCGCGCCGCGGTCGAATGGGCACGCGCGACGCTGCGCGCGCAAAGCGCGACGTCGAACGTCACGTTCGTCGGCCAGCCATGGTCGTCGCCCGTCGCCGACGTGCAGCTCTCGGACCTGCTGCCATCCGACGCGCTGGCGGTCAATGCGGAGCTGTCGCGCGCGTGGATCTCGGGCAGCGTCGAGGACGCGCAGGCGCGCTTCAACCTGATGAACCTCGTGTCGCGCGCCGCGCCCGGCAAGCCGTGGCAGTCCAACGGCGAAGGCGTGCTGGCGTACCGGCGCCTGCTCGGCCAGTTGTCGCTCGATCCGGCGCTCGCGCAACCGACGGCCGACTACATGCTGCGCTCGCTGCGCGACGCGAACGGCCCGGGCGGCTGGCCGCTGCAGCTCGTGTCCGTCGACGATCTCGCGCGCATTCCCGGCTACGACGCGCATGCGATCGAAGCGCTCGCGCCGTACGTCACGATCCTGCCCGACCTGACCGTCGTCAACGCGAACACCGCGCCCGAACCCGTGCTCGTCGCCGCGATCCCGACGCTGTCGGCGAGCCAGGCGAAGCGGCTCGTCGACCGGCGCGCGACCGCCTACTTCGTGAGCACCGGCGACATCGCCGAATACCTGCTGCCCGCGCAGGGCGGCAACCCGACTTTGCCGGACGGCTCGGCCGTCGGCGTGAACAGCGGCTACTTCATCGTGCATTGCCGCGTGCATTCGGCGCGGATCAACGCGCGCGTGGACACGCTGATCGCACGCTACGGCAGCGGCAATTTCGCGTGGACGTCGGTGATCTGGGTGCGGCGGCTGACGAGTTGAAGCCGGATGCGGCAGAGACGGGCGCGGCGAACGGCGAGCCGGGCCGAGCCGGCAACGTGCGATCGGCGCCGGCTAATTCAGCGACGACTCGCTCAACGTCACCGGTCGCTGGCCCGGCGACGCCGCCGCATCGAACGACAAGCGCGTGAAGCTCGTCTCGCGCACTTCGCCGAGGAGCCGGTTCCAGTCGTCGATCGACACGAGCAGCGCGATCGGCCGGTTGTACTTGGTGACCATCACCAGCGCCTCGCCGGCGTGCCGCAGCGCCTTCGACGGATTGCTGCTGAAGTCGCGCGTCGCCATCGCGATCGTGCGCAGGCTGAATACGTTCGCGGCCGGATCGTCGCCGTTGTCGTGCAGCAGGCACTCGAGCGTCGCGGCGCGCAGCAATGCCTGCGACTTCGACGACAACCGGCTGTCGCGGCGGCGCCGCCGTTCGCTGCGCGGGTCGACGTGCACGGCGAGCATCCGCACGATCTGGCCGAGCGTCGTCGCGGGCAACCGGTCGTAACGCTGCCACCAGTCGGGCGGCAGCGCGATCATCATGCCCGCATAGGTGGCCATCACGCCGTCGGCGATCAGCGACGGCAGACGCGCGACGTCGCGCGCGTCGAGATCGAGCGCGCCGCCGACGACGCGCGTCATCACGCTGAACGCGTTGTAGGCGAACGCGGCGATCCCGCTCGCCAGCAACGCCGCACGCGCGGGCACGGCGCCGAACGGCGTGCCGCCCGTCACGGGCTCGAGCGCGAGCGGCAACGCGTCGCGCCAGCGTCGGCGCGACAGCGCCACGATCTGCGGCGCGTCGAACCGCTCGGCCGACAGGTCGGTCAACAGCGTGACGCTTTCGCCGGGCGCCTCCGCGCGTTCCCATTCGATCTGGCGAAACGTGTCCGACGCGCCGCCTTCGCCGGCCATCCCGACGGATCGTTCGCGAACGCGCCCGGTGCCGAACACGCCGGCGTCCTGCCAGTCGCCGAGCGGCCGGCAGGCGGCCGAGCGGCCGTATTCGCGCAGCACGAACGCGCCGCCGCGGCGCGGCCAGCCGGACAGGATCGCATCCGTATCGAAGCGCCCGTCGACAATCCACAGCTCGCCGGGCCGGACCGCTTCGAGCAGCGCGCCGACGAATGCACGCTCGTGCGACCGGCCGCGCTCGCAAGGCAGCAGGTCGACGATCATCCCGAGCTCCGGGTCGTACACCGGCAGGACGCGCGCACCGCCTGCCGCCGCATCGCGCGCCGGGTCGTCGCACGCGCGCCCGCAGTCGCAACCGTCGGCGCGCGGCGCACAGGCCTCGCCGGCGCCGTCCAGCACGCGCAGCCGCATCCCGTCGACGGCGCACGCCCCGTCGACGCCGCGCACCGACGCGACCGGCAGCAGCAGGTCGACGCTGTCCCTGGCCAGCGCGCGCCCCCAGCCGGACCGCCACCGGCTCATGCAATCGTGCAGCGCCGTCACGGCCGCGCCGAACCCCGGCGCGACGGCGCCGGCAGCATCCGGCATCCGCCGCCACGCGGCAATCGCCGCGATCGCGTCGACGGCAACGGCAAACAGCGCCTCGCGGATCGACTCGCCGTCGGGCTCGTCGCCGGCGCCCGCGGCGGCGTCGACCCAGTCGTCGTGCAGCGCGCATTGCAGGACGAGCCGCGCCATGACCGTCATCGGGCTCTGCTCGACGAAGCGTTCCACGACAGCGCGCATCATCGGGTTACCTCACACTGTCCGGTCGATCGTGCGGGCCGCCGCAACGGCATACGCTCGCGCGCGTCGCAACGCGTTCGCACTTGACGCAGCGCGAGCGACCCCGCAGCATCGTGAGCGACCCGCTCCGCGCGACGCCGCGCCGTCGCGGCGAGCCATTCGCAATCAATGCACGAGGCACCGGCATGTACGTAGATCCCCGCGTGGCGCACGGCCGCGCCCGGTTCGACCTGAGCGGCTCCCCGCGGCTCATCGCCGACGAGCGCCGCTGGGAGATCAGCGACATCGTCACGCGCGGCCTCGACGATTTCAAGGGCGTGCGCAATCGCCGCAACCTGCTGCGGCTGCTCGAGCGTCAGATCGCGCCGAAACTCGTGCGCCTCGGGCTCGAACCGTACGTCGGCGCGCTCGGTCACGCAGAGGGGCTGTTCGTCCATTTCTCGACGATGAGCGCCGAGCACGGCTTGCGTGAATTCCAGCTTCAACTGACGGTGCCCGACCTCGTGCTGCGCAGTTTCGCGTCGAACGCGATCCGGCCGCACGCGGTCGCGCGCTGCATGCAGCGCAACGGCGTGATGTCGCTTGCGGAAATCGAGCACGAGACACGCATCGCGTTCGTCGCGGCGCGCGTGATGCGCTCGCTGGCGATCGCGGAAGGCTGGCAGCAGATCGGCGTGCCGACGCCGCACGGGCTGTTCGTCGGCACGCTGACGCAGGCGCGCGACGTCGCGATGAATACCTATTTCCGCCCCGGCGACAACGACCGCCCGTCGCGCTGGAGCGGCTTCTCCGCCCTCTTCTCGACGATGCCGGACTGGCGCCCGGAACAGGTCCGGCACGGCGGCGAACTGCTGCAATGGATGGTCAACCATATCGTGGCCCTGCAAGAATCCGCACCGTTCGTCGAACGCTTTCCGTTTCTGCGCGAGCCGCTGCGCGATGCCGACGATCCGCTCGACGCCGCGTGGACCGGCGCGCGCGCCGACCACCGTGCATGACGGGCGATCCGGGGGCCCATTCCGGCCCCCGTTCCCCCGGTCTCCACGCCATCGCCCCTCTTCACGGCCCTCGCTCTCTCATATACAAGGTCGCAGCAGCCCCGCCTAACCCGCAGACTTTCTTGCAACGCCGATGCGGCGCGTCAATGCGTGCGCGTCGACCCGCCCGGCTCGCCCGGCTCCGGGCGGCCGACCGTCTCCAGCACGGCCCACATCCAGATCAGCTCGCGCACCGTGCGTGCGTGCTCGTCGCTCTGCGCGCGCCAGCGCCCGAAAGCGTCGCGTTCCCGTTCAGTCGTGTCGCCGGCGCGCAGCCACAGCAGCCAGCGCACCGCGCCCTCGCGGATCGCGTCGGCGCGCGTGTCCGCGTCGCCGGAATCCGTATCCCGTTGCGATTCGTTCATGATCACGCCACCGCCCGAAGCTCCCTCGACACACATCCCCCCACCGCGCATCGCTGCGCGGCCGGGGCGCTTGCCACCCACGCCTCGGGTCCGACGACGCCCCACCGGGCCGTCACGCGTGACGGCCCGGCGTTTGCCGGCCCTCATGGATAAGGTCGTATCGACGCGCCGTAACCCGCAGCGCGGGCAGCACCGCGGCAGGCGGAGCAACGGCCGGATGGAAACGGGAGAAAGGAAGGAAAGCGGAACGCGGGGAAAGCAGCTCAGCTCAGCAGCACGATATTGCCGGGCAGGCGCGTGATGTGCGCGCCGTACAGGCGGCCGACCATGTCGATCACGTCGTCGAGCCGCGTGATCGGAAACTGCGCCTGCATTCGGTTCGCGCCGAGCGACGCGCTGCGCAGGATGACCTTGCCGCGCCGGTAGCGGTTGATCTCGTCGACGACGTCCGACAGCGGCACGCCGTTGAACACCAGCATGCCGCGCCGCCACGCGCTGACGGCGCCCGGATCCGTCCGCGACACCGGCTGTACGCCGCGGTCGTCGTAGACGACCTGATCGTCGGCGCTCAGCGTCCGCGCGCCGCGCGGATGTTCGAGCGTGACCGTGCCGGACAAACACGTCACGCAGACCTGCGAGCCCGTACGCCGCACGTTGAAACGCGCGACCAGTGCCCGCATGCGGCCGCCGCCCGCCACCACCGTGACCGGCTGGATCGGCGTCGCGCGGCCGGCCGGCGGCGCGACCGCGTCGATCTCCGCCTCGCCCGCGACGACTTCGACGCCATGCGCGGCATCGCTCGCCGGCAGCACGTCGAGGCGCGTTTGCGTATTCAGTTCGACCGTGACGCGCGACGACAGCGCGACGCTGCGCTGCTCGCCGGTACCCGTGTGGTAATCGGCCGCGATGTCGCCGAGCGACGGCCACAGCTGCATCGGCGGCCGCACCGCGAGCCACGACGCGCCCGCGGCGACCGCGAAGCCGATGAACGCGCGCCGCCCGGTGCGCATCGTGCGTTCGCGCCTGGCGACCTGTGCCCAGGCCGCGGCCGTGCGCTCCTCGTGCGCGAGTTCGGTCGCGGCCGTGCGCAGCGAGCTCCAGGTGCCGCGCAGCAGATCGGCGGCTTGCGGACGATCCTTGCACCAGCGTTCGAACGCGTCGGCGTCGTCCTGGCTCGCGTCCCCCGAGCGCAGACGCAGCAGCCACGCACTCGCTTCGTCGAGTTCGTCGTGGGCAGGTTGGGCCTGGGCTTTCGTCATCGTCCGGATGCTCAAAATTTGCGCGGGCCGCCTCGCGTGCCCGCGTACGAATCGCCGTCTTCCTGCATCCGCTGCAGGCAGTACTTCATCGCCGCGCTCAGCTCGCTTTCGACGAGCCGCAGCGAAATGCCGAAATGCTCGGCGATCTCGCGATTCAGCAGGCCGTCCACGCGGGCGGCCAGCAAAATCGCGCGACGCCGCGGCGGCAGGCCGCGCAGCACGTCCTTCAGCGTCTCGACCTTGCGGCGCGCCGCGACGATGCGCTCGGGATCGGCCAGTTCGTCGGGCACCTCCAGCAGCGTCTCGACGTCGTCGTCGTGCAGATGCCGCCGTTCGCGCCGATGCTGGTCGATCGCGACATTGTTCGCCATCCCGAGTATATAGGCGTCCGCGTTCGTCACCTGCGTGGAGACGTTCGCGTTCTCGAGGCGCAGCCAGGTTTCGTGCAGCGCGTCGGCGGCGCCGTCCTTCGACCCCGTCACGCGTTCCAGCCGCCTGACCAGGTACGCGTAGCGCGTCGCCAGCAGATTCCGGAGCCCGGAGCGGTTGCTGTCGGACATGATGGCCTAGCCCCGAACGGCCGGCTGCGGCGCCGGGCAACGGAAATGCACGCCGTTGCCGGCCGGGCGCAGCAGGATCGTGACCGGCTGCGGCAGGTCCGCAGGCGGCGCGTCGTCCAGCTTCAGCGCGCGCAGCGCGCGCATCACCGCCGCGTCGCGGGCGGCCGAACCGCTCGATGCCACCATGTTGACCGCCACCACCGCCCCCCTGTTGTCGATGCGCATCTGCGCGACGAGTCGATAGCTGCCCGGCACCGCCGCCGGCTGCGCGCACAGCGCATCGATCAGATGCGCCTGCAGCAGGCCCGCGAACGCGCGCCGATCGCCGGAATCGCCGATCCCGTCGATCGGCAACGCCGCATCCGCCGGCGTGTCGGCCGGAGCGGGCGGCGTCTCGGCGGCCGGCTGCGCGACGATGATCGCTTCGTCCGGACGCGAGAATTCCGCACGCAACCCCGTTCCGGCCAGCATCCGCTCGAGCGCGTCGCGCGGCGCGAAATCGCCCTGGACCGGCACACTCGTGCGCCCGTCGAGCAGCGGCGCCGGCGCGAGCACGATCAGCTCGGTGAGCCGCGCGAAATCCTGCAGCGTCTTCGCGAGCGGCTGCGCGGGCAGATCGAAATGCACCGCGCTGCCCGGCTGGCGGCCGATGGAACCGGTCTCCTGCGCGTGCACGCCGCGTATCGACAGCACGACCAACACGAGCCACGCGACGAGCGCCAGGACACCGGTCGGCGCCCGTGAACGAGTCATGAATCCCTGGACGGAAGTGGAGTTGCACGCCGCGTGCCGAAGCGTGCATCCCCGTGAGCGGCTCCGTCGCAAGCGAACGACAGATTGTGAGCGGGCACTGTGACAGTCCGGTGAAGCGTATCGCCGCGCGACACGATCGCGCCGCACCGCTTTCGTGCATCGCCGGCGCGCACGTGGACCATGACGCGTGCCGCTCAGGGCCGGCGCACGACGAAGTTGCCGATGCCCGTGCCGACGACGGCCATCCGCACGTCGCCGGACCACAGCGTGATCGTCACCGGCACATCGATGCTTTCGCTGCCGAGCACGATCCGCGACGGCGCTTCGCCGCCACCCGTGTAACGCACCGACACGCCCGTCACTGCGCTGCCCCAGCGGCGTGCGCGATACAGGTCGTCGGTCATCGGCGCCCAGCCGCCGCCTTCGGTGCGCTGTACGAAGCGATAGCCTCCGCCGACCGGCTGCCATGCGATCGGCATCGCGCGCACCTGCGCTTCGTCGCCGGCCGATTCGAGCAGGTTCGCCAGGCGCTGCGCCTCCTCCGCCAGATCGGTGCGCCGGTTGCGCGACGGCGCGAGCGTGACGACCGCGACCAGCAGCCCGACGATCACGAGCACGACGAGCATCTCCAGCAGCGTGAAGCCCGCCGCCGTGCGACGTGCGGCGCCCGCGCGCCGGCCGCGCCCGTTCAGGATGCCCATCGTTCCGTCACTGCCACGAGCCGATGTCCGCATCGTTGCCCTCGCCGCCCGGTTTGCCGTCCGCACCGTAACTGAACACGTCGATCGCGCCGTGCGCGCCCGGGTTCAGGTATTGATATGCGTTGCCCCATGGATCCTTCGGCAAGCGCTCCAGGTAACCGCCGTCCTTCCAGTTGTTCGGTACCGGATCGGTTGTCGGCTTCTGGATCAACGCAGCGAGCCCCTGCTCCTGCGACGGATAGCGGCCGTTGTCGAGGCGATACAGGTTCAGCGACTGCATCATCGTGCCGATGTCCTGCTTCGCGGCGATGCGACGCGCCTCGTCGGGACGGCTCATGATCTTCGGCACGATCAGCGCCGCGAGAATCCCGAGAATCGCGACCACCACCATGATCTCGATCAGCGTGAACCCGCGTTGCGTATGGCGACGCGCTCGTCTGCCCGCCTGGCAGGCGTACGGCGTTCGGGTTTCGTTGAGGCCCGTCATCATGCATTCACCCTCGCGGCAAAGAATGGAAAACGTCTTCTGTCCATCGCATCGACCCGTCGCCATGAAACCATTCGACCTGCTTCGCATCGCACCGTCCCGCACCGATCTCGTGCCGCTCGCGGCGACGCTCGCCGCCGCCGCGGCACTCGCCGCCGTGTCGCTGTGGGCCGTGCGCGTATTGAGCACCGCCGATGCGCCGGTCGCGGCGCTTGCACCGCCGCCCGCGCCGATCGACGTTGCGGCCGGCGCGCGGCTGTTCGGCGCGACACCCGACGACGGCCGCGATGCCATCCAGTTGCTCGGCGTACTCGCGTTCGATGCACGCCGAGCGGCCGCGATCGTCAGCGTCGGCGGCGAAGCATCGCGCGTCGTATCGCTCGGCGCGGCGATCGGCGAAGCCGCGAAGCTCGCCGAGGTTCGCGCGCGCTCGATCGTCGTCGACCGCAACGGGCTGCAACGCGAAATCGCGCTGCCCGCCGCGGAGAAGGCCAACGCGTTCGTGCGCTGAGCCGCGCATCACTGCACCATGTTGTTCAGCTCGATGATCGGCATCATCACCGCCAGCACGATCACGAGCACCACGCCGCCCATCGCGAGGATCAACAGCGGTTCGAGCAGGCTCGTCAGGAACATCGTGCGGCGCTCCAGTTCGCGCGATTCGCCTTCGGATGCACGATCGAGCATCGTCGTCACGTCGCCCGTCGCCTCGCCCGAGCGGATCAGGTGCACGAGTACCGGCGGAAACGTCTTCGTATGCGCGAGCGCACGCGACAGCGCCGAGCCTTCGCGCACACGGACGATCGCGTCGTCGACGTTCGCGCGCATCGCACGGTTCGACAACGTCTCGCCAGCCGCCTGCAACGCGCGCAGGATCGGCACGCCGGCCGCCGTGAGAATGCCGAGCGTGCTCGCGAAGCGCACCGTGTTGTAGCCGCGCACGAGCTTGCCCGCGAGCGGCGCGGTGAGCACCCAGGTGTCGAACCTGAGCCGCGGCGCATCGCGCGACAGCACCTTGCGGATTGCATAGACGATCGCGACCGTCGCCGCGAGCGACGCCCACCACCAGTGCCGCACGAAGTCCGACAGCGCGAGCATCACGACCGTCAGCGTCGGCAGTTGCTGCTTGGTGCTGGTGAACACGTTCGCGACCTGCGGCACCACGTAGCTCAGCAGGAACGTGACGATGCCGAACGCGATCAGCGTGACGATGCCCGGATACGTGAACGCCAGCAGGATCTTCTGCTTCAGCGCGTTGCTTTGTTCGATGTAGTCGGCCAGACGCGACAGCACGACGCCGAGCTTGCCCGTGTGCTCGCCGGCCGCGACGAGCGCGCGATAGATCTCGGGGAAATCGCGCGGATGCTGGCTCAGCGCATTCGCGAACGAATGGCCGCCGACGATTTCCGCGCGGATCGACGCCATCAGCTCGCGCACGTATTCGCGTTCGGCCTGCTCGCTCAATACCGACAGCGCTTCGTCGAGCGGCAGCCCCGCGACCAGCAGGCTCGCGAGCTGGCGCGTGATGATCGCCTGCTCGCGCTGCGACAGCTTGCGGCCGAGCGACAACCGTTGATGGCGCTCGCCGTGCAGACGCTGCGCGGCCAGTTCTACGACGAGCGGCGTGAGCCCCTGCGTGCGCAGATGACTGCGGCCGGCGCGCGCGCTGTCGGCTTCGAGCACGCCTTTCAGCGTGCGGCCGGTGGGATCGATCGCTTCGTAGCGGAATGCCGACATGTCAGTGCCCTCGTGTCACGCGTGCGACTTTTTTCGGCGACTGCGCGCAATGTGCCGGACGGAGTCGCCGGGGAAGACTACGGAGCGAACCAGCGCAGATTTGTGACGGATGTTGGGCTACCTTTTTTGACGGGTTTTATTACCCGGCTTCGCCATTCTTATAACGTAAAAACGATTTCAAGCTTATCCAGTAAATTAACCGAACACACATTAAATACAATGCGACCTTGCTCGACCTTCCATTTACAGATTCGTGCGACAAGCGAAAAAAGTACCTCGAAGTGGAAGATATTCATCGACGTGCGCAATGTTCCGTAACATCTGCCACGAAACCGTCGTGAAGTTGGGATAGCGCGGCCCGGCCCCACGTGTTACGTCAACAGCTTCCATCAAGCCTGACGCGGGTTCTCGTGCGCAATCCGTCGAGCGACTCCGGCCAAATCCCAGTATATGGTCGCTCCAACTCATGTCGAATGACACTCCGATCGGCGCTTTATCAATTCGAATAACGCAATGGCTTGATCGATAAAAATGTTACGCACCATTCGTTATGAAAAATTCACACGCGCCATTCGAATTACCTCCTACATTTACCCGGCGGTCCATAAGCATTCCAACCGCAGTAGCAGGGGTTCCCGTTTATCTTCGTTCAAGGAAATTTCTCATGAAATCCAGCAAGCGCAAGATCTGTCAAGTCCTCGCTCTCGTTGTTTCCGGTCTGGGCGCCACGGCCGCGATGGCCGCGGACATCCACGGCGGCGGTTCGTCGCTCGTCGCCCCGACCATCGGCGCGATCGGCAACACCGCGACCGAAATCGGCCTGTTCGGCACGGCCGAAGGCTCGTTCACGTATTACTCGGTGGGTTCGGGCGCCGGCCAGAACGCGTTCCTGAACAACCAGCCGACGTTCTTCGGCGCGGGCGTCACGGGCACGGTCCACTTCGCGAACAGCGATGCGGCCCTGTCGACCGCCCAGCTCACGTCGTACAAGGCCGGCCTCGGCGCGACCAACGGCCCGCTGATCCAGATTCCGTACATCGTCACGCCGATCACGGTGCCGGTCGTCAACGGCCCGGCCGTGACGAGCACGACGACGCCGCAAACGACGCCGGGTCAAGCGCATAGCATCGCGCTGAACGACGACGATCTGTGCGGGATCTTCTCGGGCAAGCTGACCGACTGGAATCAGGTCATCAACCCGCAAACGGGTTCGACGTACCTCTCGTCGACCACGACGCCGACCAGCAGCCCGATCAAGGTCATCTACCGGACGGACGGCAGCGGCACGACCGAACTGCTGACCCGCCATCTGGCCGCTGTCTGCTCGGCCACCAACACGGCCACGGGCGTGACGTTCGTCGACTCGCTGACGTTCACGGCTTCGTTCCCGGGCGGCGTCGTGCCGTCGAACTTCACCGGCGCTTCGGGCAGCAGCGGCGTGCGCAATGCACTGTCGTCCTCCACCGGTGCCGCCGTTGCCTACCTGAGCCCGGACTACACGAACACGTTCCTCGCCCCGTCGAGCACGGTCGTGACGTCGGCCGGCGCGCTGCAACTGCCGGTGGCCAGCCTCGTGAACAAGACGAATGGCGTCTACTACGCACCGACGTATGCGAATGCGTCGACCGCGCTCGGTACGGTCAAGCCGCCGGCACTCAAGGCCGGAGCCTCGGATCCTTCGCAATGGGTGCCGGCCGCCGGCAACCCGGTGTCGGGCTACCCGGTTTCCGGCACCAGCCAGATCATCCTGAGCCAGTGCTACAAGGATGCGACGGTGAAGACAGCCGTGCATGACTTCCTGAACAGCCACTACACGAACGCCAGCTTCGCGGCGATCGTTCATGGCAACGGCTTCGACACGGTTCCGTCGAACTACCAGACGGCCATCTCGAACGACTTCCTGAGCAACGCGAGCACGTGGAACCTCGACATCGGCAACGCAAGCGTCTGCACGGGCACGGTGGTCGGCCGCTAAGCGACCGGCAATCAGCTTAACCTCGTCGGAACGGCTGCGCCCCCGGAGATCCGCGGGCGCAGTTTTTCACTTGTCCTCGATTTGTCCTCGGTCGACGCACCGTTGACGTCAGTCCGGCGTGCCATCTCTTCTCCTCGGAAATTATCACATGCGACTTCATCAACACCGCAGGCTCTGCCAATCGATCGCTCTTGCTTTCTCCAGCCTCGGCGGTATTGCCGCGATGGCCTCGCCTAACGTGCAAGGCGGTGGCTCGTCCCTCATTGCTCCGGCAATCGGTACGATCGGCAACACCGCGACCGAAATCGGCCTGTTCGGCACCGCCGAAGGCTCGTTCACGTATTTCTCGGTGGGTTCGGGCGCCGGCCAGAACGCATTCCTGAACAACCAGCCGACATTCTTCGGTTCGACGGTCACGGGCACGGTCCACTTCGCGAACAGCGATGCGGCACTGTCGAGCGCCCAGCTCACGTCGTACAAGGCCGGCCTCGGCGCGACCAACGGCCCGCTGATCCAGATCCCGTACATCGTCACGCCGATCACGATTCCGGTCGTCAACGGCCCGGCCGTCACAAGCACGACGACGCCGCAAACGACACCGGGTCAAGCGCACAGCATCGCGCTGAACGACGACGATCTGTGCGGCATCTTCTCGGGCAAGCTCACGAACTGGAACCAGATCATCAATCCGGAAACAAACTCCCCCTACGTGCTGAACGAACCGATCAAAGTCGTCTATAGCTCGGACGCCAGCGGCACGACCGAACTGCTGACGCGCCACCTGGCTGCTGTCTGCTGGGCCGGCAACACGGCCGCGGGTGTGACGTTCTTCGATTCGATGACATTCACGGCTTCGTTCCCGGGCGGCGTCGTGCCGTCGAACTTCATAGCTGCTTCGGGTGACGGTGGCGTGCGTAGACAGTTGGCGAGCTATGCGTCGGCCGGTATGGCCGCTGTTGCATACCTGGCTCCAAATTACGCGAACACGTTCCTCGCCCCGTCGAGCACGGTCATGACGTCGGCCGGCGCCCTGCAACTGCCGGTGGCCAGCCTCGTGAACAAGATGAATGGCGTCTACTACGCGCCAACGTATACGAATGCTACGAGAGCGCTTGGTGCTATTCACCCGCCAGCGCTAAGGTCCTATGCTGCCAATCCGGCAAACTGGGAAATGAATACAAGCAACCCTCCGTCGGGCTACCCTATTTCCGGTATGAGCTACATCATCCTGAGCCAATGTTATGCAGATCCGGCAGTCGGAACAGCCGTGCATGATTTCCTAAACGCTCATTACACAAACCCAAGCTTCGCCTCTATCGTTCATGGCAACGGCTTCGACACGATTCCGACGAACTTCCAGACGGCCATCTCGAACGAATTCCTGAGCAACGCGAGCACGTGGAACCTCGACATCGGCAACACGAGCGTCTGCACGGGCACGGTGGTCGGCCGATAAGTCGTCGACATACCGACTACCGGGATCCAAACTGCTGCGCCCCTTGGTTACCAGGGGCGCAGTTTTATTTGAAAGTCACCAACCCACTCATCAGGCGCCCGTAACTTCCCGACCCACGTCATTGCAATCGGAGAGGCCGCTTCGTCTCGCCGCGTTTAAAGGGCCCGGCGAACGACTGTCAATACGGCTCGCGCTTCACACTACACGAACGGCAAGCATCCGAATCACGGGGGACACTCATCCGTCTTCGATCAAACGATCCATGCGGCGACCGCATACAAAAAAACGCGGGCGCCAATACTACCGGTAGCCCGCGTCGCGCACACTTCGCTCGATCAGATCTTGCCCAACCTGTTACGCTCCTCCGATGTCAACGTGGCTCGTTGTGTAGCTCCGGGTTGACCGAAGCCAAGAACCGACACCGCGTTCGACGAATCGTAGCCAACCTGCTGCTTGTGCTTCTTCGCGCCGTCTCCGCCAGCATCGCCGAACCCTTCGACCTGCACCGAAATCGTCCAGCGCCGCACCGCGCCTCCGGGAGCGTTGTTCTTCGCGATATCCTGCGCCACCTGAGTGGCGGCCGATGCAGCCGCACTCGCGGCCGTCAACGCACCGGTATTCACCGCCTGCACGAGCGGGATGCCGGTTGCCTTGCCGGTCACTTGAATGTTGTCGGCATTCACCACGCGCAATGCCGCAACGTTCAGATTACCGGCACGAATACCGGCATCGCCCGCGTCCACCGTACCTCGCGGTGCGATCAGGTTGATCGTACCGATCGGCACACCCGGCACGCTTTGCAACGTTGCAATGCCCGCGCCCGTGACCTGCCCGCGCGCATCGACCGTGCAATAGTGGTTCGCGTCGCATACGTATTGCGGCGCCGGCGTGTCAGCCGACGACTTCGCACCCTTGCCCGCGTTGATGTCGCCGTTCGAACTCCAGATCGTCATGTCGCCACCCTGCTCGGTGAAGATCCGGCTCTGGGCGAGCAGCACGCTGCGGTCCGTAAAGATGTTGATGTCACCCTTCTCGAGCGTGAGGACACCCATTGTTCCGGGCCCGGCAATCGTCTTGCCGGTACCATTGCTGACGATCTGAGGCGGTGCGGACGTACTCCCGATCAGCGCCTGCCCGCCCGGGCCAAGGATCGATACGTTACCGCCCTGCTGCGTCTGGATGGTCGTGCTGCGAATGTCCAGGTCGCCCGTATCGATCAACTTGTTCGCACCGTTGCTGCCGCCGCCGAGATTGTTGGCCGTGTAGCCCAGCGAAGCGGGAAACATCGTATTGAGCGCCTCGTAGCCGCGCGCGTATTTCTGATAGTACGGACTGGTGGGATTGTTGTAATCCTCGCCGACGCTGGTCAGGACCTTGAACAGCACCTGCTCGGCAAAGAGCTGCTGGACATACTGCGGCAGCGCCTTGAATTTCGACCAGGCCTCGTCCGCGCTCAACGGCTTGATAGCTGGCTGATCGTTGACCAGCCCCGTGTCGACCGAGAGTCCCGCCTCGTATTGCTCCATGAACGTAACGAGCGCGGGCGTCGCGCTGGAAACACCCGGCACGGACTTCGCTGGATCGACATACGTGGAGACGAACGAGGCGGTGTCGATGCCCGGCCCAACACCGAACAGCACATTGATGCTCGCACTTTCATGGGGCAAATACGGGTTGTTTGCATTCCCGATTGCGTCAATCCCCGTCGGAATCCCCTCACGGAGGTAACTTCCGTCACCCAGCGACGCATAAGCTTGCGCCTGACTCGTCAGCGGGCCGATGTTTCGACCCGCCTGGATATCAAATGTCCCAGGCCCGCCTAGCGCCAGCACCGGTATAACCGCGTCGACGTTATGTATGAGCGGTGTGTCGTAGATATCCCGTCCTGCGACGATCCGCGTCACATCCGACTTGCGCAGGTTTTGCCCGAAAAACGACAGGTTCACGATGTCACGCCCTGCCTGAACCAAAGCGGGCTTGTCTATCGCGACAGGCACCAGATTTCCGTAGAAACCAGCGTTAACATCGGTCGCCTGCAGAACACCATCGACGATATCGCCGTTCAAACTGTAGATTCGCGCCGGTACCGTATCGTCGCCATGCAGGGCAACCGGATCATGAGCCGCCGCCGATGGAACCGTCGGCCTCGCGATGGCAACATTCGGCTTCACCGGTGACGGCATCGCGGACGGGTCGACGTCGAGCATGCCGAACGCAGGAAACCCGTTGGCAACCAATCCGTTGACCGTCGACAGATTGATCGACTGGTCGGCGATCAGGCTCAGGTCGCCAAGGGCCGACGGATAGAGCATCCCGCTCGCCGCCACCGTGATGCCGCCGGAAAGCGCAGTCAGGCTCATCGACGCCGGCAGCACGGACGACAAGTCGTTCAGCCCCGGCACATTTGAATTGTGCGCCCCGCCGCCGATCAGGCTGACCCCCGAGAGCGTGCCGATCGCAACGTCACCCGTCGTCGACACGATGTTGACGGCGGACGTCGACGAATAGCCCTTCATGTCGGCCTGCTGCTTGTACGCAGACAACAGCGCATCGCTCTGCGCATACGACGGATCGAACACGCGCCCGATGCTGACGCCTTGTCGCGCGCTTACGTCGAGCACGCCGTCCTGTGTCGCCAGCAGCGTATCCATCGTTACGGGAGGCTGGCCGTCGAATGACGAAGGCACCGCAATATCGGACCCGACCTTCCCGCCTGCCGTGATCGTTCCTGTTCCCTTCGCGACAAAATAGCCGCCGCTCAGAATGTCCCCTGCGGCTCGCACCGACAGATTGCCACCCCCGACCGTATTGACCGTGGGGTTGTCGGTATTGGTACCGGTCAAATACCACGTGGTCGGCACCGACACCGAGAGGTCGGAAATATTCCCTCCAGCCGACACGGACACGTTGCCACCCGCGCTCAACACGCCTTGATCGAATGCGCCGAAGTTGATCGACGTCTGTACGGTCTGCGATACGGGATTGGTCGCCCCGACCATCCCGGTCGGATTGCCGATTTGCATCCACTGCCACCAGAACGGGCTGATGTTGGCGCCCGGACGTCCGGTCACGGTGCCGTTCACATCGGTCAAATACTCCGCGCCCTTGATATCGCCCTGCGCATGAATCGTGATGTCACCGGCCGAGTCTGGATTGACGGCGGACGTGACCAGAATATCCGGATTGTTGTTCAGGCCATGAACGATCGAAAGGCCCGTGCTGGACGCCGGCGCTCCCGCCGCAGGTGCGCCGCCGGTGTAAATCACGCCTGGAACGGTTATGTCAGGACTGTTCGGCTGGATCGAACTGCTGTCGAACAGCGCGATGTCATTGCCAGCCGCGATATCGATCGAACCGGTACCGGTGCGTATCATCGTCGGCGCCGGAATTGCCAGACCGTTGCTGTCGACGAACGTCGTATGGCCGTCGAAGATCATGCTCTTGCCATTCGATCCGCTTCCTGCGGTCCGCGCCTGAAGCGCCAGCGGATTCGTGCTGTTCAGATCCGCCCCTGCCACTACACGGAAGGAACTGCTCGAGCCACCCGTCAACGAAGCCGACGCAAGCGGAATTGGAATAGTCGCAATGGACGTCGGGGCCGGCGAATTGTCCGTTAAAGCAGGCGCGCTGATCGTTGTTGTTGCAATTACCGATACAGGCTGAACGCTCGGTGCCGCAAGGGGAATCACAAGTGGGAATTGATTCTGATGCTGGACCACGTATTGGATTGATTCTGACAGATACTTCTGGTACTGATTCAGGTAGATCAGATAGGATCCCGGATTCGATGCCTGTTCGGCTACGGTCGGCGCGATCGGAGCCACCGGTTGACCTGGCAGCATCGTGCTGGAGTTGCTCCCCCTCATTAACCAGATGTTCTCTACATTGCTGTAGTTCTTGTCCGACCATTGCAACGTTGACGTCTGATCCAGGAAACCCGAATAAGTCGTGTAAAGCGTATAGTATTCGGCAATTTCATCCGGCGCCCCTCCGACCGGTTGTCCCGGACCGGACGCCAAGCCATAGTTCGTCGCCCAAAACGCGAGTCCGTATCCATAGTGCCCCGCCGACGCGCCATAAATCGTCTGTGCCGCTGCCAACGTCGACAACGGCGGCACCGGAATCGTCCCCCCGCCACCCAACGGGTTCGCGATCTGGAAGAACCCGTCCGACAGACTCGCCTTCACCTTCACGTTGTTCTCGGCACGCAGCGTCACGACCGGCGCCTGCCCGTCGAACCGGAACGCGAGATTCGTCGGCGATGTACCCGCCCCCAGGTTCCAGTTCGTCAGCACCTGAATATCGCCGCCGTTGATCGCCGGGCTCGGGTTATCGAGCTCGATCCCCGGCACGATGCGCGTATTCGCGATGTTCCTGCCGGCAAACGGATCGACCAGCGTATCGAGCCCGTGCTGTACGAACCCCATCAGCGTGCCCGGCGCCGCGGTCGACGCATCGCCGTTCTGATATCCGTAGAAGGTCTGGTGATCCGTGTTCGCGCCGCCGCTCGCGGGCGCGAAATACATGTTGTTCAGCCCGCCGAAACCAATGTCTTTATCGCCGCCTTGAAGCTGAACCTGCGTGACGCTCGTCGCCACGCCGGTAGTCTGATTCGTCAGCGTGCCGCCACCCGACCCGTCCGGTGCGAACGCGAACGTCGCCGGCGTGCCAGACGTGCCCTGCGCGGTAAACGTACCGGCCAGCAGATGCCCGCTCTTGTCATACCAACCCGCCGGGTCGATGACGCCGTCGAAGTGCTGCGCGCCCGTCGTCGCGTCCGTCGTGCTCCACACCGCATACGCCTCGAGCGTCGTCGCGCGCGAGCCGACGATGCCCTTGCCGTCGTTGAACGTATCCGGCAGGTTGAGCTTCACGCCGTTGTCGGCCAATAGCGGCGCGCGGAAATTCACCGTGCCGCCGGACAAACCGCCGGCCGTCCCGCCCGACACGTCGATCAGCGCGTTCGCGCCGAGCGTGATCGCGCCCGCGTTCGCACGCAGGATGTTCTCGTAACCATAGGTTGCGTTGTACGCGACCGAGTTGCCGTTTGCATCGACGATCGTCGGATCGAACATTGCGGTCGTGCCGATATTCACCTTGCCGCCGCGCTGGTTCGGATCGGAGCCGCGCGCCAGCAGCGAACCTTCGATGTCCACACCGTTGCGGCCGTACAGGTCGATCTCGCCGCCTGCCTTGCCGGACGCGTCGATCGTCCCGAGCACGTTCACGTTGCCGTTCGCCGTATCGGCCGAGCTTCCCGATCCGCCGTCGGCCGTCAGCAGCACCGAGTGCGCGGTCAGCGTGTTGCCCTGCGACAGCGTAAGGTTGCCTGTCTTCGTGTGGACGGTGATCGCCTCGTTCACGCCGCTCGATGCCAGCGTCTTCGACAGCGCATCGAGATCGGCCGCGCCGCCCGTATTGAGCGAGAACGATCCGCCCGCATAGCCGCTCGCCGCGCCGCCCTTGATCGCGCCGTTCAGGTTCACGACCTGTTGCGGCGCCGACATCGAAAGGCTGCCAGCCGCGCCACCGCCAGTGGCCCCGGAGAAATCGAGCGTCGAGCCGGACTGCACGTCGACGGTACCGGCATCGGCCGTCAGCGCAATCGAACCGGCCGGCGCGTAGCGCGTCACGTCGAAGAACTGCTTCGACACACCTGCCGAACTGACGGTCGATCCGCCGCCGACCGTCAGGTTGCCGGTCGTCGCTTCGAGCGTCACATTGCCGGCCGGCGCGCTGATCGTCGCACCGTTGTCGACGACGGTACCGCCGATGAAGGTCCATGCGCCGCCGACCGCATCGCGCTTCAATGCCGTGCCCGACGCGCCGTTCAGCGTCAGTGCGCCCGTGGTCTTCACGGTGGCGGCCGAGCTCGTATCGGCAAGGTAGACCGGTGCATTGAGCGTCACCGGCAATGCACCGAAGTCGAATGTGCCGGTACCCTGGCCGACGATGCCGCCCGTCGCGTTCATCACCACCGAACCGAAGCCGCTTGCCGCCTTCGTGCCCGTGCCGAAGTCGATCTCTTTCGCGTTGACCGTCAGCGTGCCGTTTCCGGCCGTCGCCGTGCCGGGCGCGGCGCCCATCTCGTTCGTGAACGCGACCTGCTGCGCATTCAGCGTGACGTGGCCGCCATCGCTCGTGAACGTGCCCGCACTCAGATCGACGCTGTTGCCGAACGTCGCGTTCACGTCGCCGACGAAACCGATCGCGCCGTAGCTGCGCAGCGTCACCTGCTGCGCGTTCGCGAACTGTGCGAGGCCGGCCGGATCGACGACGAAGCCCGGCAGGCTCGCCGCCGACGCGCCGCTCGCGCTGGTGAACGTAATCGCGGACCCGTCCGCGGTGATCGCCTTGGCCGACAGCACGGCGGACGGATCGACCTTCAGATCTCCGGACGAATCGAGCAGCAGCGCCTGGCCGCCCGTGAGCGTCGCTCCTGCGCCGACCGACATCAGGCCCGTGCCCGTGCCGCCGGTGCGCGACAGCGGCGCCATCGCGCCGTTCGACACGCGCAGCAGCGCGCCGTCGCCGGCGATTGCGATCGGCTGATCCTTGGCTGCCGGGTAATCGCCCTGCGCGGTAATCGATGCACCGGCATCGACGCGCAGGCCGTTCGCCGCGTTCGGATCGGTGCCGCTGCCGTCGGTCTTCGTGACGAGCAGGATCTCGGGGCCCTTCAGCGCTGTGTCGCCGTCGTTGGACACGACGACGCTGTTCGCGATCGGCGTGATGGTGACGCCGCTCGTCGTCGCCGCGCGCGTGCCGCCGATCAGCAGGCTGCCCGCGTTCAGCGAATCGAGCGCGTCGCTGCCGATCTGCAGATAGCCGGGCAGCGCCGCGCTGCCGTTACCGGTGATCTGGATCTCCTGCGACGCGATGTCGACCTGGGCCGGCGCGCCACCCGCGCCGGCGGCCGCATTCAGCGTCGCGCCGAGCGTCAGCGCCTTCGTCGCCGCCAGCACCAGCTGACCGCCGTCCACCGGCAGCGGCGGCGTCACGTTGCCCTTCGTCGCGGCGAGTTTCGTGAAATAGGCGTTCGCGCCCGTCAGCGTGTATTGCGAGTACTGCTGCCACACGCTGTTCGACTGCACGTTGAACAGCGTCGGCGTCGCGCTTCGGCTACCCGTCAACGCGTCGGCGAAATAGCCGGCCGTCACGACCGTGCCGTCCTGCAGCACCTGGCTCGCGCCCGGCACGAGATTGCCGGCCGTGTTCGACACTGTGACGCGATACGCGCCCGGCAACGTCGCGTACTTGCCCGGCAGCAGCGTGTAGTAGCCGGGCACCAGCCCCGGCACGCCCGACAGATACACGGCCTTGCCGACCGGGTCGGTCAGGCTCGCCTGCCCGACGCCCATCGTCGCCGTCGCGGTCGTTGCCGTGCCGTTTGCGTTGGTGGAAGGCTGTGTCGTCTGCGCGAGGATCGGGTCATACGCCGCGACCGGTAACTGCTTGCCCGGCACGATCGCATAAACGTTGCCGGCTCCGACATTGACCGGCACGGCCGTGCCGCCCTTGCCGCTTGCATAGCTCACGTTGTATTGCGACAGCACGTCGCGCGTGCCGCCGGTGCCGGGCACCCATTCGGCGGCTTGCAGGTCGCCGCCGCCGGACAGGTCGATCGTCGCGCCCTTGTCGAGCGCGACATTGCTGCCGTTCACGCCCACGTATTTCGCGGGTGGCGCGCTCAGGTCGGGCGTCGTGTTGCCGGCAAGCGGATTGAACTGCCACTCGACCCCGTCGATCGTCGTGCCGTACGGAATCACCAAGCCGCCGTTCGAGACCGACGTCACGCTTCCGCTCGCCAATTTCACCGAATCCGTCGCGACCAGCGGCAACCCGCCAAACTGGGCCTGCGTCGCCGCATTCGACGGATCGCCCACGCCGAATACGATCGTGCCGGACGGCGCGCGCACCGTGCCGCCCTGCACGATGTTCGTCGCGTCGACCAGCAGCGCGCCCCCTGCGGACAACGGCGTGTCCGATACGCCGTTCGACGCGAAGGTAACCGTCGTCGGCGCCGGTTGGCCCGTAGCCGAATCGGTCGGGCCGACCGCGTCGATAATGAAGGTGCTGCCGGTCGCCGGATACAAGTCCGCCGCCTTGAACGTCAGGTTGCCCGGCGTATAAAGCATCCCCGCCCCGGAGGCCGCCTGGGACTGGCCCGCGTTCGCCGAGCTCAGGCGTATATCGCCGCTGCTCGTGAAGTTCGCATGGCCGAAATTGTTGAGCTGAACCTGGTTCTTCAGATCGATGAACGACGCGTTCACGTTCAGCGTCGCATCGGACAGGGCCGCGACCGGCTTGAACTGAGGCGACTGTAACTGGATGCGCGGCCCCGACAACGCGAAGTACGGCGCATCGATCTCGACGGTCGTGCCCAACGACGGCTGCGGTTGCGCGAGCAAGCCGTCGACGGCGGCCGAGAGCGTCCCGTCGGCCTTGCGCGCGGGCGTCGACAACAGCGACGACAGTTGCCCCATGCCGATGGCGGCGACGCGCTCCGTGTTCAATGTCACGGATTCCGGCAACGACAGCGTGACGTTGCCGGCAAACAGGATCGGCGTTGCCTGCGCACCGTTGGGCGGCGTACCGCTGCCCAATACCAGATTCGCGATGCCGGATCCGTCGAGCCGATCGGCTGCGAACTGAATGACGCCGCTCGACTGCCCGATCGGCAAGCCGGTGGTCGAGTCGATCGCCGACGAGAAACTCTGCCCGGGCATCAGGCCCGCGGGCACGAATGTCCCGTCTTGCCGCACGACGAGCGCGGTGGCGGTCGAGCCGTTACTCCGCGGGTCCGCCTGGCTCGGCAGGATCGTCAGCGTGCCGCCCCGCGCTTGCGCGGCGCCCGGACGCCCGGCCAGCGTCGCATCCGCGAACAGGCCGTTCGCCGCCGACAGCGTGATCGAGCCGGCGTCGCTCCACGCCGGCTGCGACGCGTATGTGCCATTGGGCTGCAGTTGGTCGAATGTCGCCGATGTGCCCGACACGTCGATCCTCGAGCCCGACTGCGCCACCACGTAACCCGTATCGCTCGACATCGTGACGGAGCCGCCCGCCAGCACCTTGCCCGTGTTCGGCACGACCGTCGTCGCGCCGATCTTGACCGGCGCCGCAAGCGGATTGGCCAATGCCGTGCCCGATACGTCGAGCGAAGCCTCCGCGCCGAGCCAGACCGACTGGCTCGCGCTCATGAAACCGGTGCTGAGCTGCCCGGCCTGCGCATTCGTACCGCTCCCGTCCGCGCTCAGCGTGATCGACCCGCCCGGCGCGACGATGGAGCCGAGTACCGTGACTTGCGCCGGCGACCCGAGGCCGATGCTCGCACCGGCATCCGCGTGGATCGATGCGCCTTCCGACAGCGTGACCGCACCGGTGACGCCCGGATACGACGGTGTGGTAGGGTGCTGGCCCTGCCGCCACGACGTATCGTTGCCGGCCGTCAAAACGAGATCCGTTGCCTGTCGGTGATAGGCATCGAGCTGGCCGATCGTGGTCAGGCTGCCTGCCGCCAGGTTCGCCCCCGTGGCCGCCTGCTGAAGCGCGACCATGTCCGGAATGCGATTCAATTGCGTGACGGCAACCGACGCGCCGGGCGCAACCGTCGTGTCGTAGTACGCATTCAGCACATACTTGCCGAAACCCTGCCGTGCAAAGAAGCTTTCCGGAAGATAGACGTCCCATGGCGACGCGGCGGCTTCGGCGCCGCCGATCCGGAATCCGAGCGCCTGCAGCGTCAGCGTGCCGCCGCCCGAAAACCCTTCGCTCAGGATCGTGCCGTCCAGAGCGACCGTGCCGGCCGTCGGCTGCGCGGTGGGCAAGGTCGGCGCGCCGTCCGCCCCGACAAACTGTTTCGTCGGTGTCGCGGAATACGTCTGCAACGTCACGTTTCCGCCGCGCCCGGCAGGCACGCCGTTCTGCATCAGCAGTTGGCCGTTGGACAGCATTTCGCCGCCGCCCGATACGTCCAGTACGCTACCTGGCTGCAGCAGCACCGAACCCGTGGTGTCGCCGACCAGCGCGCCGCCGATGACGTTCGATCCGAGCAACGCGGAGAGCGTGATGCTGCCGCCGTTGATGAACTGGCTGTTACCGGGCGTCGTATCCGTTGCCGCCTGCACGTCGTTGTTCACCCACTGTCCCGCGGCACTGATCGCACCCTGCGGGCCGACGATCACGTTGCCGCCGCTCGTGATCGAAATCACCCCTGACGGCACGGACAGGCGGCCGGCCACGTTGACGTCGGTACCGGTCACCGGGCTGTTGATGGTGAGGGAGCCGCCTGGCTGCAAGTTCAGTTGCGTGCCTTGCGGCACCACGACACCCTTGCCGCCCGCCTTGTCCTCGGTCACGTTCAGGTTCGCGAAGCCGCCGTTGTTCAACGTCGCGACCGGCACCACGGTGGTCGTGAGCACGTTGCGCGGATCCGTCGCGGGCAACGCCTGCAGCGCCGTCTGGTCGAGCGGCGTGTCGATCGAGAAACCCGGCGCGATGTCGGCGAGCTGCGGCGCCTTGTCCTGCAGCACGACCAGGCCCGCGGTGCCCGACGCAACCTCGTTGTTGTTCGACGTCAGGTGCACCAGTGCGGCGCCGTCGAGTTTCGGATCGGCGCCGAGGTTGAACGTCCCGCCGCTCGGCAGGCTGTTGCCCTGCATCTGCTTCGCGCCGCCGAACGCCTGCGCGCTGATGTCGCCGTCCAGCACCGTGGACTGCAGCCCGTAGATATCGAGCGTGCCCGCGTTGCCGCCGACGATGTAGTCGCCCTGATACGTGCCCGCCGTCTGCAGCGGGTTGTACCAGGACTTCGTCACGCCCCAGCGCGGATGAGATTCGGTGAACTGGCCCGCGACGCCGACGTAGGTGTCGTACGGGCTCGCCTTGTCGATCGGCACGATTGCACCGTTGGCGTCGACCAGCCGCGTCGTGTTGACGATTCCGCCGTCGACGTGCACGTAGCCGCCGTTCAGGTTCATCGACGAACCGGTCGCGGTCATCACCTCGTTGCCCGACAACGTGATCGAACCGCCGTTGGTCAGCAGTTGGTCGACGGTACGCGGAATCAGGTTCACATAGCCCGACAGATTCAGGATCGGGCTGCCGACCCAGGACACGCCGTCGCTGCGCGTGCCCGTCAGCGTGCTGTCGAACACGAGATTCTTGTACCCGAACAGAAACCCGTTGCGCAGCAGCGGCGAATCGGCGAGTTCGTTCTGGCCGATGCGATCGACCGTCACGAGCGTCTGCGCGATCGGCACCTCGACGTTCGCGAGACCCGACACGTCGATCGTCGCGCCGCTGTCGACATAGATCCGGCCTTGCACGGCAGTCTGGCCGGCCGGCGCTTGAGCACCCGATGCCGATGCCGACGGCGTCAGCGCCCCGACCGATACCTTCGAACCGGGCGCCTCGATCAGCGAGCCGCCCTGGAACCACACCGAGCCGGCCGTCATCCCGATGCTGCCCGGCGTGAAGGTCGCGCCGGGTGTCGACGGCGTCGTCTGGCCGTTGCCGTCCGGCATCACGGCCGTCACCGAATCGGGGCCGAAGCTCAGCAGGCCGGCGCGATTCGTGGTGCTGCCGGTGCTTTGCGGGCTCGTCGTCACGATCCCCTGCCCGAGATACCCGGCGCCGGTCGGATTGTTGGACTGGTATTCGTCGACCGTGGAAATCGTGATCGTGCCCGGCGAGTTGACGCTCGTCGTCACGCCTACCACGCCGTTCTGCGCGACGCGGCTGCCGAGCAGGTTCACGTTGCCGCGCGCGGCCTCGACGATGCCGGTATTGGTCAGCGTGCCGGCCGGCGTGATGTCGGTCGTCTGGCCGTTCGGGCCGAGCAGCGCGATCTTTCCGCTGAGCTCCGGCAGCAGCACCTGCGGATTGATCTGCAGCCCGCCGGCAGGCCGCAGGCTCACCCCCACACCGGCCGCGAGCACCACCTGGCCGTCCGTCGCCTTGATATGCCCCGCGTTCGTCACGTTCGGCGCCGCGATCATCACGAAGCCGCCATCGCTCACATTGCCGTTCGCGTGCGTGGTAATCGAGGCGCCCTGCTCGATGGTGACGTCGCCCCACGGCTGATACTGGCTGGCCGACGTGAGGTTGATCTGGTTGCCCAGCCCGAGCACTTCGTTCGGCACCGTGCTGTTGCCGTTCACCCCGGCCGAACTCCCCGACTCCTGATACGCCAGCCCGCCCGTCGTCCCGGCCGGCAAACTCAGGAACTGTTTGTTGCTCGCGACGATCCCCGCGGCATCCTGCGCGAGGCTGCTGTCCGTCACAACCGGCACCCTGTTCTGCATGGCCTGGTTGTAATTGTTCATGTTCAACACATCGAGCGACGACGCCACCAGCGAATGCACGTTCACCTGCGACCCGGCCCCGAACAGCACGCCATTCCGGTTGATCACGTACACCGCCCCCTGCGCGGTGATGTTCCCCAGAATCTGGCTCGGCCGCCCACTCGGATCGTTGACCCGGTTCAACACCGCCCAGTTGTTCGCCCCATTCGTCTGCGTGCCGCCCGACTGATCGAAATTCAGCGTCGTCTGTCGCCCGACGTTCATCGTCTCCCACGTCAGCACCGCGTTCTGCCCGGTCTGCTTCACGTCGACGTTCACGTGGCCGTTCGCGTCGGTACTCTGCGTCGGCGCGTTCGCGTTGAACCACAGCACCGGATTGTTCGTGTCGCCCGACGCGCCCGCCGCCACCTGCAGCCCGCCCGGCGCCAGCCCGTTCGGCACGGTCGACGGCAGCTTCGCCGCGGCCGCCGCCGCATTCTGCTGCGCGGCGATCTGCGCGGCGATCGCGTGCGCCGCATAACCGAGGTTGCGGATCGACGGCTGGCTCGCCTGCAGCGCCTGCTGCGGCGACACGCCGAGATTCGGCACGCCCGGCACGCCGCCGACGCTGCCCGCGCCCCCACCCGCCGCACGCGCGGTGGCCTGCCCGAGGTTCATGATGCCCGCCCCGTGCGCATGCGCGGACACGCCCGCCGCGAGCATCAGCACGACCGCCCGGTACAGCGGGCTCAGTTCCGATTTCAGGACCGACCGCGAGGCCGTTGCGCGAGGTTGCCGTTCCGTACGTGCGCGTGCTGCCATTCTTTCCACCCCGATGCTAGGAATTTGCATGCGGCGCCGGTCGGGCGCCGCACATGTCGTTGCGCCTGAAACAGGCCGCTGGAATCCGAAGACCATACGAAGCGCGAATGGCAGCGACATGGCGACTGTTACGGACCATTCCGGCCGCCGTGAAAAGGTCCGTAGCTTTTGTCATGGAAGGCCGGTCACGCCGGTTGGGCGCGCGTGCGAGCCGCCTCGCCGAGCGCGGCAGCCACCCGCTCGACCACCGCCGGCCAGTCGCCGGGCCGCGCCTGCCGGAACAACCTCGCGGACGGATACCACGGGCAGTCGTCGCGTTCGAGCAGCCAGCGCCAGTCCGGCACGCGCGGCAGCAGCACCCAGACCGGCCGCCCGAGCGCGCCGGCCAGATGCGCGACCGACGTGTCGACGCTGATCACCAGATCGAGCGTGTCGACCAGCACCGCCGTTTCGGAGAAATCCGTGAGCGCGTCCGCGAACGACAGCACGCCGCTCGCGGCGAACGCATCCGCATCCCGGGCTCGCACCTGCGGCTGCAGGCTCACGAACGTCACGTCGAGCGCACCGCACCCGACGAGCGGCGCGAGCGCGGGGAACGGTATCGAGCGGTTTTCGTCGTTCGCATGGCGCGGATTGCCGGACCATGCGAGCCCGACCCGCAATCGGCCCGACGGCGCAAGTGCATCGAGCCGCTGCACCCACGCAGCGCGCCGTCGCGCATCGGCGCGCAGATACGGCACGTCGGCCGGCACCGTATCGAGCGTCGTGCGGAACGCGTACGGCAGGCTCATCAGCGGACACTGCAGGTCGAACGCCGGCATCGGCTGCCCCTCGGTGACGACCCGGCTCACGCCGCGCAGCGTGCCGAGCAGTTCACCGAGCGCGGCAGGCGCCTCGACGATCACGGTCGCGCCAAGGTCATGTGCGAGGCTTGCGTAGCGGCAGAACTGCAGCGTGTCGCCGTACCCTTGCTCGGCATGCAGCAGCAGCGTGCGGCCCGCGAGCGGTTCGTCGCCGGTCCACAGTGGCCGGTCGGCATGACGCCGGTGCAGCATCACGTCGGCCGCCTCCCAGCGCGCCTCGTGCTGCCGCCAGCCCGCGTCGAAATCGCCCGTGAGCAACAGGCAGAACGCCTCCGAGCGGCGCGCGGCGCCGTGATTCGGATCGCGCCTGCATGCATCGGCGTAATCGGTCAGCGCCGCTTCGTCGTCGCCGAGGTGCTGGCGCGCCAGCGCACGCGTGAACAAGGCCTGCGCCGTGTCCGCAGGCGCGCCGGCCGCCGCCGCATGACTCGCGAGCGCCTCGTCGTAGCGGCCGAGCTGCTGCAGCGCGAGTGCGCGGTTGTAATGCAGTTCCGCATGCGGGCCCGTCAGCGCCAGCGCCGCGTCGTAATCGGCGAGCGCGTCGTCGAACCGGCCGAGCGCACGCAGCGCGGCCGCGCGGTTGCGGCGCGCGTCAATATCGTCGGGACTGCGTGCCAGCGCTTGCGCATATGCTTCGGCGGCTTCCGCATGACGCTCGAGCCCGAGCAGCGCATTGCCGCGCCCGACCCACGCCGCGACGTGGCCGCGATTCAGCGCGAGCAGCCGGTCGCAGCGCTTCAGCAATTCGTCGCGGGCGTGCAGCAGATCCAGCGCGACGCAACTCGCGTATAGCAACTGCTCGTCCTTCGGCAGCCGCGCGAGCCCTTCGTCGAGACACGCGAGCGCGTCGGCCGGGCGGCCGAGTTCGGTCATCACAACGCCGCATGCGTAGACGAGTTCGGGCGTCTTGCCGCGCACGACCATCGCGAGCTGATAGCTGTGCAGCGCCTGCTCGCGATGGCCGAGTGCGCGCAGCGCATGCCCGCGCTCGATGTTCGCGGCCGCATCGTTCGGGTCGATCCGCAATGCGCGTTCGATGCTGATCAGCGCATCGGCGGGCCGTTCGAGCCGCCGCAAGGTCTCGCCGCGCTTGCGCCACGCGGTTGCGTGCGCCGGTTCGCGCACGAGCGCCCGATCGTAGGCCGCGAGCGCCGCGTCGTACTGCCCGAGCCCGAGTAGCGCATCGCCGCG
Source organism: Burkholderia sp. MSMB1459WGS (assembly GCF_001534535.1). Taxonomy (NCBI): domain Bacteria; kingdom Pseudomonadati; phylum Pseudomonadota; class Betaproteobacteria; order Burkholderiales; family Burkholderiaceae; genus Burkholderia; species Burkholderia sp. MSMB1459WGS. The sequence goes on from NZ_LPMU01000023.1 coordinate 840,509, forward strand.
TGCCGCATGCGACGGCGCATGGTCCGGATCGGTCGCGAGCGCTCGATCGGCGAGTGCGAGTGCGTCGCGATGACGGCCGACACCGGTCAGCGCCGCCGCGTGGTTCGCCAGATTCCACGGCTGGTTCAATCCGAACTTCATCGAACGCGCGATCAGCGGCTCCGCCCGTGCGGGATCGCCGAGCTGGAGATGCACGAGGCCGAGCAGGTGCAGCGCCTCGACGTGATCCGGCGCCATCGTCAGCACGCCTTCGTAGAGCCGTCCGGCCCCCGCGAAGTCGCGCTGTTCGAGACGCGTTCGCGCATTGCGCAGCGCGTCGGCGAGCACCGCATGCAGCGGCATGGCCACGGCGCCCGGTACGGCGCCAGCCATCGGCGCGGCCTCGCGGCGCACACTCATCGCGCGCCTCCGCCGACGAGCGCCGGCAACTCGGCCGCGATCCGCTCGACGACGGGCGCCCACTGCCCGCCCTCGGGCTGGCGAAACAGCCGCGCCGACGGATACCACGGGCTGTCGTCGCGATCGAGCAACCAGCGGAAATCGGGCGTATGCGGAATCATCAGCGCGAGCGGCCGGCCGAGTGCGCCGGCAAGGTGCGCGACGGACGTATCGACGCTTACGATGCCGTCCATCAGCGCGGTCAGCGCCGCCGTATCGGCGAAGTCCTGCAGTGCGTCGCCGACGAAGCGCACCGCGCTCGCGTCGAGCACCGGCCGATCGTCGTCGCGGACCACCTTCTGCAGGCTGATCCACTCGTAACGGTCGTCGAACAGCGGCAGCAGATCCGCGAGCGTCATCGAGCGGTTGCGGTCGTTCAGATGCAGCGGGTTGCCGGACCACACGACGCCGATGCGCGGCCGCGTCGCTGCGCCGAGCCGTTCGCGCCACTGCGCGACACGCACGGGGTCGGCGGCCAGATACGGTATGCCGGCCGGAATCGACGCGAGGTCCGTGCGAAATTCGAGCGGCAGGCTCAGCAGCGGGCAATGCAGGTCGAACGGCGGCAGCGGCTCGCCGCGCGCGACGAGCGTGTCGACGCCGTCGAGCGTCGCGAACAGCGTCTTCAGTTCGACCGGCGCTTCGAGCACGACGCGCGCGCCGAGCGCCTTCACGAGCGGGACGTAGCGACAGAACTGCAGCGTGTCGCCGAGCCCCTGTTCCGGGTACAGCAGGATCGTCTTGCCGTCGAGCGGCATCCCGTGCGTCCAGCGCGGCTGCGCGAACGTGCGCCGGCTCGCGTCGAGCTGCGTGTCGCGCCAGCGCCATTCGTACTCGGCCCAGCCGGCTTCGAAATCGCCGATCGACAAACACAGGAACGCACGCATGCAATGCGCGAGCACGTAGTCGGGATCGATGTCGATCGCATCCGCATACGCCTGCCGCGCGTCGTCGTGACGCCGCAGCGCGCGCAGCGCATTGCCCTTGTGGAAGTGCGCGAGCTTGTCGCGCGGCGTCGCGTCGATCACGCGCGCGAAATCGTCGAGCGCGGCCGCGTAGCGGTGCGTCTCGAGCGCCACGCGGCCGCGCGTGAACCAGGCCGGCACATAGTTTTCGGCAAGCGCCAGCGCGCGGTCGCACATGTCGCGCGCGTCGTCGTGACGCTCGACGCGCATCAGCGCACTCGCATAGTTGCACAGCACGCCGGGGCTACCCGGTTCCACGTCGAGCGCGCGCGCATAGCTGTCGACCGCGTCGCGATAGCGTTCCAGATGACTGGCCGCATTGCCGCGGTTCGCCAGTGCCCGTGCATGGTGCGGATCGATCGCGAGCACGCGGTCGCAACGCATGAGCGCCTCGTCGTGCCGGCCGAGCTGCTCGAGTGCGATCGAACTGTTGAAGATCGCATCGACGAAGGTCGGGCTCGCCGCGATCGCCGCGTTGAAATCCGCGAGCGCGCGCTCCGGCTCCTGCAGATCCAGATACGCGACGCCGCGCAGGAACAGCACCTCGGCATTGCCGGGCGTCTGCGCGAGTGCGTGGCCGTAGCTGTCGACCGCATCGCGGAAGCGGCCGAGTTCGCGCAGCGCGAGGCCGCGCCCGCGCATCGCGTCGAACGAACGCCCGGCCAGCGCGATCGAGCGATCGCAGTCGGCGAGCGCGTCGTCGTGGCGGCCGAGCGCGCGCAGCATGTCGCTGCGCTTCACATAGCCGTCGGCAAAACCGGGCGTCAGCTCGAGCAGCCGATCGTAGACCGCACACGCGTCGTCGTACCGCGCGAGTTGCGCGAGCAGGCCCGCACGCTGAAACAGCACGCGCTGATGGACGGGATTGATCGCGAGCGCTTCGTCGAGCCGCGCGAGCGCGTCGTGCTCGCGCCCGAGCCCGGTCAGCACCGCCGCGTAATTCGCGAGCACGAGCGGCGCCGGCCGGCGCTCGATCGAGCGCCGCATCAGCGGTTCGGCATCGGCGAGCCGCCCTTGCTGGAAGCGCACCGCGCCGAGCAGGTGCAGCGCCTCCGGATGCTCGGGATCGAGCGTCAGCAATTCGGTATACGCGTGTTCCGCATGCTGCAGCGCGCCGTCGTGGTGTGCCTTGCGCGCACGCAAGAGCAGCCGGTCGAGTTGCGCGGCGTCGGGCGGACGGCGATCCGGCGCGACCGGCGCGCTCGCGAGTGTCGTCCCTTCCCCGTTCGGTGTCATCGTGTGGCCCCCACTTGTCGCTGTTCGTGTCGCGTGTCGTGTCTAACGTGTCATCGGCGCGATCGCGGCACGCACCGCGTCGATCGCGCCCGTCCAGTCGCCCGGCGCAGCCTGCCGGAACAGCCGCGCGGACGGATACCACGGGCTGTCGCCGCGGGTCCGCATCCAGCGCCATTCCGCGGGATCGGGCAGCAGCACCCACACCGCGTGGCCCAGCGCGCCCGCCAGGTGCGCGACCGCGGAATCGACCGCGATCACGAGATCCAGCGCGCCGATCAGCGCGGCCGTGTCCGCGAAGTCGCCGAGCTCGTCGTCGACGCGAAGCACCGGCGCCTGCGCGAGTAGCGCCGCGTCGCGTTCGCGCACGGGTTTTTGCAGGCTGATCCAGTCGACGTCGAGATCGAACAGCGGCGCGAGCCGCGCGAAATCGATCGACCGGTTGTGATCGTTGCGATGCTCCGGATTGCCGGCCCACGCGATCCCGATCCGCGGCCGGCGCCGTTCGCCGAGCAGCGCCGCCCACTGGCGCGTGCGCTGCGGGTCGGCATGCAGATAGGCGCCGGCAGACGGAATCGTGGCTTCATCGGTGCGGAATGCATGCGGCAGGCTCAACAGCGGCGCCTGGCAGTCGAACGCCGGCAGCGGATCGCCGCGCGCGATCACGTCGACCGCTCCGGGCAGCGAAGCCATCAGCGCGCGCAATTGCGGCTGCACCTCGAACACGACCCGTGCACCGCGTGCGGCCACCAGCGGCACATAGCGGCAGAAATGCAGCGTGTCGCCGAACCCTTGTTCCGCATGAATCAGCACCGTCCGGCCGTCGAGCGGCGTGTCGCCCTGCCACGCCGGCTGCGTGAACGGCCGGTAGTGTCGCGCCAACTGCGCGTCGCGCAGCCGCCATTCGTACTCGGGCCAGCCGCGCGCGAAATCGCCTTCGATCAGATACAGCGACGCGCGCGCGAAATGCGCTTCGGCGTAGTCGGGACGCAGCGCGATCGCGCGGTCGTACGCGGCAAGGGCGTCGTCCGGGCGCGCCGTTTCGAAATACAGGTTGCCGCGGTTGAGCCAGTTCGTCGCGTGATCGGGACGCAGCGCGAGCGCACGGTCGAGCGACGCCATCGCTTCGTCGTAGCGATGCAGGTCCTGCAATACGTTGCTGCGGTTGGTCCAGGCTTCGGCGAACCCCGCGTCGCGCGCAAGCGCGGCGTCGTAGCTGGCCAGCGCGTCGTCGTAGCGTTTCAGGTAACGCAACGCGGTGCCGCGGTTGCACAACGTCTCCACCGAGTGCGGAGCGAGCGCCAGCGCGCGCGCATAGGCCGCCAGCGCATCGTCGTAGCGCTTGAGTTGCAGCAGCGCGTTGCCGCGACTCGCATGGGCGCGGACATGATCCGGATCGAACGCCAGCACGCGCTCGCAACGGGCCAGCGCCTCGTCCGCGCGGCCGAGTCGTTCGAGCGCGACCGCGCTGTTGTAGAGCACGTCGATCCGCGCGGGATCGGCCGCGATCGCTTCGTTGAACGCGTCGAGCGCCTCGCCCGGTCGATCGAGATCGATCAACGTACGGCCGCGCTCGGCCATGATCGCGGCCACGCCGGGGCGGATCGCGTTTGCGCGTTCGAAGCACTGCAGCGCATCGGCCGGCCGCTGCAGCTCGCGCAGCACGAGACCGCGGTTGAACCACGATTCGAACGAGCGCGGATCGACCATCAGTGCGCGGTCGTAGGTATCGAGCGCCTCGTCGAAGCGGTGCAGCGCACGCAGCGCGCTGCCGCGATTGCACAACGCATCGAGGACGAGCGGCGACACCGCGAGCGCGCGGTCGAACGACGCGAGCGCGTCGCCATAGCGTCGCAATCCGAGCAGCGTGTTGCCGCGGCGCACGAGCGTCTGCACGTCGTCGGGCGTCGTGTGCAGCGCGGCCGCGAAATGCTCGAGCGCCTCGCCCGCACGGCCGCGCTCGCCGGCGATCGCACCGAGATCCGACAGAGCGCGCGTACCGGGGGCGATCGCGATCGACTGGCGCAGCAACGCTTCGGCGGCGTCGGCCGCGCCGCGCTGGAACTGCAGCACGCCGTACAGGTGCAATGCCTGGGGGTTGTCCGGCTCCTTCTCCAGCACGGCGAGATAGTCGCGCGCCGCGTCATCGAACCGTCCGGCGCTGTGCGAGTGTTGTGCGCGGCTCAGGATCGCCGCCGATTGCCGTTGACCGCGCGCATCGAGTCCCGACGCGCCCGCGTATGCATCATGCCGGTGCTCGACCGTCACGTTCGCCCCCTTCCCGTTTGCCGATGCCGCCGCCGTCCCGGTTCGATGGAACCGGTCGCAGCGGTCATGCTCGTCACGAGACTAACGGACGGGTAATAACAGACGTATGACGAAAGTTACGGACCATTTTGTCCGGGGGGACGGATCGCGTTGCGCGCCGCGAGCGACCCGCGCCGCCGTCACTGGCCGATCGGGATCGTCCGCACGTATTCGACTGCCGGCGCGCCCATCGTGACCGCGAAACGCACGCCGCGCGGCAGCGGCATGCCGAGCGACGTGATGTTGCTGACGCCGTGCTGGGCGAGAAACTGCGCATAGCTCTGCTCGATGGCCGTCTGGCTCGTCGTCCATCCGCCCGGCGGAATCCACACGGAAAGCTGCATCGTCCGCGCATCGTTGCTGACCACCACGCGCGCGAACGCATCCATGTGCTTCAGTGCATCCTCCACGTCGGCCAGTGACGCGAGCGGCTGCGACGCGCTGCGCACGAGCTCGCGCCCCTTGAGCTGGTAGCGCACGACCTGCATCTGCGCCGGTCCGCCACCGACGCCGAGATGGCGCACCATCACGAGCTCGTTCGGCCGGATGCGCAGCGGCGGCCCGAACACCTCGTCGGCCGTCACGAGGTTGATCAGGTCGAACTGCAACTGGGAGAAATAACGGCCGAGCAGACGCGTTTGCGCCAGATTCGACGCGATATCGTCGCGCCCGCGAATCGTCGCGTCGAGGCCCCGCCACGACAGCAGCGCGATCACGGCGAGCAGCGCGATCGCGACCAGCATCTCGATCAGCGTGAAGCCGCGGGCACGGGCGCGCCCGGCCCCGCGACGTTCAGCGGCGCGCTTCATTCTGGATCACCGTGACGACTTCGGCGAGCACGTTGCGGCTCGATGCGGACGGATAGACGCTCACCGTCACGCGCCGCACGAGCGGGCTCGGCAGCGCGGCCACCGACTGACGGCACACGAAACGGTAGCGACCCTGCGGGCACGCGAACGTGTTCGCGCCGACGGATGGCCAGGCCGATGCGATACGGATCTCGCCGAGCGCGTTGTCGGCGCTCCACAACGCGAGCAGACGCATGCGCGCCGTGTCGGTGTCCGACGCGAGCGCGCCGATCGCGCGCATCACGGCGCCCAGCGCCACGGCCACGATCGCCAGCGCGATCAACACCTCGATCAGCGTGAATCCCCGTTCCGGCGCCCGCGTCGGGCGCGGTCCGCCGCACGCAGGGTGGTGGTAGTCGGTTCTGTCGTCGCACATGACCTGCATCATTCTCGTCGATGGGTCGGCGTCCGGCGTCCAAGCCGCGGCGCAGGCCGCGTCGCCAGCGCGACGGACGCCATGCCCGGACGTTAAGCGCGACGTATGGCACGCACGTGTCGAATGGTACGGACCATTTGGCGCGGCGGGCGCGGGCGAACAGGCGCGCCGGCCCGCGCGATGCGCGCATCGCGCGGGGCACGAGACGAAAGACGGAAAACGATCGGGAAAGCACCGGCCGGCCGCGAGCGGCCGACGGTGAAGACGATCCTCAGGCGGGATCGCGCGACGGCGTCAGGCCGTCACGGCGGCGTCATATTCGGCGCGGGCGAGCTGGCCGGCGGCGTATGCCTCGGCTTCGCCGCGAAAGCCTTCCCGGCTGAACGCCACGACTTTCACGCCGACGCCGGTCGCCCGCTTCACCGTCAGCGCCCATTGCCATCCGCCGTCTTGCTCGAAGACGTGCAGCGAGGGTGCGAAGGAAGGGTCGAGTACGGTCACGCGTTTTGCTCCTGCCCCGTTGCGCACTGCATCGGCAGCGCACGGAGGCATATCGAAAAGGTCGCGCCGGCACGCCGACGCGTTTCTGTCATTCGACAGTTTATTCACGGATTGTTGCGACGCACCATCAGAGGTTTCACTCACCTATCGGAACCGGGCGGTTGATCGCATCTACCCGAAAGCCTTGCGGGACGGGCCTCGGCGGCACGCCGAGCCGCCCGGCATCGCGTTCGTGCGGCAACGTGCCGCACGCCGGGCCAATTGCTTGCATCGCCCTTTCGTGGCTCGGGAAACGGGGCGCGATCTATCCGCCCATCATCGACACGCGCCGGAAGGTCAGGTTCACGCGTTCGCCCTGCACGGACGGCGCCTTCGGCACGCGGTGCTGCCATTCGGCCTGCGTGCGTCCGCGCATCACGAGCAGGCTGCCATGCACGAGGCGGTACGCATGCGTGACGCCGGTCGCGCGATGGCGAAGATCGAACACGCGCATCGCGCCGAGGCTCACCGACGCGATCACCGGCGCATCGCCGAGTTCGGGTTCGTTGTCCGCATGCCAGCCGAGGCTGTCCAGCCCGTTGCGATAGCGATTGAGCAGCACGCTGTTGAAGCGCACGCCGCACGTCGCCTCGACCGCGTGCTTCAGCCCGAGCACGGCCGGCGTCCATGGCTCGGGGACGTTGCGGATGCCCGAGTACACGTACACGGCATCCGGTTCGCCTTGCCACGCGGTGAGCCGCGGCAACGGAATGCGCCCGCGCGGCGTGCGAATCGTGTCCTGCCGCCACGCGACCTCGTCGATCAGCGCGGCCAGCGCGCGATCGGCGTCGGGCGGTGCAAGCCAGTCCGGGTACCAGTCCACGTCTGGCACGGGCGTATCGGCGAAGAGATCGGGCGTGGACATGTCGGCAGGAACGAGTGAGGAACGAAGCGAACGACGCATGTCTGCATACTAGCCAACGGCGCCGCGCGCCGCCATGCGCTGTCATTCGTAGCCGAAAGGCCGAAAGGAAGCCGCGGTGCATCGCGATGCGCGTTCGTATCGCGCGACGGCCGCCTCCCTGCCACCGGCTAGCCGCGCGTCAGTCGAATCAGCGCGATCTCGGACGGCACGCCGAAGCGGTTCGGCGGTCCCCAGTAGCCGGTGCCGCGGCTCGTATACAGCCACATGTCGCCGAAGCGGTTCAGCCCGCCGATCACCGGCTGCTGCAGTCGCACGAACGGCGGCCACGGCAGGAACTGGCCGCCATGCGTGTGCCCCGACAGTTGCACGGTAAAGCCCGCGCGGTTCGCCGCTTCCGCGCTGCGCGGCTGGTGCGCGAGCAGGATCTTCGTGCCGACGTCGCGCGGCGCGCCGGCCAGCGCCTGCGCCGGGTCGCTGCGATGGGCAGGATCGAATCCGCCCGCCGTGAAATCGGTGACGCCCGCGAGCACCGCCCGCGCGCCGCCGCGCTCGATCAGCACGTGCTCGTTCAGCAGCACCGTCAGCCCGATACGACGAAACTCGTCGATCCACGCATGCGCACCCGCGTAGTATTCGTGGTTACCCGTCACGAGGAAGGTGCCGTGCCGCGAACGCATCTCGCCGAGCGGCGCCGTGTGTTCGCGCAGGCGCTTGACCGAACCGTCCACCACATCGCCCGTCACGACCACGAGGTCGGCGTCGAGCGCATTGACCGCACGCACGATCCGTTCGATGTAGGGCCGCTTGATCGTCGGCCCGACGTGGATGTCGGACAGTTGCACGATCGTCAGCCCGTCGAGCGCGGCCGGGAGCCCCGCGACCGGAATCGACACGCGCTTGACAGCCGCCGTGCGGCGCGCGCCGACGAACCCGATCGCGGTCACGAGCACCGCGGCCGCCAGCACGCCGAGCGCCGTGTCGGGCGCGGCGCCGCTCCACGCGCCGTCATGCCCGAGATGCCGCCACGCGAATACGCCGAGCAGCACGATTTCGCGCAGGAACGTCAGTACCAGCAGCGACGAGAAGAAGCCCATCGCAAGTGCGCCGGCCCAGCCGACCAGCGTCGCCGCCCACCCTTCGTCGAAGCGGCGCGAGAACATGCCGACCGGAATCAACACGACGAAACTCGCCAGCACGAGCGCGGCGATCGTGCGCGCGAGCGGCGACACGAATGCATCGGGAATGATCCGCATCCCGACATACAGATGGAACAGCACGCCGATTGCAATGAACCGGACAAAGAAACTTCGCATGGAACGTTCGCCTTCGTTGCACTACCGCTTCCGCGACGCGCGTCGCACGGGCCGTGATGCCCGGTGCCGCGTGTCGCACCATACGCACGATGGTACACAGATCCCCGCCGCGACGACGGGCCGCGGCCGGCGGTGCCGCGCCGTGCGGCTTCGCGCGATGATCGGCCATCCACCCGGCGTCGCGGCCATACATCGACGACGTTCGTCGCGACGCTCGACCGCGACGCCATCGGCCTGCACGACGCGAGCGCGATCCGCGCCTTCCCGAAACGCGCGGCCGCCGACATGCAGCGCATGCTGCGTGGGCGCATCCAGGTCAGCAACTTCGAGACGGCCTGCAGGATGATCGTCGAGAACGTCGGCGTACTGCCCGCAGGCACCGCGCGTCGTCATGCGAAGACGATGGCGCTGCACCTCGTCGCGCTCGAAGGCGACCGGGCGAGCGCCGGTTGCAGATCCGCGTCGCCGATCCCGATGTGCTGCCGCGCTTCGCACGCGATCTCGTCGGCCTGCTCGTCGAGGATGCGCGTGGTCAGCCGAACCAACCGGATTCGCACGGTTCGAGCAGCAATCGGCGATTTGCGTGCCGATTCCGCTGCGCCCACACGGCAAATTCCGCTGCGCGATTTTCGTCTGACGATCCTTTACAGTCCGTTAGCAACCCTACGCGAGCGGCTGCTGGCAGAATCGCGGCGGTCCGGCCACCGCTGCCGACCCGCACTGCCGGACCGTCCGGCATGACCGACGGCGCGGCCACGGCCAGCCTCGCTCCATGCCGTGAACGCGTGCCGGATCGCTGGCGATCCGTATCGCGCTGATTTATGATCGGCTCCGTATCCCGGAATCGTCGTCGCGGCGACGATCCGCATTGCGCCGCGCCCGGCATCCACCCTCAACGTCGAGCTCGTCACATCATGAGAAAAACAACGCCGCGCGCGCCCCTGCGCGTCGCCGCCGTCCTGGCGCCCGCCCTGCCGCTCGCGGGCTGCGCCTCGCGCGGTGCGCCGTCCTACGTGCTGTTCGGCGCGTACTTCCCGCTGTGGCTCGTCAGTGCGATCGTCGGCATCGTCGGCGCGATCGTCGCGCACCGCGTGTTCGTCGCGACCGGCTGGGCCGCGACGGTGCCCTACCAGCTTGCCGTCTGCACCGCGATCGGGCTCGTGGTCGCCGTGATCGTCTGGCTCACCGGCACGGGGCCGTTCGCATGAAGGCCGCCGGCATCGCCCGCCCCTCCGTCAAAGGTCGCGTGATCGCGCTCGCGATCGTCGCGCTCGGCATCGCGGCGCTCGCGTACGCGTACCACCGCACGACGGCCTACCCGTCCACCGACGACGCGTCGATCGACGCGGACGTCGTGCACGTCGCGTCGCCGGTCGGCGGCCGTATCGTGCAGCTCGCGGTGCATGAAAACCAGCGCGTCGCCAAAGGCGACCTGCTGTACGTGATCGATCCCGTGCCGTACCGGCTGAGCGTCGCGCAGGCGCAGGCCGATCTCGAGCTCGCGCGCGCATCGCTCGACACGCGCCGCCGCTCGCTGATCGGCGAGCGCTCGAACGCGTCCGTCGCCGCCGAGCAAGTCAAGCGCGCGACGCAGAACTACGATCTCGCGACCCGCGACGTGAACCGGCTGGCACCGCTCGCCGCGCAGGGCTACGTCAGCGCGCAGCAGTTCGATCAGGCGAAGGTGCGCCAGCGCGACGCGTCCGTGTCGCTCGCGCAGGCGCAGGAGCAGCAGCGCGCGTCCGCGCAGACGATCGGCGACGATGCCGACGCGATCGCGACGCTGCATGCGCGCGAAGCCGCGCTGGCCCGCGCGCAGCATGCGCTCGACGATACGGTCGTGCGCGCGCCGCACGACGGGCTCGTGACGGGCCTGAGCGTGCTCCCCGGCGAGACCCTCGCGCCGAACCAGTCGATCTTCACGCTGATCGACGCGAGCGAATGGTTCGCCGTCGGCAATTTCCGCGAGACGTCGCTCAATCGCATCGCGGTCGGCGACTGCGCGACCGTCTATTCGATGATCGACCGCGACCGCCCGATGACGGGCAAGGTCGTCGGCATCGGCGCCGGCATCGCGGACAGCGACCGCATCAACCTGCCGCGCTCGCTGCCGATCGTGCAGCGCTCGGTGAACTGGGTGCACGTCGCGCAGCGCTTCCCCGTGCGCGTGAAGCTCGACGAACCCGACGGCAAGCTCGTGCGTGTCGGCGCGAGCGCGATCGTCGAGGTCCGGCATGGCTCGGCCTGCCGCTGACGTCCGCTCGCCGGGCCCGCGCGAAGTCCTGCGGCTGCTCGCGCCGTTTCCGGGGCGCGCGGCCATGGCCGTGCGCGTCGCGCTGATCTGTGCGCTCGTGGTGCTCGTGACGAGCGGATACGGCACGCCCGAAGCCGCGATTTCCGCGTATGTCGTGTTCTTCCTGAACCGCGCCGATCGCGTGACGAGCGCCGTGCTCGCGGTCGCGATGCTGTTGCTCGTCACGCTCGTGATCGCGCTCGTGATCGGCGTCGCGATCTTCAGCATCGAGTATTCGGTGCTGCGCGTCGCGTGCATGGCCGTGTTGTCGGTCGGCCTGCTCTACCTGACGTCCGCCAGCAAGCTGCGCCCGGTCGGCGCGATCCTCGCGATGATCGTCGGCTTCGGGCTCGATCAGCTCGGCCTCGCGCCGGTCGGCGAAGCGGCAACGCGCGCGCTGCTCTATGCATGGCTGATGGTCGCGATCCCGGTCGGCGCGGCGATCGTCGTCAACCTGCTGATCGCACCGTCGCCGCGCACGCTCGCGCATGCGCAGCTCGCGAAGCGGCTGCGGCTCGCCGCGCGGCGGCTGCGCGACGACGACGACGCGCGCGCCGCGTTCGACGCAAGCCTGCGCGAAGGCGACAAACAGTTGCTCACGTGGCTCAAGCTGTCGAAGCTCGAAGGCTCGTCGTCGGGCGCCGATGTCGTCGCGTTGCGGCAGGCCGTCGCGTCGAGCACCGCGCTGCTCGTCGCGGTCGCGCTTGCCGATCGCGAACCGGAGGCGCGACTGCCCGACGCATTCGCGGCGCCGATCGCGGCGACGCTCGACGAGATGGCCGCGATCCTCGAACAGGGCGGCTATCCGGTCGACGTGACGCTCGCGCTGCCGGCCGCCGATGCACTGCCGCCGCTCGCACGCGTCGTCGCGACGGACCTGCACGCCGCGATCGCGCAATTCGCGCAACCGCCCGCCATCGACGCACCGGCCACAGCGACCGACACCGCCGACGAACCGGCGGAAGCCACCGCACCACCCGCCCCGCGCGGCGGCTTCTTCGTGCCCGACGCGCGTACCAATCCCGACCACATCCGCTATGCGCTGAAGACGACGGCAGCCGCCATGTTCTGCTACCTGCTGTACTCGCAGCTCGACTGGTCCGGCATCCATACCTGCTTCATCACCTGCTACATGGTGTCGCTCGGCTCGACGGCCGAAACGGTCGAGAAGCTCACGCTGCGCATCGCCGGCTGCATCGTCGGCGCGCTGATCGGCACCGCCGCGCTCGTGTTCGTCGTCCCGTCGCTATCGTCGATCGGCGAACTGATGGCGCTCGTCTTCGCCGGCGCGTGGCTGTCCGCGTGGGTCGCGTTCGGATCGCCGCGCATCGCGTACGCAGGCTTCCAGGTCGCGTTCGCATTCTTCCTGTGCGTCATCCAGGGCGCGGGGCCCGGCTTCGACCTGACGCTCGCGCGCGATCGCACGATCGGCATCCTGCTCGGCAACGTCGTCGTGTATCTCGTGTTCACACGCATCTGGCCGGTCAGCATCGGCAAACAGATCGACACGGCGCTCGCGGCACTGCTCGACCAGTGGCGGCGCGTTGCGCAGATCGCGCAGCCGGCCGAACGGCGCGCGCTGGCCGCCGAAGCGTTCGCCCGCCATGGCGCGATCTCGCAGGAGCTCGGCCTGATCCATTACGAACCGTCGTGGGTGCGGCCGGCCGCGACGTGGCTCGCCGCGCGGCGGCGCGCGCTCGCGGAACTCGGTGCGATCGAAGGCCCGCTGTTCCTACTCGCCGAACGCAAACCCGGCGATGCGGCGATCGGCGCGCAACTCGCGCGCGTGACTGCGCCGGGCGACGACGAAACCGCGCCCCGCACGGATGCCCCGCCGCCGCCGGGCGCCGCCCCCACCGACCCCGCGCGCGACGCGCTGCTGAACCTGATCGACACGCGGCTTGCCCATGTCGCCGACGCCGCCCGTCAAGCCACACCGAAGGAGCCTGCCCCTCATGCGTCTACCTGAACCGCCGGCCGCCTCGATCGCCGCCGCCGCGCTCGCGACCGCGGTCGCGCTGGCCGGCTGCGCGACGTCGTCGATCGATCTGGCGCCGGAGGCATCCGACCGCCCGTGGCAGCCGCAAACGTCGGCTGCGGGCGACATCGTGGCCGCGCCGCCGCGCGCTTCCGCGCAAGGTGCACACGACTACACGCTGCCTGCATCGCCGGCGCTCGCGTCGGTTCCGGCTCCGGCCGCGCTCGATGCCGCGCATGCGTACACGCTGCCCGAACTGATCGATCTCGCGGAATCCTCGAACCCGCTGACTCGCATCGCATGGAACGACGCGCGCAACGCGGCGCTCGCGGTCGGCCTCGCCAAGTCCGCGTATCTGCCGCGCCTGTCGGCGACGGCAATGGGCGCGTACCAGGCGAACCACGGCTCGACGTCGACGATCCTCGGCGATTCGTCCAGCAACACCACCGTGCACGGCACGATATCGGCGCTGTCGCTGCAATGGCTGCTGTTCGATTTCGGCGGCCGCGCGGCGCGCGTCGAAGCGGCCGAACAGGCGTCGATCGCGTCGAACGTCGCGTTCACGGCCGTGCACCAGCAGGTCATCCACGACGTGACGGTCTCCTACTACCGCTACGAAGCCGCACGCTCGCGCGCGCTCAGCGCACGGCAGGGCCTCGCGAACGCGGATGCGATTCTCGCGGCGTCCCGCGCGCGGCTCCAGCACGGCGTCGGGACGGTCGTCGAGCTCGCGCAGGCGACGCAGAACCGCGCGCAGGCGAACCTCGCGCTCGTGCAGGCGAACGGTGCCGAAAGCGACGGCTACCTCGCCCTCGTCTCCGCGCTCGGCATCTCGCCGCTGTCGAAGCCGACGATCGCCGCGCTGCCGAAGCGGCCGCTGCCGCCCGCGCTCGGTTCGTCGGTCGACGCGATCGTGTCGGACGCGATCGCGCGCCGTCCCGATCTGCAGGGTGCGTTCGCGGTCGAAAAGGCCAATCGCGCGAAGATCAAGGCCGCGCAAGCCGCATTCATGCCGAAGATCTTCCTGTCCGCGTCGACGTCGTATGCGAGCGGCGGCACGTCCATCTCCGCGCTGCCCGCGATCGGCGACCAGGCGCCGACCGTCAACCTGAACGGCAGCCGCTACGGCGGCGGCGTATTCCTCGGCGTGACGATCCCGCTGTACGACGGTGGTCTGCGCTCGGCCGTGCTGATGCAGGCGCGCAACGACGCGGAAAGCGCGTCCGCGCGCCTCACGCGGACCAAGGAGGAAGCGGTGCGCCAGGTCGTCGCCGCGCAGAACGCGGTACAGACGAGCCTGGCGTCGCACGACGCCGCGAAGGCGCTCGTCGATGCCGCGCAAACGAGCTACGACGCGGCGCTGACCGCGTACCGGAACGGCGTCGGCTCGGTCACCGACGCGACGATCGCGCAAAGCCAGTTGCTCGCCGCGCGCAACGCGGAGGTCGACAGCTATGCCGGCGCATTATCGGCCGCCGCCGCGCTCGCGCTCGCGACGGGCACGATCGGCTCGGCGCAGTAGCGCCGCCAGGCGGTTGACGCGGGCGCGCCCCGCCCACTAGAATGCCGCCCATTCTTCCTTCAGGAACCATCGTGGACAGTTGCAGCACTCCGTTGCGTGCGCCGCTTGCCGCCTGAACGCCTGTCCGCCGCAGTTCTCCTGCCTCGGCTCGCGTTCCGCGAGCCGCACGCCATCCGTTTCACATTGAACGACGCATTCGCGCGGTACAGTACCGCGCGATGACGGCTATCGCCGCGTCGCCTTCGGCCTTGCGTCGCGGCGACGCCAGCCGGCATGCGCTTCTCGCACGGCAGGACAACCATGACTTTCGATTTCGCACTCCGTCTTTTCACCGCGTTCGCCTGCGGCGTCGCCATCGGCCTCGAGCGCCAGATGCGCCAGCGCACGGCCGGCCTGCGCACCATCACGCTCGTCGCGAGCGGCGCGTGCCTGTTCGTCACGCTCGGCGTGCTGACCGGCAACGGCGTCGCGGGCGTCACGCAGATCGCCGCATACGTCGTGTCGGGCGTCGGCTTTCTCGGCGGCGGCGTGATCATGCGCGACAAGGGTTCGATCCAGGGTATCAACACGGCCGCGACGCTGTGGTGCTCGGCTGCCGTCGGCGTGCTGTCCGGCTCCGGTCACTACGCGCCCGCGCTCGCCGGCACGGGCGTCGTGCTGCTCACCAATACGGTGCTGCGCGGCGTCAGCCAGGCCATCAACGCGACGCCCGTCTCGAATGCCGACCTCGTGCGCGAATACCAGATCACCGTGATTTGCCTCGCCGCCGACGAAGTGCACATCCGCACGCTGCTGTCGAACGCGATGTATGCGAAGCCGCTGTCGTTCCAGAGCCTCACGAGCGAGGACGTGCCCGAGCAGCCGGACCGGCTGAAGGTGACCGCGACGCTGAAGCTGCATCCGAAGGATCAGCAGAAGCTCGAGCAGATCGCGAGCCGGATGAGCATGGAGAAAAGCATTTCCAGCGTGAGCTGGACCGCGAAGGAAGCGGAGCCGATGATGGAATGAGCCGCGCGGCGGCCGCCGCATCCGGCGCCGCCGTCGCGTCAGGGCGCTTCGATGAGCCCGGCCGAGATCGCCTTGACGACCGCCTGGACCTTGTTGGTCGCGCCGAGCTTCTCGAGGATGTTGTTCACGTGGAAGTTGACCGTCCGCTCCGAGATGCTGAGGATCTGGCCGATTTCGCACGCAGTCTTGCCCTCGGCCGTCCAGCACAGTACCTCGCGCTCGCGCGCGGTCAGCGTGACGCCCGCCGCGGGCGACAACTTCGGCACCATGAAGCGGCTCATCAGCGAATGCGACAGGTTCGCGAGCCAGTTCGTCTGCAGCGTCAGCATGTTGATCTCGGCCGGCGTCAGCCGGTCGGCATGACGGGCGATGCTCAGCAGGCCGAACGCGCCGCGCGCCGCCCAGCTCGATTGCGCGACGCCCACCGACAGCCCGAAATCGCGCGCGTCCTGCCACAGCGGGCAGGGCTCGATGTTGTCGACGTCGGGCCAGACGATCATGTTGGTGCTGAGCGCACCATCGCGAACCGTCGAGTCGATCTCGATATAGTTCTGCGCCTGATAGTGCGCCATCCAGCCGTCCGGATAGGTATTGAAGATGGCGACCGCCGGCTTCGAAACAGGCAGCGGTACGCGAATGCCGTAACAGCAGTATTCGAATCCCAGCCGCTTGGAATAGGCGGCGATCCGCTGGAAGAGCTGCTGCTCGTCTTCCGCGGCGCTGAATTGTTGGTAGGCATCCTGCCAGCGCAGTTCCATTCTTTCTCCGACAACGTCACGCTGTCATACTTGTCAGGTTCCAGCACCCGTTCGAGGCTGATACATTCCGCGCATGACTTCACCCTTGCTGCATCCTGTCCCCGGCCCGTCCCCGGACGGCTACGTACGCCTGTCAGAAGGCGCACTGGCCGCGCTTGTGCTCCACCATGTCGCGAGCGGCCTCGACCCCTCGCTGCTGGCCGAACTGCGCGACAACGCGATCGATGCCCGCCTCGCCGGTTATACCGAATGGCATCGCGCCGCCGGTGCCGGCGTCGCGTACGTGACGGTCGGCTGGGACTGGTACCTCGAACGCGCGACGGGCACGTTCGTGATCGCGGGCGGCGATGTCCGCAGCAACGTGATGGCCACCGACGCCAAAGGCGCCGACATCGGCATGTTCCGCACGGCAGCCGCGCTCGCCGCACGGCTCGCCGCCATCGACTGGCCTGCCGCGGTCGCGTCGGCCCTGCTCGGGCACAACGACGCCTATCATGCCGGTCCCACGCTCCAGTGACAACCGGCCGCACATTCCTCTGACGATTTTGCGAGACTGGCGCTCTTTATAAGCAAAAGCTGCCCGGTTTTCAATCCCGTCGATCAAGAAACCGTTACCACCGCGCAAATGGCGTCTTTACGCCGTCACCCTGTAAGAGTTACCAGTTACAGGCTCCTCGTGCCACGCGCTGTAATGGATGCATACAAAAGCACAGATCCGAGGACATCCATGCAGACCTTCGTTCACGAGGAAGGGCGGTTGCCATACGAACTCGCGGCGGATCTCGGGCGCTATCGGCGCCGCGTGTTCGTCGAGCAGCTCGGTTGGGCGCTCCCGTCGGCGAACGAAAGTTTCGAGCGTGACCAGTTCGATCGCGACGATACCGTCTACGTGTTCGCGCGAAACGCCGACGGCGACATGTGCGGATGCGCGCGCCTGCTGCCGACGACGCGCCCGTATCTGCTGAAGTCGCTGTTCGCCGATCTGGTCGCCGAGGACATGCCGCTGCCGCAATCGGCCGCCGTCTGGGAGTTGTCCCGATTCGCGGCGACCGACGCCGAAGGCGGCCCGGGCAATGCCGAATGGGCCGTGCGCCCGATGCTCGCCGCCGTCGTCGAATGCGCGGCGCAGCTCGGCGCGCGACAGCTGATCGGCGTGACGTTCGCGAGCATGGAACGGTTGTTCCGCCGGATCGGCATACACGCGCACCGTGCAGGCCCGCCGAAGCAGGTGGACGGACGTCTGGTGGTCGCGTGCTGGATCGACATCGATCCGCAAACGTTTGCCGCGCTAGGAATCGAGCCGGGGCAGGCCGCCCGGCAAGCTATCGCCGCCTGAGCCGGAACACGCGTTTCCGTCCGGGCGGCATCGTAACGAAGGAGAACCAACGTGGACCAGTCCCAGGTCTTTCGCGCGATGATGCCCGGATTGACGAGTGCCGGCGGCGCCCGCATCGCGGTCGCCTACCCGTCGTTTCCCAGGCCATTGCCGCTCGTGCGGCTCGATCGCCGCGGGCTCGTGTTTCGTGCCGCCGGCGCCGCGCCGCTCGTGTGCGGGCTGCCGCGCCCGGCCACCCTGCTGGTCGCGGACGAGCCGCTGTGCTCGCTGCGCCTCGTGATCCGCGACATCGTCGCGACCGGCGACGGTCGGCACGACCTGACGATGCAACCGTCCGGCGCCGCCGGCGACGAATTGCTGTGGCACGCGTTGCGCGACCGCGAACCGTACCGGCGAATTCGGCATCCGCTCGCGCCGGTCGATCCGCCCATCGCGATCGACCGCGAACCGCATGCGCCGGCCGGCGAAACCGCTGCGCGCCCGTCGCGCAGCGCGGCTTTCCGCCTGCCGTGCCACAGCGACGCACTGTTCTTCGCGGACTGGCTCGAATATCACTTCGACGAATTGCGCGCGCTGTCGCAACAGCACGGGCCGCAACTGCAACTCAATCAGCTCGAACGACAGGTTGACGATGACGAGGTCGGCGTGCGTTTCGTGTACGACATCGACGGGCATGCGACGCGGCTCGCGTTGACCGACTGCGCGCGCGAGGCGTGTGCATGGATCGAGACGGAGATGCGCAGCAAATACGCGCTGCCCGTCGCGCAAGAGCGGTTCGGCGGGTTCGCGGCGCACGCACGGGCCGCCGGCATGTGAATGAGGCCATGCCGCTCGGCGGCAAGTTGTGCGGATACAACGAGGGCTTGCAAACGTTCGGGTTTTCCCTTAAATTTACGTCTGTCTCCTCCATGTCTCCAAACATGGATTCAGCCCGCTCAAGCAGCGGGCTTTTTTATTGCCTGCGCGGATTGCGGGGCCACATCGTTTTCCGTTCCGGCTAGCCGGCCGGGCGCAGCCAGTAGTGATGCACCGCAAATATCAGCGCGACCGCCACAACTATTATTAGCAGCAGGTACAACCAGCCCTTCCTGGTCGACGGCAGGTCCGTCAGGGCGCCGACGTCGCCCGTCAGCGCCGCCAATGCGACCACCGCCAGCCCGGCCAGTGCCAACGTCCCCTTTGCCAGCCATCCTAAAGCGGTCTCCAGTCCGGCCACCCATCGCGACTGACGATACGGTCCGGCAACCGGCCGACGAAGATCGGGCTTGTCCATTCGTCACCTCCCTACCGGCATGCGCCTATCCGCGCGTCGTACGGCAGGCGCGGCGGAACACAAGAATTCGAATGCTTTGCAGACGAGTCGCCGCTGCGACGCGGGGGTGCGCCCACGGCAGAGTGATTTTCCTTGCAGTGCATATCGAATGAAGCTTCCGCGCTGGGACGCAGCAATCTGGTGGGTAAACGAAACCGCAGCACGGCACACCCCGGCTCAAACGCGAAAACCGTCGTCCACAAACATCAATCGGATACCCCGCTCAACGCCGAGAATGCCGGCTGGTTTCTTACGCTGGGGCGCTCCTTCATCCTCGCGTACCACGCATGAAGTGCCACGTATTCAGCAGGCACCGCCAGCTTCACGATCGACGCAAAGACCAAACCGCCGATCACCGTGATGTCGGCCATCGAGAAGGCTTCCCCGGCGACAAACTGCTGTCTTTTCAAAACCTCGTCGAAGTAGCGCATGCCCCTCAGGGCTTTGTCGCGTTGACGGAATCCCCACTCGGCATTCTGATAGGTTTCGACGTCCGGCCCCAGCCCCGGCGTGCCGTGGTGGAAATACACGCTGATGGCGTCGAGCAGCTCCAGCTCGGCGCGCTTGCTCATCATGTGGATCAAGCCCTGTTCGAGCGGTGTCCTGCCGGTGAGCGTGGGCGTACCATCGAGCGCGTCCAGGTATTGGGTAATGGCCGTGCACTCGGCAATGAGCGTCCCGTCGTCGAGTTCGAGCACCGGCAGCGTGCCCGAGTAGTTCTTCTGCGCAATGAATTCCGGCCTTTTGTGCTCCCCTTTATAAAGGTCGACCATCGCAAACTCGACACGCGATCGAAGGTTCTTCTCGGCCAAGGCGATGCGCACGCGTGTCGGATAGGGTCCCGTCGGAAAATCGTAGATCTTCATCAAGGGAAGTTTGGGTACATCGAAGTCGAGTATCTCGGAACTCATCGTTAAGCCTCTACAGTGCGTTGCGTCGGAATAGATGGTGTCGGAACATGCGGTGTTACGCCCCCCCTACCTGCCACATGGTAGGTTTACTGTAGAAGGTATAATCGTCTCCGTCAACGCTCATTTTTTGAATTGCGAGGCCGTAGCAGTGAAGAACGAGACAGGCTCAAACTCCAAGGAGAACATCCTGGCGGCCGCCACAAGGGTCGCGCAGGCGCATGGCTACGGCGGGCTGAATTTTCGCGATCTCGCGGACGTCGTCGGCATCAAGGCTGCCAGCGTCTACCACCACTTCCCGAGCAAGGCCGAACTCGGCGCGGCGGTCGCGAGGCGCTACTGGGAGGATTCGGCCGCGACGCTGGAAGCACTGCTGGCCGAATCCTCGGATCCACTCCAGTGTCTCCGCCAGTATCCCGACACGTTCCGCAAGGCGCTCGAGAACGGTAACCGCATGTGCCTCTGCAGTTTCATGGCCGCCGAAAGCGACGACCTGCCCGCGGCGGTGATGAAAGAGGTTCAGACGTTTGCCGATGTCAATGTCGCGTGGCTGAATAAAGTTCTGTCCGCGGCGGCAGTGGGTAGCGCCGAAGCGTGCGAACAACGGGCTCGCGCCATCTTCGCCGCCGTTGCCGGCGCTCAGCTCATTGCCAGAAGCCGTTCGGATATCGCGCTATACGACACTTTGATAGAGACTTACCGGGCGGCAGGTCTCCTGCCGGCATAGGAGCGCGCGTGCGCGACGTAATCGCCCGCAAAACCGACGAATGCACGACCGTGCCCTTCGTCGCATGGGAACCCGACATTCCATTGGTATCGGAACGTTGACAACGACGTTGACCATTGTCCAATCGCGTTAATCGTGTCGCGCGAAATGAGCAGGCAAGCGCTGCGCCGCAATGGACGACGTCGGTGCTCCAGCAATCGGCGAGTATTTCAGGGCCTCGGCCGACAGCAGGAGATGTAGTCGGGGAAAGGCAGCAATGCGGACACCGGTCCGGGGCAATCGGCAGGAGAGCATCAAGCGAGACGAGGCTGATCGTCAACGAGCCCCCGGAGAGAGGCCCAAATCACAAAACCTTTTTATTGGTTCAGCGCGATCGTGAGACGAGAGGATCACAGCATGTTCGCACCACGAAAGACGACTTCCGGTTGTCTTCAGGCGTAGCCCGGGAAAGCCGCCAAAGGCCAAGTGCTGACCCGAGGTCAGCTTGCTTGCAGTGCGCGCGCAAATCTCATCGGAAAGTGGCGTAGCTTTATGAAAAAGCTACGCCAGAATGCCAAGCTTCCCGATGTTCGGAAGTATCGATACGATTTGCGACCAACCCGACTTTCGATCAAAACCCATCACCAGACAGCCTCTCCGGGACAAATCGCTTGCCAGACAACCGTCCCGAAGACTCCCGAATTTCCATCACTCGTTTTCTTCGAAGTAGTGTCCGAACTTCGCCTGCTTCGTGCGGATATAACGCTCGTTTTCCTCGCGCACGGGCACCGCGAGCGCCACGCGCTCGCAGACGGGAATACCGTGCTTCACGAGCGTATCGAACTTCTTCGGATTGTTGCTCATCAACCGCACCGACGTCACGCCGAGGATGCGCAGGATCGCAGCGGCCGAGTCGTATTCGCGGGCGTCGTCGGGCAGGCCAAGATCGAGGTTCGCCTCGACGGTATCGCGCCCCTGCTCCTGCAGCGCGTAGGCGCGGATCTTGTTGCTCAGGCCGATGCCGCGGCCTTCATGGCCGCGCAGATACAGCAGCACGCCGCGGTCTTCGGCCGCGATGTAACGCAACGCGAGATCGAGTTGCTCGCCGCAATCGCAGCGGTACGAACCGAACACGTCACCGGTCAGGCATTCGGAATGCAGCCGCGTCAGCACGGACTGCTCGCCGGTCACGTCGCCCATCACGAGCGCGAGATGTTCGGCATCGCTGCCCGATACGCGAAATGCGTACGACGTAAACGTACCGTAGCGCGTAGGCAGCGACGCCGTGGCGACGAGCGTCACGCACTCGTCGGCCTGGCCATTGCCCGGCGCGGGCGATTGGGGACGCGAAGACATCATGAATTCAATTGAAACGTTCGGGAATGTAGGAGTTGTGTGGATGGTGCGTGACGGGAGTTTACCGCTAATCTGGAAACGTCACGCGACTGCCGCCGCCCGCCCGGCTATACTGGGCTCATCGGGTGACGCGCATCACGCCCCGCCTGCCCTGCATCGACCTGCACACGGAGAAAGCGAATGAGCACGACTGTCGCGCAGATTCTCAAGGCCAAGCCGGATTCGGGCCGTACCATCTACACCGTCACGAAGAGCGATCTCGTCTACGACGCCATCAAGCTGATGGCGGAAAAGGGTATCGGCGCGCTGCTCGTCGTGGACGGCGACGACATCGCGGGCATCGTCACCGAGCGCGACTACGCGCGCAAGGTCGTCCTGCAGGACCGCTCGTCGAAAGCCACCCGCGTCGAGGAAATCATGACGGCGAAGGTGCGCTACGTCGAACCGTCGCAATCCACCGACGAGTGCATGGCGCTGATGACTCAGCACCGGATGCGCCACCTGCCCGTGCTCGACGGCGGCAAGCTGGTCGGCCTCATCTCGATCGGCGACCTCGTGAAGAGCGTGATTGCCGATCAGCAGTTCACGATCAGCCAGCTCGAACACTATATCCACGGCACACCCACCGTCACCTCCGCCTGATCCGCCCCAGCAAAAAAGGCCCAAACGCGTCAGCGTCTGGGCGGAAAGCCGCCGACGTGCGGCGACGGAGGTTCTGCTTCTGCGGGCGAACGACGCGCGCGACTGGCGCTCGTCTCGTCAATTCGGCGGTGCGCCCGGGCAGACCCGCGGGATGCTCGATCAGTTACCGAAGTAGACCGAATTCACGGGATTCGGCGCTTCACGCGTCACGCGGCGGCCGGCTTGCGCGGCCCCCGTTGCCACGGCACCGTAACCGCTCGTGTCGGCGTGCGCGAGCATCGGCTGATTCGGCTGAACCCGTTGCTCGGCCGCCTGGATGTCGCTCGGATATTGCGAATCGCTCGCCAGCGGCTTGTAGCCGTTCTGCTCGAGTTGCACGAGTTCGGCCTTGACCTCAGCGCGGGTCAACCCCTGTTCGGACTGCGCGAACGATGCAATCGGAGCGGCAAGGACGGATGCGGCGATGGCTGCGTAGATGATCGACTTCATGATTTACCTCCGGAATATGTTCTCTTTTGGTGTCGCCTCGGCAGGACTGTCTGAAGCGATTGAATTCAGTGTAGTGCGCGCGCTTCCAAGGGGAAACCCTTAGTTTGAACATACAGCGTTGCATTTCTGGAAAAAATCGCCCACTGTTTCCGAACAGGGTCGTTGCAACTTGCTTCATCTACACAACAATCGCTGACGAAAGGCCGACAGCCGGATCACATGTCCGGAAGGTTGTGTTGTAGAATCGTAAGGTTTCCTTCGCCAGTCGATATTCCATCCACCATGTACGCGCTCACGCCCCTTTTGGTTTCGCCGTCCGGCTTGGCCGGCGTGCGCGTGCGCGCCGGCCAGCCGGCGCATTCCCTCGTTCGACGCACGGCCCAGGCACCGCTCGCCCCTGCCCGGCGCCTGATCTGACCGCTCGGTCTCCACCCGGAGCCAGGTTAGACAGGCTCCGGGCGATCCTCATAGGCACGCCACGCCTGCCCTCTGCCGATCATTTGGAGAACCACCATGAAACAACGCCTTTACCAGTTGACCGAACTCGACGTCGCTCGCCTCGAAAAGCATGCCGAGCACAATCCGCGCTTTCAGGCGATGCTCGACACACTGCTGGAGCGCGCCGATATCGTCCAGCCCGACGCCATCAAGGCGAACGTCGTCACGATGAACTCGCAAATCACGCTGCTCGACGAAGCAACCCAGGAACAGGCCACCTGGACGATCGTTTATCCGGACGCCGCCAACCTCGAACTCGGCCGCCTGAACGTCTTCTCGCCCGTCGGCATGGCGCTGCTGGGCACGCAACGCGGCCAGATGGTCAAGGTGATGCAGCCGAGCGGCGCCGAAAAGCTCATGAAGGTTGCCGCGATCGTGTTCCAGCCGGAAGCCAACGGCGAATACACGCGTTGAGCCATCGGCGACCAGCGCCGCGCCACACGGGCGCAGCACGAAAAAAGCGAGGCACCGGCCTCGCTTTTTTGTATCCGGACGATCGGGGTTGCCGCCACCGCGTTCCGCAGATCGGGATAGGGGCGGTCAGAGAGTCTGACCGATCCCCTCCCACACCACCCGGCATGCGGGTCCGCACCGGGCGGT